>CAZVLQ010000015.1:0-52844 GCA_964628185.1 uncultured Zetaproteobacteria bacterium | reverse complement strand
TATACATTATGCGACGTTGTATCAAGGCAGATGATTGCGCATTGGCGATGGCGGCTTGCATCCTCACTTGATTATCCCCTATGCTGCCAAAGAAATCGCCATGACTAAACAAGGAGGGTTCATTGGATATATCCGAGTTGCTGGCCTTTACCGTCAAGAGTAGCGCATCCGACCTGCATGTCTCATCCGGAGAGTCGCCCATGATCCGCATTCACGGTGACATGACCCGGATCAAGCTGCCGCCGCTCGAACCCCGTGAAGTCCATACTATGATTTACGACATCATGACCGACGCCCAGCGCAAGGCATTTGAGGAGAACCTCGAACTGGATTTCTCTTTTTCACTTGGCGATATCGCCCGTTTTCGTGTTAATGCTTACTGGCAGCACCGGGGCGTGAGCGCCGCATTCCGCGTCATTCCCAGGGAAGTCGTCACGCTTGACGAGTTGCAATGTCCGGAAATATTCAGGGAAATTGCCAAGACGCCGCGTGGCATCTGTCTGGTTACGGGCCCGACAGGTTCCGGCAAATCCACAACCCTTGCCGCCATGGTGGATTATCGCAACGAAAACGAATGCGGGCATATCCTTACCATCGAGGATCCCATTGAATTTATCCACAAATCAAAAAAATGCCTTATATCGCAGCGTGAACTGGGTGCTCAGACCCACTCTTTTGCCAATGCGCTGAGAAGTGCGCTGCGCGAAGATCCCGACGTTATTCTGGTTGGTGAACTGCGTGATCTTGAAACCATCCGCCTGGCCCTGACGGCCGCCGAAACGGGACATCTGGTATTTGGCACGCTGCACACGTCTTCAGCCCCGAAAACCATTGACCGCTTGATTGACGTTTTTCCGGCGACCGAGAAGGAGATGGTGAGGGCCATGCTATCCGAATCCCTGCAAGCGGTTATTTCCCAGACCCTGATCAAGACGACCGACGGTAACGGGCGCGTAGCCGCGCATGAAATCATGCTGGGCACACCGGCCATACGCAACCTGATCCGCGAAAACAAGGTGCCACAAATGATTTCCGTGCTCCAGACTTCCCGCCGGGAAGGCATGAAAACACTGGATGCCGATCTTCAGCAACTGGTAAAATCTCATAAAATTACGCTCCAGGCCGCCATGGACAAGGCCAGCAACAAGAAATTATTCGCCGGATGAATGAAGACACGCTCTTCCATTGCTGGCATTCTTGCAGCCAACGAACCCGCGGGGACAGATCATGAGCGCCAATGAACCGACCCAGACAGCTTCCATCAAGCAATTGCTGATGGCGATGATCAAGCGAGATGCCTCCGATATCTACATCACGGCAGGGCTGCCCCCTGCCTTCCGTATCAATGGCGTTGTTTACCCGCTGAAGCAGGCGCCTCTCAATTCCGCCCAGTGTGCCCAGCTTGCCGATGCATGCATGAGCGAAAAGCAACGCGCCGGTTTTGCCGAGGACTATGAAATGAATCTTGCCCTCGCCTATCCCGACATCGGCCGTTTCAGGGTCAATATATTTCGCCAGCGCGGCAACGTGGGCATGGTTATCCGTCAGATCAAAAGTCACATACCCACCATTGATGACCTCGGCTTACCGAAGGTGTTCAAGGATATTGCCATGAGCAAACGGGGCCTGGTCATCATGGCGGGCGCGACCGGTTGCGGCAAGTCCACCTCACTGGCGGCCATGATCGACTGGCGTAACAGCAATCAGGCGGGACATATTATTTCGATCGAGGACCCCATCGAATTTGTGCATGAACACAAGAAATGCGTCGTGACGCAACGTGAGGTGGGCACCGATACGATCGCCTATGAAACCGCACTGAAAAACACACTTCGACAGGCGCCCGATGTCATACTGATCGGTGAGATTCGCGATCGCAAGATCATGGAGCACGGTATTGAGTTTGCCGACACGGGCCATTTGTGCCTTTCCACCCTGCATGCCAACAATGCCAATCAGGCGATTGAACGCATCCTGAATTTCTTCCCCCAGGAAATGCAGGCTCAGGCGATGCTGAACCTGGCCATGAACCTCAGGGCGATTCTTTCCCAGCGGCTGGTGCGGACGATTGACGGGCAGCGCATCCCGGCCGTGGAAATCATGATTAATACGCCCAGGATCAGTGATTTGATCATGAAAGGTGAACCCCTGAAAATCAAGGAGGCCATGGCCGAAGGCGAAACATACGGTATGCAGACCTTTGATCAGCATCTTCTGGCGTTATGGCGGGCGGGGCGCATCAGCGAAGAAGAGGCGCTGCGCCATGCCGATGCCATCAATGACCTGCGCCTGAAAATCAAAATGGGGAAACTGGAAGACGGAAATGACGACAAGTCGGATATTGATAAACTCTCCGGTGGCCTTGACGGGACCTCGAATCTGACGATTTAATCCGGATATTGCACGAAGGTGTCTCCCCTGTTTTTTCTCTCTACTTTATGCCGATAATGGCCTGCTTCATCTTTTCCGTCCAGTAACGCACAGCCTTCTTTCCACACGCATTCTCCGGCAAATGGATTGGTTCGCCAAAGTGAACGGATGCCCGGCCACGACGAAAAAATGCGCGCCAGATGTGCCGGTGGTCAAACGGCCAGACACCGGTGACGCGAAACGGGAGGATCGGGGCACCGCTTTCCATGGCCAGGATGACGGCGCCGGGTAAGACTCGTTGTAGCGGTACGTCGGGATTCGCCTCGCCTTCAGGGAAAAGGCACAGGGCATTTCCACACTGCACGGCTTCGATGGCGGCAGCAAGTGCATGGCGATTAGCACCGCCGGGGTTAACCGGAATCGCCCCCCCGAGATGAAACAGCCAGCGCAGATACCACATACGCCGGTAATATTCCCGGGCCATCAGGAAGCAAAGGGGGCGATTGACCGCCGCGAGCACGAGCAGCGGATCCAGGCCGGAGCGGTGATTGCCGACCAGGATCAGCGGCCCGTCAGGTAAGATACGGATCCGTTCGGACTGCCGGTGCCATAAACGGCAATAGATGCGGTTGATGATACGCAGGAAGCGGTTTGGCCCCATATTTTTCCGTACATTCATTGACTGTTCACAAAAAATCCGGGCCGAATACGCGCATCAGCCCCGCGGCCTTGTGCTCCGTTTCGGCAAGTTCAAAGGAAGGCTCGGAATCGGCGACAATGCCCGCACCCGCGGCCCAGTTCAGTCTCCCCTGGTACAGCCAGAACGTGCGGATAAGAATATTCATGTCAACTGCGCCGTTCCATGTCATCAAGGCGATGCCTCCGGTGTAGGGTCCCCTCGCCCGCCCTTCCAGCTCGTGAATAATTTCCATGCAGCGCACTTTGGGGCAGCCCGTAATCGTGCCGCCGGGGAACATAGCCCGGAAAATATCTATCATATCTCTTTCCTTAGCCAGTCGTCCGCGCACATTGGAGACAATATGCTGCACCGTGGCGTAGGACTCCACCGTCATACGCTCATTGACTTCCACCGTGCCGGGCCGGCACACCCGCCCCAGATCATTGCGCTCCAGGTCCACCAGCATAATATGCTCGGCCCTTTCCTTTTCCGACAGCAACATCTCTTTTCGCAGTGCAAGGTCTCCTTCTCCCGTACCACGTCTACGCGTACCGGCAATGGGCCGGGTTTCCAGCCATCCGTCCCGGTCCAGACGAAACAGGCGTTCCGGCGAGGCGGAAATGATCTGCATCGGCCCTTGCCCGCTTTCGATATGCATCCAGCCCGAGAAAGGCGCCGGATTGACCCGGCGCAAACGGCCAAACAGGCTTGGTCCCAGACCATCGGGAAAATCAGTCTGCCAGAACCGGGCGATATTGGCCTGAAAGACATCCCCGGCCCGAATGTATTCCCTGACCCGCCGAACCGCCGCTATATATGTGGCGGCATCTCCCCCGTGGACATTTTTCATGACGGGCTCAGGCATATCCATTGATGGATGAGTCCGCCCGAGCATCACTTCCAGCGTATCCAGCATCTGCTCACCCTTTGTAGAGCACAGATGGATGCACCGATGCCGGCGGTCAAAACCCATGCTCCAGTCCGGTAACAGCAGATACAGCAACGGACCCGGTCGGCTTCCGGCTTCCGGCAGCCGCTCAATCAGCCCCGCGGCTTCGTAAGCCGCGTATAGCAGGCAGCGGATACCGACAATATCAGGATCAACCTTCAAGGAGAAAAGGATGTTTCTCCATGCCGTGAAAATATCCGTAGACTCGCCGGAGTGCTCATCAAAACAGAATGATTTACCCTGCCGTGAAGCCAGCCATGCCGTTCCCTTCCCGGTTGGATCTTCCAGTATGGCGGAAAATTGCCGGGGCTGGGCGGCAAAGCATTCATACGCACCGTTCAGCTTTTCCGGCCAGGATATCTTGCGGTAATGCGGGGCCATCGGCTTCATGCCGGTGTTGTGCTGCGGTAATTGACGACAGGTCCTAAGCCGGCGTTGTCGAAACCAGACAGGGAATTATTTTACGCATCTTTCCCTTTATTGGCGTTCATTCGCATGTATTCACGTTTTTGCATCATGTTTTGCGGGTAAGAGACTAACTGAACTTCTTCAGAAGCAGGGAGGCGTTTGTGCCACCGAAGCCGAATGAATTGGAAATAACGGCGCGAAGGTTGGCATCGCGGGCCGTGTGGGGTACAAAGTCCAGATCACATTCCGGATCCTGATGATCCAGATTAATCGTTGGCGGCACAACGCCGTGGTAAACTGCCAGGGCTGAAAACGCCGCTTCCACACCGCCTGCCGCACCCAGCAGATGGCCGGTCATGGATTTCGTGGATGAAACCATCAGCCTGCTGGCGTGGGCGCCGAACACGGACTTGATGCCCTGCGCTTCCCCAAGGTCTCCGGCCGGTGTCGAAGTGCCATGCGCATTGACATAGTCGATATCCCCGGGATTCATCTGTGCGGAATCGAGAGCCGCCCGCATGCAGCGCGCCCCGCCCTCGCCGCACGGCGCCGGCGCCGTAATATGATAGGCGTCGCCGGACATGCCATAACCCGCTACCTCGGCAACAATCTCGGCGCCACGCCCGCTGGCGGAATCAAGTGACTCCAGCATCAGTACACCTGAACCTTCACTCAGTATAAAGCCGTCACGATCCACATCCCAGGGACGCGAGGCCCGCTCCGGCTCGTCATTACGGGTGGAAAGCGCCTTGGCGGCACAAAAACCACCGATACCGGTCGTACATACACAGGACTCGGCGCCGCCGGCGATCATGGCATCCGCCTGTCCGCGACGAATGATTTCATAGGCATCGCCGATGGCATGCGTACCCGTAGCGCAGGCGGTGACCGTCGCCGAATTCGGTCCCTTGGCTCCCGTCAGCATGGAAACCCAGCCCGAGGTCATATTGATAATGGAACGGGTGATAAAAAAAGGCGAAATTTTCCTGGGGCCGCCGGCATCGTAGGCACGTACCGTTGTTTCAATCGCCGGCAGACCGCCTATGCCGGCACCAATCACGACACCCACGCGGTTGGCGTTTTCCTCGGAAATATCAAACCCGGACTTTGCCAGGGCCATCTGCGCCGCGGCAATGCCATACTGGATAAACGTGTCCATCTTGCGGGCATCTTTCCGGTTTATCCAGTCTTCAACATTAAAATCCGGCACTTCACCGGCAATGGTGCAGGGCATGCCGGCAGCCACGGCGTCAAAGCGCGTAATGCGCCTGATGCCGGATTTTCCGGCAATGAGATTTCCCCAGGTTTTTTCAGTACCTGTACCGAGCGGCGTTACCAACCCGATACCGGTCACGACCACGCGTCGTGACATCGGCTTCTATTCGGCCTTGGCGGCGATATAATCGATGGCGTTCTGTACGCTTTGAATCTTCTCGGCATCCTCATCCGGAATTTCAATGCCGAATTCTTCCTCAAACGCCATGACCAGCTCGACCGTATCCAGCGAATCGGCGCCCAGATCATCCACAAAGGAAGAGTCGGGATTGATCTCACTTTCATCAACGTTCAGTTGATCGGCAACAATCTTGATAACCTTGGCTTCAATTTCTGCAGACATTCAGTCCTCCCTGCTTCGGATTGATGCGGCTTCTATCATAGCCTGTCGTCTTGCACAAGCCGCTATTGCAAGACACGGCATTCATAAATATTCAGTCCATCCACGAGCATCGGTATTACATATACATGCCACCGTTAACGTGCAAAATCTGGCCCGTAATATAGGCGGCCGAATCGCTGGCCAGAAAGGCAACGGCACCGGCGACATCCGCCGGCTGGCCAAGCCGGCCCAGCGGCACCTGGTCGGTGAGATTTTTCCGCGCCTCATCCCCCAGTTCCGCCGTCATGTCCGTGGCAATAAACCCCGGCGCCACCGCATTTACGGTGATACCACGGGAACCGACTTCCCTGGCCAGAGAACGAGTCATGGCATCAATGCCTCCCTTGCTGGCGCAATAATTCAGCTGGCCGGGATTGCCCATGGAAGCCACGACCGAGGATATGTTGATGATACGGCCGTAGCGGGCCTTCATCATGGCTTTAAGCGCCACCTGGGATGCGTAGAATACGGACGACAGATTGGTATCCAGCACCTGTTGCCATTCCTCCTGCTTCATGCGCATGGAGATATTATCGCGCGCGATACCGGCATTGTTTACCAGCACATCCAGCCTGCCGAATGTCCCGGCCGTATCACGAACGAATGACTGGATTGCATCCTTGTCCGACACATCCACCGCCGCAGCTCTTATATCCGTTTTGTGTTGCGCCACCAGCCTGTCCGCCGCCTGCCTGATGGTGTCATCGCGGGTACCACAAATGGCCAGCCTGTAGCCAAGGCTGGCCAGTTTATCGGCAATAGCAAAGCCGATCCCCCTGCTGGCGCCGGTGACCAGCGCAACATTCGTTGTCTGATTCATGCCTGCTCTCCCGAAAGTTGTTCCATGGCTTTTGCCATGTCCGCGGGCGTATCAACGGCAAACACCCCAATATCCCGCTCAATACGACGCACGATACCGCCCAGTACCTTGCCGGAGCCCATTTCCACGGCGTTTTTCACACCGGCCTGATGCATCTTCTGAATAATCTCCGTCCATCGCACCGGCGCTGTTAACTGACGCACCAGAGCCGTACGAATAGCCGTCACATCCTGCATGGGCGCGGCCATGGCATTGCTCCACACCGGTATTTCCGGCGCCTTCAGCTCAACATCCCGCAAGCGCTCCCGTATGGCATCCGCCGCCGGACCCATTAATGGCGTATGTGAAGGCGCGCTCACCTGCAGGGTCAGTGTGCGTCGTGCGCCAGCGGCTGTAGCCAGCACCATCAACCGGTCTACGGCAGCGGCATGCCCGGCCACCACAACCTGCCCGGGGCAGTTGTAATTGGCCGGCCAGACTTTTCCCGTATCCGTTGATGCCTCGGCGCACAGGGATTGTACACGCGCATCCTGCAAACCCAGAATCGCCGCCATCCTGCCCGCACCTTCCGGTACTGCATCGCGCATGGCATTGCCCCGGAACGCCACCAGCGCCACCGCGTTGGAAAACGCCATGCTGCCGGCGGCAACCAGGGCGGAATATTCACCCAGACTGTGTCCGGCCACGTGAGCGGCCTGCGCCCCACCCTTCCGGCGCCACAGACGGAGCAGGGCCGTGGAAGCCGTAAGCAGTGCGGGCTGGGTGTATTCCGTGCGGTTAAGTCTGTTCCGCGGATTCTCCCGGACAAGTCCTGCCATGTCGTAGCCAAGGATATCCGAGGCTTCCGCAAAGGTATCGGCCACAATCGTCTCGGCCTGCATGAAATCACCCAGCATACCCTGGGACTGGGAGCCCTGGCCCGGAAACAGGAATGCGATCAAGCCCTACTCCTTCGTCCAGCGCAAAAGATTCGCGCCCCAGACAAAACCGGCGCCGAAGGCCTCGAACAGCAACAACTGCCCCTTATTGAGTTTTCCTTCCCGATAATAGCTGTTCAATGCGAGCGGCACGCTGGCGGACGAAGTATTGGCATGCCTGTCCACCGTGACGGCGATGCGTTCCAGCGCCAGCTTCAGTTTTCTGGCCGTCGCATGGATGATACGGATATTGGCCTGGTGAGGAATCAGCCAGTCCACATCGGATGGCTCATAATCACAGTTCGCCAGCACCTCTCCGACAACCTCCTCCAGCTTGCCGACCGCGATACGAAAGACTTCGTTGCCGCGCATTTCAATGGCGGCGACGCCCGCCGCATCGACAGTCATGTCCGGCATATCAGGGCTTGCGCCCGGGTGCGGATGCTCCGCCATCAGCAGGGGACGGTGGGAGCCGTCCGCGTGCAGTACGGAACCGATCACACCCCCCCGCTCCTCACGGTATTCAAGTACCACGGCGCCGGCGCCATCGCCAAACAGTACGCATGTCGAGCGGTCCTTCCAGTCCAGGATGCGGGACATGGATTCAGCCCCGATCAAAAGCACGCGATTGAACATACCCGCCTGTATCATAGCGGTAATTTGCGCCAGGCCGTAGACAAAACCCGAGCATACCGCCTGGATATCCCAGACCGGAAATCCCGCCGTGCCCAGCTTGGCCTGAACAATGGCGGCTGTGGAAGGAAAGATCATGTCCGGCGTCGTGGTTGCTACCACCAGTGCATCCATATCCGATGCGGACAATCCGGCATTCTCCAGCGCCTGTCTTGCCGCTTCCACGGCAAGATCGGATGTATGTTGATTCTCCGCGATGATATGCCGTTCCCGGATGCCGGTACGCTCGAATATCCAGGCGTCCGTGGTGTCCACAATGGATTCGAGATCCCGGTTGGCTAGCACTCGCTCGGGGAGATATCCACCCACGCCGGTGATATGCACGTTTCGTGGCATCAGTCCGTCACCCACTGATTCATGGCTTTAATGATGCGACTGCTCAGGCCCGCCTCAATTTCGCGTCTGGCCCCCATAACCGCATTGGCAAAGGCGCGCGCGTCGGCCGAGCCGTGACTTTTAACCACGATTCCGTTCAGCCCCAGCAAGGGAGCGCCGTTATGTTCGGCGGGATCAATGTCGGATTTGAAACGCCG
The DNA here is from genome assembly GCA_964628185.1 of uncultured Zetaproteobacteria bacterium. GTDB lineage: Bacteria > Pseudomonadota > Zetaproteobacteria > Mariprofundales > Mariprofundaceae > CAZVLQ01. Next base: position 43,818 of record CAZVLQ010000015.1, on the reverse strand, counting down.
AATTGCACCTCTGCTCAGCAGCATGCCGGTCCTGGCGCTCAGGCTTCCGCTCAGTTCATGACGCAAATGATGCAGAATGAAGTGGGCCGCGCCTTCCATGGCCTTGAGCGCCACATTTCCCACAAACCCGTCACAAACCACGACATCCACCGTATCCATGAAGATGTCCGTTCCCTCAACATTGCCAATAAAATTAAGGTCCGTCTGCTCAAGCGATGCAGCTGCCACCTTGACCACATCGGTTCCCTTTATGGCCTCAGCACCGATATTCAGCAGGCCGATACGTGGCGAATCGATGTTCTCGGTCGCCTGCATGTAACAGGAGCCCATGACGGCAAACTGCACGAGGTTCTCGGAAGAGCACTCTACATTTGCACCGGAATCCAGCAGCAGCGTGCAACCGCCTATGGCCGGAATCACGGACGCAATGGCCGGACGGTCCACGCCCGGCAGCATCTTGAGAATTATCTTGGAGATCGCCATCAGGGCGCCGGTATTGCCGGCGCTGACAAAGGCATCCCAGTGCTTGTCACGCACCTTACGAGCGCCGACGTGAATGGAGGAATCTTTCTTGCGCCTCAGGGCCACGGCGGGAGATTCACACATATCGATCGTCTGAGTGGCGGGAACAAGCTCGACCTTCTCTGCAATCCCACCCGCCCTGAGAGCAGGCGTAAGGACCTCAGGTTGCCCGACAATACCGAGCTTCAGTCCATTTGCACCGCCCAGGATTTGACCGAGAGCCTCAATGACAGCCTCTGGTGCTGCATCGCCGCCGTGTCCGTCCACCAGGATACGGGTCACATCCGTCTCCTTCCCGGTTCCGCGGAAGGCATCAGGCGTTGTCTTTCGCTATGACCTCGCGGCCTTTGTAATGACCGCAGCCTGGACATGCGTGATGCGGACGCATCATTTCACCACAATTCGGGCATTCACTCATTGCGGAAACGCCGATTGCATCATGTGCGCGGCGCATATTACGCTTGGAAGTGCTTGTTTTTCTCTTTGGAACTGCCATCTTTTTACTCCTGTTCTTAAGGGTCGGGCCTTCCGCCCGGTTCTTTCAACTTCAGCTTTTTCAGCGCCGCAAACGGATGCGCGTCGTCATCCATATCACAGCCGCAAGATGCACGATTCAGGTCGGCTCCGCAATGGGGGCAAAGGCCCCTGCATTCAGGGCTGCATAACACACGCTGCGGCCAGGCAAGCCATATCTCTTCCCGCAGTACATCAAGCAGGTTCAGCCGTCCCGGAAGCGGCAATATATCCTCATCGCGTTCCGCACAAATCCGCATGCGAAAATCACGCATGACCTTGCCGCTCAGGGTAATTTCGGCAATATTATTGCAGCGGCTGCATTTCCGCCGGGTCTGCAGGCGCCATTCGCCGAACATGTGATAACAGTCGCCTTTTCGTTCCAGGGCGGCATCCCAGATTACATCCGAGCAGCCCGTCGGCAACGCTTCCACCTGGCCACAAGTCGTGTCCTGCAAATCGGACGCCTGGACACTGCCGTGCCATTGCCATCCACCCGGGGGAATATCCTGCAACAGAACCTGCAAAGTGCTTTCCAGTTCAGCCTCCCTGCCGCCTTTTAACATTCGATCTACGATAGCAGGTTGCGGCATTATGGTGATGCACCAGTTCGGGTCAAGTCGCCGGAAAAAGGCGTCATTTCTCCAAGGCTTCGTCTATAATCGGTTTGTCCGGTTTGTCCGGGCGTCGCCACGGATGGCACCCCATGGATCCAACAGACCCGTGGCAACTGGCGGATAATAAGGAGTTGTTCATGCCGATTTCATGTTTCCTGCTGCTGCTTCTGGCCGCCCTGATTGTACTGGCATTTGTCCGGGCGCCGGTTGCGGTGTGGAGCGGCGCAACCGGCGCCATCCTGGTGATTGTGACAGCCACGGGCGCAGTGCCGCCGGTATTTCTCATTGTCGTCTGGCTTTTTTTCATCCTTATTTTTGCGCCGCTAAGCATTCCGCTATTGCGACGTTTTCTCATCAGTCGCCACCTGCTGCCTATGCTGAAAAAGGCTCTGCCTCCGATGTCTGATACCGAAAAACAGGCGCTTGAAGCTGGGACCACATGGTGGGATGCCGAATTGTTCTCCGGCAAGCCGGACTGGAAACAACTGCTCGACCAGCCCGCCCCGCATCTCGGCAAGGAGGAACAGGCTTTTCTTGATGGCCCCGTTGAAACACTTTGCGGCATGCTGGATGACTGGCAGATTAATCATGACCTGCATGATCTGCCACGGAGCGTATGGGATTTTATCAGGAAGCAGGGTTTTTTCGGCATGATCATTCCCAAACAGTACGGCGGCCTGGAATTTTCCGCTCAGGCGCATTCGGCCGTGGTGATGAAAGTGGCCAGCCGCAGCATCACGGCCGCGGTTACCGTCATGGTGCCGAATTCACTGGGACCGGGTCAGTTGCTGCTGAATTATGGCACCGAAGACCAGAAAAACCATTACTTGCCGCGCCTGGCCCGGGGCCAGGAGATTCCCTGCTTTGCCCTCACCAGCCCATGGGCCGGCAGCGATGCCGCCGCCATGCGTGATACCGGCATCGTCTGTAAACATAATTTTGAGGGCAGGAAAAAAGTGCCGGCTATCCGCCTTAACTGGGAAAAACGCTACATTACGCTGGCGCCCGTGGCGACGGTGCTTGGTCTGGCCTTCAAACTGTACGATCCGGACCATCTTTTGGGCGAAGAGGAAGACCGGGGCATTACACTGGCCCTGATCCCAACTGACACGCCTGGCGTGGAAATCGGCAGGCGGCATCTGCCGCTTGATCAGGCCTTCCAGAACGGCCCCGTGACCGGCCGTGACGTCTTTATTCCACTGGACCGGATTATCGGTGGTGCGGAACATATCGGGCAGGGCTGGCGCATGCTGATGGAGTGCCTGGCCGACGGACGCTCCATTTCACTGCCCTCACTGTCCGCCGGTGCGGGCAAACTGTGTGCGCGCGCCACGGGCGCCTATGCCCGCATACGCCGGCAATTCAGGACGCCCATCGGCCGTATGGAAGGCGTTGAAGAGGCCCTGGCACGCATCGCGGGTAACACCTATGCCATTGAAGCAACGCGGCAAATGACGGCCGCGGCCGTGGACCAGGGAGAAAAGCCCTCGGTCATTTCAGCCATTGCCAAATACCATTGCACCGAACGCATGCGCAGGGTGGTGAACGATGCCATGGATGTGTTTGGCGGCACCGCTATTATCATGGGACCTCTCAACCTGCTGGCGCGCCCCTACGAAGCCATCCCGATCAGCATCACCGTGGAAGGCGCAAATATTCTGACCCGAAGCCTGATCATCTTCGGCCAGGGTGTAATCCGATGCCATCCTTATCTGCTGCGGGAAATGCGCGCCGCCGCTCTGGAGGATCAGGGCGCTGCTGTGCGTGAGTTCGACCAAGCCCTGTTCGCGCATCTCGGATTCATGATCAGCAACAAGGTGCGCAGCCTGCTTCTGGGTCTGACGGGTGGCAGGCTTGCCCGGCCGCCGTTTACGGGAATCTCCCGGTATTATGCTCGGCAGATCGAGCGCCTGAGCGCCAATCTGGCTTTTGCGTCCGATGTAACGCTGGCCGTGCTGGGAGGCGCCCTGAAACGTCGGGAACAGCTTTCCGCCCGTCTGGGGGATGTGCTGGCCCAGATGTACATCGCCTCGGCCGCCATCAAGCGCTTTGAGACTCAGGGACGGCATGGGGGAGATACGCCATATTTGCAATGGGTCTGCCAGGATGCCCTGTACTGCGCGCAGCAACAGCTTGAGGGCTTTCTGGCCAATTTCCCCGGCCGCTGGATACGCACGCTGCTGCGTTTCTTCATCTTTCCCCTCGGCAGGCCATACGCGCCTCCGGATGATGCGCTGGCGCATGCCGTGGCCGTCTCCATTCTGGAAAATACCGGGGCAAGGGATAGATTGACCCGGGGAATTTATATCACGCATGACCCGGAGGATCCGCTGGGGCGTATCGAAAACGCCCTTGAAAAGGTGCTTGCGGCCAGTCAGGCGGAGGAAAAACTGCGTCGCGCGCAAAAGGCCGGAGTTATCCGGACGCTGGACGAGGAAGCCGCCATTGCGGAACTGCTTCAGGCCGGTCTTGTCAGCCGGAGCGAGGCGGAAGCGCTACGCGATGCCTCCAGGGCAACGTGGCAGGCGATTATCGTGGATGCCTTTGATTCCCTCGAACCAAACAGAGTTGCACCACAGAGGACACAGAGAGCACAGAGAAAATAGAGAGAGAAAATGTCTTTTTTATGTCTTTATTCCGGCTGGAAATTTACGTCCAGCACCTCCGTCACCGCCAGGTCGGAAATATCATGCAATTTTCCGTTTTTTACCTTATCCGGATCAATCAGATCGGATATGCGCGAATAGGAATGCGGAAGAAAAATCTCCTGACCGTTCCCGGCCCGGCGGTGAATACCATGATGAATTTTTTCGCGGTCCGGGCGAGAAAGCTTCCCCAACAGATTTTTGGACGCCCAGATGCTTCCGTTGCAGGCGAATTCACTTAGTCTGACTGCCCTGTTCGCCGTCTTACCGAGAACCGTCATTTCCAGCTGGGTTGCCGTCTGATAGGTGCCAAACCATTCCTCCCCTTCTTCCAGACCGATGTTCAATTGCAACTCGTTCAACCAGTTTTTCCGTCGTCGCCACTGCCGGCTGATGTCCCGCATCGACTCCCGCATCTCCTGCGCGAAACATAATGCATTGAATTGATAGCTGTGCTCCGGTTGCGGGAAAAAATAATACACCATGCCGTCCCCGGCATGTTTTCCGCAAGTGGCGTAATACTTGCGAAGCAAGGGTTGCATCGCTCTCCAGATGGTATTAATCAGCTCAAAATATTCATCCGGCGGGAGTTCGGCGCAAATCCTCACCGCATCCTGCAGATCAGCTACGAGAACGGCCAGGGGAGTGAGAAACGGCCGCCGTTTCTTCAGCAAATCCCTGATGACGGACGCGCGGCCCGAAAGATAGGAAAGGAGGGATTCATCACTTGCAGGCATATACACGATCAGAATGCCTTCACGGAAAATGCAGGCATACATCTGCCGCATCCCGCTCTCCTCCACGGAAAGGGAGACATCAGTGTCGGAACGGATGATCGGCCCGTTCCCGGCTGCATCCACCTCGTCATAAAGACGGATCAGTCGATCCATGTCTTCAGGCACAATGTGGACGTTGCCTATCAGCAGCCTGGATTCGGGCAATCTGTTCCTGGCCAAGCTTAGATGAAAACGGAGAATATCCTCAAAGCCCGGATGCTGACGTACCCTGCTTTCATTAAGCAGGATCTGGAAAACATTCCTTTCCTCGATATTGTCAGAAAAACGTTCAAACGGACCAAACAGAAGTTGCTCGGCCGCGTTATTGCACCATTCGAGCTGAAAATTGTAATTGACCAGACAGGCCGGGCAGTCAATTTTCTCGATTGTAAAATTCGGGGCCTGTTTTTCCGAATAATCGGCGGCGTGCCCACTGGCGGGTGACAGCACTTCTTCCTTTGCACTGCCGGACGGCACCTCAAATGCCTGTCTGTCCCCGTGCATACGGGCAATCTGTATCATATTGCGGTCCATTGCCATTGTCAGTCGGCCCGTTTAATACAGTCGCTAGATTTTTCTGAGAATCGCTTCATCAGGGCTTGCCTCCGGTGCACCGCTGTAAGAAAAATTAAACCGGCTTCGAACCGGTGTCAACACGGCCGGACGGTCAAGAGCACAATTTTTGCCGCCATGCTTTAATATCCTGATGGCCGGGAGCCTGTTGGATCCGGGAGGATAGTAGCGGGCAGAAGCAAGCGGCGCCATCACGCCGCCTGTCTGCATGCGGCGTGCCCGCACAGGCAGGTGCAGTAAATTCATCCCAGGACCGGCGGCCTTCTAGACTACAAACGAAATAATAATCATCAGAGTAACCATGGCCGCTGAAACAATACCGAGGCACTGCATCTCGGTGGAACCATTTCCACGCATATCAAAAACAGGGCGGACTCCGACATTGTCACGTATCATCATAATTACACCTCCTGCTAACTTTCTGCAGGAAATGCTGGAGGCACCGCCGTTGCCGGTATGTGACATGGGTCACTCCGGTCAAATGAATGCAATCCGCATTATTCATCTGCATGAGACCCGCGCCGGAGAGGCACCAAGTTCCCGGGACGGACTGGTCGAGGGAAACCCCAGCCTGAATGACGGTCTGACCAGGCGATCCGGTAGAAAACAATGCATATCCAGGGACGGTGCTCCACCCATGATCCAGCCACTCATGATTTCAGCCGTTATCGGTGCAAGCGCCACGCCATTACGATAATGCCCGCTGGCCACCCACAGGCCCGGTTTCTCCTTCACCGGCCCGAGAAACGGCAGACCATCGGGCGTTCCCGGCCGGAACCCCATCCACTGATGCTCGATCTCTTCATGCGCAAGTTGAGGCGTGAGCCTGAGCAGTCCGGCCAGCAATGCATGCACCTCCGCCACCGTGGTGCCTCCCCTGAAACCCACGAATTCCATGCTGGCGCCGACCAGAATACGTCCGTCCTGCCTGGGAACAAAATAAGCGCGGTCGTGCTTGATGATATGCGAAAGCCTGCCCGGAGCGGATTTCAGCAACACAATTTGCCCTTTTACCGGCTTGACGGGCAGGGAAATTCCGAACCGTTCAGCCAGATCACCGCTCCAGCTGCCGGCACTCAGCAGTACGGCTTCCGCCCTGACCACGCGATGGCCTGCCAGGCGCACGCCGCACACACCACCGGCGTTCTCCTCCAGGCCTTCCACTTCGGACTGGTCATATGTTTCGATTTTTTCATTCTGCAGCAGCTTGTGAAGCGCTTTCAACAAGCGCGGGTTGCGTACCTGCCCGACTTCCGGCCACAGAAGTGCGCCCTGCACGTCTTGTGCCAGGGCGGGTTCCGCCTTTCTGACCTGGCTGGTCCCGAGCTGCTCCACGCGCCAGCCGGAGCGTGCGGACCAGTCCAGCGCGGCTTGCCGGTGATCCACCGCATCATCCGGAAAAAACGGCACCATCAGGCCGCAACGGAGCCATTGCGGAGAAATGCCGGTGCGCATGTGCAGTTCTTCCTGCAGTTCGGGATACAGGGCGAGGCTTGCCTCGATCAGGCGGGTAAAATCGTCGGGATACAGCCAGGGCTGGATGGGACACAGAATTCCGGCGCCGGCCCATGAGGATGCCCCGCCGATTCGTCCCCGTTCAATAATTACGGGTTCAGCCCCGCGTTGCTTCAGCCGCCACGCCGTCAAACAGCCGATAATGCCGCCGCCGATAATCACAACCCTGAAGGAATGCTTTGCCAATTCCAGCTCCTTTCATTGCAGACAGTATCCGTGCTTGCCGCGAGCCATGCGGCGCCTACCATGTCCCCATGTTAAAACAGGGCGCATCAGGGCAATCCATCACGATTGAGACAGCTTACCAGCACTGCGTGGAGCTGGCACGGAATCATTATGAAAATTTTCCTACGGCTTCCCTGCTGATTCGCCGGGACCTGCGTCCTGCCGTTGCCGCTATCTATGCCTTTGCCAGATGCGCGGATGATTTGGCCGATGAGGGGTCGGCGGCTGCGGACAAGCGACTTAAACAGCTTGATGCCTGGGATGTGTTGCTGGAAAGGTGCACACGTGAAACGGTGCAACACCCTGTGTTTATGGCCCTCGGGGACAGCATCAAAAAATACAGTCTTCCGGTTTCATGCCTTCATGATCTGCTGACGGCCTTCCGCATGGATGTCAGCATTCATGCCTATGCCACGCTGGATGAACTGCTTTTTTATTGCCGGCATTCCGCCAATCCCGTGGGCAGGCTGGTTCTGGCCCTGCACGGTATCTCGCATCCGGTCGCACAAGGTGCATCGGATGCCATCTGTACCGCCCTGCAGCTCACCAATTTTTGGCAGGATTTAAGCCGTGATCTGCCGCATGGCCGCTGCTATCTGCCGGAAAAGTGGCTTGCGGAGACCGGGCTGAACAGTGCCATGCTCCTGCAGGACGAACCCGGCGGGGATGTTTCCGAACAACTCGGGCCGGTGCTGGAACACGCCGTTGATTACACAGCCACGCTGTTTACGAAAGGACGCGCACTGTTTCCCTATCTGCCATTCAGATTGAAATTGCAGATCGCCGCCACGTTGCGGGGCGGCAGCCGGATACTGCGAGCCGTACATCTTTCCACCGACCCCCTGCACCAGCGGCCCAAGCTCGGCAGGGCATCGTGGCTTGTACTTGCACCCATGGTGTTTGCGGATGCCCTGTCGCCTCCCTACCGGCCGGCCGCGGAGACTGTATGACACCGGCTCGGTACTGCGAAGAAAAAACCCGCGGATCAGGCTCTTCTTTCTTTTATGCATTCATGTTTTTGCCCGGGGATCAGCGCCGGGCCATGATGGCGCTGTATGCCTTTTGCCGTGAAGTGGACGATATCGCCGATGAGGTCCATGAACAGAGCGTGGCCATGCAGAAGCTGCAATTCTGGGGTGAGGAAATCAGCCGTGCATTTGCGGGCAAGGCGCGCCACCCTATCGGCATGGAGCTGAACTGGGCCAGACGGCACTATCATCTTCCGGAAGAACTGTTCATGGAAGTGCTGGACGGTATGGGTATGGATGTTGCCCGCCGGCCGATCCTCAAGCCGGCCGATCTGGCTCTGTATTGTTATCGCGTGGCCGGAGTGGTGGGACTGTTGAGTATCGAGATTTTTGGATATCAATCGCGCAAGGCACGCGATTTCGCCACTACCCTGGGCGAAGCATTGCAGTTGACCAACATCCTGCGTGATCTTAAGGAAGATGCCAGGCGGGGCCGTATCTACATTCCACAGCAGGAACGCACGCGCTTTGGTGTGACCGATCAGGACTTCCGCGAGGGAAACATGACACCCGCCATGCAAAGGCTCATCGCCCATTACGTGGACAAGGCCGGCGCCTGCTATGCCAGGGCGCTTGCACTGCTGCCGGATGAGGACAGAAAATCACTCAGGCCGTCGCTGCTCATGGGTGCGATTTACTACGCTCATTTCAGGCGAATTCAAAAGCATCAGGCCGATTTGTGGAATCATCCGCCAAGGCTCCTGCCAGCCCGGAAGATATGGATTGCCTGGCGTATGTGGCGTCATGAAAAAAAAGCGCTCAAAAGGCATCTGCCGCCCACATTTGAGCCTGATTACTGATGCGCGTCGCCGTGATCGGAGGTGGCCTGTGCGGCCTCACATGCGCGATCCGGCTCGCCCGTCGAGGCTTCGATGTCGACCTGTTTGAAGCGGCATCCTCCCCCGGGGGCCGCACCCGTTCCTTTTTCGATGGCACCGTAAGACAATGGGTTGATAATGGCCCGCACCTGCTGGTGGGCGCCTATCGGCATACTCACCGACTTCTCGAACAGGCAGGCGCAAGCGGGAACATCCACTGGCAGCCATCCCTGTTACTGCCGCTGTGGGAATTACGGCGGGGACTTTTCCACCTTGCGCCACAACGGCATATCCCCCTTGCACTCGCCCTGCCCTGGGCTTGCGGCCATCTGCCCGGACACGGCATCAAAAGCCTGAGTGCCGTTATCCGGCTGGGCCTGGTCAGGCCGGCTGATGTGGACGGCAGGATGACCGTGGCGCAATGGCTGAATGTCTTGCATGCCCCCGAAGAGCTGGTGCGTGATCTGCTCAGTCCGCTGTGCCTGGGTGCCATGAATGAAACAATGCGAAACGCCAATGCCAGAAGCTTCGCTCGCGTACTGAAGGAAACCTTCGTGAATCATGCATCGGCACGGTTGGGATGGTTCACTCACCCCTTGCAGCAGGCTCTGATTGAGCCGCTTGCCGATCTGGCGAAAAACAGGGGCGTAAGTATGCATGTTTCTACAAGTGTACGTCGCCTGTACGCGGACGATCGGACGGTTGAGCTTGAAACGGCTTCCCGCAAGCGGAAATTTGATGCCGCGGTTCTCGCCCTGCCGGCGCGGGGTCGCAACCGTCTGCTGGGGATTAACGCGGCTGTGAAAACACAACCCATTACCAATGTCCATCTCTGGCTTGAGAACGCCGAACCACTGCCTGAAGCGCTGATCGGAGGCATCGGAACATGTGGGCAATGGTTTTTCGACGTCAGCCGGCAAATGGGGATGAATTCCTCCTGTCGCCACATCTGCGCCGTGATCAGCGCCGGCGGAAATCATCTGCCGAAGCAAAAACTGGTGGCGGATATCTGCCGGGATTTACAGTTCATCACGGGGAGTAGCAAGGCCGTTTCCCCGGTTTACCACCGCATTGTTCGTGAACGGCATGCCACAGCCGTGGTCAGCAGCCCTGATTTTCCGGTACCGGTACTTCCGATGCGTGTAATTGATGTTTCAGAAGCACCTGCGCCCGGCGATTTTCCGGCAACCATCGAAGCGGCCGTCCGGCGCGGGGAAACGGCCGCGAAACAGTGCTCATCCAGGCTGATTCCCTGAAATTATTCACTTTCCGGCGTATGCCCGAAGCTGAACAGATAAATTCTGCGAACATATTAACATTATATCCAGCATGTCTATCCAAGTGTTTGTTTATTAAGCCGGATACTGAATGGTTATTTTATAGGCACATGACATCCATATGTCATCTAGTGCAGGCATTCATGTAAAAGAAGCGATTCATCCACAAAGTTATCCACAGAATCTGTGGATGACATGCCTAAGTGCCTTTGTCCGTGTAAGTTAGCCTGATTTGGCCGACGATCGTGCGCCTTGCGAAGGCTGGCGCTCATCCTGTATGGTCTCACCATGCACGTGCCAGGTTTCCGTCACTATTCGCTCGTTGACGCCCTGATCGGGGAGGCCGATCAGATTCTCAACAACATTTTCTGCGTACAACCCTCCAGCCGTCCCTATCCGGCCGCGGCGGCGGACAGGGGCGGAGGAAAGTTCCCTCTCCTTTCCCTGGAGGAAAAACAGGCGGCTGCCGGTCTGATGCGCGTGAACCATGCCGGTGAAGTATCCGCGCAGGCGCTGTATCAGGGCCAGGCCCTGACTACCCGCGATCCATCATTGCGCACCCGGCTCAACCGCGCTTCGACCGAAGAAAGTGATCACCTGAACTGGTGCAGACGCAGGCTGCTTGAGCTTGATGGGCGGACCTCGAGGCTTGATCCGCTCTGGTATCTGGGTTCGCTTGCCATCGGTATGACCGCCGGTATTGCCGGAGATCGCTGGAATCTCGGCTTTCTGGCCGAGACCGAGCACCAGGTGGTACGCCATCTGGTTGAGCACTTGCAGCGGCTGCCGAAAAAAGACCTGCGCAGCCGCGCTATCGTCAGACAGATGAAGGAAGACGAACTGGGGCATGCCCGGCTGGCCGAATCCCTCGGCGCCGCAGAACTTCCCCGGCCCGTTAAATCCCTGATGAAGTTTGCCTCCACGGTGATGACAACCGTGTCCGAACGGGTCTGACCCGGTGAAAGAATCCGTTCACGGGGGGGTGTAGCCTTTATGTGCCAGTTGCTCGGCATGAACTGCAATACGCCCACCGATATTGTGTTTTCCTTCGCCGGTTTCCGCGCCCGTGGCGGCGTGACCGACGAGCATGGTGACGGCTGGGGGATCGGCTTTTTCGAGGGGCGGGGTTGCCGGCTGTTTATTGATACCAGGCCGTCAGCGCATTCGCCGGTGGCCGAGCTTGTACAACGCTATCCCATCCGGTCCATGAACATCATTGCCCATATCCGCAAGGCCACGCAGGGCGGAATTGTTTTGAAAAACACGCACCCGTTCATGCGTGAATTGTGGGGCCGCTACTGGCTGTTTGCACACAATGGCGACCTGAAGCGCGTGCCCGCGCATTCGGGCTGCCACCGGCCTGTGGGTGATACCGACAGCGAACGCGCCTTTTGCCTGATCCTGAACGCCCTCCAGGCCCGCTTTGACAGGCAACCGCCCCTGCCGGAGTTGCACGCCGCCCTGCGCGATATCAGTGCGTCACTGGCGCGCAAGGGAACATTGAATTATCTGCTGTCCAACGGCGACTCCATGTTCGCCCACGCCGCCACGCAATTGAGCTATATTGTGCGCCGGGCGCCCTTCGGCCCGGCCCATCTGATCGATCAGGATGTGACGGTTGATTTCCGTGAAATGACCAGGCCGCATGACGTCGTGGCCGTGATCGCCACCCTGCCCCTGACCGACAACGAGGCATGGACTCCGATCAGGCCGCGTGAACTTCTAGTGTTCCGGCACGGTGAAGCCACCACCTGTGGGACCACGGCCGGAAACGGATAGCAGATACTTAACCCGTATATTGCATGAAGGATTCGGAATTCAGACCTGCTCAGGTCTGAATGTGGGTTAAAAGGGACACTCAGTCTGTACGGCTGGTGACTTCCAGAAGATGATACCCGAATTGAGTCTGAACAGGACCCTGTACCGTATTCACGTCCGCCGAAAATACAACCTTGTCGAACTCCGGCACCATCATGCCGGGGCCGAATTCGCCCAGATCACCACCATTCTGTCCGGACGGACAACTTGAATATTGCTTCGCTAATTCGGCGAAATCAGCACCCTCCTCGATTCGAGTCTTGAGTTCATCACACTGTCCTTCGCTGCTAACCAGAATATGTCGTGCTGTTGCCGTAGTCATAAGACACCTCGTTGCATGAAGAGCCAACGCTGCCTATGAGCTGGCAACCGGCTCTGAATTTCGGTTACGGTACAATTTCAAGGCTATCACTATAGCTTAACCTCACCATACCCTCAAGCTTCCTCACATTCCTCTCCGCCGTCAAATTACAAGTGTTTGTTCCCTGAACCTTTTGCGAGACGGAAAAACGGCTTCGGCCTGTGCGCAAAGGGCAGCGCTTAACGCGAAGAGATGGTAGGGTTGGGAACCTGTCCGTATCAATGGCATCAGCAACGGCAATTCCGCTTGCGTTGGCCGGACATATGTCACGACTGGAGGTGCCTTGTTGGCCAGGCAAAATTTTAAATACGAGAAGCGCCGGAAAGAGCTCGCCAAGCAAAAAAAGGCGGAAGAGAAGCGCTTGCGCAAGCTGGAGAAGCGAAACGAAACGACCAGCGAGAAGCCGCCCGGGCCGGATTCACTCGCAAAATAAAGCCAGACCCGAAGCGGCCCCGCCATTTTCCTCCAGCCTGATACCAAAAAAAGCGCCAAACAAGGTCCCCAAGTACAGATAGCATTGACCGAGCTTTTTCAATATCGAGATAGACCGCAGCTGCGCGCAATCTATCTTGAAAAGTACGGTGTTTCCTTCCTTTTGTGACAATTTGACACAATCCACCGGAATGTTCTTGCCTTTGGTATCCGGAATATCCAACACTTGAACTGTCTGATGTTTCAGGCAGTCACGGAACCAGCCGTGCAATCCGAATGCCTTGAAAAGCAAGGTATGCGTGAGGCCGAGGAAATGGATGATAAATGGATATTTCATGACAGGACCGGCTACTATATCGGCCGCTGGATAGCAGGACAGATTGTACGCCTGTCGCTGGAACACTATTCAACTGAACAGGCCTGTCTCGAAGCGATTCGCAAATGTTTCTGGACGCGGCGAAGCCCTGAATTAGTAGCCTGATCCCGTCAGACTCCCGGACCTGCCGTAACACCAATCAGTCCATACGCACGCGATAAACGGCAATGCCGCCCAGCTTGGGTTGCAGCAGATAGTCACCCGCAAAGCCGCCGATATTCCAGCCAAACAGGTCGTAGCCGGGGTGATACACGAGTGGCCGGGACCAAATTCTGCGCCCGATGGCATGCCTTTTCGCCCATGTTTGAGCATTGATTTTGAGCCCCCCGTGCAGCTTGCCGCCGGCTATGGCGCGGGCATAGGCCGGCCTGCTCCAGTTTTCCGGCATCAGTGACAGATACGGCTTGAATTCCCAATCGCGCAGAACAGGACGCAGGGCTGTTCGACAGTCATAAACGCGCACCCCGCCCCAGTAGTCGCTGGCGTAAAGGTAGTCGCCACGCACGAACATATCGTTGAGCATGTCGCCCTGATGCAACAGCCGCTCGTCAAACCAGTCATCCTGAAAGGCGGGCGGCGTTTCCGGCGTCACATAGGCCTTGTGCATGTGCTGCGGGCGGGAGACGTCCACAACGGCAATGTGCGGAGAATCCATCGCCTCGCTGCCCTGAATGATGTACAGAGCGTTCCCGGCCAGGGCCGCACGGCGGCCCGCTCCCTGCCACTGGTAATTAGCCTCGCGGCCAATACCCTGCTCGTGATATGCACCCAGAAGGCGCATATCCGCGGGATTGTGCACATCCACGGCAACGACTTCGTTGTCGGCAACGGCAAACAGGCGCCGGCCATCGCTTGCTGAAGCGCCAAGGTTCGCCGCGAACGCGGCAGGCAAGGCCAGCGAACCGGCCAGCCTCGGGCGCAGCGGATCATGCATATTCCAGGCGGTCAGGCGAACCTCCCCGTCATCCATCCTGATCCACTGAAACATCATGGATTGCCATTTAACCGGCGGCATCAGCGGTTCCCCGGGCAGCATCCATGTCCCCGCCTCCACCGGAGACTCGGGGAGCCGTACATCCACGATACGCCGCTCCCGGCCCTTGCCGTAGTAAAAATAATGCCCGCTGAGCGCCACGGCGTAATCGTCAAAACGGCCGGGCCGGTAATAGCCGCGAATGCGGATATGCAGGGGATCGGACACGTCGAGAATGGCGACCGTGCCTCCCCATTCCAGGTTTGCCAACGCCAGAGGCGCATCAACCAGCAATTGCTGAATCTCCCCGGCGCTCATATACAGGGCGTCCCGTGAGGGCAGGTCAGGCCGGGACAGGTTCAGGCGCCAGACGCCGTAAAAATTATCGGTCACATAGGCCGCTGTTCCGGCCAGCACAATGTGTTGCAGATTCGTGCGCGGCCATTGCACATGACGCACATGCCGTAACCGGCCGCCTTGCCAGCGGAACACATGGATTCCGCGATCAGGGCCTCCCCAGCCCTGCCCGGACTCCACGATGTAGCCCCAGCCATCACTCACGTCGATGGAGGCAGCCTGCTGCATGCCGCCGTCTTCGCTATAGGCCAGACGCCGGGGGCGGGACGGTGTGGAGATATTCACGATTTCCAGGGCGCGGCCATCCACGATCAACCACAGGCGCCCGTGTTCCACGCTCATGGCAGAAATCTTTCCGGCCGCCCGGTAGCTTCCGATCAGGCGCGGTTCATCCGGCCGATCGAGCGCATAAATATCCAGGAACGCCCCGCGCAGCACATAGCCCAGCATGCCTTCGATCCGATTAAACAGCGGCCTGTCGCCAAGAAAATGGACCTGCACCCGCCGCGCATCAGTGACATCCAGCATGTACAGGCCGGTCCGGGGCGACACCGGATGGGCCGGCCAGTCCTTCCATCCACCCTCGGATGTGATACGCAGATACAGGTAATGGCGGCCATGCCGCGCCAGGCCCACGAGACGCTCGCCATGGTTTGCCGGTGGGGGAAGCCGCCAGTGTCCGCTGCGGCGCATGGTCCCGTTCCGGCCAATATTAAATATTGTCACGCCATGATAATTGGCCAGGGCATAAACGCGTTTTTCCAGTAACACGGCATCACGCCCGAAATTGCCGACGTCAAAGGACCGGGCAAGATGAGGCGCCTTCGGTTGTCGCCAGTCGATACGCTGCAAGCCGGCGTAGGTTTCGCCATTGCTGAGCAATACCTGATCGCCGTGCACAATGATATGTCGCGGCCAGCCATGCGGCGTCGGTAAAAAGGCCGCGCGCTCAATCGACGTGGATACATTCTGCGCCTGCGCCGCGGGGATCACCACAAGCATCCCCGCGCCCAGCAGCCAATTTAAACCGCGCATCCCGGACACGCTCCCCAAGTATGCCTGATCAGTCAAGCCCGCCCCCCATGACGCCGCCCCCGCCGGCGTGTTAGCCTGCGGCTTAAATTTGGTTCAGGGGTTTTTCATTTATGTCCGGACATTCCAAATGGGCGACCATCAAGCATAAAAAAGCAGCGGCGGATGCCAAACGCGGGCAGGTATTTACCCGCTATATTCGTGAAATCACCGTTGCCGCCCGTATGGGCGGATCTGATCCGGATGCCAATCCGCGCCTGCGCGCGGCCATCACCGCCGCACGCAACGTCAATATGCCCGGGAGCAACATTGATCGCGCCATCGAACGGGGTGCGGGCGGCGGTGAAGGCGCGAATATCGAGGAAATCCGCTACGAAGGCTACGGCCAGGGTGGCGTAGCCATTCTGGTGGACTGCATGACCGATAATCGTAACCGCACTGTGGCCGACGTGCGTTCCGCTTTTAGTAAGGGCGGCGGCAATCTGGGTGAATCGGGATGCGTATCCTGGATGTTTCACCAGAAGGGGTTGTTCGTGTTCGACCGTAGCGGAGTGGAAGAGGAGGCGCTGATGGAAGCGGCGCTGGAGGCGGGTGCCGAGGATGTGGCGGACAAGCCGGACGAGGGCTGTTTTGAGGTTACTTCCGATCCCTCCGAGTTCACCCGTGTGGAAGAGGCGCTGGAGGCCCGGAATCTGAAGCCCCAGGTAGCTGAAATTTCATGGATCCCGGAAAATACCATCCATGTGGAAGGTGAAGCCGCCGAGAAATTGCTGCGCCTGATTGAACGGCTTGAGGATCTGGATGATGTTCAGAACGTGTACGCCAATTATGATATTGACGATGCCGAAATGGAGCGGCTGAGTTAGGGCCTGATGCGCATTCTCGGAGTGGACCCCGGTTCCCGTCGGACGGGCTATGGTGTGCTTGAGTCGGATGGAAGACGTCTCGCCTATATGGCGCATGGCGTGATTGCCGCCGGAAACGGTGAATTCACGGATCGAATTTCCACTCTGTTTACGGGTCTTTGCGATGTGATCGACACGCATCATCCCGACTTCGTCGCCATGGAGGATGTATTTATGTCGCGCAACGCCGCTTCCTCCCTGAAGCTTGGCCAGGCACGGGGAGCACTGATCGCGGCCTGTGCGCATGGGGGACTTAAGGTGACACCCTACAGTCCTACGGCCGTCAAGCAGGCGGTCACGGGCTTTGGACGGGCCGAGAAAGGACAAATCCAGCATATGGTTCGCTTGCTGCTTGCACCCCCCTCCCCGTTGCAGGAAGATGCCGCCGATGCGCTGGCGGTTGCCATCTGTCATGCCAGTCATATGCAGACGTCTTCAGGCAGGTCCGCGGGATGTGCGGCATGATCGGCTGGCTTAAAGGCTGCGTACGCGATCTCGATCCATCCGGTTCGGTCCTGATTGATGTGGGTGGAGTCGGTTATGAGGTGTTTGTAAGCATGCAGACCCTGTGCACCCTGAAGGCGGGTGAAAAGGCGGAACTTTTTGTGCACACGCATGTGCGCGAGGATCAGCTTGCCCTTTTCGGCTTTGCCAGCATGCGTGAGCGCGCCATTTTCCGTAAACTGACCGGAATCTCCGGTATCGGCGCGCGCACGGGCATGAATCTGCTTTCCGGCATGAGCGTGGAGGCGCTGCTGAGCGCCATTGATGCGTCCGACGATGCAGCCATTGCACGCACGCCCGGCATCGGCAAAAAAACGGCGCAGCGGCTTATACTGGAACTGAAAGGCAAGCTGGCTGCCGGAGTGGAAGGCGCCGGTGCTTCTTCCGTCGTCGCGGATGTTCGTTCGGCCCTGGCCAACCTGGGCTACAGGCCGGCCCAGATTGATGCCGCGCTCAAGGGTATTGACGATACCGGTAATCTTGAAGCCATGTTCAAGGCCGCCATGAAGGCTGTTTCATGAGTCAAACCAGCGACGACGAACGTCTGATTACCCCAGCCATCCATCATAGCGACAACTGGGATGCCGCCCTTCGCCCCACCCGGCTATCCGAATATATCGGCCAGGAAAAAATCCGCGCCAATCTCTCGATATTTATTCAGGCGGCAAAAAAAAGGGGCGAACCGCTGGATCACGTGCTGCTCTATGGCCCGCCGGGCCTGGGCAAAACCACACTGGCCAACATCGTGGCGCACGAAATGGGCGTGAATATCCGCGCCACTTCCGGGCCTGTCATCGAGCGCACCGGGGACCTGGCGGCCATGCTGACCAATCTTGAAGAAAGCGATGTGCTTTTTATCGATGAAATTCACCGTCTGAACCCGCAAGTGGAAGAAATTCTTTACCCCGCTCTGGAAGATTTTCAGCTTGATATCATGATCGGCCAGGGCCCGGCGGCACGATCCATCAAGATGGACCTGCCCCGCTTTACGCTGATTGGCGCCACAACACGCACCGGGCTTCTGACCACGCCCCTGCGCGGCCGTTTCGGCGTGGTTTTGCGGCTGGAGTTTTATCGCCATGAGGAACTGGCCAGTATCGTGTCCCGTTCGGCCGGATTACTGAACATTGCCGTGGATGACAGGGGGGCGCTCGAAATTGCCCGCCGTTCCCGCGGTACGCCCCGTATCGCCAACCGCCTGTTGCGCCGGGTGCGCGACTTCGCCGAGGTGGAACACGACGCGCTGGTGACGCAACAGGTGGCGCATGAAGCATTGATGCGGCTGGAAGTGGATGAGCTGGGACTGGATTACATGGACCGAAAGCTGCTCACCACGCTGATCGACAAGTTCACGGGCGGACCGACGGGCCTGGATACCCTGGCAGCCTCTATTT
Organism: uncultured Zetaproteobacteria bacterium; assembly: GCA_964628185.1. Taxonomy (GTDB): domain Bacteria; phylum Pseudomonadota; class Zetaproteobacteria; order Mariprofundales; family Mariprofundaceae; genus CAZVLQ01. The sequence continues at coordinate 25,157 of CAZVLQ010000015.1, read as the reverse complement.
CAGAAGAAAAAGAAACCATCGAGGAGGTGCTGGAGCCCTATCTGCTGCAGGAGGGGCTGATCAGCCGAACACCCAGGGGACGTATCGCCACGCCGCTGGCCTACAGCCATCTGGCACGGGAACTGCCGGATTCCGGAAAACAGGAGTCCCTGCTGTGAGCACATTCATACACACCTTCCCGGTACGCGTATATTACGAGGATACCGATCATGGCGGTGTGGTGTATTACGCCAATTATCTTAAATTCATGGAGCGGGGCCGCACCGAGTTCCTGCGTGATGCCGGCCTTGAACTGGACGAACTGGAATCGGCCGATGATACCATGTTCGCGGTCACGGAAGCGCATGTGCGTTATCTGGAGCCGGCTCATTTCAATGATATGTTAAGCGTGGACAGCAAACTGATTCAGGCCGGAGGTGCACGCCTGGCATTCCGGCAAAACATACGCAAGCATCGCAGCACCCTGGTCGAAGCCGAGATTCGACTGGCCTGCATGCGCCGCAATGGGCACCCGCGCCGTATTCCCGCGGAAGTGTTGCATCTGATGCAGTCCAGACTGGTCGCAAATTCATCAACAGGAGTAGAAAAATGAGCGGAAATCTATCGGTATGGGCGCTGATTCTGCATGCCAGCATTGTGGTGCAGATCGTACTGGGGCTCTTGATGCTGCTGTCGCTGATGTCCTGGGCCGTCATTTTCAACAAATGGCGCCTGTACCGCAAAAGCCGGCATAAATCGGACGAATTCGCTTCCGCTTTCTGGAGTGGCAAGGACATGGATTCAGTGCTGGCAGCCATCCCCCAGCGCTATCCGGACAGTCCGCTGCCAAATATCTTTCAGGCGGGCTACCGGGAATTCATACGTCACCGGCAGCACGAGACGCGCGCGCAGGCTCCGAACAAGGTAACCGCAAGCAGCAAGCTGGATGGCATACGCCGCGCCCTGGATGCCGCCCTGTCTCGCGAACTGGAACGCCTGAGCCGGCATCTGGCCTTTCTGGCAACGGTGGGCTCCACCTCACCCTTCATCGGTTTGTTCGGCACGGTGTGGGGAATTATGAACGCCTTCCAGAATATCGCTCTGACCCGCAACACCTCTCTGGCGGCCGTGGCCCCCGGCATTGCCGAAGCGCTTGTCGCCACCGCCTTTGGCCTGGTAGCCGCCATCCCCGCCGTGGTAGCCTACAATAAATTCACGGCGGACCTGAAACGAATGGCGGCAACCATGGAACAATTTTCTTCCGAGTTTCTGAACATTATTTCCAAATATATCAAGGACTAACGGAGGATCTACATTATGTGGGCCGGTAGCAGCAAGTGGGACAAGGACACCGAACCGATGGGTGAAATCAATGTCACGCCTCTGGTGGATGTGATGCTGGTCCTGCTGATCATCTTCATGGTAACGGCGCCCCTGCTTACCCAAGGTGTAAATGTAAACCTTCCCAAGGCCTCATCGCCCCCCATGCAGCAAAACATCGAACCGCTGGTGGTAACGGTGCGCAAGGATGGCAGAATTTACCTGCAGAGGCGCGCCATCCGGCTTCGGCAACTGGCACCACGCATTGTTGCCATACGCAAGCAAAAACCGAATTTGCCGGTTTTTATCCGCGGCGATGCAAAGACGCCCTACGAGCGTATCGCCCAGGTTATGAGCCGGCTGGCCAAAGCGAATATCCAGAAGGTGGGACTTGTCACAGAGCCTCGTCGTTAAGCATAGAAACCATGCATCCCTCTCGGCCCTGGACTACGCCGCGGCGGTGGTTTTGCACCTTTTCGTGCTTGCGTTTATCGCCGGCATCGGTCTCTGGCATCACCGGTTGAGGGAATTTCATCCCGTGAGCGTGGAAGTGCGCCTTATTTCAGGGCAGCAACTGCGCCAGATGCAGCATCATGCCAGACCGAAAAAAGTTGTGAAGCTGAAGCTAAGGTCCAAACCGAAACCCAAACCTGCGCCCAGGCTGAAAATACGCCCCAGAGCCAAATCCCGCCCGACCAGCAATTTCAACCCCTTCAAGCCGCTGGAATCTGCAACGAAATACACACCAAAGGCCGTAACGAAAGTCGCACCGGTGAACCCAGAAGTTGCGCAGTTGCTTCAGGGGCAGTTGTCTAAACGGGAAATCAACCGCTATGTCACCATGATTCAGGCCGCGGTCCAGCGCCACTGGAAGGTACCCAATATCGGCAGGGACGTTCGTGATCCCTTGGTGGAAATGATTCTGAACCCCGACGGGAGCGTTCGCGAGGTCCGCATTCTTGAATCCTCGGGCAATCAGGCGCTGGATGCCTCGCTGGTCCGTGCCATCGAGGCAGCAGCCCCCTTCCAGGTGCCGCGCAGGCAGTTTGAACTGTTCCGCGACAATCGTATTCGTTTTCATCCATTGCACTGATGGAGTGCGGGTGCATTTGTGTGTAAAGGTCAGGCCTACTAGGCTTCATGCCATGCAAAACGCCTTGCAACTGACGCCCGAGTTCATCAACAGCCCGGAGGCGCTTGACCACTCCTGCCGGCAGCTGGGTAAATGCAGCACGCTCTGCGTAGATACGGAGTTCCACCGTGAAAACACCTATTATCCCGAATTTGCGCTGATTCAGATTGCTTCGCGTGATGCCTGTTTTCTGATTGATCCACTGGCCATTGATGACCTGTCTCCGCTCTGGGCCCTGATGCACAGACCGGATATCCTCAAGGTATTTCATGCCGTTCGTCAGGATGCGGAAATTGTTTATAAGGAAAGCGGCGGGCTTCCACTGCCATTGTTCGACACCCAGGTTGCCGCTGCTCTGCTCGGCTACGGACAGCAGGTCGGTTTTGGCAATCTTGTCTGCAAGCTGCTGGGTAAATCCCTCCCCAAGGCGGAGTCTTTCACCGATTGGCTCGCCAGGCCGTTGCGTGCCGCCCAGTTAAGTTATGCCGCCGATGACGTCATCTACCTGATGCCTGTTTATCAGTACCTGAAAGAACGCCTGCAAGCCTGCGGCAGACTTGCCTGGCTGGATGAAGAGCAGGCATTCTTATGTGATAAAAAAACCTACCTTATTGAGCCCCGGGAGATCTTCTGGAGGGTTAAGGGCGCCAACAGGCTCAAGCCCGAACATCTGGCCGTCTTGCGGGAGTTGGCATCATGGCGCGAGCAATATGCGCGGAAAAGAAACATTCCCCGTCGCAGGATCATATCGGATGAACCCCTGCTCGCCATTGCCAGAAAGACCCAGCTTGCAGCCGACCAGATTGCCCGTATTCGCGGCATCAACAACGGGGTGGCGCAGCGTTTCGGCGGAGACATCCTGGAAGCATGGAACCGTGGCCGGCGGTGTCCTGAATCTGAATGGCCCAGACCCAAATCCACCCCGCGGCGCAGCAACGGTACGGATATGCGCATGGAATTACTGTCCACCCTGGTCCGTTTGCGGGCTGAAGAAAACCATATCGCCGCCAACATTCTTGCCAGCAAACAGGATATCGCGGCACTTGCCTCATGGGCGAACCACGGTTCTTTCCCGATGGACAGGCTGCCGGACAATCCCTGCCTGCACGGCTGGCGCAAGGAACTGATCGGCAACGACATGCTGCGTATGCTGAAAGGAGAACTGTGCCTGAAGCTGGATACCGAGAGCAGAATGCCTGTCATTGAAAGCATCGCGTGAACCCCGTTTTTACGATTGATGCCATTGATGCAGCGGGCGACAACGCCTGGCGTCTGCTGGAGGATGGTAAAAACTGGCGTGCCTGTATCTTTGCCGAGGATGCCAGGGAAGGCGATGCGCAAATAACAGACATGCGCGCTATCAAGAACTGGTCCGGGCGACGCCTGTGCAAGGACAGGGAGCATGTGCTCGCACCGAAAGCGAAAGCGGGCATGTTTGACTTTTTCATGCGCGGTATCTTCGCCCATGCCGTGCCTCACCGCATGTCTTCAGCTCCCATACCTGATAAAAAGCAGATGCTTGAGGCCATCCGGCAGGCAAAATCGGGAACGCCATGGCTGCTGTTTCTTGATCTGGCCGGTAATTTCCGCATGCTGGATACATCACACAGCGGCATCATCGACAACCTGAATATCGCCGTCAGGGGCGAGATTGCTTCCTCTTCCGGCTACATCGGTCCCGAGGCCGTGCAACAGGATACGCGCATGAATGAAGTCTATCGACAGTTTCTGGCAGGCTGGCTGGAACATTTGAACACCCGCAGGCTGGCTGTGTTCGTGCCGGAGGCAAAGGAACTCGTGAGTGGGGACAGGCTCAGACAGGATATCGAGCACTGGCAGCATGAATAACCCCGCCCTTTGTACTGCTCTTCAGGTCCCGTGCGGATCATAAGCTGTAATGTCAACGGCATTCGCGCCGCGACCCGCAAGGGCTTTTTCGACTGGTTCGACCACCGGCAGGCCGACGTTCTCTGCCTGCAGGAACTCAAGGCCCACGCCCACCAGTTGCCGGAAACCGCCAGGCCGGAAGGTTTCCATCGCTATTGTCATTTTGCGCAGCGGCCGGGTTATGCCGGCGTGGCGCTTTATTGCCGGCGCAAGGCGGATCGCGTGCATCTTGGCCTGTCCGGTCTGGATGGCGATCAATGGGCGGGCATGGACGCGGAAGGGCGCTATGTGCAGGCGGATTTTGGCGGGCTTTCGATTATCAGCGTTTACTTTCCGTCCGGCTCCGGCTCGCCGGCACGGCAAGCCGTCAAGTACGCTTTTCTTGACCGTTTTCTGCCGTGGATAAAAAAACTCGGGGCCGGTGGACGGGAAATCATCCTCTGCGGCGATGTTAATATCGCGCATCACAGGATTGACCTGAAAAACTGGCGTGGAAACAGGAAAAATTCCGGCTTTCTTCCCGAAGAAAGAGCCTGGATGAACCGTATGTTTGAAGAAACGGGCTTTGTGGATGTCTTCCGCCGACTGTATCCCGGTCGCGAGCAATATACATGGTGGTCCAATCGCGGCCGGGCACGTGAAAAAAATGTTGGCTGGCGCATTGACTATCAGATTGCAACGCCGGCAATGGCCGCAAGCGCGGTTTCGGCCGAGGTTTATACCGGCCAGTGGTTTTCCGACCACGCCCCGTTGAGCATCACGTACGAAAAGACACTTTAACCCGGGTTAATCTTCGTGTCGCTGACAGGCAGGACAATCCACCGATGTCAGCTTGATCTTCGCTCGATCCAGACGCGCCAGCGTCAGTTTTCCTCCCCAGACACACCCTGAATCCAGTCCCAGAACGTGTGGCTGATCCGTCACCAGTCCTCTGGCTGCCCAGTGGCCGAATACCACGCGATAATCGTCACGCCATGCCAGCTTCCGATGCGCATACCATGCCTGCTCATGTGCACCGGGCAGGCCGGAGCGATTTTTCCAGTCAAAACGGCCGTGCGCCGTGCAGTATCGCGCTCGCGTTAATGCAGCAACGGTAAACAGGTGGCGGGATACGCCCTTCCGTTTCGGTTCGCTATGCGGGAAATCCTGGCTGTGGATATGGCGGCAGAACTCCTTCCATGCTTCCGAGCGCAAAATCTTCTCCACTTCCCGCGCCCGTTTTCCGGCCTTTGCCAGGCTCCAGTCCGGCGGCAGGCCCGCATGCACCATGCACCAGCCCAGCCTGTCACCCATGTGCAGCATCGGCCGGTAGCGCAACCAGTCAATCAGCTTATCTCGATCGGGTGCAGCCAGGACTGCATGCAGGGTATCACGTCGGTAAGGCGCTTCTCCGCTGGCCTGCCCGAGCAGATGAAGGTCATGATTGCCCAGTACGCAGATGCATGCATCACCAAGCGATCGAAGGTAACGCAACACCTCCAGTGAATCCGGTCCCCGGTTCACCAGATCACCCACACACCAGAGGCGGTCCTTTTCCGGCCTGAAGGGAATCTTGGCCAGCAGCTTTCGCAACGGCTCGTAGTGTCCCTGAATATCGCCCACGGCATAAACCGCCATCTAATTATATCCCTCCCCGGCCGACCGACACTGATCATATACCTGATGCGGAATACATCCACAATAACGCCATCATTCTATCACACTTTACCGGATACTCCCCTGTAGTGATGGCGACTGAAAATCCCATGACGGAGAAACATGCCTTCCACCGCCGCGGTCCGTACCGGTGCAGCGAAGTATGTTCATTGCCTGGCGGTGGCGCCTTCCATAGCATGCGCTTCCAATGTATGGCAAGCCACCTTTCCGCATCTGTTTCGCCACTATCGGTCACCACCGGCATGTGAGCAACCATTTCAGGTGGCTGCCCGCGCTTTTTCCGCCCGTTCTTTATCTGTTCGTCTGCCTCGCGTTTCCAACTACGGCCCAGGCTGCGATCATGACCACCCTCCCTCCCCTGGCCGGCCTGGTTCGCATGCTGGACGTACAGGCTCAGGTGAGCTGTCTGCTCCCGCCCGGGGCCGATGCCCATCATGTCCGGCTTACGCCGAAACAGGTAAGTCGTCTCAGACAGGCGAAGCTGTTGATCCGCTCCAGCCGCGATGATGGCAACTGGGCCGGGATTCATCTGCCGGGCCGAACGCTCGATCTGTGGCCGAAAACAGATCACGCATGGATGCTGCCGGGTGAAGTGCGGCGCATGCTTCCTGTCCTTGCCGCCAGATTACGGCGGCTGGCGCCTGGCCGGAAACACGAAATTGCCCGTGCACTGGACAGGGCATTGCGTATCTGCGATCAAATTGAAAAGCAATGGGATGCTTCGCTGGCGCCATTCAGACGGCGGGGGGTGATCATGCAGCATCCCGCATGGCTCAGGCTTTGCAGACATTTCAGGGTGCCTGTGCTGGCGGTACTGGAACCGCGTCATCATGGCGGCATCCGCCCGCGCCGGCTGCAACATGCCCTTGACGTCCTGCATGCGCATCCTTCCGCCTCGCTGTGGGCGGATATCCGCCATTCCAATCAAGGACTGATCTGGCTGTCCGGGCGCCAGGCGAATACGGGCATACTTCACCTGGATCCGCTGGGAAACTGTACGATGTCATGGGTACAGTTGATGCGCCTGAATCTTGCCCGGGTGACTCATGAATCATCCGGGCCAGACAGGTTGACATCATGAGCAGTCCCGTCATTCGTACAAACCATGTCAGCGTGGGCCGTTCGGGACAGCGGATTCTGGAGGACATTAATCTCGGGGTGGAAGCAGGACATTTCCTTGGTATCGTCGGCCCGAACGGCGCCGGTAAAAGTACCCTGCTGCACGTCATCGCCGGCTTGCGCAAGGCGGAGGCGGGCCATGTCGACCTGTTCGGTGAATGTCTGCGGAGCAGTAATCGCCGCCGCCTGCTGGCGCAAATCGGATTTCTGAGTCAGCGACAGGAAGAAGTACCCATGTTGCCATTGCGCGTGCGTGATGTCGTCGCCATGGGACTTCCCGCCTACCATGCACCGCTATGGGTTCGAATCGGACAGGGAAAGGCGGTGGAACAGGCGCTGACCCTGAGCGGCATTGAAGCACTTGCAGAAAAGGATTACCGGAATCTGTCCGGCGGCCAGCAACAACGGGTGCGTCTGGCCCGGACCATGGCCGCATCTCCCCGTCTGCTGTTGCTGGATGAACCCACGGCGGCCCTGGATCCCAGGGCGCAGTCCGGTCTCTATCGCCTGCTCAGAGGCCTTTGCGACAGACAGGGCATTGCCATTATCATGGTGGAGCATGATATCGCCGCCATCAGCGATTATGTGGATTCGGTGGCCTGCCTGAACATACGCATTCATTACCATGCCCGGCGCGGTGAAACAGTCCCTGAAAAGGTATGGCACGCGATGTACGGCGGCCATATGCATGTCGTGGCGCATGATGCGCATTGCATAGGCTGCAATGAGCCATCCGACCCACCTTCTTCATGAATGCTTTTCTGGCCAGCGAAGTCATGCGCGGGGCACTGTTACCCGCCACGCTGATTGCCGTTGTTGCCTCCGGCATGTCAGTCATGGTTCTGGCCCACAGGCTGGCATTCCTGACCGTGGGCGTATCGCATGCCACCATGGCCGGTCTGGGACTGGCAGTGGTGCTGGCACTGCCTCTTTTACCCACCGCCGCGGCGACAGCCACGGCCATCGCCCTGATGCTGACGTCCTTTCCACGCCAGCGGGGGTTGAATGAGGATGCGGGAACCGGCGTACTGTTTGCCGGAGCCATGGCGGTGGGCATCATTCTGCTTTCTACCGCAAGCAAAAACGATGTTGACCTGTTCGGTCTGCTGTTCGGGAATATTCTGATGGTCTCAGCGGACGACCTCAAATGGCTGCTGCTGGGCAGCAGTGTTATTTTCGGCAGCCTGCTCTGGGCGGCACGGGCCTGGTGGAGTATTGCTTTTGATGCCACGGCCGCGGCCGCTTCCGGCCTGCCGGTCACGTTCTTTCGCCTTTTTCTCTATGCCGTGGTTGGCCTGACGGTCGTCATGTGCGTCAAGCTCGCCGGCATTGTCCTTACAACAGGACTGCTTGTCCTGCCGGCCGCCGGCGCCTGGTTCTGGGGCCGGGGTCTGCTCAGCCTGTGGATCATCAGCCTGCTCCTGTCCCTCGCCGGCACCTGGACGGGGCTTTTTCTCTCCTATGTGCTTGACTGGCCTTCCGGCGCGACGGTCGTACTGACGTTATGCGGACTGTTTCTGTCAAGCTGGACGGTAGCGGTATGCAGGCGGCTTTTTCGTAAAAGCGGGGGCTGATCCGGGTTAACCCGCATATTGTATGAAGCCGGACATCTGATGGACAGGATATTACATTATATCAATGGATTACACAGAGCCATTTAATGACTCGCCTTGTGGCTAAAATAGATCGCCAGGGACACCATCAGGATGCCTGCACCCATGTACAGGATATTCAGCGGATTATCGAAGGTAACATGCAGAACATCCTTGAAAAAAGTCACTACGAGAATCATTAATACCACCTTGGCCAGGCGATCTTTTAAATCATCAAGGCTGGAAATCATCAGAATGTTGCTGGCGCGCTTGTCTCCATAGGCAATATCCAGCTTGCTGATAAACAGTTCATACAGACCCAGCCCGAAGATCAGCAGCACGGTGCCGAGCAGAAAATCATCCACCGCGGAAATGATCTGTCCAATCGCTTCGACATGGTAACCCGGATGCGGTATTCCGAGAAAGCTTATTTCAATAAACTGCCAGGCCAGATGGACCATGCTTTCAGCCGCAAGAATAAACAGCAGCAGCATACCGGTGATGGATGCAAGTACGGCAAGGATGACGATAAAACGGCTGTTCCACAGAAGCCACTCAAATCCTTTCTCAATCATTTCCCCCTCCCGATCAGCCCGCACCGGTCTGTTAGCCCTGAAGTCAATCAGCCCGAACAGCCATATTGAATGTGTCTTCATCCAGCAGTTTACCATCCACCTTGCAATAGACCACCTGCTCGTCGGCAAAGATTTCCACATCGAGTACGCCACGCACTTCCAGAAGCCGTTCGTGCAAGGCGCTCGCCGCAGTGTCACTGGACACATTCACGTGCAGCATGCGTGTTGCCACATGGCGCGGCTGCGCCATACCCAGTGCTGATACCAGCCATGCCGCCAGCAGACCGGCGATAACAAAAAAAGCCTGTGCTTCGTTATGTTCAGCGGGGATATATAGAAAACCGCCGAGTACGCCCCCGACAAAGGCGCCGAAGAATTCGCAGGTGTTGTATACACCCACGGCCGTTCCCTTGGCTGAAACAGGAGCGATCTTTGAAATCAGCGAAGGCAGGATTGCCTCAAGCGCATTGAAGCCAACGAAAAACACGAACATGGCCGCAGCGATCAAACCCAGTGAATGGCCCCGGAGGGCGATCAACAACTGCGCGGCGACGAGCAAGGCGATGGAAAGTATGAAAATCTGTTTCATTTTGCGCTTCGCCTCGGCGACAATCACAAGCGGCACCATCAGTATGAATGCCCCACCCATTACCGGCAGATAAAGCTTCCACTCATTCGCTTTTGCCAGTAGGAGGTGATTCGGATCAATCAAAACCATGGGTAGCACGACAAACATGGCCGTCAAGGCTGCATGCAGCACGAACACGCCAAAATCCAGCCGCAACAGCTCACTATTCTTAAGAACCTGACCCAGCATGCCCATGGTCATTTCTGCATCCCTGTGGTGCATAATTTTTTCGGGATCAGGTACGACCAGATAGAGGAACAGGATGGAAAACAGGGACAGCACCGCCGTTAGCCAGAAGATGCCGGCGACACCGACAAGATGGCCGAAGACAGGTCCAAGTACCATTGAAATCATGAAGGACACGCCGATGGTCATGCCGATCATGGCCATGGCCTTGGTGCGATGCTCTTCCCGGGTCAGATCGGCGACCAGGGCAATAATGGCGGCAGCTACGGCGCCCGAGCCTTGTATGATACGCCCGATCAGCACGCCGGTGATGGAATCGGACATGGCTGCCATTACACTGCCAATGGCAAAAAGCAGCATGCCCATGGCAATGACCGGCTTTCGTCCGATTTTATCGGACAGCATACCGAACGGCACCTGTAGCAGCGCCTGTGTCAAACCGTAGGCGCCCAGCGCCATGCCGACCATGGCCGGATGTTCTGCCGCGCCCGTCAGTCCGTGTGCATAGGGTGAAAATACCGGCAGAATGAGAAACAACCCCAGCATTCGCAGGCCGAAAATACCGGCCAGTGACATGGCGGATTTACGCTCCTCCGGCGTCATGGACATGACAGGATCACCGGGAGCCTGCCTTCCGTATTTTCGAGCCATCTTTACACCTCTGAATATAATAGATTCGGCATCATGGTGACATGCTCCTTTCTGTGCAAGGCAGAAAAACTGCTCCTCATCCCTAAGTTACTACTATACGCCTCACAAAAAGGCTGAAGGCCACTGCTGTCCCACTTATCTTTTCTTGTTGTAGTTAGCCAATGGAAATATCTCCATCGCCACATCAAACAGTAAGCCATCCAGAGAAAACAGTTTGCCTTTGAAACGGAATGGTTGTTTCCCGCCCTTACCGGCACAGCGCCGCTTGCTCCTGCTCGCTACAATTCTCCTAAGTCCGACAGGCTCCTAGCATGGCCAGTCACCGACGCCCTCACGTATTAATTCCGGGCCCTCACCGCACAAATCAATAACGGTCGTCGGCGTCATGCCGCCCCACCCTGCATCAAGGATGAGCAAACCGGCGCTTCTCAGGTATGGGACAAAGGTGTCGGGATCAACGGCGGCTTCTTCCTCATCGGGAAATATCAGGGTGGTTGCCAGCAGGGGGGAATCAAGCTCCTCCAGCAGCGCCCGACACACGGTATGAGCCGGCATGCGGATGCCGACATCCCTGCGTTTGCCGAACACACGCCGCGGCAAACGGGAACTGGCCGGAAGAATAAATGTATAAGGCCCCGGCAGACAGCGTCTGAGTAAACGATAGGCCTCATTATCCATGCGGGCAAAATGGGAAGCCTGGGACAGATCGCTGCATACCAGCGACCACCAGTGCCGGTCGTCCAGGTGCCGCAACCGGCGTATACCGGCAATGGCGTCGGCAGCTTCCGGTAACGCCATCAGCGCATAGGTTGTTTCCGTCGGCACGACCGCCGCCATGCCTTTGCGCATGTATTCGGCCGCGTGACGTATCAGGCGCGCATGAGGGCGCTCGGGATGTAGCCTGATTCGTTCGAACATTGTCCCCCCGTTTATCCTGATATGAAAATCCGCTCGCAGGCAGAAGTGTTGAAACCCGAAAGGTATTTAGCCTAACCTGTTCATGAACAGGTTAGGTTAAAATCCCGGCAACAATTCCCTCAAGCGTTTCCTGATCTGATCTGCGGGGCTGGCCGGCTGCGAAGATGCAGGTGGAGGCGCAGACTGGCCGGGGCTTGCTGCATCAGGCTTGGCGCCCTTCAGAATGCCCTTCAGAATGCCCTTCAGCCCGCCTTTTTTCCCCTTGAGTATACCCTTGATGCCACCGACATTGCCAATCAGGGTTTTGATATCCATTTCTACACGCACCCTGGGGGAATCAAGCGGACCCGTGATATGCAGGGGAACAACCAGCCCTTTCCTGACCGTTTCGGTATCTCCCTGGCCGATCAATGTGCCCACCAGCCTGGGTTTGACATGATAATCAAGACGCTTGTCCGCCAGGGCGATCTGGCCATAACCGGTCAGGCGAAACAGGGGTGAAGCCATGAACAGATCATCATTATGGACAGTGCCGCTTTTGATGCTGAAGCTGCCGGAAAGCTGTGAAAAATCGGTCTGCTCGGGCCCGCCCCGTCGGCCGGGCGTGGTAAGGTTCCTGAGAATCCCCGCAATATCGAATCCCCTGATCATACCGTCCCGTACGAGGATTCTGCCTTTGCCGCCCAGTTTGCGTACAGCGGTCTCCGGCAGCAGACCGGTGCCATTCAGTTTTGTCTCCATCTGCGCCACACCGCCGATGGTGTCGATTCCGGCCAGCGCCTTGAGCACCGGCTGTAACTGTACGCCGCTGACATGAACGGACTCCGACCAGCGAACGGGATAACGCCCTGCCGTCAAACTGGCTTTTTCATTAACCTGACCTCCGGCCAGTTCAAAATGCAGCGGGTTCAGGCGAAAAATGCCGCCCTTCCCCGCAAGCGAGGCTTGCAGGTGCGCAAGATCAAGGCCGTAAAGAAAAAGGTGATCAACCTGCAAACCGGCCGTTACACGCCACGGTTTCAGAAAACGCAAATCAGGCTCCCTGACCGCAATCGGCGTGGAAGGCCCGGATGTAGCGGGGAGTTGTCGAACAGGCTGTGTGTTCGTCTGATCCTGCCTGGCGGCGACTGAAGCACCGACTTGCGGCGGGACAATTCTGGCGCCGGTTGTTTGATCCCGCACCGGCACAAGCGACACATCGGCACCGATTGCGCCTCCTCCGCCGGGCGGCAATGCCGTACCCGCCGTCTGTTTTCTTACCGGCTCAATGGATGCACCGGCACTGCTTTCACCGACCTTCCCGACTGGCACCGGTGCTCCGGCTGCATTGCCGGGCCGTGGCAACCACGGGTCCAGGTGCAGGGTTCTCGCGGCAATGCGAAGTCGAGTATCTGGAATGCTTCCAAACCGGATATTGCCGGAAACCTGGACGAGTTCCTTATCCAGCATCAGCTGCATATCCCGCAGTTCCACATGTTTCATGTCGCCCGCGGCCAGCAAACCCAGCTTCAATTGTTCCCAGGGTCCGGGATGCGCTGCATACATGGGCTGCAGGTCCGGCCACCACGCAGATAACTGTTCGCGTTGGATCGCAACGGTGTTAAGGCGCAGCTGATACTTGAGGACGTGTCCGATACCCTGGAGCGTGCCGTTGAGACCGGCAACGTCCCTGCCGTCAACCCGCAGGGCCGCATGCTCCAGATTCAGACGCTCCGGCTTCGGCATTTCAAACTTCCAGGCGAGATCGACTTCATGGCCGCCATGCAGGACAATCGTTCCGGCCGATATCCGGAGCCCGTCCGGCCTTTGCTCCAGCCGCACATCCCCACCCAGTTCACCTTCACCCAGACGTTTCAGGACGGGAACAAATTCCGCCACCTTTTCCACCGGAACCGCTTTCGCCTTGATGCTCACCTGCAACGGCAGGCTCGCCACACGGATGGCACCCGGGTCACCCAGTGGTCCCACCTTGCCGTCAACCGTAAACATCGCCCCGGCCAGCTTGCCGGAAGCATGTACGCGCACCGGACGTTCAAGCTGCACATCCTCCACCGTAATGTTGAATTCATCCAGGTTGATGCCCCGGCCAGTCTGCAAATCCCGGTAATGAATGGCCCCGTTTTCCACACGCAGCGATTGTGCGCTCAGGGCGGCCAGCATCGAGCCTTTCCGTGGAGAAGCTGTAACGCCGGATGGCGCACGAGCGGCAGAAGCGCCGGCAGCTTGAGGTGCAGCGGCTCCCGGCGGCTGCACAAGATCGCGCCAGTTCTCTTCGCCCCGTTCATTGCGTTCAAGCAGCAATTCCGGGCCATCCAGTACAAATCGCTTGATTTCCACCCGTCTGCTCAGCAATGGCAGCAGCGCCATCTGTACGTTCAGACTTTTGGCGCGCAGAATATCCTTACCGGTAAACCCCTGCCGGTTGGCAATGTGAACATTATCAAGTTGCATGCCCACCCAAGGAAAGAGAGAGGCATGGATATCCCCGATGGTGACCTTGCGCCCCGTGGCCTGCTCGGCCTTTTCAACAATGATGGATTTATAGCTGCTGACGTTGATGAAGAATGGCGCCGCCAGCAGCCCCAGCACCAGCAGGCCAAGAAAAACAAGGCTGAACTTTACGGTTCTACCGGCAAGTTTTTTCATACGCTTATCGTGGAGCAAGCGGCTGCTTGCGGCAAGTGCGGAAAATACGCCAGCGGTTGAACGGGAACGGATGAGGCGTCGTCAGGGAGAGGCCTTTGCTCCCCGATTGCCGTTTTTGCCGACGGACTTGTCCGTTTTTACCGGCGATGGCGCCTTCCATGCATCGGTGGGGCGACTGATTTGCCACACCAGCGCCCTGTCCACGGCCAGAACCTCCGGCTTGCCTTTTTTGCGCACATAAGTGGAAATCAGATCACTGGCCTGTTTGCCGACCATGATATCCAGCAATGGCGTATTGCCCGCATCAAGTAGCCTCACGTGCACGCCCCTGTCCAGACCGAGTTCCGCATCATGGGCGTGTGTATGCGTTACCACGCGGATGATCCGCATGGTCGCAAGATCATCCAGCAATTGCCCGATATAATCACGATCCGCCGGTGTCGGCTTTCTGCCCGCCAGTATCCAGCCGCCCTTATGTTTTTCCAGCCGGACGGGTTTGCCGGCGCCGGGCTTGATAACGATGGCGGCGACCCGGGTGGTATCCATGGCGGCAAGGCTCGGCATACCCTCCTGAGGCGCTCTTGCCGGCTGTGAAAAGCGCCAGCCGGCCCAGACAAGCAGGCCAAGAATCAGGATGCCCGGTAGCAGAAATCCCGCTACTCGCTTCATGAGATTGCCGCCCGTGTCCGCAACTGTCGCCACCGCAACAGCCCGGCCAGGGCCACCAGGACGGGAAGACCAAACATCCACAATCCCTTCCACATGGCGCGTGTGCTGTTCGTCAACGTTTGCAGCGGCCGCTCGGTAACGCCACGGGAACGCAGCTCAATCATATCCTCATTCCCGGCCAGCCAGTCCAGGGTGTTGAGTGCGAAAACCATGTTTCCGCTGTCCAGGAACTGGTCGTCCAGCATGGCCGGACTGCCGATCACCATCAGGCGTGAATGCTTCGTAGTCGGGATGAATGCTTTATCAGCCCCAGGCGCATCCTTTGCCTGAAACGCGGATGTGGCCGCTCCCTCACGCACCAGGGCAAGATCAAGGCGTCTGCGCGCCATACCGTCAAAACGCTTGCGTATCGGCACAAGCGGGTCCACGTTGTAGGAAGGACCGGATTGAACGGCTGCCATGGCTGATGAGGACAGCAGCACCTTGCCGGGGGCCGTTTTTCCAGCCCATGTGAGCGGCGCGGCAAACGGCACGGCTACGGACCTCAGACTGCGTGTAACGGGATTGCTTTCGTCCATGCTGTCGATGCGTGGGACAAAGGGATAATCCACCACGCTGTTAAACATGAAAATTCCCTGCCTGCGACTCACATTGATGCGAGATGCTCTTGGATCCATGACCAGCCCGGGTTCGACGGCAACGCCGAAATCTTTCAGCCATTCATTCGCCTTGACATCCACGGGCCTGACCTGAAACCCGAGCTGAAGCTGCGGCGTCACATTACCTGCCAGGACGAGCAGCCCGTGGCCGGACATACGAAACTGATCCAGGCTAAAGCGCATGCGCTTCGTCGGCGGCTTGCCAAAGCCCGCCACGATCAGCGCCCGGATATCCTTGTCCAGCGGTTTTTTATCCGGCGCCACGTCTACCAGTTCGTAATCATCTTCCACCAGATGTTTAAACGACTTCAGCCGGGCCGTATCCCTGGCGCCAAAGCCGTTCACGACGCCGATTTTCAACCGACCCTTGCCGACAAGTTTCCTGATCTTGCGCGTCAGCAGGTATTCAAATCCCTGCTCGGTACGAACCACCGGAATGCTTTCCTTTTTATCCACGTATTCAATCACTACAGCCATGTAGCCCTGCTTGACCTGCGCCTGATCATTCTCCACCACCTGCACCTGCACCTTTGGAATATTGAGTGCGGCAAGCGATGTCTCTACATCCGGATCACCGGCCGGGTCCACAACATCAAATCCCACCTTGCCATGGCCCGCTTCATGGTAGGCCCAAAGCATATCCTCAATAAAACGACGCATGCGCCCGTAAGGCTGCGGCATATCTTTCGTGATATAGGCGCGGATCAAGAGCGGTTCATCCAGTGTGCTCAGAACCTTGCGGGTTGATTCTGAAAGCGTATAGACCCTGTCCCCGGTTGCATCCCAGCGCAGACGGGATGCCGTAGCCGCCATCGTCAGGGCAACGGCGGCCAGCACTGAGACCAGCAGCGTGATCAGTGCCCGCCGGCGTATCGCGTGCCTCCGGTCCATGGGCGCCATTACATCCACCTCCGGCGTTCAAGCTGGTAGACCGTGGCCGCCAGGAATACGCCGGCCAGGGCCGGCAGAAACACCACGTCATCGGCTCGAACAATGCCGCGCAGCATGTTCCGGTAATGCTGCAACGGGCTGACAGCCTCCACCCAGCCCTGGATTGCGGGAGAAAACAGCGGCATCGCCTGCACCAGCAGGAAGGCTGCCAGCAGCAGGGAAAATCCGACCACATAGGCCACGACGGCATTCTCCGTCAGTGAAGAGGCAAACAGGCAGATGGCGGCATAGGACGCGGCCAGCAGAAAGGCGGCCAGATAGGATGCGGCGACTTGTCCCGCATCCACATTGCCGAGCATGGAAAGACTGAGCGGATAGACAAGGGTCAATGCCAGCAACACACCCATCTGTAGTAACACCGACAGGTATTTCCCCGCCACAATCTGGGCCGTGGATACCGGCAGCGTGGCCAGTAGTTCAAAGGTGCCGCCGCGTTTCTCCTCGGCCAGCGTACGCATACCCATGGCCGGCATAAAAAACATCAACAAAACAGGCAGGATGGCGAAGAAATCGCGCATGTCCGCCTGACCTGTCAGAAAAAGCCCGTTACCAAAGAAGAATCCCGATGCCAGCAGGAAGGCAACCGCGATCACGTAACCCAGTGGCGTATCCACCGCCGAGCGCCATTCCTTCCAGATCATGCCCACAACGGGCGATATCTTCAGGGCACTCACTCCTCATCTCCCGTCAGGCGGCGAAACACATCTTCAAGGCTTGCCTGCTCCCGCCTCATTTCAAGTATCGTGCTTCCGGCCGCCACGGCGGCATGAAACGCTGCCTCGGCCAGCGGGGTCCCCGCATCTCCGTGCCGAATACTGATGCGCCGGCCATCCGGAGCATCGGAAATCTCGGCATCGACATCCGGAAAGCGCTCGTCCAGCGCAGCCAGTAATTCCTCCGCATGATCCCTGACCACAAGCTCAAGCCGGCTGCCACCCTGCACCCGGCCCGCCAGTTCCGTGACGGTGCCAAGTGCCAGCAATTTCCCCTTGTCAATGATCATCATGCGATCGCAGACCGCCTCCACCTCGGGCAGTACATGCGAAGACAACAGCACGGTCTTTTGCTCCCCCAGCCTGCGGATCAACTGACGAATTTCAATTATCTGGTTGGGATCAAGTCCGGTGGTCGGCTCGTCAAGAATCAGGCATTCGGGATCATGCAGCATGGCCGCGGCCAGGCCAACACGCTGCCTGAATCCCTTGGACAGCTCGCCGATGCGCCGATGCATGACGGACCCAAGCCCGCACACCTCGCCAATTTCATTGATGCGATCCGCAAGCGTGGCTGTGGGCAGGCGATGCATACGGCCGGTAAATTTCAGATGTGAACGGACATCCAGATCACCGTAGGATGGTGCATTTTCAGGCAGGTATCCGATTTTCCGGCGAATCGCCACGCTATCCTCATCCAGTGCAATCCCGTCCACCGTCGCCATGCCCGAACTGGGCGGCAGATAGCAGGTTAACACTTTCATGGTCGTGGACTTGCCGGCGCCGTTCGGACCCAGCAATCCCATCACTTCGCCCCGGCGCACATGGAAGCTCAGATCCTGCACCGCAGGCTGGTGTCCATAGTAACGACTCAGGGATTCCGATCGGATCATGGCGGCGAAGTTTAGGAAAGATACAAGTCAGGTCAATCATCCGAAGATGATGATTTTTGTATTTCAGGTGCTACAATCCGCCGCCGCTGGCAATTCAGGTATGCCGCAAGGGGCCGTAGCTCAATTGGGAGAGCGTTACGTTCGCAATGTAAAGGTCGCCGGTTCGATCCCGGCCGGCTCCACCAGTTTTCTTACGGGAAGTAAAAAAGAGAGAGAAATCAGTAACCGGCGTTGGCGCAACCGCTGCCGGTTTCCGACGGCGTGAAGGATTTGCCGCAACCGCAGGTCGAGGCCGCATTCGGATTGCGAATCACGAAGGACTCCCCTTGCAGGCTGGTCTGGTAATCCACTTCAGCGCCCTTGAGAAGGTCGAGACTCATTGCATCCACCAGCAGCTTCACGCCATGGCTTTCCACCACCGTATCATCCTGCCTGACCGCCTCGTCGAAGGCAAAGCCGTATTGAAATCCCGAGCAGCCGCCGCCGGAAACGAAAATACGCAGATGCATTGATTCGTTTTCTTCCATGGCCAGCAAATTCCGAATCCTGATTGCCGCCGCTTCAGTCAGTCCAAGGCTCTTATCCACTCCATAATCCATACCTTATTGTTCCACATTACGCGTGCCTGTGCAAGCTTGCATGCGGATCAGAACACCATCGTTCTTAACGGTGAAATGCGGGCCTGCTTTGCAGGCGCTTCTTTCCCGAACATGAATGATTGCGCACAATACAGAATTATTTTGTACACAAGGAGCAACACATGCGTGTTTCATCCCGTTTTAAGCGCTGGCTTTTCACCGGACTTATCCTGCTCGTGCCCATCGTGGTA
This sequence comes from uncultured Zetaproteobacteria bacterium, assembly GCA_964628185.1. GTDB lineage: Bacteria > Pseudomonadota > Zetaproteobacteria > Mariprofundales > Mariprofundaceae > CAZVLQ01. The sequence continues at coordinate 6,154 of CAZVLQ010000015.1, read as the reverse complement.
ACAATCTATCTCTTTGCCGCCGTCGTTAACATGATGGATGGCCTCATTCGGCTTGTTCCCGCCCCCTATCAACCCGACCATCTGCTTGGATTCCACATCCCGGGACTGGGCGTAGCGCTAACTTTTATCATCGTGCTGCTCACCGGCATGGTCGGTGCGAGCGTGATCGGCAAATGGTTCGTGCATCTGGGTGAAACCATCGTCAACCGCATTCCCCTGGTCAGAACGGTCTATGGCGCCCTCAAGCATGTGCTGGAAACGGTTTTGCAAGATAACAAGGATACCTTCAGACGCGTGGTTCTGATCGAATATCCCCGTCCGGGGCTGTTTGTACTTGCCTTCGTATCCGGCGTGGACAAAGGGGAAATTCAGCATCGCGCGGAGCGGCATCTGCTCACGGTATTTGTCCCTACGACACCGAACCCAACCTCGGGTTTTCTGGTTTACGTCCCTGAAGAAGACGTGATCCCGCTGGATATGAGTGTCGAAGACGGCATGAAATATGTCATTTCCGCCGGTGTCATCTGCCCGGAGTGGGCGCCAATCCGCAATCTGAAGGAAAATACGTAAAGGGCCGCGTGATGCGGCCCTTTACGGACATGAAGCCCGCACGCTCAGGGAAAGCGCTTATTTCACTGTAATTGCCTTTGGCCTGGCGCTTTCCTTTTTTGGCAACCGGACCTCGAGAATGCCGTTTTTCATAGTGGCATCCACATGATCCGTATCCACATTCGTCGGCAGTGAGAAGCTGCGAACGAAGCTGCCATACGAGCGCTCAATACGATGGACGTTCTCTTCTTTCACGTCCTTTTCGTACTTGCGCTCACCGGACAAGGTCAGCACACCGTCCTTCACCTCGACCTTGACGTTCTTCTTGTCAATGCCTGGAAGCTCGGCCTGGACAAGCAGGGCGTCATCGGTTTCCCGAATATCCACGACCGGTGCCCATTGCTCTGTTTCCCTGAAACCACCGAACGGCACATCGTCGAGAATGCGCGAAAGGCCGCGCTGCATTTCTTCCAGTTCCCGCCAGGGAGTCCAACGTACCAGTGTCATCATACACCTCCATTCTTCATCGTGATCCGGCGGATACCACCGCCTTCATTTGCTATATGGGGGTTGTCCGGGCGGTTTCAAGGGGGCTTACTACTTCCGTTGTGAAATATTACAGACTACTGGAGATATATGGTGTTAACTTTATGTCATACAACACTTTTTTGTACAAGCCTGTAATTTAGGCATGGTTCTATTCGGGGCGAAAAGAGAACTGTCCAAAGGCCCTGTCGGAAAACACGGCACACTTATCCACAAACGATGTGCAAAACTTATGCGCCTGCGCCGGAGGACCGGCGCAGGCGATCAATTTGATCGCGGTATTTCACCGCATCCTCAAAACGAAGATCAGCGGCAGCCTCGAGCATCAGCCGTTCCAGGACTGCAAGCCGTGCCTTGCGCTCGGCATCTGACATCAGTTCCGGTTCCGGTTCGGCTACTTCCGGAATGTGTCCGTAATCCATTTCGTACACGGAACCCAGGATATCCCTGATCTGCTTGATGATGGTGCGGGGCGTGATGCCATGCTCCCGATTGTATGCCAGCTGCCTGTTGCGGCGCCGCTCCGTTTCGCGCATGGCCCTGCGCATGGAATCAGTGATCCTGTCCGCATAAAGGATTACCTGTCCTTCGGCATTGCGGGCGGCGCGCCCGATCGTCTGAACCAGCGATCGTTCGGAACGAAGAAAGCCCTCCTTGTCCGCATCGAACACAGCGACCAGCGCCACTTCCGGCAGGTCCAGACCCTCGCGAAGAAGGTTAATGCCAATCAGAATGTCGAAGGTCCCAAGGCGCAGATCGCGCAGAATTTCCATGCGTTCCACCGTGTCAATGTCCGAATGCAGATAGCGAACTTTCAGATTCAGGTCATTCAGGTACTCGGTCAGGTCTTCGGCCATGCGTTTGGTCAGGCAGGTCGCAAGCACGCGGCAGCCCTTTTCGATGACCCGTCCGGCGGCGGAAATAAAGTCATCCACCTGGGATGTGGCCGGACGTACTTCAACCTCGGGATCAAGCAACCCCGTGGGACGAATCACCTGTTCGGTAAATTCACCCTTGCAGCATTCCATTTCATACGGCCCGGGTGTGGCTGAAACGTAAATGGTTTGCGGCGTCATGGCCTCGAATTCATGGAACTGCAACGGCCGGTTATCCAGGGCCGACGGCAGCCGGAATCCATAGTCCACCAGCGTCTGTTTGCGCGAGCGATCCCCTTTGAACATACCGCCGATCTGCGGCACGGTGACGTGTGATTCATCAATAATGACGAGGGCATTGTTCGGCAGATAGTCCAGCAGGGTCGGCGGTGGCTCTCCCGGTGCGCGTCCGGTCAGGTGACGTGAATAGTTTTCAATGCCGGTGCAGTAGCCCACCTCCTGAATCATTTCAAGATCAAACATCGTACGCTGTTCCAGCCGCTGGGCTTCCACCAGCTTTCCCTGTGCATGCAATTCGGCCAGGCGTCCGGCCATCTCCGTCCTGATCGCATCCATGGCCCTGATCAGCTGGCCCCGCGGCGTAACAAAATGAGACTTCGGAAAGACGGTGTATTTGTGCAGTGATTCAATACGCTTTCCCGTCAACGGGTCAAAGCGGGAAATTGCGTCCACATCATCCCCGAAGAATTCGATGCGCACGGCAAAATCCTCGGCATGGGCCGGAAAGATTTCCAGCACATCACCACGCAGCCTGAAGGTGCCGCGATGAAAATCCATATCGTTGCGTTCGTACTGGAGTTCGACGAGCTTTGCGACCGCTGCACGCTGGTCAATTTCCCGGCCCGATTCAAAATAAAGCAGCATGTTCGCGTAAGCCTCCGGACTGCCCAGGCCGTAGATGCAGGATACCGAGGCGACGATAATCACATCCTCACGTTCCAGCAGTGCCCTTGTGGCGGAATGGCGCATACGATCAATATGCTCGTTGATGGACGAATCCTTCTCGATGTAGGTGTCGGACTGCGGTACATAAGCCTCGGGCTGATAGTAATCGTAATAGGAAACAAAATACTCGACCGCGTTGTCGGGAAAGAACTGCATGAACTCACCATAAAGCTGGGCGGCAAGCGTCTTGTTCGGCGCCATGATCAATACGGGCTTTTGTACCTGCTCGATCACACAGGCCATCGTGTAGGTCTTGCCGGAACCGGTAACACCAAGCAATACCTGGTGCCTGCTGCCTGAATGCACGCCTGCGACAAGTTCGGAAATGGCCTGTGGCTGATCACCCCTGGGAGTAAAATCTCCGTGCAGTCTGAATCGCATGTGCGAAGAATACGATTTTGGCATCTTAAAATCTCATGCACTATCATTGAAAGCACAAACTGCTACCATGCGCGCCACTTTTGACCCGAGGTAGCAGAATGTCCCGAAAAATCCGCAACATCGCCATCATTGCCCATGTGGATCATGGCAAAACCACGCTGGTGGATGAAATGCTGAAGCAGTCCGGCGCCTTTAATGCGCATCAGGAAGTTGTCACACGCGTTATGGATTCCAACGAGCTTGAACGCGAACGCGGCATTACCATTCTTGCCAAAAATACGGCCCTCCAGTACATGGATACGCTGATCAACATTGTCGACACGCCCGGGCATGCGGATTTCGGCGGCGAGGTGGAGCGTATCCTGAACATGGCCGATGGCGTTCTGTTGCTTGTGGATGCAGCCGAGGGACCGATGCCGCAAACGCGATTTGTGACCTCCAAGGCATTAAGCCTGGGGCTCAAACCAATTGTGGTAATTAACAAGATTGATCGCGGCAACGCCGATCCGGATGCCTGTCTGAATGCGACATTTGACCTCTTCGCCGCATTGGGCGCCAGCGATGAACAGCTTGATTTCCCCGTTATCTATGCCTCGGCCAAGAACGGCTATGCCATGCTCGATCCGGCCGAAAAGTCCGAAAACCTTACCTGCCTTTTTGAGACCATTCTCGCACATGTTTCACCACCGTCGGGCGATGCCGGGGCTCCCCTGCAAATGCTGGCCACGACGCTGGACTGGGATGACTATATAGGCCGCATCGTGATTGGACGTATCGCCAATGGCAGTATCCGTCCTGGACAGGATGTGCTGGTACTGCACGCGGACGGATCACGTTCACCGGCGCGCATCAGCAAACTGCTTGGCTTCAGGGGTTTGCAGCGGGCAGAGATTGAATCCGCCGAAGCCGGCGATATTGTGGCCGTGGCCGGAGTGGAGACTATTCATATCGGGGAAACCATCGCGGACAGGGAAAAACCTTCCGCCCTGCCCGTCATTCATGTGGACGAACCAACGCTGACCATGGAGCTGCACGTCAACAACTCGCCGCTGGCCGGCACGGAAGGAAAATTTATCACCACGCGGCAGATCAGGGATCGCCTGATGAAAGAGGTTCGCACCAATGTAGCCATGCGCGTGGACGAGGCAGGAACCGGCGATATCTACAGGATTTCCGGCCGTGGAGAACTGCATATCGGTATCCTGCTTGAAAACATGCGTCGCGAAGGCTTCGAAATGGCCGTATCCCGTCCCGCGGTCATTACACGTGAAGTGAATGGCGTCAGGCAGGAACCTTATGAACATGTCACGGTGGATGTCGCCTCCGAATATCAGGGCATGGTGATCGAGAAACTGGGGCGGCGCGGCGCCGAAATGACCAATATGCGGAATAATGAGAATGGCAGCAGCCGCATCGAGTTTCACTGCCCGACACGGGGATTGATCGGCTACACCTCCGAGTTTCTGACCGATACGCGCGGCACCGGCGTGATGCACCATGTTTTCCATGAATACGGCCCGTTTATCGGAGAACTTCCGGGCCGTCCCAACGGCGTCATGATCTCCAATGGCGATGGCGAATCCGTCGCCTTTGCATTGTGGAAGCTACAGGAACGCGGCAGGCTGTTTATCGGTCCGAATGAACGCCTTTATGAAGGTATGATCATCGGCATCCATAACCGGGACAATGATCTCGTCGTCAATGCCACGCGCGGCAAAAAGCTGACCAACGTGCGCGCTTCCGGCAAGGATGATGCCATTGACCTTGTACCCCCTGTCCGGCTGACGCTGGAAAGGGCCATCGAGTTTATTGCTGATGACGAACTGGTTGAAATTACGCCGAAAACCATCCGTCTTCGCAAACGCCTGCGTAGTGAAATTGATCGTAAACGCAGCAGAAGGTAGCCCCCGGCGGCCGGAACAGGCTTGCAATTTTCGGTCCGCGCAATTATAGATATAAAACGATCATGAGCCATTCGCCTTCTTCCCTGCGGCCAATCACCAGTCTCGAACTGTTTTACCGGGAATTGCGCCGCATTCCGCGGCTGGACCGGGAAGAGGAACAGCGTCTGGCCCGTCTCTGGCGGGATGAACGCGATTTCTATGCCGTCCAGCAACTGATCATGTCCAACCTGCACGTGGTCGCCGCCATCGCGCGGGAATACAGGCACTTTGGATTGCAGGAAGAAGACCTGATCCAGGAGGGCACTATCGGCCTGATGCAGGCGATCAAAAATTTCGATCCGGAACGCGGTTTTCGCCTTGCCACGTATGCATCATGGTGGATACGCGCGGCCATTCACGAACACATTCTGCATTCATGGAGTATTGTCAAGATCGGCACCAACAAGCTGCAACGCAGGGTGTTCGCGGGACTGCAGAAGGCCAAGCATGCAATCGCGGCCATTGAAGGAAAGAACGTGGACGAGGTCGCGGCAAAATTCAATATTTCCGGCGACAAGTATCAGTCCATCGCCAATGCCTTTCTGCAAAGGGATATTTCACTGGACGCCGACCAGGAGGACGGGCGCAACATGGTGGTCGCCCTGCCGGCGCCCCAGGGCACGCCCGAAGATGAGGTGGCGGAGAAAGACTGGCGCCGGCACCAGCAGGAGGAACTGCAATCGGCGCTGCATCAGCTATCCGAGCGGGATCGTTACATTATTGAACAGCGTTATCTGCAAGAACCGCCCAGCACACTCAAGGTGCTCGCAGAAGAACTGGGCGTGTCCATTGAACGCGTGCGTCAGCTTGAATCCCGCGCCATTAAAAAGATGAAGGAAACTAGCCCGCATATTGCACGAGCGAGGCTGATATAGGCGGATTGCGACCTGATTT
>CAZVLQ010000014.1:0-55732 GCA_964628185.1 uncultured Zetaproteobacteria bacterium | reverse complement strand
GATGCGAAAGATGAACTGGCCAAGCACACTCGACGAGTAAATTGGATTAGAAAGAATCCCACATCGATCAGAAGAATAGTTGGATATTTACCCCAGGTTCGCTCTATTGATTCCAGGCTAATTACTAATACTCATGTGCCCATGATGTATCTGAACGATTTGCCTTATTTGGCAAGAAAAATAGGTCCACTTAAATGGGATGGAAACGATATCAAAGGAATCCGAGCATAAAACCACCCCATTCTCACAGTCTCAGAAATATTATTTCGCGACATTTAAGCCTGTGTATGCGGCACATAAGAAGGGTAAGCGACAAATAAAACACGTTTATATGGCGCAATAGTGGGTTTTAGTGGCGCAATTCTGATAATTGCGCCATATAGGGCAATAACGTGTCGAAGAATCGGACAAATTTCGACACGTCGTATCCTGATGTCGATGGCATCGACATAAGAACTCACAATGCGGGGAATATGAGCAAGCCACGCTAACCTTCTCAAAAATGGATGTTTTTGAGAAGGTTAGTTTACATCTTCTCAGAACCAGCTATATTTGAGCATATGACCGAAACGATTATTCCGCCGCTGCCGCCAAGTACGCCGCTGGAAACCCCTGCGGTGATGCGCGAACTGGTGCAGGCGCACCGCTATCTGGCCGAATTAAAAGGTGTTGCGAAAACAATTCCCAATGAGGGAATTCTTGTTTCCACCCTTACCTTGCAGGAAGCGCAGAGCAGTTCCGAGATTGAGAATATCATTACGACGCAGGATGCGCTCTATCGCTACCAGTTACGACCGGATGACAGGGATGCGGTGACCAAAGAGGTGACCCACTATGCAGAAGGACTGGCCATGGGTTTTGACGATGTGAAGCGGCGGCGGATGTTGACGCTGAACACGATACTGAAGATTCAGGCGGCGCTGGAGGGGAATAGCGCCGGATTCAGGAAGACGCCGGGCACGGTATTACAGCATGAGCGCACCGGTGAGGTGATTTACACGCCGCCCTCACCGGAGAAGGTGCCGCAGCTCATGGCTGATCTGGAGCATTTCATCCACGCGGAGGGCGATCTGGATCCCCTGATCCGAATGGCGCTCATTCATCACCAGTTTGAGTCCATTCATCCCTTTTATGACGGAAACGGCCGCACGGGGCGTATTGTCAACATCCTGTTTCTGGTTAAGGAGGGACTGCTGGACAGTCCTATCCTGTATTTGAGCCGGTATATCAATCAAACCAAGGCCGAGTATTACCGGCTTTTACAGCAAGTGCGCGATCAGGATTTGTGGGAAGCATGGGTGGTTTACCTGTTGCGTGGTCTTGGACAGACCGCAAAGCATACGATTCGGCTCATCGAGGCGATTCGCGACCTGTTGATGAAACACAAACAGCAGATTCGGGCTACCCATAAATTTTATAGCCAGGATTTGCTGAACAATATTTTTCGTCACCCCTATACCAAAGTAGCCTTTCTGGAGCGTGATCTGGATGTTTCCCGTGCTACGGCAACCCGCTATCTGGATGCGCTGTCTGCGGATGGAACACTGGTCAAACAGCGGATGGGAAGGGAAAACTATTACATTAATCATGAGTTGGTGGATCTACTGTTTCACCTGCCGGAAATGAAAGGTTAACCTCATGAAGCCCGGCGAGCACAAGACCGTTCAGGCGCGCATTCTGGCCTATGCGCAGGAGATCGGTTGGACGTTTGTGCCGCGTGCGGAAGCCGAGAGGCGGCGCGGGTTTGATCCGGATGGAGTCACGCCGCAGGAGCGGGCGCATTCGGCATCACTCTACTTTGGTGATCTGCTGCATGAGAAGGTGCTGGCCTTCAATCCGAAATATAAGGAGGCCGAGGGCGCGCTGATTGGCGAGTTCCAGCGGTTTCACACTGATATTTACGGCAATCAGGATTTTCTTGCCTGCCTGCGCAATCAGTACAAGTTCTTCTGCGCCGAAGAGGATCGCGAACTCGATCTGCAATTGATTGATTACGACGATATTGAGCGGCTTCCAGAGGCGCGGTGTAACGTCTATGAAGTGACGGAAGAGTTTTATACCCACAATGGCCATTACGGCACCCGCGAGGATGTGGTGTTCCTGATTAACGGTATCCCGGTGCTGGTCATCGAATGCAAGAATGCCAGCAAGGACGAAGCGATTGCGCTGGGCGTGGATCAGATTCGCCGTTACCACGAGGAGACTCCCGAGGTGATGGTGCCGCAGATGCTGTTCACGGCAACCGAGGCCATCGGTTTCACCTACGGCGTCACATGGAACACCGTGCGCCGCAATCTGTTTAACTGGAAGCATGAAGATGTGGGCAATCTGGAAGCCAAGGTGAAGAGCTTCTGCGATATTCCCTATATGCTGCGCTTTTTGAAGGACTTCATCCTTTTTGCCGAGCAGGAAGAGGAATTACAGAAGTTTGTGCTGCGCCAGCATCAGACGGCTGCGGTGGATAAGGTGGTGGCGCGGGCGCTCGATCGTGAGCGAACGCGAGGACTGGTCTGGCATACGCAGGGCAGCGGTAAGACCTTTACCATGATCAAGGCGGCGGAGCTTTTGTTCAGGGCCAATGAGGCGAAGAAGCCCACCGTGCTCTTGATGATTGACCGCAACGAACTGGAAGACCAGATGCTCAAGAATCTTGAAGCGGTCGGCATCCACAATGTGGCCCATGCCGACAGAATCTCGACCCTGAACAAGCTGCTGGATGAGAACGGGCAGGATTACCGGGGCATCGTGGTAACCATGATTCACAAGTTCCGCGACATGCCGGCGGATCTGAATACGCGCAGCAATATCTATGTGCTGATCGACGAGGCACACCGCACCACGGGCGGCGATCTGGGCAATTTCCTGATGGCGGGGCTGCCCAATGCCAGCTTCATCGGGTTTACCGGCACACCGGTGGACAGGACAGCTTATGGCAGGGGAACGTTCAAGACCTTCGGTTGCGAGGACGACAAGGGCTATCTGCACAAATATTCAATTGCCGAAAGCATCGAGGATAAGACGACGTTACCTCTGTATTACAACCTGGCGGAAAATGAGATGCTGGTGCCGCACGACATCATGGAGAAGGAATTTCTGGCGCTGGCCAAGAGCGAGGGCATTGCCGATATCGAAGAGCTGAACAAGATTCTGGAACGGGCCGTGAACCTGAAGAACTTTCTCAAGGGAAAGGAACGTATCGAGAAGGTGGCTCGATTCGTGGCCGATCACTATCGGGAGAATGTCGAGCCGCTGGGTTACAAGGCGTTTCTGGTGGGCGTGGATAGGGAGGCCTGCGCGCTCTATAAGGAGGCGCTTGATCGGATTCTTCCACCGGAATATTCCGAGATTGTATTTACCGGCACCAACAACGATCCGGTACACCTGAAGAAATGGCATCTGGACGATAAGAAGGAGAAGCAGGTTCGCAAGAATTTCCGCAAGCCGGGGGAATGGCCGAAGATTTTGATCGTCACCGAGAAGCTGCTGACAGGCTTTGACGCGCCGATCCTCTATGCAATGTATTTGGACAAGCCGATGCGTGATCACACGCTCTTACAAGCCATTGCGCGCGTGAACCGGCCGTATGAAGGTCGTTCGCCGGATGGGGCCGAAGAGATGGTCAAGCCGCATGGCTTTGTACTCGATTTTGTCGGCATCTTCGACAAGCTGGAGAAGGCGCTGGCCTTCGATAGCGAGGAGGTCAACGCTATTGTCAAAGACCTCGCCCTGCTGAAACAGTTATTCAAATCCATGATGGAAACCAAAGCGCCTGAATATCTCTCGCTCGTTTCCGGGAAGTTCGATGACAAGGATGTGGATGGACTGATTGAGCACTTCCGCGACAAGGGACGCCGCAAGACCTTTTTCAAGGCGTACAAGGAAATCGAGATGCTGTATGAAATCATCTCGCCGGATGCCTTTCTGCGCCCGTATATCGATGATTATGGTTCACTTTCAGCGATTTATGCCGTGGTGCGTAATGCCTATGCCAGGCGGGTCTATGTGGATCGTGCCTTCCAGAAGAAGACCAATGAGCTGGTGCAAAAACATATCGGCGTAGAGCTTGGAGAAGAACCGGAGCCCGGCGAATACATTGCCATTGATAAAGACACCATTGAGGCCATCAAGAAGGGAAAAGAGGGTGGTGCAACCAAGGTTATCAATCTGGTCAAGAGCATTGAAAAGACCGCTGAGAACGAAAGCGATGATCCATTTCTGATTGCGCTTGCCGAGCGCGCCAGGGCGGTTCAGGAGAAATTTGAAGATCGGCAGACCACCACCGCCGAGGCGCTCGAAAAACTGCTTGCTGAAATTGCAAAGAATGAGAAACGAAAGCAGGAACAGCATGAGAAGGGGCTGGATGCGCTGACCTGGTTTGTGCTCTGCAAGCTGGCCGATGACGGCATTCCGAACCCTGAGGAAGCGAGCAGAAAAGTAGCCAAAGCATTTGCACAATTCCCCAACTGGCAACGCAGCGAAGCAGAGCTGCGCGAGGTGCGCAAGGCCGTGACCTTTGCGTTGCTGGCCGAGGAAGATGATATGGACAAGGTAGCGGCTACCGTTGATGCCCTGTTTGTGCTGTTGGCGAAGAGTTTCCGCAAATGAGTGCTTGGCAGAGCCGGGAAGCGTTCAAGGCGCAGGTGCGCTCATGGGCGGCAAAGCTTGATGTCCAGATCCATGGCCTTTATGTACGCCCGATGCGTAACAAGTGGGCCTCCTGCTCGACTGCCGGGACATTAAGCTTCAACGATGAACTGCTCTCCATGGATCGGGAGCTTGGCGAATACGTCATCGTGCATGAGTTACTTCATTTCTCTGTGCCCAACCATGGCAAACTCTGGAAGAGCCTGATGCGAGCCCATCTGGGCGATTATGAAGGGATAGAACTAAGATTAAAAGCAATCTCCAGAAAAGTTTCAGCACAGCATTTGCAAAAAAACTTGCAATGATGGGTCTTCACGATTCGACGTCGGCATGTCAGCCTGCAAACCATCGACACCAGGGGGCGTGTGGATGAGCCTGAAAAACAATCGTGAACATCTGGTCATGACCGCCGTACAGGGCGCGGTGGCGCCGGCGCATCAGTGGGCCCCGTTTGAGGTCGGCTCAAGCGGAGAGGTTATCGCCTGGCCTTCCACAGGCGGCATCACCTACAACGTCAAGGTGGGCGATTCCGTGTTCGGCTGGGCCGGTGAACATATTGAGCCGGGGGTCTCGGCCACATTCTCGCACAAGAATAAAAAGTGCGAGGCCGGATTTCAGTTTCTTTCCTGCTGCGGCAATGAGGCACGCATCGTTTCCGGCGCCGCCAAGGGAGCGCCGGGGCGTGTGCTGGGGCATCATGGCGGCGTGGAGCACCTGTTGCTACAGTTTGATGACATCGCGCTGGAGAAGCTGACCTGTGACGACAAGTTTCTGGTCAGGGGGTTCGGTCAGGGACTGAAGCTGGTGGATCATCCCGATGTATACATCTACAACCTTGACCCGGACGTGCTGGAAGCATGGGGACTGGTTGAGCGAGACGACGGGCATATTGAAGTGCCGGTGCATGTCATCGTGCCGGGGTATGCGATGGGTTCCGGTATCGGCGCCCTGTCCGTGACGACCGGGGATTATGACATTTTGTGCCATGATGCGTCCGTTATGAAGGAACATGGCATGGAGCGCTTGCGTTTTGGCGATTTTGTCGCCGTGCTGGATCATGACAACCGTTATGGACGAACCTATCGCAGGGATGCCGTAACTATTGGTGTTATCATCCACTCTGATTCTCCACTGGCGGGACATGGGCCCGGCATGATGACGCTGATGAGCGCGACCGGCGGCAAGCTGCTCCCCGTATTGAGTGATGACGCCAATGTCGGGTCCATCCTGGGTATCGGCCGTTTTGCATAGGAGCCGTTTTGAACGCCGCTGATTCATCCGTGCTGCGTGCGGCGTGCATCCAGATGCGCTCGGGTGAGGATATGGACCTCAATCTGGTCCGGGCGGAAAATATGTTACAGCAGGCGGCGGAGCGGGGAGCACAACTGGCATTGCTGCCGGAAAACTTTGCATTCATGAGCGCGGATGACGCCGCCAGGCGTACCGTGGCCGAACCTGAGTCCGAATCCCGCGTGCTTGATTTTCTTTCCAGGCGCGCACGCACCTATTCGATGGCCATCATTGGCGGCAGCGTGGCCCTGACATCTCCGGATTCAGACAGGATCCGCAACGCATGCCCGGCCTTTTCCTACCGCGGCGAGCTGCTTGGCGTTTACGACAAGATCCATCTGTTTGATGTGGACCTGGAAAATGAACGCTACCGTGAATCCGATTTTATTGCTTCCGGCGGCCGCCCGCTATCAGTTAATGTAAAAGATTGGAATATCGGTCTTACCATTTGTTATGACGTGCGTTTTCCAGAGCTATACAGGCGCTATGCCGACACTGGATGTCATATTCTGACGGTTCCGGCCGCCTTTACCGTGCCCACCGGCATGGCCCACTGGGAAACCCTGCTGCGCGCCCGCGCCATCGAAAACCAGGCTTATGTGCTGGCCGCGGGGCAGTGGGGGGAGCATCCCGGCGGCCGCAAAACCTGGGGCCATTCGATGATCATTGATCCCTGGGGCGATGTACTGACGCGGCTGGATGAAGGCGAGGGCGTGATCGTGGCTGAGCTGGATATGAGCTTCCTGTCCAGGGTACGCGCCTCCCTGCCGGCTCTGACACATCGGAGGCTGTAAGACTGAGGACTCAGGGGTGAAGAAAGTCGGCAGTCGGTAGTTTACTGATATCTGATAGCTGACGACTGACTACTGATTACCGTTTTTTTGGGGGCTGTGAGATATGGGGCATGAGACGAGGTGATGCGTGCTGATGACTGAGGACGATACCCTGTCAGCGAGAAGTGCATCCATATGACTTTACTCTTTGTGCCTTAATACCTTTGTGGTTCAGTCTTTCCCTTTCGGGTTCCGGCTTTGCCGGGTCAGGTTCAGAGCCAGGGATACCTTGACAACGTGAATACGCCCTCGCATCTGGTGATTAATTTGCTGCTGCTGGAAGGCGTGGCGAAGAAATCGTCCGTATCATCCGTGGCCCTGGGCTCGGTGTTGCCCGACCTTCCTGTCTGGCTGTTTTATCTGCATGCGCGTCTGGTTCGGCGGCTCCCGCAGCATATGATATGGAAAAAAGCCTGGGATGATCCCGTCTGGCGTGTTTATTTTGATTCTGCGCATTCAATTCCGTTGATTATTCTGGCTATGGCAGTGGCGGCATGGCTTCAGGCGCCCTGGTGGACATGGCTGTTCGCCAGCATGGGGCTGCACGCATTGTTTGACCTGCCGCTGCACCACGATGATGCGCACAGGCACTTTTTCCCGTTGTCCAACTGGCGCTTCGCCAGCCCTGTTTCATACTGGGACGTGCGCTATCATGGCGCTATTGCCGCCCGGCTGGAGGTGCTTGCCGTTCTGCTTGCCTGTATCGTACTATGGCAACGCCACCCGTCGCCCGCAATGCGCTGGCTGACTGGCGGCATTGCGGGCCTGTATGTCCTGTTTTCCGTTATCGTATGGATTATTCAGGCGCACCGGCGCGGACAGGAGTGATTAAACCATGAGCGAATCCGGGAAAGAGCGGAACCGTGAGCAACTCAGGGCGCACCGTCAGGTGCTCTGGGATGCGTGGCGGAAGGCGCAGGCGGGGCTGCCGCTGAATGCCCTGGAAGTACGTATCGCCCGTGTGATCGCGATGCATCCGGAATATCATTCCATGTTCGATGACATGGAGGCATTTCTTGACCGCGATTTTGCCGTGGACGATGGCATGAATCCTTACCTGCATCTTTCCCTGCATCTTGCCCTGGAAGAGCAGCTTGCCATTCGTCAGCCACCGGAAGCCGGCGTATGCCTGGAGCAACTGATGCGACAGAAGGGCATGAGTCGTCATGATGCCCTGCATGTACTGCTGGAAGTGCTGGCAGAAACTGTGTATTTCGCCCAGCGGCGCGGGGGATCGCCGGATACGACGGCCTATACGGACGGGATCAGAAGGCTGATGCGATGATCCGGAGTTTCCTGCTTTCACTGCTTTTCTTCTTCGGCCCGGTCATCCTGATGTTCGCGCTGCGCTATCTTGGCCTGTTGCTGCGTTTCTGGCTGCGCATACGACAACAACAAAAGCGGGATGCCGATGTCATCGATGTGACGCCCCGCCCGCCGGGTTCCCCGTCCATCCTGTTTATCATCCTTGCCATCGCCGCCGGCCTGCTGATTGCGGTGCTGGCGTGGCAGCGCCTGACGGATCATAGTGAGGATGCGCGTACTTACATTCCGGCACACATCAATCAGCAGGGACAGCTCGTTCCGGGTCATTTCCGTCAGCGTTAAGCCGTACCGGTATATGGATAATTCAATGTACACAGGGAGAAAGTGAAAACGATTCCGCTCCCTGCCAGCAAGGCGCCTGAGCATCTTGTCGCAGGTGCGACGCTACTGACGGCGACGTCGCTGCTTGCGGCGGACTGGAAATGCCGCATGGTTTCATCCTCTTCGGGCGTGATTGAAACGCCGACTATTGTCACATGGAGCCAGTGGCTGACAGATCTTGCCACGTCGTGTCCGGATATGCCGGCGCCGCTGACCCCTGTGCAGGAAGCGCTGCTTTGGGAGCAGGTGATCCGCGAGGATCAAGCCTCAATGCGGGCCACGGGTTCACTGCGCGGGTTGGCGTCGCAGGCGGCATCTGTCTACCGGATTCTGTGTGAATATCGCGTCCCTGTTGATGAATTGACCGGCATCCACAGTGAGGAAGGCGAGGCATTGGCCCGCTGGATTAAGGATATGCATGGCGCATTAAAGAAAGGCGCGCTAAACGGCCGGATACTGGCGGCCGATCTGGCAGGGCGGATTGCTGACCGGATTGCCGGACAGGCCTGCATCATTTCATCGCCTGCCTGTATCATACTCGACGGTTTTGAGTCCTGTTCACCGCTGCAAAACCATCTTTTGCAAGCCATGCACGCTATGGGCAGCCACATATTTCAAATCGCTGATTCAATTCCTTCCGCGCAGCATCCTGAATTAACCTGCCTGAACGACGAGGCGTCTGAATACCGTCTTGCCGCCTCGCGCATCAGTGCATTGCTGACGAATGAACCTCAACGTTCCATCGCCATCGTGACCGGTTCCCGTAGCGACGATCAGGCCATGTTACGCAGAATTCTCGATGAAGAACTGCTGGACGCGTACATGCAGCAGCCCGATGTGGGGGAACAGGCGGTCAATATACAGGGTGAGCCGTTGGCTTCGCTGCCGATGATTCGCCAGTTACTGCATATGCTGTCGCTGGCTGGCCACGGCGGCACAGGATTTGCCGATGTCTCGCCACTGCTGTTTTCACCGGCGTTGAACGGTT
This sequence comes from uncultured Zetaproteobacteria bacterium, assembly GCA_964628185.1. GTDB lineage: Bacteria > Pseudomonadota > Zetaproteobacteria > Mariprofundales > Mariprofundaceae > CAZVLQ01. Next base: position 46,330 of record CAZVLQ010000014.1, on the reverse strand, counting down.
TTAAGGACGAACGTCTGAAGCGGGCGCGGCTTGATGCTTACCTGCGTGAAAACAATCGCCACTATGTCTCGTTCAAGGCGTTGCTGGCTTCGGAGCAGCTCGCTGATTTACCGGTATTGGCGGAGGTGTTCAAAGCGCTGCTGGCCTGGAAAACACGTCCTCAAGGCGCCGGCGAATGGGTTAAGGCGGTGCACGGATTATTGCAGGTGACCGGATTTCTTAAAATAGAAATTGAGGAAGACCGGCGTTCCGCATTTGAGGTGCGGCAACTCAATGCATTCAGGGATTGTTTGAACTCACTGGTGGCTATTGGCGGAGTCCGCGAAACGCTGGACTGGTCAAGCTTCCTGTTGCTGTTGCGGCAGGCGTGCAGCGACAAATTGTTATCGCGGCCGGCACATTTTCCGCAAGTGAGCGTGATTCCCCTGGCGCAAATCGCGGGGTTGAAATTCGATACCGTCTTCGCGGTCGGGCTGGATGAGGATGCATTGCCGTTGCCGGCCAGGGCGCAACCGCTGTTGCCGCCCACCCTGCAGCGCAAATACTGTTTGCCGGACGCCACGCCGGAACTGGCTTTTGCGACTTCCGCATTCCTGTGGCGGCAGTTGCGGCAGGCCGCGCCCATGTTGCATGTCAGCTATGCCCGCCGGCGCGAGGAGCGCGAATTGGCGGCTTCGCCGCTGCTTGCAGATATCACGGAGCAATCCGGCGGGGTGCGGCAGGGAGATGTCGAAATCGTAGGCCCGGCGCCGATCGAAACGGAATGCTATGCGGATGGGCCTGCCGTGCCGTTGCCTGATTCCGAGCCGGTTCATGGCGGTGCTTCAATCATCAGAAACCAGTCGGCCTGTCCGTTTCGCGCTTTTGCCAGCCATCGTCTCGGCATTGCTCCGCTGGGTGAAACGGAACCGGGCATTGTTGCGGCTGACAAGGGTTCGCTGATTCATCAGGCACTGGAATTTATCTGGCGAAGGCTCGGTTCGCAGCAGAGGCTGCTGGCGCTGGATGATGCCGGCGGAAAATCGTTGATTGACGGGGCGGTGCGGCATGCATGGCAAACCTGCGGAATCAGCATGGATCATGCGCAGTGCGAATACGAGCAGCAACGCATGCGCCTCGTGTTGACGGAATGGCTGGCTTTTGAGCAGCAGCGGCCGCCGTTCACGGTGCGCGAATGCGAACGAAAATTTCACCTGCATCTGCCGGAATCAGCATCCGTACAGTTCGCGGTGAACATCAAGGCCGATCGTATCGATGTCGATGCGCAGGGACATCGCATACTGATCGATTACAAGACAGGCAAGGGGCAGGGCGTCGGCAAATGGATGGGCGCCCGCATGGCGGAGCCGCAGTTGCCACTTTATGCGCTGGCCGCCGGATTGAGTGCGGATGATGCCGTGACCTTTGCCCGCGTGCGCAGCGGCGATATGGCTTTTGAAGGGCTTGGCGGAGGAGATACCGGCATCAAGGGTATCGCGGTTTGCGATGGTAAACGCAAGCGGCCGGACGACTGGCGGCAGGTGCTGGAGCAGTGGCGGCGGGATATCAACGCTCTGGCCGAAGAATTTGTGCATGGCCGTTGCGAAGTGGCGCCACGCGATATCCATGCCTGCGACCATTGCGGACTGGAGGCGGTGTGCCGCATTGACGAGATCGGCTTTGACAATGAAGCGGATGAAAATGCATGAGCGCTGAAATCCGTTTGCGGGCGCGCAATCCCACCGCCTCGTTTCTGGTGCAGGCGCCGGCCGGCTCCGGCAAGACGGAGTTGCTGACCCAGCGTATTCTGAAACTGCTGGCCGTGGTGGATGCGCCGGAGGAGATACTGGCGCTGACCTTTACGCGCAAGGCGGCGGCGGAAATGCGTGGGCGCGTGCTCGAGGCGCTGGTCATGGACAAGCCGCGGGATGCATTGCCGCACAGGATGGAGACATGGCGGCTGGCGGCTGCGGCGAAGGCGCGCGGGAGGGCGCGTGACTGGCATCTTGAACAGTATCCGGCCCGCCTGCGTATCATGACCCTGGACAGCTTTACCCATGCGCTGGCCGGACAGATGCCGCTGCTTTCCGGCTTCGGTGAAATGCCGCTGTCATGCAGCCATCCGGAACCGCTGTACAGGGAGGCAGCGGAAACGGCGGTCAATGCCTTGATTCGCCGCGCGCGGGATCAGGCCGGTGCGCTGTTGCTGCATCAGGACAACAACACATTGGCCCTGGTCAAGCTGTTGGCCGGCATGCTGGGAAAACGGGACCAGTGGCTTATGGACGTGGCCATGCGCGCATCGGATACAGGCGAACTGCGCAAGCTCCTGGAAAGCAGTCTTCGCGATATCATGCAAGCGCAATTACAGCAATGCGACGCTCTGATGCCGGTGCAGGCAAAACATGAATTGCCCGCACTGATTGCCTTTGCCGCGCAGCAGCGAGGCGACAAGGAACTGCTTGGTTTGAAGGCCTGGCCGGCAGCGAATCTTTCAGAACTGGAGATATGGCAGCGGCTGGCGCAGGAGTTGATGACTCATGGTTGCTTCAGGAAGCCGGGTGGGATCAACGTCCGCCGCGGTTTTCCCGCGGACGATGCGTATGCAGCGCAAAAGAAACAGTTTCAGAACTGGCTGGAGCAACTGGCCGAAATCCCTGATCTTGAAGGGAGTCTTGCCGCCCTGCTTTGCCTGCCGCCGGAACCGCGTTTTGACGACAGCCAGTGGCAGGTGCTGGAGGCGCTGTTTGCGCTGCTGCTGCTGGCCGATACACGCTTACAGCACTTGTTTGAACAGCAAGGCGAGGCGGATTTTATCGAAATCGCCCTGCGCGCCATACGTGCACTGGAGGATGACAAAGGGCGGCCGACCGGTCTGTTGCTGAAACTCGACTATCGTATCCGGCATATTCTGGTCGATGAATTTCAGGATACGTCGTTATTGCAAATCAGGCTGCTGCAGGCACTGACGGCCGGCTGGCAGGCGGGCGACGGCGTTGGTCGCAGTCTGTTCATGGTAGGCGATCCCATGCAGTCCATCTATCGTTTCAGAAAAGCGGAAGTGGGGTTGTTTCTGCTGGCGGCGCTGAACCGGGCCGGTTTGCCGCCGGTGGAGAAGTTAACGCTGGAACGAAACTTCCGCTCCGCTCCGGCCGTTGTTGCGTGGGTGAATCGCGCTTTTGCCGATATTTTTCCCGATGAAGCGGACATCATGCAGGGCGCGATCGAATATGCGCCGGCTTCGGCCGCGTTAACTCACCCGGGAACGGTGCGTCTGCATGTTCGGTGCCAGGTGGACGAGCAGCAGGAAGCCGAAGCGGTGGTTTCCGCGGTGCGGGAACAATTATGCTTGATGTCCCCATCCGGGGAGCCGCGGTGCATTGCCATTCTGGCGCGTTCGCGCAAGCACCTGCATGCCATCATGCCGGCCTTGACCGAAGCGGGTGTTGCCTTTCGCGCGATTGATATTTTACCACTGAACAAACGGCCGGAAATCAGGCAGATGCGTGCTTTACTGCGGGCGCTGCTGCACCCTGCCGATCGTGAGTCCTGGGCGGCGCTGCTGCGCGGGCCGTGTTGCGGTCTTTCAACGCAGGAAATGCACGTTTTGCTGGCCGGGGACCATCGTCCGGTGGTTTGCATTCTGGATGATGAGGCACGGTCAGCAGCTCTTGACGCGCAAACCCTGGCGCGCATTCGACATCTACGGGCTGCGCTTGCGCCCTGTTTGCATATGGCAGGCCGCATTGCCGTTCGGCGCTTGCTGGAAACGGCATGGCGACGCTCAGGCATGGCGACGCTGATGACGGAAGATGCGGCGCGCAATATCGATGCCCTGCTGTCACTGGTGGATGAACTCGATGCGGGGGGGGACATTTCCTTCAATCTGCTCGATGAGCGGTTGGAGAATCTGTATGCCGCTCCGGATGGCTCCCCCGAGGCCGCAAGGGTCGAACTGCTGACTATGCATGGCGCCAAAGGTTTGCAGTGGGATGTGGTGATATTGCCGGGGCTGGGAAGGAAAAAGGCAAACACGGATGCGCCGCTGCTGGCGTTTGCCGATATTCCGGTGCAGGGCGGCGCACACCCGTTGATGGCCGTGCGTGCTGCCGTGCGCGGCAGCGATGCCATTTATGATATGATTCATAATGTTGAAAAAGAACGTGATAACAATGAATTAAAACGTATTCTTTATGTAGCTTGTACACGCGCGAAAAGTACGTTGCTGATGTTCGGGCATGTATCGGAGAAGAGTGGGCGCGCGACCGCCGGATCGCTTCTGGAGTTACTGCTTCCCTCCGGTATTGATGGAGGCGCCTTTGGCGCCGAGGTGGCTGAATTGAACATGGAGGAATGCGAAAAGACGGTGAACCGACGCGCCCTGGGACGCATCAAGGATCTGCCGGAGATGATTGAAATACTGCCGGGGTCTGCTGAATCAGTCGCCGAATATTTCTGGGCGGGTCCGGAAGCGACTTCGGTCGGTAAAGCCTTGCATGCCGCACTGCAACAGGTGGGTGAAAAGGGCGTGGAGCAGTGGCATGAAGAAGATACGGAGCGGATACTTGCGTTCGTGCAGCGCGTGCTGCTGAATGAAGGCCTGTCCGGTGTATTGCTCAGGGAGGCGCTGGGCTGCTGCAAGACGGGGCTGAACAATGCGTTGAACAGCGAAAAAGGGCGGTGGGTGCTCTCCGGCATGCACCGGAAAGCGCATTGTGAATGGGCGCTTAGCGCCGAAGAAGACGGCGTTGTATCGCACCACGTCATGGACCGGAGCTTTGTGGACGGGCAGGGAAGGCGCTGGATTATTGACTACAAAACAGCCTCCCATGAAGGCGGAGAAATTGCGCATTTCCTGGATGAGGAACAAAGACGGCATGCAAGCCAGTTGCAGCGTTATGCCCGGGTTCTGCACCGGCTGGAGCCCGAACGCTCCATCCGCACGGCGCTGTATTTCCCGATGCTCGATGCCTGGCGGGAATGGGAACCGGACTTCGAGGAATAGCATTAAAATCAGTTGCGCAATTGCGCGAGCCGGAAAAATTCCGGATGAAGTCATTCCCGTGCTGTGTTAGCATTCCAACGATGAAAACATCCAGATTATTACTGATTATTGCCCTAATGCTACTGGCCGGGTACATGTTTTCGACCTGGCTAGGTTACGATGATCGTCTGGCGACCTATGCGGTCAGCCATGAAAAGGAATTTCGTGCAGCCGCCGAGCAGGGTAATGCAGAGGCACAATACAATCTGGCAATGATATATGATCGCGGGATTGGTGTTAAAAACGATGATGGAGAAGCCCTGAAGTGGTATCGGAAAGCTGCGGAGCAAGGCCATGCCAAGGCACAATACAACCTTGGTATGATGTACTATTTTGGCAAGGGTGTGCCGCAGGATAGAGTGACCGGGTATCAGTGGGTCATTCTGGCTGCTGATCGTGGTGAGCAGGTCGCCAGGGATGCAATGGCAAGTCTGGCGAAAAAACTTTCCAGCGAACAAATTGCCAACGCACGGGCTGCAGCACAAACCTGGAGCCAGGCACATAAGGAATAGGGATAAGATTGTGTGCAGCCGCAATCTTAGCCTGGACTATTCACAAATTCTGCCGTGCCCTCACTTGTTCCGTTGCGAACAAAGGCCGGTGCACAAAAAGGCCGCAGGCCGTTTGGACGTACGTAAGGGCGGGGTGCAAGCCCCGAGGGCTGTAAGCCCGAGTCACAAAAAGGCCGCAGGCCGTTTGGACGCACGTAAGGGCGGGGTGCAAGCCCCGAGGGCTGTAAGCCCGAGTCACAAAAAGGCTGTTTTAGATTTGTTCATGAGCTATCGCGCGGCGGGGCAGCGCCACTTGCTCCTGCTCGCTACGATTCCCCTAAGTCCGACAGGCTCCTAGTATTCCCACATGTTTACCGGAATTATCAAGGACGTTGGTGTCATCCAGAGCATCCAACGCGAGCCCGAACAGGCGCATATGGCCATTGAAACCACATTGGATATGTCAAATTGGCAAAACGGCGACTCGGTGGCGGTGGACGGTTGTTGTCTGACCCTGACGGATTTCGGCGCCGGCCGATTTTCAGCCACCCTGTCACAGGAAACCCTGAATTTGACGATATTCGGACTGGCTCAGGAAGGAAAGAGAGTGAATCTGGAACCAGCATTACGCATGGGCGATGTGCTTGGCGGCCATATGGTCAGCGGGCATGTGGATGGCACGGGCAGCACTGAGGATGTCCGGGATACGGGCGAACATCGGCTGTTGCGTTTCCGTATCCCTGAAGATCTGGCGCCTTATGTGGTCAAAAAAGGCTCGGTGGCGATTAACGGGGTAAGCCTGACGGTGAACCGGATGAGTCACTGCATATTTGAAGTTAATCTGATTCCGCATACGCTGGTGAATACAAATCTGGGCAATTTGCGATCCGGTGATAGAGTCAATATCGAAACAGACATGCTGGGCCGCTATGTGGAACGGCTGATGCAGTATCGGAATGATGAAGCGGAGGTAAGGCCACGATGAGTCTTGCAAGCTGTGAGGAACTGATCGAAGAGTTGCGCGCCGGGCGCATGATCATCCTCGCCGATGACGAAGCCCGGGAAAACGAAGGTGATCTGGTCATGGCGGCGGAGTGGGTGACGCCCGAGTCCGTGAATTTCATGGCCACGCACGCACGCGGCCTGATTTGCCTGGCGCTGACTGAAGAGAAGGTGCAAAGGCTTCGTCTCCCGCTGATGGTGGCCGACTCCAACGCCAAGTTCAAATCGGCCTTTACCGTCTCCATCGAGGCGGCGGAAGGCGTGACCACCGGGATTTCCGCTTTTGACCGTGCCCAGACGATCCGGGTTGCCGCTGATGAAGAATCCGGCCCGCAGGACGTAGTTAGTCCCGGTCATGTATTTCCGTTGATGGCCAAGTCCGGCGGGGTGCTCGTTCGTGCCGGACATACCGAGGCCAGCGTGGATTTATCCAGGATGGCCGGTCTGAAACCGGCCGCGGTCATCTGTGAAATTATGAATGAAGACGGCTCGATGGCGCGTATGCCGGAACTGAAGGCTTTTGCCGCCAGCCATCAGCTGAAAGTCGGCTGCATCGCCGATATCATCCGCCACCGGCTCAAGCATGATTCCCTGGTCAGGCGCGAGGTGGAGGTGCGCCTGCCGACGGAATTCGGCGAATTCTACATGGTTGGTTATTCCAACGCCGTGGATGCGGCCGAACATGTGGCGCTGGTGATGGGCAAGCCGGACGGCGACACGCCATGCCTGGTGCGCGTACACTCGGAATGCCTGACCGGCGATGTATTCGCTTCCCGCCGCTGCGATTGCGGCTCACAGCTACATGCTGCCATGCGCCAGGTTTCCGCCGCAGGTTGCGGCGTTATCCTTTACCTGCGTCAGGAAGGACGCGGGATCGGACTTTTTAACAAACTTCGCGCCTACAGGCTCCAGGATGTCGGGCATGATACGATTGAAGCAAACCGGAAACTGGGCTTCCGCGCTGATCTGCGTGATTACGGCATCGGCGCCCAGATTCTGCGCGATCTGGGCCTGCGCAAGCTGAGGTTGCTAACGAATAACCCAAAGAAAATTATTGGCCTGGACGGGTATGGGCTTGAGGTCGTTGAGCGCGTACCGCTGGAGATGCGGGCACATGAAGACAACATCGCCTACCTGACGACCAAACGGGACAAAATGGGGCATTTGCTGGATATAGACAGGGACGCCAAATGAGTCTTGATGCGCCCCGTTTGACGGGGGCAGTGGATGCAAGCGGTTTACACATCGGGATAGTAGTCAGCCGTTTTAACGGAGAAATCACGGAGGCCTTGCTTGAAGGCGCAGTGAATGCACTGAAGGAACACGGTGCAAGAGATTTTAACATCCATGTGGTGCGCGTACCCGGCGCACTGGAAATCGGCACGATCGCGGCCCGTATGGCCCAATCGGGCCAGTTTGACGCCATCGTCTGTCTGGGATGCGTTATTCGCGGCGATACTGCGCATTTCGAGCACGTTTGCCGAGGCGCAATGGATGCCGTCAGCGCCGTGGCCCGGCGCGGAGATATTGGCGTGGGCAACGGCGTGCTGACCGTGGAAACAATCGAGCAGGCACGGGATCGCGCGGGTGGCGCGCACGGTCACAAGGGTGCGGACGCAGCGCTGACGGCGGTTGAGGTTGCCCGCCTGCTCAAACAGATGGAGGACTGATTGGCGAACCGTCACAAGGCCCGGCAATCAGCCCTGGAAACCCTGTACGCCTGGCATAGCTCCGGCCAGGACGGCAGTGTGATTCCGTCACTGCTGTCCGATCGTCTGCGTGAACAGGACCGATCCGACCAGGATCGCGAATACCTGCGCGAACTGGTGCATGGAGTGGTGGAACAGGCGGAGGACATTGATCGGATAATCAGCGGCGCCGTACGCGGACGCAGCCTGAACAGCATTGCCCATATTGAGCACAACGTACTGCGTCTGGCGGTGTGGGAGATGCTGAACCGGTTGGAGATTCCTTATCGGGTGATTATCAATGAGGCCCTGCAACTGGCGCGTGCCTATGCCGATGAGCCGGCGCGCGGCTTTGTCAACGGCGTACTCGACCATCTGGCGCGTGAACTCCGGAAACAGGAATCAGGTGCTCCAAATTCATGACAATAATAACATCTTATAACAATATGTTGAATAAATATGTTAATGTAGATTATTAACCCGGACCATTCATGAATAGTCCGGGTTAAAATACAGGGGTGGTTGAACTGCTTGGATGAGTTTGAACTGATTGAGCATGCCTTCCGTCGGAGGGCACCGTTTGTGCACCGGCTTACTCGTCTGGGCAATGGCGACGATGCCTCGATCCATGCCGTACCGGAAGGCCTTGAACTGACGGTGAGCACCGATATTTCCGTGCAGGGCGTTCACTGGCCGCAGGATTTCCCCCTGCCCGATGCCGCTTGCCGGGCGGTAAATGCCTCCCTTTCAGACATGGCCGCCATGGGCGCTACGCCCGCCTGGATATGGTTGGGAGTCATGGCAAAAACATCCGATCAGGCTGATCGGATAGGTGAAGGCGCAGCCAGAGTGTTGAAGTCTGTCGGGGTGGAACTGGCCGGGGGCGACACCGTCCATGCTGCCGTGAACGCCCTGGCGGTAACGGTGGGCGGACTACTGCCTCGGGGACATGGTATGCGCCGGGATGCCGCCAGAACCGGCGAAGATGTATGGCTGTGCGGAAGTGTAGGCCTTGCATCGCGGGGATTGCGGCAATGGCAGGCGGGTGAACGCACGGGAAGCTGCATTGCCGCCTTCCGGGACGTATGCCCGCTGCTGAATGAGGGCGTGCGGCTACGGGAAATGGGCGTGGCCTGCTGCATTGATGTGAGTGACGGACTGCTTGCGGATGCACGGCACGTGTCCGGTGCTTCCGGTATCGCCCTGCACCTGCACCTGGCTGATGTGCCGGGATTTGATGAACTGAAAGCGGAAATGGATGAGGAGGAAGCCATGCGTTATGTGCTGGGCGGCGGTGAAGACTATGCCCTGCTGTTTACCGCGGCCCCATCCGCGAGGGAATCGTTGCGCGACATTGCCCGGCGGATCGGCGACTGCAGGCAGGGCAGGGGGGTTCATGTGAATCTGCACGGGCGGGAGGTGTACTGCGATCGGTCGGGGTACAACCATTTTGGCTAACCTGCAAATTGCCCGTTTTGTTGCCGCGGGGCTGGGTAGTGGCTGGATGCCGCTTGCACCCGGCACCGCCGGAAGTCTGGCGGCGACAATAACGGCATGGCTGATGATTCAGGCATGGGGCATAACGGCTGTCTGGATCGCCTGGTTGCTGCTGTTGCCCGTGGCGTGCTGGTCCACCCTGATCGTGCTGCCGCAGGAAGCGGACACTGATCCGGCATGGATCGTGGTGGATGAATGGCTGGGGCAGTGGCTCAGCCTGATCATTGCTTTGCTGATCCTGCCCGTGAACGGCCCGACCTTCGTCTTTGCCTTTTTAACGTTTCGTTTTTTCGATATCCTTAAGCCATGGCCGATCAGAAAACTGGAACATACGGGGCCCGGCTGGTGGGCGATTCATGCCGATGACCTGCTGGCAGGTGTGTATACCGGCATAACGATGCTTGCGCTTCATATGCTTGTGGGCCGGTTCGGGCTGGCGGCCCCGACATGAACATCCGTACGGGTGCACGGGCACAATTCATCCTCAGCGAGGCAGGGATTGAGGACCTGGCCGTTGCCGGCATCAGCACGGGCTGGCTGTCGGCCTGGATTCGTTCCGCCGGCGCCGTGCAGGTACAGATGCATCTGCTTGGGGAGGGAACGTGGAAACAGGCGGCGGACTGGCGCGTATTTTTCGCCCGTGATTCCGAATTGATGCGGGTAGGGCTATATCATGGCAGGCGCATCCTGGCACACGAGGATGGCGGCCGGGGGTTGCTCGGCGTGGGTACGTTTGCGCTGGATAACCCTGCGCGCAAGGGGTGGCATTACATCTGTGAAGACGGTTCGCGAGCCGTACTGCTTTCGCTCGGCGATATCGCCTATCAGCGTGAACGCTGGTTACGTCTTCTCAACGGCAGCGGGGGCATGCAGGCCCTGCATGTGTACGCATCGGATGCAGGGGAAATACCGCTCGAGCCCGGCCTGAGCGGTTCCCTGCGCCGGGTTCCGGAAACAGGGCAAACGCTGCTGAACGATGGCGGCTATCTTCCCGAGGAAATCCTGATGCACATGCTGGAGGCGCGTGGCCTGAAGGTTCGTTTTGCCGAATCCTGCACCGCCGGGGGTTTAAGTGAGCGTCTGAGCAAAATTCCGGGTGCGACCCGCGTGCTGGACTGCGCCTGGACCAGTTACAGCATTGAGTCCAAACACAGGCTGCTCAAGGTGCCCATGCGGCTGATTTCCAGGTGCGGCGCGGTCAGCCGTGAAGTGGTGGAAGCCATGGCCCTGGCGGGGGCAGACAGGGTTTATGCGTGCGTGGCGGTAAGTGGTATCGCCGGCCCCTCCGGTGATGGCGGGGACAAACCGGTGGGCTCGGTATGGATTGCCGTGGCCCTGCGGGACGGGACACCGGATGCATTGCATTTCACGTTCACCGGTTCACGCGCCGAAATCAGGCGGAAAACCATCAATCAGGCCTTTGTCATGCTGGTTCACATGCTTTGAATTAAGAGCATCCCTATGTGACGGAAACCCGGTCCAGCGTGTTTCTGTATGTGCATGGGTCTTAACCCGGACTATTCATGAATAGTCCGGGTTAAGGGGCATCGGCGATGGGAAGTATCGGAATAACGGTTTCCACGCGTTTGCCGCTGAGGCTCTTGAGAAATGCGATGAGATCGAGTTTCTCCTGATGGGTCAGATGTAGCGGCTCCATCTCATTGCCGGCATCGATCCGGTCACCCCCACGATCATAGAAATCGATCACTGCCGCCAGGGTTTTTTTGGAACCGTTGTGCATATAGGGAGCGGTCATGGCCACGTTGCGCAGCCCCGGCGTTTTGAACGCGTTCCTGTCGGCTTCCTTGCCGGAAACCTCGAAGTGGCCCGGATCAACACTGTTCATGCCCGTGTTATGAAAGCCGGAATCCGTGAAAGCAGGACCGTTGTGACAGCGTACGCAGCCGGCCTTGCCTGTAAACAGTGTAAAGCCGCGCCGGGCACTGCCCGACAGCGCCGATTCATTTCCATCCAGCCAGCGGTCAAAAGCGCTTGTGCCCGAGGTAATGCCGCGGACAAAAGTCGCCAGCGCCGCCGTGATGCGCTCAAGCGTAATACCGTTGTTCCCAAAGGCCTTCCGGAAGGCAACCCGATAACCGTGTAATCCGGCAAGGCGGTTGGTAATCTCGCGGGCCGATTGAGCTTCTCCCAGCCGCGGAGAAAGGATGTCCTGACGGATGGCCTCTTCAAGGCTGGTTGCGCGGCCGTCCCAGAAAAAAACTTTGGCATAGGCGATATTAATGAGACTGGGCGTATGCCTGCTGAGCGCATGGCTTCCACCCATGGCTCTGGACATGGCATCCGTCCAGCCAAGACCGGGGTTGTGGCAGGTTGCGCAGGTATTCTCCGGACCGCCCGGCGGCAGGCGAGGATCAAAGAAAAGCATCCGGCCCAGATTCGCCTTGGCGGCGGTGTACGGATTATCAGCCGGGTAGGGAACGTGCGGCAGTTTCCAGACAGCAGCCTCAGGCTGTGGCCCGGCCATGGCCTGAGCGATGCATAAAATATAAAGCAGCATAGCGGCGGTGATGCGCAGCAACTGTTCCTCCGTATTGTAACCTGCCCCTGCCACCCCTATTAAGAAATCGTAGACGGATTGGGCGTGAACGCAAGTATTCTTTCGTCCACGGGGGGAACTTCCGGTTCAGTCAGGATAGGAAAGTGGATCTTTCATTCCCAGTTCGGCGAAGCCCAGGCGGCGGAAATGGCAGGAATCACAGTGACCACAAGGGCGTCCATCCGGAGCCGGGTCATAGCAGGAATGTGTCAGCCCGTAATCGAGACCCAGGCGCAGCCCCATGGCGATAATTTCCGATTTCTTCATCTGGATTAGCGGCGTCTCAATTGAAAACGGGCGCCCTTCAACACCGGCTCTGGTACCAAGCCGGACGGTTTTTACAAAGGCCTTGAAAAATTCGGGGCGGCAATCGGGATAGCCGGAATAATCCACGATATTGGCGCCGATGACGAGACGGCATGCTCCGATGCATTCGGCCAGCGCCGTCGCTATGGACAGAAAGGTCAGATTGCGTGCCGGAACATAGGTGACGGGGATGGCGCCGGTTTTCCCCTGATCCCTGGGGACGTCAATACGGTCGGTGAGTGCGGAACCGCCGATGGCGGCAAGATCAACATGCAGTACGCGATGATCTGCAATGCCCATGGATTCCGCTACGCGGGCCGATGCCTCCAGTTCGATGCGGTGCCGCTGACCGTAATCAAATGATACGGTATGGCAATCCCATGCCTTTTCCCGAAGCGCCCAGACAAGCGCCGTACTCGAGTCCAGACCGCCGGACAGCAGCACGACCGCTTTATCCCGCATATTGCGGGAAAGCGGTTTATTCATACGCCGCTGGCCTCCGCGCCCCAGATATGTTTGTGCAGTTGTAGCTGAAAGCGGGCCGGAGCATGGTCTTCCAGCATCCAGCGCACAAGTTCGGCGGCCCTGATGCTTCCCCATGCGGGAGAGAAAAGGACGGGAACGGCGGGCCGATGGTTGTTCAGGACATTCAGCGCCCACTGGTAGTCCACGCGGCTTGTAATAACGATTTTGATCTCGTCGCCATTTTTCAGAGCATCAAGATTTTCCCAGTGATTACGGCTTTCCTCACCACTGCCGGGAGTCTTGATATCAAGGATACGCCGGACTTTCGTATCTGTCCGGCTAATATCGAACGCACCCGAGGTTTCCAGCTGTAATACGGGACAGATATCGGCCAGTACGGACAGCAATGGCAGGCATGACTTCTGGGCCAGCGGTTCTCCTCCCGTGACCAGGACCAAAGGGCGTCCACGGCGATACACATCATCAGCAACATGGTCGATGTCGTATTCTTTTCCGCTTTCGAAGGGAAGTGCCGGCCGGGTATCGCAATAGCTGCAGCGCAACGGGCAACCGGCCAGACGAATCAGGGTGCAGGGCGTGCCCGCCAGCGTGCTTTCACCCTGGATGCTGTCATAAATTTCATAGATGCGGACCGTATTGGAATCAGAACTGGTCAATCTGGTTTATTGCCGGGTTTTTGCCGATGATCGGAGGCTGGTTTCAGCATGGCCCGTGCCTGGTCGGCCTCGGCGCTGTCCGGATACTCCCGGATCAGTTGCTGCAGCACGGCTTTTGCATCACGGCTGCGTGACATCTGCTGATAGAGCAGGCCGAGTTTGTGCAGCGCCGCCGCATGCTTGGCGCTTTTGGGGTAGTGTATGGCCACGCGCCTGAACGCAGCCAGAGCCTGTTTTGGCTGGTGTTCGGCATAAAGTCCCTCACCCAGCCAGTACCAGGCCTGATCCGCATATTCCCCTTTGGGATATGCCGACAGTAATTTTCTGAAACCCTTGACCGCTTCATCATAACGCCCGCTTTTCAGCGCCAGATATGCAGCCGTATAGTGGTTCTTTTCTTCCTCCACGGGTTGTATGGCGGTTGCGGCCCGTGGAGCGGGCTTGATTGCATTTGCAATTTTATTGATTTTCCTGGTCAGGACCCGTTTGGTCACCTGGCGGGACTTTTTCAGTCTGCTCGTGCGTGTCCGTAACCGGGCCGTGCTGACCTGTAATTGATTCATTCCGGCATTCAACGCCGCCAGTTCGGCCGTTTGTTTAATGGATTCCCGTTCGATTTTTCTTATGCGCGACTCCATATCCCTGGCATTGGCGGCGATTTGATTCCTGGTTCCGTCAGCGGATTGCATGTTTTTTTCCAGATCCCTGACTTCACCGGCCAGGGTTCCCTGGCGATCGTTAAGTTGCTGTATGGCATGGACGATTTCCGCCTTGTCCTTCAGCCAGGCGTCCGGCTGTTTCTCGGCGCAGGCGGCAAGACCAAGACAAAGCAAGAAAGCGGCGGCCACCGGGGATGCCGATGACCGCCTCATGATTACATGCCGGCAGGGTTTACTGCGCAACAATATCCGCACGCCGGTTCTGAGCCCAGCATGCCTCACCGGATCCCGTGCACGCCGGGCGTTCTTCACCGAAGGAAACGGTGCTGATATCGCCGGTGGATACGCCATGTGAAACGAGGTAGTCCCGCACGCTGTCCGCACGACGCTGGCCCAGCGCCAGATTGTACTCGCGGCTTCCACGCTCATCACAGTTGCCCTCGATCGTGATTGAACTGCCCGGATGCGCTTTCAGCCATGCGGCGTTGGCATCCAGGATGGCCTGTGCGGCCGCATCCAGCTCCGATTTGTCAAAGGCAAAATAGACGCTGTGCGATGAGGGCTCCTGCACCGCCGTTGAAACGGCTGATGTAGCGGGCGCGGCTGATGTTGAAGGCTTGATTGTGGCACCCGCCGCGGCGGTGGCTCCGCCTGCGGGCGTAGCGGCGCCGACAACCTCCTTTTTTGCGCAGCCGGCAAAAAGCATGCCTGCAGCCAGTACGGCGACCATTCCTATGGTTGTATTCTGTTTGAATCTCATTTGGATTCCTCCCTTGTTCAATTATTGGTCCAGCCAGGCCTTAGTGCGACCATGCGGGATCCGATGCATCTTCGTTTGCAGGTGTAATGGCTTCCGCCCTGCCGCCCCAGCTGGGAACTCTATACACTCTGCGGATTCCTTTCACCTGCCGAGAGAATAGCAGCATTTGCGCGTTTGGCGACCATGAAGGCGACTCTACGTGGCCGCCGGTAGTCAGATAGCGTATATCGCTTCCATCCAGGCGCATCGTGGCAAGTGCATATTCCCAGTTTTTCAAGGCAATAAAGGCGATACGATCCCCATTCGGCGACCAGACAGGGGAGGTGTTGTATCTTCCGATCCGGCTGATGCGCTCGACATGAGCGTCGCGAAGACGGATACGGTAAATCTGCGGCGATCCGCTGCGGTCGCTGGTGAATGCAATCCATTTGCCGTCCGGCGACCATGTGGGCGTGGTGTCGATGCCCCGATGACGGGTCAGTTGCCGCCAGTGGCGCGTCCTGATGTCGAAAATGTGGATATCGGTATTGCCGCTGCGGGAAAGCGTGGCGGCAATAAATCGGCCGTCCGGTGACCACTCCGGCGTGCTGTTCAGGCCCTTGAATGCACCAAAAACACGGCGTTTTCCCGTGGAAAGATCAAAAATCTCCAGCCGCGGCCGATTGCCGACATAGGTGTTCAGGGCGACCCTGCCGTTATCCCGCGACCAGTCAGGGGAAAGAAGCAGTGTAAAATTACGGCCGACCGCCTGCCGGTTGGCGCCGTCCTGATCCATGTAAATCAGATCCGCCATATCGCCGCGCTTGCGCACATACAGGATGTGACTGCTGAAATATCCCTCGATGCCGGTCGCAGCCTGATAGATATGGTTGGCGATATCATGCGCCAGCGACCGCGGTATGCGGCCTGAAACAGACAGAGTCGTATGTGAAAGGAGTTTGTTGCGAAAGGGATCGTGCACCTCGATCTCGGCCTCCCAGCCCGCACCGGTTTTGCGGAGCCGGGCATATGCCAGGATATCCGTACCGATAATGCGCCAGTCGGAATAGTCGATATGCGCTGAAAGCTGCGTTGCATCGGCAAGAAAGCTCAGGGGGCTTAAGGCCGTGAAGGAACGACTGGATTCAAGATCATGCCGTACCACATCGTAAATCAGTTGACCTGAGGAATGGTCCACGGCGGAATCATTCACGAGCCACGCCAGTTTGAGTGGCTGATATTTCGACTGGAATATCTCGAATTCGGCGGCATGCGCCGAATTGGCCAGCAGAATAATCAGGCAAACGAAAACGGTACGCATGGCGCTGGGTTCTAGCTCTTGATGCCGTGGATTGCAAGGCGTAACGCTTTACCGTCCTCCTGTTGGCGGCGGGGGATCGGATGCGCGCGGAGATTGAGAGTAATCCGCCCAGAATTCGGTATTGGAACGCATATTGCCGATTCGCCTGAGCAGGGCGTCAATATCCTCCGGTCTGTTGGCGAAATTAAGCCTGTCCGTCTGGACGATGAGCAGCGGGCTTTCCTGGTAACGAAAGAAAAAATGATCATAGGCCGTGATCACCCGCCTCAGATAGTCCGCATTCAGGCCCTGCTCAAACCTTCGTCCCCGCTGTTTGATGCGCCGCATGATGACATCCGGCGCGGATTGCAGATAGATCACCAGATCGGGACGGGGAAGGTCCGTCGCCAGCATGCGAGCCACCTGCTCATAGAGCATAAATTCGGCGTCGCTGAGCGTAATTGAGGCAAACAGACGGTCCTTGGCGAAAATATAATCGCTGACGACGCCGTGGCGAAACAGTTCCTGCTGATGCAGCGCCTGCCACTGCCGGAGACGTGAGAAAAGAAAGGAAAGCTGCACGGAAAGGGCATGACGTCCGGGGTCTTCGTAAAACAGGCCGATAAAAGGGTTGTCATCGATGCGTTCAAATACGGTGGCGGCGCCGAGGCGGTCGGCAATGGCCTGCGCCAGCGTGGTTTTACCAACGCCGATCGGTCCCTCGACGGCGATATGCCTGTAGTTAATCCGCATTACCAGGCCCGTCCGTCTTCAAGCAGGGGAATGCCCCGCGCCACAAGGGTGTCCAGCATTTCCCGGGCCGTGCTTTTCAATACGGGATGACGCCAGGCGGGCCGGATATCGCACAGAGGCTGCAATACGAACATGCGCTCATGCATGCATGGATGGGGTAGCACAAGCTGCGCCGTTTGCATGACCGTATCGTCATAGGCAATGAGATCAAGATCAAGCGTTCGAGGCCCCCAGCGCTCGGGGCCTCGCGTACGTCCATGTCGGGATTCGATGGATTGCAGGCGCAGCAGCAGTTCTTCCGGCCCGATTTCAGTCTCCAGCGCCATGACGGCATTGAGATAATCCGGCTGGCCGGGTACCCCCAGCGGGGGAGAGTGGTAGAGGGCCGAAGAATCCTGCATGGCAAGACCGGGCGTTTCACGCAACAGTTTCCGGGCCGAGGCAAAGGCTTCACTTACCGCGCCGAGATTGCCGCCGAGCGCGACCAGCGCCTCTACGCCCATGCCACGGCGCCGCCGCGCCTCGGATCACCGGCGGCGCGCACCCGCCCCGTTGCGTCAACGGCGATGGCATGTACGCCGCCGAAATAAACGGAAGGCTGCCGCCAATGCCTGATTTTCCAGCCCAGCCTTGACAGGGCGGCTTCCTCCCCGGCATTCAGGGTGCCCGGCTCACAGTCCAATACATCGCCCTCATTGTGCAATCGGCCGGCATGAACAGCCGCTTCAATGTCCATCCCTTCCATGACATGACGGCAAAGCACCTGCAGGATGGCGCCGCGCAGGCGATTGGACCCGCCGCTGCCGAGAATCAGGGCCGGCCGGCCGTCGCGGACAAACATGGACGGGGCCATCATCGAGGACAGCGTTTCCCCCGGAGAAAGCCGGTGAAATCCGAGCGGATTGATATCCGCTTCACCGAGCATGTTGTTCAGGTGAATGCCGACGCCGGGCACAACGATACCCGAGCCTTCACCATTGCTGGCGGTGAGCGACACGGCGCATCCCTCCCGGTCCAGCACGCTGATGTGGGTTGTTCCGCCATGTATGTTTTCAATTTCATTTGATTTATTTATATATGGTTTATCAATACGTTCCGAAATAAAATTCGCATAATGCATGATATGTTCTAGGTGCAGGAATTGCTGTTGCATCCCCGGCTGGTGCACCTGCCGGTCGAACTTTGCTCCCCGCGCATGGCTGGCCGCATGCAGGCATTCAGCCAGCAGAAAATTGAGAGACTCCTCACGCCCCTCATTTTTCAGCCGATCCAGCAGCATGAGGCTGAAACCGATCAGGCAACCCCCGGAAGAAGGTGGCGGACTGGTCACCAGTTCGCCGCCCAGCGCAGGAGCGTTAAGCGGCTTGCGGGGAATGACCCTGACATGCTCCAGATCATGCATGGACAGCAGGCCGCCGGGATTGCAAGCAGCAGTGATTGAACGCGCCACATCGCCCCTGTACATCTCATTCACGCCCTCAATGGCAAGCAGTTCCAGCATATCGGCCAGTTCGGGATTTCTGAAATATTCGCCTTTGCCGGGTAGTGCTCCGTCGGGTGCGTACAAGCGCTTTCCTTCTTCCCCTGAGGTCAGGATAGGCGCAAGCATCCGGATGAATGAGGCCTGCAGGTCACCAAGCCGCAGGCCCCGGCGGCCTGCCTGGATAGCCGGAGCCATTACTTCCCTGACGGGCATGCGGCCGTATTGCGTATGGGCCGTAAACAGCAGCGCCATGAGCAGGGGGGGAGCAACGGCGGCCCGGCCGATATGGAAGGTCTGGACATGATTGCCGAAATCCACTTCGATGGCGTGAAAATCCGGTGTTTCAATTTCGCTGATATGGCGGCCGGGCATACGGCAGAAGCCGTCCAGCAGCACAGACCGACCGTTTGCTTCCCGCAGCAGCAGGAAACCGCCGCCTCCCGCACCGGTGAGCACGGGTTCCGCCATGAAGGACATGCATGCGGCTGCGACGGCGGCATCCACGGCATTACCGCCGGCGCGTAAAATGTCCGCACCCGTTTCACTGGTGACCCGATCTCCGGCGGCTACGCATGCGCGTACACCGGCCATGCTTATGTCCTCATGTAAAGGTCAGGGTTAACCCGGCTTCCGTGCGATGCGGATGATAAAGCCCTTGATGCGCACTGTTGCGGCCAGTCTTTTCCGGCTGTCTTCAGCCAGTTTACGGTCAGGAGAGGGGCCGACGAGTACGGCGCGAAGGCCGTTACGCTTGAAAAGGCCATGGACCTGCCAGCCCGCATGTTTCAGCTTGTCAGCCAGTTTTCCCGCCAGTGCGGCGGACTTGAACGCGCCCGCCTGGACATAAAAGCCGGGCGGAAGTTTTTGGCCGGCTTTCATCCTGTCGGCAGGGGTGTTCGCTTCGGGGCGGCGCGCAGGCGTGATCACCGTTCTTTTGCGCGCAACGGCCGCCGTGCCGGCATTTTCCACTCGCTGAGCGCCGGGAAGGGTTGCGGGCGGCACGCTGTCGGTTGTTGCCCGTGACGCCGGCGAACGTCCGGGTCTGGGGGGGAGATGGAACGCCGGCATGGTCACATGTTTTGCCTGCTTTTCCGTGGTGGATGAGTCGGATATCAGCCAGGAAGAAATCAGCACCAGCACAATGAGCATCAGTGACCCTGATCCCGCCACAATCAAGGCCAGGCGGTATTCGTATACGCCCGCAATCCAGTCTGGAAGCTTTCCTGTCATATTGATACCTCACGGTGCATGTGCGAATCATGCAGGTTAATCTTCCACGTCCGGTTTTTGCAAGGCTTCTGATATACGCTGAATACCATGCAGGGCCAGGCGGCGGGCTTCGGCCAGATGGTGGTGGTGTGCCAGGAGCGCGTCTTTTAATGTTATTTGCAATCCCGGAACACATTCCCGCAGGGCGGGCAGGAAGGCGGCGCCGGTCATGAAAAACGGGCATGAAAAGCAGGCGTCCTGCAAAAAACAGGGGCCTTTCTTGCGGCAATAGCCATAGGGCCAGACCTGGAGATTGGGGCTCTGGATGATGCTTGCCGCGGGCAGATCGGATTGCCCGGCTTCATCCGTGATCATCGTTCCTTCGCAGTCCACCATCATGCCGCTGAACAGGGCTCCGCGCTCCTCCAGACCGGTCAGTCGCCATTTTCCCTTGCCGTCGCGGTGGATGCCGGGCCACTGACCCAGAAAACGTTCGGCGACATGCCGGATCGTTTCATCGTCAGCATGGGTATTCAGCCAGTCGGCAACCATCCAGGCGGCATGGCCGGCCGGGGTTTGTTCATGCGGCAGAAAATCCATTCGGTGTCCCATGAACAGGCGCAACACGGGCATGCCCCGCCGGGATCGTATGGAATCCGTGACCAGCGAGATTCCGACACGTCGCATGGCCCCGTTTCCGAACGGCACATCGCAGTCATGCTCACCCAGATAAAACTGGTGCTGTTCAGCCATGTGTCTGCGCGCCACCGCAAGGGCTGCTTCGGACATTGCCGCCGTCGTGACTACGGCGCACGGCGTATGTCCTGAGACAGTGTCGAGTGCGCCAGCAGGGAAACGGGATTGATGCGCGCGCCCTGGAAACGAACGCCCCAGTGCAGATGTGGCCCCGTGGCGCGGCCGGTTTTGCCCACCGCGCCGATACGATCACCGCTCCCGAGCCAGTCGCCTTTATGTACATGCAGATCCATCAGATGCGAATAGATCATCACCAGGCCCCTGCCGTGCCCGATCACCACCGTGTTCCCGTTCAGGAACATGGATTCCGCCAGAAGCACGCGGCCGGCCAGTGGATTGATGACCGGCGTTCCCTCGGCGGCGGCGATATCCACCCCCGAATGCGGTGAGCGCGCTTCACCGTTGACGTAACGTCTGGCGCCGAAGGGCGTGGAAATAATACCCTGTACGGGCTCCTGCCGGATGCGGAGATCCGGCATGGCATTTACATGCGCGCCGTAGGATTTTTTCAGGGCGGCCTGGTCCGCGTGGATGCGGGCCAGCGCCGTGGCGTTGAATACCGCCATGCGCCGTTCAACATGGATGCGGGAGATGCGGAACGCCGCCCTGAGTACGTGTAACGTATGATGAATGCGGCCGTTGTGAGCGCGTATATCCATACGGTAGCGTCCCGGCCTGACCGCCATATCCACGCCGATCCAGGCCAGAATATGGCCGTTGTCCAGTCTTTTCCATGGCCATGTCTTTCCCAGCGCGGAAAGGCGGAGGGCACCGGCGGGCGCCGGCAGGCTGATGCGCAGCAGATCCCCCTGTTTCACGTCCCATGTTCGGGCATAAGCGCGGCATGGTGGGGCAATGGCGACGACGATCAGGCACAAGCCCAGCCAAATGGTGTGTATGGGCGCCTTCATGGCCGGCCGGGATGCACTGCCTTGACGCGCGTATCCGCATGGCCGTCATGAAAATGAACAGCCAGGGCGTCGCCGGCATGCAACATGCTTGCGGAGATTACCATGCGGCCATCCGGCATCCGGGCCATGCTGTAGCCCCGTTCCAGCACGGCCATGGGGCTCAGGGCGAAAAGACGGCTTTTCTGCGTTGTCAGCCGCTGCCTGGCGCCGTGGAGCATCGTTTGAGGAAACAGGCGAATCGACTGGCGCGCACGGTCAAGCCGTCGCTGTCTGCTCCTCAAGGCGTGATGCGGCTCGTGCCTTTGCACGCGCATGGTCAGGTTATGAAGCTGTCGGCGCAAAGTGTCCATTGTCCTGGCGCTGCCGGTATGCAGACGGTTGCCGAGGCGTTCGACATGCATACGCCGTTCATCCCGATCCAACTGCCAGGCATGAGCCAGCTGCACCCGCAGGTGGTCAGCCTTTTTTTCCGCATGGGCGAGCATTTGCTCCAGCAGTTGCCTGAGCAAGGCAAGACGGGGCAGATGCCTGCGCAGGGCCTCCCGGTCCGGGCAGGCCAGCTCGGCCGCGTTGGACGGCGTGGCGGCTTGCAGGTCCGCCGCGAAATCGGCCAGGCTGATGTCAATCTCATGGCCGATGCCGGTGATGACGGGGATATCGCATTCCACAATGGCGCGAACAACCGTCTCCTCATTAAAACACCACAAATCCTCCGGACTGCCACCGCCGCGCACCAGCAGGATAACATCCGGCCGCGCCGGCATGGATTGCAGCCGCCGGATGGCGCACACAATCTGCGTTGCCGCCGCCGCACCCTGCACCAGGCTGGGAGAAAGCGTCAGTTTCAGCCAGCCGGGGCGGCTGGCCAGCACCTTTTTGACATCCTGAAGCGCGGCGGCACTGGCCGAGGTGACAATGCCGATATGACGGGGCAGGGGAGGAACAGCGCGTTTCGCGGACGGATCAAACCAGCCGCGCTGTGCGAACAATGCCTTTCTACGCTCAAATTCCGCCGCCAGGGCGCCGCCGCCGGCCGCTTCCAGCCGCGACACGATGAGCTGATAGCGTCCCTGCGGCGGATACAGGGAAAGGTGCCCGGAGAAAATGTACTGAAGGCCTTCTTCGGGGGGCGAGGCAAGTCGCATCGCGGTGGAGCGCCAGATGATAGCGCTGATGGCGGCCCCCTCATCCTTGATGGTAAAATACATATGACCGGATGTCTGGCGTTTCAGACGCGACACCTCGCCCAGAATACGAACGTCGGCGAAACCCTGTTCCAGCACCTGCCTGATGCGGGCGGTCAGCTCGCTGACGGTCAGCGTTTCCGGTTGGGGCTTTTGCGTCATGCTCACATGCGGATATTACGCATCCGGCCTGAGTATATCCAGCGTATGGATACGCCTGCAAAAAGCGGTTTGTCTTGCTGGACACAGTTTTGTGTCATGCTCTATACCCAAGTTTGTTCCCGGCAGTCTCTTCGGAATGTGATATCGGCATGATCGCTTATCTTCTGCTGTACATGGCAAGCAAGGTCATGCCGACGAAAAAATCCTGCGAGACTGGTGTCGGTCAACCTCATGCAGCGGAGAAATATGGTTGAATTGCTGGCCAAACCTGCACCACCGCGAAAACGACAATCAGTTATAAATCAGCGACAAATGTGCCTGAGTCCAGAAATCCAGCTTGCCATACATCTTGGAGAAACACATGATAACTTGGTTTTGATTGGTTATGGTTTGGCTGGAGGGTGCAAAATTCAGCATGGACGATTCAGTAAAACTTTCAGGTATATGGGATAACCATAATCGCGGGCAGATAGGCACCTTTCTCAAAGATAAAATTCGAGAAGGCTCTAACCTGTCTTTCGTCTCTGCCTATTTCACCATCTATGCCTATGAAGCCCTGAAAGATCAATTCAACCAGATAAACCATCTCCATTTTCTGTTCGGCGAACCAAGATTTATCCAGTCTCTTGACCCCGAAAAGACCGAGAAGAAGGCCTTCCGGATCGAAGATGATGCGCTGACACTGGGGAACAGGCTTGAGCAGAAAAGAATCGCAAAAGATTGCGCCGACTGGCTCAAGGACAAGGTTGATATCAAATCCATTATCAAGCCCGGTTTTCTCCATGGCAAGATGTATCACATGGATAACCATGGCGTGCAGGAGGCCATCATCGGAAGTTCCAACTTTACCGTGCGGGGCCTAGGCCTTGGCGACTCCGGCAACAACATCGAACTCAATCTTGAGGTTAACGACAACCGGGATCGAAAAGACCTGAAGAACTGGTTCGATGAAGTATGGAACGATGAAACACTTGTAGAGGATGTCAAAGCGGATGTGCTCCGGTATTTACAACAACTGTATGTCAACCATTCCCCCGAATTTATCTATTACAAAACGCTGTTCCATATCTTTGAAGGCTATCTGTCCGAGGCTGAGAAGGGCGGATTGCTTAACGAAAAAACCGGTTTTTTTGAAACCGAAGTCTGGCAGATGCTCTATGATTTCCAAAAGGATGGCGTAAAGGGAGCGATCAACAAGATTCTCACCCATAACGGTTGCATCATCGCCGATAGCGTGGGCCTTGGTAAAACCTTTGAGGCGCTGGCTGTCATCAAATACTTTGAACTGTTGAATGGCCGGGTGCTCGTACTTTGCCCGAAGAAACTCAAGGACAACTGGACCGTTTGCCGCGAAAATGATGAGAGAAATCCGCTCAAAAAGGACCGTTTTGCCTACACCGTTCTTTCCCATACCGATCTTTCCCGTGATGGCGGCAAGTCCGGCGATATTAATCTCGCAACCCATAGCTGGGGCAATTATGACCTGGTTGTCATCGATGAATCCCACAACTTCCGCAACAATGCCAGCGGCAAGCCGGATGAAGATGGAAAGCCCAGACGCAGCCGGTATGAACGGCTCATGGAGGACATCATCCAGTCCGGGGTGCAAACAAAAGTACTTTTGCTATCCGCCACGCCGGTGAATACGAACCTCAAGGATCTGCGGAACCAGATATATCTCATTACGCAAAATGAAGACCATGCATTTTATGAATCGCTGAAGATATTCAGTATTGGCCAGACCATGAAGAATGCGCAGACGCAATTCACCAGGTGGGCCGATCCGAAGAAGAATAGTGACCGCAAGGTTGTGCAACTGATGGAGGCCATTGATTCCGGCTTCTTCTCATTGCTGGATGAACTGACCATTGCGCGCTCACGCAAGCACGTCATCAACTACTATGACATCAATCAGATCGGGAAATTCCCGGAGCGGCTGAAGCCCATCTCGCTGTCCCCGGATATCGACACGAAGGGTTTCTTTCCAAGCTACGATGACCTTTATGAGCAGATCAGTAAATACAAGCTTTCCATCTTCAATCCCTCCGCCTACGTTCTTCCCGAGCACAAGGAGACATACGCTAAATCCGGCGTACAGATGCAACTCTTCAACGATCAGGAAACCCGCGAGCATTATCTCATCGGCATGATGCGCATGAATTTCCTCAAGCGGCTGGAAAGCTCCATAGAATCCTTTAACGGGGTCAGGCTTGACTATTTGACGATTTAGATCACGATTCATCCATGGCGCGTAAACCACGAGTGCATTTACCGGGCGGCTATTACCACGTGATGATGCGCGGCAATGCCGGCTGCGATCTGTTCTTCTCAGAAGCGGATCGTTCCCGCTTCCTGTTGTTACTTCAGGAAGGCATCGGGCGATATGGTCATCGGCTGCATGCCTTCTGTTTGATGACAAACCATGTTCATCTGCTGATTCAGGTTGGTGAGATTCCCTTGTCCGGAATTATCCAGAACCTGGGGTTCCGATATTCCCGATATATCAATAGCAGGAGACGAGAGGTCGGGCATCTGTTCCAGGGACGATACAAGGCGATACTTGTCGAGGCGGATCGCTATTTGCTTGAGCTTGTGCGCTATATCCACCTCAATCCGGTGCGCGCCGGTTTGTGTGAAGCGGCATCGGATTCTGACTGGAGCAGTCATAACGCATATATGGGGAGGACAACGCTTCCATGGCTGTACGTGCGGGAGGTGCTTGGGCGTTTTTCCGGGGATAAATCCAGGGCGAGGCAATTGTTACAGTTTTTCACCGACGAAGGTGGCGATGATTCCGGGTGGCCGGAATTTCACTCGGGTTCGCATCAGGGGCGGATTCTGGGGGATGATGCTTTTGCTGAACGGGCTCTCCATGCTGCGGGTCAGCCGGTTGGCGTGAAGCCACCTTCTTTGGCTGACATTATTGATGCAGTGTGTCGTGAGTACCAGACAGATAAGGCGGTGCTGCATGGCCAGGGCAATGTTCGGCAAGGCGCAGAGATGCGTGCAATGACTGCTTGGGTCGTACAGGAAATGGATGGTCTGACGCTGACTTCCCTGGCCGCCGAACTGGATCGTGATCTGTCAGCCCTGAGCAGGGGGGCAGGAAGGCTTCGCAAGCGGATGGCTGACGACGTTCAATTGAGGGCGAAGGCGGAAAAGATCGGAAGCACAGTCAAACAGTCAAGCCTGACCCCGTAAACTGGAAGACTTCTGGAATTGAGCCGACAGGCTTCCGGGCGTGTCGCGTAACGGGGTACCCTTGGCAACGTGCTCCGCCACCCTGGAAAAGAGAGCGGCGGAGCTGATCCGGGCCGAGCTTACTTGCCGGTTCCGTAGGTGGTTTCCTTATCGAAATCATCCCACACGTAGTTGGAATGCACGATCTCCTCGCTGGGAACATAGAAGGTCGCGGTATCCAGGGCTCCGACCGTGGTACGGCCTACGGCATGCAGGCCTCCCTTGACCGAGCCCCACGTGAGGCCGACGCCGGCATTACTCTTCCGGCTCTCATTGCTGATGTTCTTTGGCACTTCAAGCCATCCCGTGGCCAGGTTTGTGATTCCGCGGACGAATTTGTTCGAGGTCTGCGATCCATAATCCCCCGCCAGGACCGGCGCACTGAATGCAAACAACAGTGCGACAAGTGCCGCTGTCAATGATGTGGTTCTCCGAACTAGCATGATCTCCTCCTTGTTTGACGAGATGCCTTCGCCTGTAGCGGAGGTAATAATTGGTCGCCATCCGACAGGCTTCATTACGACATCTATCCCCGGTGGTACGGTGCCGATTAAATGGATACCACCTGTTTTTCAATGAAAGCCGTAATACGCGCCCTGATCTGATCGCGCACACGACGGAATTCATGCATGATTTCCTCCTCGCTGCCGGTGGCCCTGGCCGGATCATCGAAGGGCCAGTGTATTTTTTCGCAGGCAACCGGAAGGGCGGGGCAGGCTGCATCGGCATGGCCGCAGACGGTGACCAGCAGATCAATGGATTTGAGCAACTCCGGATCTAGAATTTCCGATTCCTGCCCGGAGATATCCACACCGGCCTCGCGCATCACGGCAATGGCGCGCGGATTAAGGTCGTGCGCCTCAATCCCGGCGGAAAATACCTCGAAGTGGTCACCGCCCAAATGCCTGAGCCATCCTTCCGCCATCTGCGAACGGCAGGAATTGCCTGTACACAGGAACAGGACACGGATTTTGCTCACTGATGAACCTCCCTGGTTATGACGGCTGGCAGGATGCCTGATTCATACCATGCTTTCGAGCGGTTGACGATGGCGACGACGGAAAGCATCACCGGTACTTCCACCAGTACGCCGACCACAGTGGCCAACGCCGCGCCGGACTCAAAGCCGAACAGGGCAATGGCCGTGGCGACGGCGAGTTCAAAAAAATTGGACGCGCCGATCAGCGCCGATGGCCCGGCAACCGAATGATCTACGCCAAATTTCCGATTAAGCCAGTAGGCGAGCATCGAGTTGAAATAGACCTGCACGGTGATCGGAATCGCCAGCAGCAGAATCACCATCGGTTGCGCCAGAATCTGCTCACCCTGAAAACCGAACAGCAACAGCACCGTGACCAGCAGGGCCGCCATCGAGATCGGGTCCATCATATGCAGCACGTTATCGAGTTTCCCTTTCGCCAGCAGCGGCTTGCGGCCGAGGTACGCGATCACCACAGGAATCACGATATACAGCAGCACCGAGAGAAACAGCGTGTCCCACGGCACGGAAATCGAGGCTACGCCAAGCAGCAGGCCGACAATTGGTGCGAAGGCGAAGATCATAATCACATCATTCAACGCCACCTGACTAAGCGTGAACTGCGGGTTGCCATTTGTCAGCCGTGACCAGACGAAGACCATGGCCGTGCAGGGGGCGGCGGCAAGCAGAATCAGACCGGCAATGTATTCATGGATTTTGGACGGATCCAGCCATGGAGCAAAAAAATGTTGCAGGAACAGCCAGCCGAGAAAGGCCATGGAAAACGGTTTGACCAGCCAGTTGATAGCCAGTGTCACGCCGATACCACGGCGGTGATGCCAGACTTCGTTCAGGGCCGAATAATCGATTTTTAGCAACATTGGCAGGATCATGGCCCAGATCAGCACTGCCACCGGCAGATTGATGTGCGCGGCCTCTATATGGCCAAGTGCATGAAAAATGGAAGGAAACAGGGAACCGAACCCGATCCCGGCGATAATGGCGAGAAATACCCAGACCGTGAGATAACGGGCGAACAGCCCCATGGGCCTTACCGTGGACATGCGTACCTCCTGAACATGACTTGTGAACAGAAGGTTATTATATCTACTTATGCGGATATGTCAATTGACTGTTATCCCAATATTCGCTTAAGGCGCTCCCGGTCCTGTTGAAAGGAAACACCGGCCGGACATTCGGAAATCAGCGTAGCCAGTTTGCCCGCCAATCCGCCGGCTAAGCGATAATGCATCCATTTGCCTGCGCGGCGGGTGTCCACAAGCCCGGCATGACGCAGTACGCCCAGATGTCGCGATACCGTGCTTTGCGGCAGATCCAGGGCATCAGTCAGATGGCAGACGCACAATTCATTGTGGCCCGCCAGCAGTTGAAAAAGCCGCAGGCGAACCGGATCGCCCAGAGCCTTGAATATTTCAGCGGTGATCATGATCCATGCCTGCCCTCCCGCGGGGAAAAGATATACATATCCCGCTTCATCCACAAATATACACGCATCTACAGAAATCTCTTGGCAAATCCGATCCCGGCGCGATCATCACGGAAATTCATAAATAAGGCGGGTTATGTCTGTGGAACGGTCTTTTTCAGATGCCATCATGCGTGATTTCCAGCCGGGTGCGGCGCTGGCACGGTGTATGCCGGCCTACGTATGCCGCGAGGAGCAGATCAGGCTGGCCGGGGAAATCGCCGATTGCATGGTATCGGCGGGACGCTTGCTGGCGGAAGCGGAAACGGGTACGGGCAAAACACTTGCCTACCTCGTGCCGGCGCTGCGCAGCGCCCTGAAGGTATTAATTTCCACGCATACGAAGGCATTGCAGGATCAGTTGATGTACCGCGATATTCCGGCGGTGCAAGAGGCGCTGGGCGCAAGACGACGCGTGGCGCTGCTGAAGGGGCGTGGCAATTATCTGTGCCCGTACCGGCTGGAAAAGCGGTTAAGTGACACGAAACTGGAACGCCGGGCCAAAAGCCCGTTGCTGAAGGTGCGTCAGTGGGGCGAAAAAAGCCGTGACGGCGATCTTTCCGGCCTGGATTTTGATGTATTCAGCGCCGGTATCGGAACGATGGTTACGGCCACTGTGGAGCAGTGTCTGGGGGGTAAATGCCCGATGTGGAGCGCCTGTCCGCTCGTCAGGGCCCGGCAGGCGGCGCAGGAGGCGGACATCGTGGTCAGCAACCATAGCCTGATGCTGGCCGATGCCGAACTGAAATCCGGTGATTTCGGTGAGGTGCTGCCGAATTTCGACTGCCTGATTCTGGATGAGGCGCACAGCCTGCCGGAACTGGCCTGCCGTCACTTTGGCCGCCAGATCGGTCTGGGTCGTCTGACGAGCTGGAATAATGATATGCAGGCCCTGCTGAGTGAATTCGGTGACGAGGCAACCCTGAAGCAGGATATAGACCGCAGGTTTCTGCAAATAATGCAGGCCTATGCCGATGATGATCTGGCGCAAACCCTGAAGGCGTGGAAGGCCCTGGCCGAAATGGCGGAAAGCCGCAGGCAGCGTAGCGAGGAGGCCGCAAAGCTGGCCGATCGGGCCGGGGAAATTGCGGCGGACATGCAGTCCATGCTGCAACCGGGCGAAGGCTACGTAGCCTGGCGGGAAGGCAGCGGCAGGCAGGCGCGGCACCTGCTGGCACCGGTTGAAACCGGCCCGGTACTGGCCGAAAAGCTGTGGTCCCGCCCCGCGGGCTTTATTCTGCTGTCCGCCACGCTGCGAATTTCCGGCAGTTTTCGCTATGCGCAGGAACGGCTGGGACTGGAAGAGGCACAAACGGCCTTTCATCCGTCGCCCTTCGATTATTCCCGTCAGACCATGATTTACGCACCACGACATGTGCCGGCGCCGAATGAACCAAACTATGAAGACACCCTGTTTGAGGAAATGGAAGCCCTGATTCGGGCCTCATCGGGCCGCGCTTTTGCCCTGTTTACCTCGCATCAGATGCTGCGCCGTATCGCCCCGAGGCTGGCGGAGAGTCTTCCCTGGCCGGTTCTGATTCAGGATGAGAGTGGAAGCAAGGATGCGATTCTTCATTTATTTCGGGGTGATACACATTCAGTTTTATGTGGCACTCGAAGTTTCTGGGAGGGCGTGGATGTACCGGGAGAAGCGCTTTCCCTGGTCGTCATCGACAAGCTTCCCTTCGCCCCGCCGGATGACAAGCTGCTGATGGCGCGCCGCAGGCGCTGCGAGGAAAAAGGCGGCAACGGCTTCTTCGACATCCAGTTGCCCGAGGCCATCGCGGCATTGCGCCAGGGCGTGGGCCGGCTGATCCGAAGCAATGATGATCGCGGCGTAATCGCAATTCTCGATTCACGCCTGTACCGAAAATCGTATGGCCGTATTGTTGCGGCCAATCTGCCGCCCGCGCCGAAGACCGAAACTTTGGCCGATATCGGGCACTTTTTCAGCAGTCAATGAAAATCCTGCTGGCCCCGGACGCCTTCAAGGGCTCGCTGACGGCACGGGAAGCCGCCGACGCCATGCGGGAGGGCCTGCTGGGCGTCAGGCCGGATACGGATGTAGTGTTGCATCCGATGGCCGACGGCGGGGAAGGGACGCTGGATGTTCTGAGGCCCTGTCTTGGCGGCACAATTCTAGGGGTGGATATTCCGGGTATGGATGAAACCCTGACAACGGTTCCAGTGCTTCAATTCTGCACGAAAGACAATCAAAAAGCATGGCTGATTGAAAGCGCTCTGGCCGTTGGCCTGACATTGCCTTCCGTTCGGAGCATTCCGGTGCTTGAACGCACTTCCATGCCGCTGGGCAGGCTGATACGCATGGGGCTGGATGCCGGTATCCGCTGCATTTATCTCGCACTGGGCGGCAGTGCCACCAACGACGGCGGCATCGGCCTGCTGGCGGCATGCGGCATGCGGCTGCGAGATGGAAGCGGGGCGGCGCTTGCGCCCCGGCTTTCCAGCATGAACGATGCACATCAGGTGGATATCTCGGCCATGGATTCCCGTATTTTCGATACCGAACTGCATCTGGTTCCGGATGTGGACAATCCCTTACTCGGCGAAGGCGGTGCAACCGAAACATACGGCCCCCAGAAAGGCATGAGCATTGAGGATGTGGCGCAGGCGGAAACATGGATGCAGCGCTGGGCACGGCTGGCCGAGAGTGCGTTCGGCTGCAGGGTGTCACATCGAGCGGCTGCGGGAGCGGCCGGCGGGCTCGGCTTCGCCTTGCAGTTACCGGGCGCCACAGTGCATGCAGGCGCAGTCTGGGTGGCGAAAGTGAGCGGACTGGATGATGATATGGCTGGTTGCGACTGGGTCATTACCGGTGAAGGCGGAAGCGACGTCCAGACCCTGTCCGGCAAGGCGCCGAAGGTGGTGGCTGATGCGGCTGCACGCGCCGGTGTTCGGGCCTGCCTGATGTCCGGCATCATTACGGCGCCGCGCCTGTTTCAGGGCAGGTTTGCGGATATACGCCAGGTGACGCCCATGGGCATGCCGCCGAGCCAGGCCATGGCGCAGGCGCATAAGCTGCTTGTGCAAAGCGCCGGGGCATTCGCCCGCCAATACGGTTAACCCATTTTCCCGCACCCGCGCAATCGGGTATACTGTAATCATGACGGAGCTTGCATTTTGCAGCGGATCCATGAAAGGGATGATCGCAGATGGCTGATCCCTCCGGCTTCAGGCGCTTTACACGCGCCGAACCGCCGGTGCAGCCGGCGGCTATACGGCGCCGTCACTGGCAGGAGTTCACTGGCATTTTTTCCGAAAAGGAATCCATGCGTCAGGCGACTCGCTGCATGGATTGCGGTACGCCATTCTGTCAGTCGGGCTGCCCCGTCCATAATCAGATACCCGACTGGAACGATCTGGTTCTCCGCAGGGACTGGCGTCGCGCCATCGGCGCACTGCATTCAACCAACAATTTTCCCGAGATCACCGGCAGGATATGTCCCGCGCCCTGTGAAGAGGCATGCACCCTGAACCTGGGTCATGCGCCGGTGGCCATCAAGGGCATTGAGCTGACTATCGCCGAACATGCATGGCGGGAGGATTGGGTAGTGCCGGAGCCCGCCGGCTCCGGAACGGGAAAGCGGTGCGCCATCGTCGGCTCCGGTCCGGCGGGCCTGGCCTGCGCCCAGCAGCTGACCCGCGTGGGCCATGCCGTGACGGTATTCGAAAAACAGGACCGGATTGGTGGGCTGTTGCGCTACGGCATCCCTGATTTCCGCCTGGACAAACGGGTGCTGGACCGCCGCCTGGACCAGATGCGCGCGGAGGGCGTGACCTTCAGGGCCGGCGCTTGCGTGGGAGAAACGCTCTCCGCCGGGGGGTTGCGCGATGCATTTGACGCCGTTGTGCTCGCCTGCGGCGCGGAACAACCGCGTGATCTGAACGTGCCGGGCAGGAATCTGGCCGGGATTCATTTTGCCATGGACTATTTAAGGCAGCAGAACCGCCGCATGGCGGGAGACGCCATTAGGCCGGAAAATGCCATCCTGGCGACGGACAGGGATGTGGTTGTTATCGGCGGAGGCGATACGGGCGCGGACTGCATCGGCACGGCCAACCGCCAGGGCGCGCGCTCGGTAACGCAGATTCAATATCATGCGCGGCCGCCGGAAGAGGTGGACAGGCTGACGACATGGCCGCGATGGCCGCACAGGTTGCGCACAAGCCAGTCGCATGAGGAGGGTTGCACCCGCCTGTGGGAACTGGAAACAATCGCCTTCAGGGGCATAAACGGGCATGTGCAGGAGCTGGAACTGGCGGAACTGCGCTGGCGGCCGGGACGGGACGGCGCCCTGCTTAAGCAGCGTGTACCGGGCGACCGGCAAATACTGACCGCCGGGCTGGTCCTGCTCGCCATGGGTTACGCCGGGCCACGCGCAGACGGACCGGTCCGGGCGTTTCATCTGGTGCGGGACGCGTGCGGCAATGTGCGGGCCGACAGCGAGCGCTATCGCACATCCGCAGGCCGGGTGTTTGCCTGCGGCGACATGCGTCGCGGGCAATCGCTGGTGGTATGGGCCATCCGCGAAGGCCGGCAGGCCGCGCGCGCCGTGGATCAGTACCTGACGGGGCATACAACATTGCCGTATTGCTGACTTGACGCCGTGGATCAAATCCAAAAGGCTCACGGCGAAATGGGTTTGGAATCTTAATTTAATGATGGTGCGGCAGGATATGGATGACAGGGGGCTGCTATATGCCGAGGCATGTTTTGAAACCTTTCGGGTAATCCACGGCGCCATCTTCGCCTGGCCTGCACATGCGGCGCGCCTGCAAGCCGGTCTCCGGGCCTTCGGACTTGACCTTCCCGACGGCCTTGAGCGGCGCTGCCTGAAACAGGCCGCCGCAGCAGGCGGTGATGACGTGCTGGTGCGCCTGACCGTCACGGGCGGCGTGGCGGAGAGGGCGCTGCTACCGGCATGCCCAAGGCAGGCGCAGGCATATATCCGGGCGCAACCCTATGCGCCGCGTACGGATAACCTGCATCTGCGGGCGGTGACGTGGCCCGTGCCGTTGCGGCCAAGGCCGGCCAAGTTCACGGCCGATTACGCCGGCGCCATTCGCGTCCTGCGGCGCCTGAAGGCGGAAGGTCTGCTTGCCGATGGAGAGGAGGCGCTGATTTGCGATGCGACCGGGATATGTTCCGCGCCCACGGCCAACATCCTGTTGTTTCAGGCAGGTGAGTGGCTCACGCCCGCCGCCGATTCGGTCCTGCCGGGCGTGGTGCGCAACGTGCTGATGGAATCCGGTTGCATCAGGCTCGCCCCGTGTCCGGTTGGCCTGGCCGACACATGCGATGCCGCCGCCCTGACCAACAGCGGCTGGTTTGTCCGGCCGGTGACATCCATTAACGGCCGCAGCCTGGCGACAACAGGCATGGCCTTTGAACAGCTTTTCTCGATCCTGCGCGGACGGGCGGGCGTACCGGAGATGCCCGCGTGAGGGTCCGGCTGTTACTGGTATTGTCGGCCGTCGCGGTGCTCACCTTTGTATCGATGCAACTTTGGCTGCCGCTGAAACCGGATCGTCCAGTAGAACTTTATATTCCCGCCGGCACCTCCACGCAGGCCATCGGGCAGCAGCTAAAACATGCGGGTATTGTCCGTTCCGCCATTCTGTTTCGTCTGCTGGCCAGGATAAGCGGCAGGGCTTCCCGCCTGCAGAGCGGCTATTATCGTTTCGAATCTGCCGCAAATCTGCCGCAGGTACTGGATCGCATGGCGCGCGGTGACGCTATCTTTTATCGCTCTACCGTGCCGGAAGGCCTGCGCACGGATGAGGTGCTGGCGTTGATGGCGCGTGAAACCGGCACGCCGCCGGCATTATGGCGGAAGGCCCTGCACCGGCTGGCGGGCGATGAGGCGACGGAAGGAATCCTGCTGCCCGAAACCTATACTTACCGCAGGCCGGCGCAGCCGGCGGCCATTCTGGGCCGCATGATCAGTGCTCAGGAACATGTTATCCGGCCACTTCTGCCGGCCTGGGTGGATGAGAAAAAGCTGCGGATTATTGCCTCGATCGTGGAAAAGGAGACGGCAGGGGATGAAGAGCGGGCGCTGGTAGCGGCCGTGATCCGCAACCGCCTTGCCCGCCATATGGCCCTGCAAATGGATTCAACGGTGATTTACGGACTCTGGCGTGAGGATGGCGTGTTTTCCGGTAATCTCCACAAGGCCGATATGAGGCGGGATACGCCCTGGAACACCTATACGCGGACAGGATTGCCGTCCACGCCGATCTGCAATCCGGGTAAGGCGAGCCTCATCGCCGCGGCCCGGCCGGCGGACGTGGACTACCTGTATTTCGTGGCCGACGGAAGCGGCGGTCATGCCTTTGCCAGCACGCTGGCAGAGCACGAGAAGAATGTCCGGCAGTGGGTAAAGATTGAGCGCGGCGGTCAATGAGGAAGTGAATAAAACGAGGCCTTCGGACACCGTCATTGTCGTCGTACGTCTCCCCCGGCGGGCAGTGGTGCATTTCCAGAGTTTGCTGGGTGGCGAGGATGGGTTAGCAACGCTACGCTGCATGGACAAGTCAGGTGATGAACAGGAATTTTGTCCGCCATTGACGCAGGACTTGAATCAGGACACTGTTTCTCCGTTCCGTGTTTATGATGGAATATAGGGGAGTTATGTCCGCATATATGGGAAAATACATGGAAATATTTCCGGTTATTGGCGCCTGTTATTCGGCGTTACGCACCGAATAACGACCAGCGAGATAAGATAGCCGTTAAGAGAAAAACATGGATCACGACAAATTCCAAGAACTGATTAAACAGCTCTACTCAACAGTGGCAGAGCTGGAGGCCATGTTTCCAGGGAGGCATTTCACCCCTGACGGCCATATGGTTGGCAGCATAGGAGAATGCCTAGTTGCTGATGCCTATGGGCTAGAGCTAAAAACAGCATCCAACAAAGGCTTCGATGCAACTACCAGTGATGGGACGCAAGTTGAAATAAAGGCAACTCAATCAAAATCAGTTGCTTTTCGAAGTGAGACAGAACATACAATTATTATCAAAATTTTGCCCAATGACGCATTTGAAGAGGCTTACAATGGGCCGGGCAGCTTGGTGTGGTCACAATTCATCAGCAAAAAAATGCCAAGTAATGGCCAGTACCAAATATCACTTAATAAACTTAAAGAGCTCAATAAACAGGTCAGTGAATCAAGACGTGTGTCAAGAATTGCTTAACAAGGCAATCAACTTTGCTCCAACCCTTTGGGCTTCCACCGGACAGTCAAAGCTGTGCTTTGCCTGCCGGTTATTGCGGTGTTGTGCCCCCAAAAATAGAGTAAATCCACGGAGAGTCGAATAAACTCGGACAGCAAAAAAAGACACATGAATCATCTGGCTGATGACGCCAAGTGTTCTGAAGACATGGATTTTTCCGGTTGTCACTTGCGGCATGGGAGCATCAATTGAGCGGTCATTTTGTTACGTTTGAAGGCGTGGACGGCTGCGGCAAATCCACGCAGCAGACGGCTACCGCCACGTGGCTGCGCGAGCAGGGCATGGATGTGGTGGAAACCTTTGAACCCGGCGCCACCGCCCTGGGGGCGGAAATACGCCGGCTGCTGCTCGACGGAGGCTACGTTCCGGCGCCACAGGCCGAATTCATGCTGTTTATGGCGGACCGGGCGCAGCATGTACATGACGTGATCCGGCCCGCCCTGGCACGGGGTGCAATCGTGTTGTGTGACCGCTATACGGATTCCACCTGCGCCTATCAGCTGGCGGGCCGCGGGCTGAATGCGGACGTGCTTGCGCGCATGCTCCCGGTCGCCGAACTCGGTGTCCGGCCGGTGCTTACCCTGTGG
Organism: uncultured Zetaproteobacteria bacterium; assembly: GCA_964628185.1. Classification (GTDB taxonomy): domain Bacteria; phylum Pseudomonadota; class Zetaproteobacteria; order Mariprofundales; family Mariprofundaceae; genus CAZVLQ01. The sequence goes on along the minus strand of CAZVLQ010000014.1, from coordinate 9,915 downwards.
TTTGATTTGCCGGTTGAAGAGGCTCTGCGGCGCATGCGCAACCGCACTGCCGCGGGCGAGGCTGCAACCCGCATGGATGAGGAATGCACGGCCTTTCACCAGGCCGTGCGTGATGGCTTTGAATCCATCTGCAAGGCCGATCCCGAGCGCGTCCGTCGTATTGATGCCCGTGGAAACGTGGCTGAGATTCAGCACCGTGTGCGTGAGGCTGTCGCGCATGCGCTGGGGATTTCGGCATGAGCAGGGTGCTCGGACATGATCAGGTGCATGCGCGCTTTCTTGACAGCCTCGGCAGGGGAAAGCTGCACCATGCCTGGCTGATGCATGGACCGGCCGGCATCGGCAAGGGCATGCTCGCCTTCGAAATGGCCCGGGATTATCTGTGTGAACGGAACCGGAAAACCGGGCAGGCCGGACCGGCCTGCGGCGAATGCCATGCCTGCAGGATGATGGCGGCGGGCAGCCATCCCGATTTTCTGCGCGTGGAACGTGAACGGGATGAGAGTAAAAAACGCCTGAAACGCGACGTGCATATCGGCCAGGTTCGTTCGCTGCTGTCATTTCTGTCCCTGAGCGGCGCCGAAAGCCGCCGCCGCGTGGTGCTTGTGGATGAAGCGGGGCGCATGAATCCACAAGCGGCCAATGCCCTGCTCAAGGGGCTGGAAGAACCGGTGGCCGGCGGCCTGCTGCTGATGGCGTGCGAGCACGTCATGGCATTACCTGCGACCGTGCGTTCCCGCTGCCTGCTGCTGCGGATGTCCCCACTGCCGGAAACGGAATGCCGGCTGGCCCTGCAGGAGATGGATTTGGACATAAAAGTGCTGGATTTCGCCGTCCGGCTCGCGGCCGGCCAGCCGGGAAAGGTGCAGGTGCTGGCGGATAATGATGTGGCGGTTGCATTGCTCGAATGGCAGACGTTGACCCGGGATATCGGTCGGGCGGATATCGGTCGGATGCAGGACTGGATTAGCCGCCATGTGCAGGCCATCCCGCATAATCTGATCGTGGATGTGGCGCTGGACAACCTGGAGAGCACCATGCATGCAGGCGGGGCCTTGCATGCCCGGGAGGCCCTGCTTAAGGCCGCATGGAATCTTGCCGCCTGGCCCGTGGAAAATATACGCAGAAGTTTGCGGCCGGCGCCGGCATTGCTGGCGCATATGCTTGCTTTGCGTATAGCCTTGCGCGATCCCGGTCTGGAGACAGCACGCACATGAAAACCTTTTTCATTACCACGCCCATTTATTATGTGAATGACGAACCGCACCTGGGGCATATCTACACGACGATCGCGGCCGACGTGCTGGCAAGGCATCAGCGCCTCTGTGGCCGCGATGTCTTCTTCCTGACCGGCGTGGACGAACATGGGCAGAAGGTACAGCAGGCGGCGGCGTCACGCGGCGTCACACCGATGGAGCTTGCGGATTCGGTGGTTGAGCGTTACCGCGATCTGTGGCCAAGGCTGGGCATTTCCAATGATGACTTCATTCGTACGACCGAAGCACGGCACAAGAAGGCCGTCACAGAGATATGGCGCCGGTTGCATGCGGCCGGGGCCATCTACAAGGGCTTCTACGAAGACTGGTACTGCGTGCCCTGTGAAACCTACTGGACCGCCACGCAGTTGAAGGAAGCCGGGGATAAGGAGAATAAATCCTGCCCCGATTGCGGCCGCCCGCTGGAACAGGTCAAGGAAGAATCCTATTTTTTTCGCCTGAGCGCATATCAGGAACGCCTGCTGGCCTGGCTGCGTGATAATCCCGATTTTATCGGTCCCGAATCACGGCGCAACGAGGTGCTCCGGTTTGTGGAAGGGGGGCTGCGAGACCTGTCCGTTTCCCGCACCACGTTTTCCTGGGGTATTCCGGTGCCGGATGATCCCGCGCATGTCGTATATGTCTGGATTGACGCACTGACCAATTACCTGACAGCCGCCGGATTTCCGGACGAGGACATGCATTACTGGCCGGCTGACGTACACCTGATCGGTAAGGATATTCTGCGTTTCCACGCCATCTACTGGCCATGCATGCTGATGGCGGCGGAACTGCCGCTGCCACGGCGTATCTTCGCGCACGGATGGTGGACCGTCGAGGGTGAAAAGATGAGTAAATCCAGGGGGAATGCGCTTCGCCCCGCGGAACTGCTTGCACAATATGAGGCGGATGTGATCCGTTATTTTCTGTTGCGTGAGGTGCCATTCGGCCATGACGGGGATTTTTCATTTACCGCCCTCAAACAGCGTTACAATACCGAGCTTGCCAACGACATTGGCAACCTGCTGAACCGCAGCCTGGCCATGTTGCACAAATACAGATCAGGCATCCTGGGAGATGCGGGCAGCGAGGAAGCGGCCGACCGGGAGCTGGTGGCCGGGGTGGAGGCCATGCAGCGTGGAGCCGGGGATGCCCTGGAAAGGCAGGCCTTTCATGAAGCGCTGGAGCAAATCAACGGACTGGTCCGGCATGGAAACCGATATGTGGAAGAAAACGCGCCATGGATTCTGGCCAGGCAAGGCAATACGGCGCGTCTTGATACCGTGCTCTATCATCTACTTGAAATGCTGCGGCTGGTGGCGATTCAGCTTGCCCCGTTCATGCCGGATAAAAGCGCCGTCATGCTCGCTCAGATCATGAATGAGCCGGTAAAAGTGGATGTGTTGTCCATGCGCAGCCATGGCGGCTGGGGCCTGCTTAAGCCCGGACATGCCTGCGCCAGGCCCAGCCCCGTTTTTCCACGTATGGATTAAGACATGATTCAGGCACATCAACTCATGCTTCGTTATGCCAGCGGCAAGACGGCGCTGTCAGGCATCAATCTGCATGTTCCCATGGGACGGTTTGTGTATCTGACCGGGGAAAGCGGGGCTGGCAAATCTTCCCTGTTGCGTTGTCTGTACGGCGGGGTGCGTCCGACATCCGGAAAGCTGACCGTACAGGAAGTTGACCTCAGGATGTCGCGTGAGCATCAGTTGCGAAATCTGAGGCGCCGTATCGGCATCATTTTTCAGGACCATAAGTTGCTGTTTTCACGTACAGTGTTCGAAAATGTGGCATTACCACTGCGTGTGCAGGGCTGGAAACCGGATCGCCTGATCGCCCGGGCGCGCAAGGTGCTGGCGTTCGTGGGCCTGGAAGATCGCCTGTGGTCATTCCCGGAGGCGCTGTCCGGCGGTGAACAACAACGGGTCGCTATCGCGCGCGCCATGAGCAGCCATCCCGCCCTGATTCTGGCGGATGAACCGACGGGAAATCTGGATATCGAAACGGCGCGCCATATCATGGACTACCTGATGGAGCTGAACCGGCAGGGCAGCACGGTCATCATGGCTACGCATGATCTGCAACTGATGCAGACTCATCCCGGCGATCTTGTGCGCCTGCACGCCGGTGCGCTGGTGGAGGAATTGCGGTATGTTTCTTCCGGCAATACCGGCAGTGACGGCGGGGAGACAAATGTCACGGAATGAGCGATCCAGCCCGCGGCTGCCCGGAGGGTTCTCCGTTCCGCCGTTTGGTTTGCATCAGTGGCTGGCACTGGTCATCGTTTGCGTGGCCCTGTGGGCCCTGGGGCTGATGTGGCTGGGGCTGCAAGCCGGTGCACAATGGACGGGTGCATGGCAACAACACATCCGTTTCCACATCTATATGGACCGGAATGGCGATGCCGCCAGGCTGAAACAGCTGGCTGAACGAGTGGCCTCACTTCCGGGTGTGGCCTCGGTGCGGCTCGTAGCTGAAAAAGAGGTTGCCGAATGGCTGCACGACTGGCTGGCCGGTGCGAATGTGGAAGAATCCGAACTGCTGCGAGCCGTTCCGCGCACAATTGAAGTTACGCCGGGCGGTGAGGGTGGTGAGTTTCTGTTCACCGATCTTGCCGATGAGGCCCGGCGCTTTGGCGCCAGGGTTAACCCTGGCGAAATACATCTCGTTCAGGCACAGCGCTGGCTGGCAAAGATCAGGCGGCTGCTATGGTTTGTCACCCTTGTTCTGGCACTGGCCATGGCCATCATCATTTCCAACACATTGCGCATGATTCTGCTGGCACGCGCCGATGAGGTTCATCTGATGCGCCTGCTGGGGGCGCGTGAATGGTTTGTGCGCATGCCGTTCCTGCTTGAGGGAGCATTGCTGGGCACGGGGGCGGGGCTGCTGGCCTGGCTGCTGCTCTGGCCCCTGATTCTCGGAGCCTCCGGCTGGTTTTCAGCACTGGGTGTAAACCTGAATGGATTCGCCTTGCTGCCACCGATGCTGTTCGGCGGTGCAACCGTAGGATGCCTTGGTGCCTGGGTCGCTACCACCCGTCTGTCAGATGAAAATACGGCGGCCTGAAAACCACTTGCGAAACTTGCAAATGGGCTCTTGACATTGACGCCATCCTTTCCGAGCTTGGCGCGCCTTTTCTTAACAAGGAGGTGTATTGATTTCTCCAGGAACAGAAATAACCAGCCTGACGCTTTTCCGCAGGGAAATACGGCGTCAGCCCCGTCTTTCACGGGAAGAGGAGTACCGTCTGGCCCGGCGCTGGTGTGAGCAGCAGGATCGTGAGGCCGCCAGGGCTCTGGTATGCGCCAACCTGCATGCCGTAGCCGCCATTGCACGGGAATACCGCCATTTCGGCCTGCCGGAAATGGACCTGATTCAGGAGGGCGCCATCGGACTGATGCAGGCGGTCAGGCGTTTTGATCCGGACCGGGGTTTTCGTCTGATGACCTACGCTTCATGGTGGGTGCGTGCCGCGATTCATGATTTTATCCTGAGTTCATGGAGCATCGTCAAACTCGGTACGACCAAGCTGCAGCGCAAGGTATTCGCAGGCCTGCAAAAGGCCAGAAACGCTATTGCGGCGCTGGAAGGGCGCAAGGCTGATGAAGTGGGAGCGGAATACGGACTTTCGGGTATAGAATATCAGGAAGCCGCCACAGCCTTTCTTCAGCGGGATGTTTCGCTGGATGTGGAAACAGAAGAGGGCGCTGCACTGGTGCATGGTCTGCCGGCGCCGGATGCTACGCCGGAAGAGATTGTGGCTGAGTCCGACTGGGAGAGGCATCGGCAGTCGAGCCTGTATTTGGCCATGAACCAGCTCTCCGCACGTGACCGCGCCATCGTCGAACGGCGCCACCTGGCAGAGGATCCTGCGACGCTGAAGGAATTGGCCGAAGATTTCGGCGTCTCCATTGAGCGCGTGCGTCAGCTTGAGTCACGAGCCATGAAAAAACTCAGAGAATCAATTACCTAGATTAACATATTAAGTATTTACATTTATATTTCTATCGTTGTATGGCCCATAAAAATTTGCCCGATCTCTATCCATAACATATATTTCAGTTATGACTGATGGAGATCCAACCCTGGATTCAGAACCTTTCGTGGAAAACGCGGGCTTGTGACGTGGGCCGGCAGCAAAACCGCCGCAGGACTGACCGATACGGGCATTGCAATCTGTACGTGACGGTCAATCCAAAGAGCGCGCTGACCTGGCTACACAAACCACAGGTCGTTAACTGGATGGATTTCAATCAGTTCGGCATGTCTTTTGTCGGCAAAAAAAAGTACAGGCTCGGTAAAACATTGCTTGTCAATCTTAGCATTGACGGGGAGAACAAGGAATCGCTATCAAGGATAGTCGGGGTTGTACGCAATATCGGAGAGGAATATTCCGGCCAGTATCGCTGCGGTATTGAATTTGATTTTGGCGCCAATACGCACATGCAATCGGAAGCGCTCAGGGAGCGGTTGACAAACATTGAACAGACATTGAAAAGCATCCTGAACTCGATGAGCCGAACCCGGTTGGTTCATTAGAAGCCTGGATATTGCATACAGGCTTACGTAGTCCTGGTACGCCATGACACAAAAATTGAAAAGGTCTGCAAGGCCTGCTGAACATACCCTGAATGACCAAAAGGCCAAAATCCGGGCACTGGCGGCGAAACATGGCTTTGAGATGTGCCGCTTTGCCCGGCCGGGTGTGCCCGAACCGCAGCAGAGCAGCTATCAGGCATGGTTTGCCGCTGGCATGCACGGCGAGATGGCCTGGATGGCCGAGGAAAGCCGTGTAAAACGGCGCAAACAGCCCGAATCCATGTTGGAAAATGTCAGAACGGTGATTTCCGTGGGCATGCGCCATACGCCGCCGCCGTATTCGCTGGGCCAGGCCGTATCCGGGCGGAGCAGGGGGATAATCGCTTCTTACGCGCACGGCGACGATTATCATGATGTGATGAAAAAACGTCTGAAGGCATTGGCGCGTGATCTGGATGCACTTCTGGGAGCACACGATCAGCGTGTGTACGTGGATACGGCGCCAGTGCTCGAGCACACGTTTGCCGGGCAATCCGGTCTGGGCTGGCAGGGCAGGCATTCGCTGACTATTAATCGCGATAAAGGCTCCTGGATGATGTTGGGCGAAATCTTCACCAGCGCCAACATCGATGCGGATGCACCCGCTGTTAACCATTGCGGCAGCTGCACCGCCTGCATGGATATCTGCCCCACACGGGCCATCGTGGCGCCTTATGTGGTGGACGCACGCCTTTGCATTTCCTATCTGACCATTGAATACCGGGGGTTTATTCCACACGCGCTGCGACCGCTGATGGGGAACCATATTTTCGGCTGTGATGACTGCCAGATGATTTGCCCGTGGAACCGGCATGCCAGCACGCCTCCGGCTGATCTCCGGTTTGATCTTCTCGGACCACGTGAGGAAAATGCCTTGCCTGAGCTTTCCGGTCTGCTTCAACTGGATGAAGGGGAATTCAGACAACGCTTTCGCAAGTCCCCGGTGCGCCGGACGGGCAGGGCGGGGCTGCTGCGCAATATCTGCATTGCCGCCGGCAATTCCGGCGATCCGGATTTCGTCCCCGACCTGATGATACTGATGAACGATGAAGCGCCCCTGATCCGCGGACACGCAGCCTGGGCGCTGGGCGAACTGGCGGGCGGCAGGCATGATGAGCATCTCCGGGCGGCACTGGAACAGCGGATACATGTGGAGAAAGATAATAATGTACTTGAAGAGATCAATTTATCTATCAGGAAAACAGATTGAAATCTGAACCTGTCCCAGGAGCATTCATCTTTGATCTGGACGGCACGCTGGTGAACTCGTTACCGGACATTCAGGCCAATCTTAATCGCGCCCTGGTATCACTCGGCTACGATTCCCTGCTCTCGCTGGAGGAAACGCGGCCGTATGTGGGTGGAGGCGCTCGAAAGCTGGCGGCCGGCGTGCTGGGCAAGCCGATGGATCATGCGGCCACAACGGCACTGTATCAGGCCTTCACGGACATCTATACGGCCCATCCGGCCGATTTTAGCCGGCCGTTTCCCGGTGTGATGAAGGTACTGAAAACGCTGAAACAACGAAGCATCCCGATGGCCTGCGTCACCGCCAAGCCGGCGAAGGCCCGAGTGCAGGTGCTGGATGCGCTGGGTTTGACGCCGTATCTGGTATGCGCGCTTTCGCCGGAGGATGGCTTTGCAGCCAAACCGGCGCCGGACATGCTCATCAAGTGCTGCCGGACGATGGGTACGGCGCCGTCAGAAACCGTGATGGTGGGGGATACCCGCTTTGATATTGAGGCCGGCTTCAATGCCGGCTGCATAGCCGTCTGCCACTGCACGTTCGGGTATCAGGAGCTGGCGGAGGAATTTGCGGGCAGGGTGATACGGCTGGAGCATTTCACCGATGTGCTGGAATTGCTGAAAGATGACTGAGAAACGGGTACAGGGCATCTACGGCATTCTTCCGGCGGATATTGGCATGGAAGACATGTTGGGTATGGCGGAAGCCGCACTCAGGGGCGGGGTAAAAATTCTGCAACTTCGTGACAAGAAGCAGGGCTTCCGGCGTAGCCTGAAACGGGCACGGGCATTGCGCGAGCGGGTGCGGGCTCATAACGCTATTTTGATTGTCAATGACTCGCCCGCACTGGCCTGCGAAGCGCAAGCTGATGGCGTGCATCTTGGACGCACGGACATGCAAGGCATCACCGCCGTGCGCAGTGAAGCCGGCGACGGGCTCCTGATCGGCGTTTCATGCAAGGCGGACGCGGCCTTTGCCCGTCACGTCCTCACCGAAGGGGCGAATTACGTGTCCTTCGGCGCTATCTTTCCGACCCGGAGTAAACAGGATGCCGTGCCCGTCGGCTTGCCAAGGCTGGTCAGGGCGCGTCAGTTATTTCCGGACGCAAATATCTGTGCCGTTGGTGGCATCAACCTTGAGTCACTGCCGGCCATCAGGATGGCCGGAGCCGATTGCGCAGCCGTGATTTCGGAGCTGTTCGGGGCGGATGACATCGAATCCCGCGCCCGCATCATGGTGGAAACATGGAACAACGCCCCGTCTGCCTGAGCATCGGTGGTTCCGATTCCTGCGCCGGAGCAGGCATCCAGGCCGACCTGCGTGTGTTTGAATCGCTGGGAATGAGGGGATGTTCGGCCATCACCGCCCTGACCGCCCAGAACCCGGCCCGAATTTCCCGCATCGAAGCCGTGTCACTGACCCAGTTTGATGCGGAACTCCGTGCCGTGTTTGACTATTTCGATGTCCGGGCCGTGAAAACGGGCATGCTTGTGGATGCCGGACATATTGCCGTGGCGGTGACCGCGATTCAGCAATGTTATGCGCACAAAACGCTGGTGATTGATCCGGTGATGGTGGCCAGCAGCGGAGCAGAGCTGCTGGATAAAGGCGGCCGGAACGCAATGATCATGGCTCTAATACCGATGGCGACGCTGATTACGCCGAATCTGGATGAGGCCGGCATATTGCTGGGGCGCAAGATTACCGATCCACGTGTGGATGCGTACAACCTTGCCGTCAGGCTTGGCGTGCCGGTGCTGCTCAAGGGTGGCCATGGAGAAGGTGATGTTGTACGCGATGTACTGGCGTATCCTGATGGTGAAACGACTGACTGGAACCACCCCAGGCTGGTCATGGATGACGAAGCTGCGCATGGCACGGGCTGCCGGCTCGCCGCCGCCATCACCGCCTGCCTGGCCGGAGGAAACGGCCTGAAACAGGCCGTTAAAAGCGCTATTGAGAAGAATTTTTGACCTGTTGATACATCGCTTCCAGTTCATCCAGTGAAAGTGCGGCCAGATCCAGTTTGCGGCTGGATGCCAGGCGTTCGATGCCGCGAAAGCGCTCGGCAAACTTGCGGTTGGTGCGCATCAGCGCCAGTTCCGCATCCAGATTCAGTTTGCGACCGAGGTTGACCAGCGTAAACAGCACGTCTCCGAATTCATCTTCAAGCCGCGAACCGGCAGCATTCGAGCGCACTTCATGCGCCAGCTCAGCCAGCTCTTCCTCCATTTTCCCGATCACGTCACGGGCATTATCCCAGTCAAATCCGATCATGGCGGCGCGCCTCTGCTGTTTTCCCGCATAGGCCAGAGCAGGCAGGGGCGGAATACCGTCCATAAGGCTTTTCCGTTCCACGTGTTCGGCCTCCTTTAGACGGTCCCACTGGCGAGACAGGTTATCCGGCTCGGCATCGGCGAAGATATGCGGATGGCGATGTATCATTTTTTCGATCAAGGCCTGCACGACATCGTCCAGATCGAACTTGCCCCGTTCGCTTGCAATACGCGCATAGAACAGGACCTGGAAGAGCAGATCGCCCAGTTCATTTTTCAATGCGTCCCATTCATCACACGCTATGACCCGGTCAATGGCTTCCAGCACCTCATGGGTTTCTTCCAGGGTGTGCGTGCGCAGCGAGGCGAGCGTTTGCTCGCGATCCCAGGCACAATTCTCACGCAAAACCTTAATAAGCGCCTTTAACTTTGCATATTGATTATCTTTATGAGTAATTCGTTCAGGCATATGCTCTCTTTTAATACTTTACATAATATACATTATGCGACGTTGTATCAAGGCAGATGATTGCGCATTGGCGATGGCGGC
>CAZVLQ010000013.1:40293-57612 GCA_964628185.1 uncultured Zetaproteobacteria bacterium | reverse complement strand
CACCTGCGCGAGTTACGCGGCAGGATCACGCGGTCGGTAATCTGCCTGCTGCTTGGTTTTGCGGCCTGCTATGCAGTTTCCGGCATGCTGATGGATTTTGTGGTTGCCCCGCTGAAGTCGCAGTTGCAGGCGGATATGCCGATGATTTTCATCAGTCTGCCCGAGGTTTTTTTCGCCCGCCTGAAGGTTGCGTTTGTAGCGGCGCTGTTTATTACCAGCCCGTATCTTCTGTTTCAGTTATGGAGTTTTGTGGCGCCCGGACTGTATCAGGACGAGCGCAAGGTGTTCCTGCTTTTTCTGGTAGGTTCCATTGTTTTGTTTATCAGTGGCGGTGTTTTCGCCTATGCCTTTGTGATGCCGCTGGCCTTCAAATTCTTTCTGGGCTTTGCGTCGCCGGATCTTGTCGCCTATCCGACCATGCAGCTCTACGTCAGCCTGGTTCTGAAGCTGGCGGTTGCGTTCGGGCTTGCCTATGAAGTGCCGCTGGTCTGCGTTCTGCTTGTCAAGCTGAATGTGATAAGTTGCGATGCCATGCGGCGGCAGCGGAAATGGGTGCTCGTGGGCGCTTTTGTGCTGGCCGCGGTTCTGACGCCGCCGGATGTCATATCCCAGGTAATGCTGGCCGTTCCGATGTACCTGCTGTTTGAACTTGGCGTCCTGGTTGCCCACCGATTTGAAGCTTCCGATTACGCTGAGGCGCACGAGGACTAGCCCGTATATTGCATGAAGGCGGACATCTGATGGACAGGATATTACATTATATCAATGACCTACACAGAACCAGGCCACCTTATCTGTGGTTACACTTTGTCCTATCCGGTTTCAGACCCGATCAGGCTCGGCATCCTGGCCGCTCGGCCTCAAACCATAGCTACGGCTATGCTTTGTCGCCCGATCAACCAGCCTGCCGGGCCTGCTCAAGCCTGAATTCCGAATCCTTCATGCAATATACGGGCTAGTCCTGTCCATCAGATGTCCGCCTTCGTGCAATATGGGTTAATGCCGTCAAAGCAGAAACGGGCTCCAGAGAGCCCGTTTGCATGCCAGGGAACAAGCGGGTCAGCCGTAGTAGCCGACCATGGCTTCCAGGGATTTTGACCGGATCCTTGAAGCATGGCCGGCTGAGCCGAACGCCTCAAAGCGGGCCTTGCAGATGCCTTTCATGGCATCCTTGGCCGCCGCGTAATACTTGCGCGGATCAAAGTTGGACGGATTCCCGGCCAGATGTCTGCGGATGGCGCCCGTGGATGACATGCGCAGGTCTGTGTCAATATTGACCTTGCGTACGCCATGCCTGATGCCTTCTACAATCTCCTCGACCGGCACCCCGTAGGTCTCGCCCATGTCGCCGCCGTATTCATTGATGATGGCCAGCCAGTCCTGCGGCACGGAGGAGGAACCATGCATGACGAGGTGCGTATTGGGTAGCCTGGCATGAATTTCCTTCACGCGGCCAATGGCCAGAATGTCGCCCGTCGGTGGTCGCGTGAACTTGTAGGCGCCGTGGCTGGTGCCAATGGCAATCGCCAGGGCATCCACGCCGGTTTTCTCGACAAAATCCGCAGCCTCATCCGGATCAGTCAGCATCTGGTCGTGGGTCAATTTACCTTCTGCCCCCGATCCGTCTTCCTCGCCGGCCTCTCCGGTTTCCAGCGATCCGAGGCAACCCAGTTCCCCCTCCACGGAAACGCCGCCGGCATGCGCCATTTCACAGACCTTGCTGGTGACTTCGACGTTGTATTCATAACTGGACGGGGTTTTTGCATCTTCCTGGAGGGAACCATCCATCATAACCGAAGTAAACCCGGACTGGATGGAGCGCAGGCAGACCGCCGGGCAGGAGCCATGATCCTGGTGCATGACGACGGGGATGTGCGGGTACTGTTCAACGGCGGCATTGATCAGGTGGCGCAGGAAAGGTTCGCCCGCGTATTTGCGGGCTCCGGCCGAGCCCTGCATGATCACCGGTGCATCAAGCTCATCGGCTGCCTCCATGATGGCCTGGACCTGTTCCATATTGTTAACGTTAAATGCCGGCATGCCGAACTCGTTTTCGGCTGCGTAATCCAGCAATTGCCGCATTGAAATCAGAGCCATATTTCCTTCCTCCTCTTGAACCGGGCGGCTTTATTTACTGCCGCACACGGTCATATTCAACTCGCACTTTTCACTTTCCCTGGAGTAAAAAGGCCATGGACGGCCTTTTTACGACTTCATTACATACAGTCCCAATCATGGTCATTCAGGGTGAAGAAAGCAACGTGGCTATCAATCCATATCACCCCGAGCCTGCTTCCACGATCTTCATGGCATTCGTGCCGCCGGACTGACCCATGGGTGTTCCCAGCGTCATGACGACCATATCCCCTTCACTGGCAATGCCATCCTCAAGCATCATGCGCAGGGCATCCCGGGTGGCGCGAGGCGCATCTTTTTCAGAATAATCCGCTGAAATCCGGTGGGGGATGACGTTGCGGAACAACGTGACTCGCCCCGCGGTTTTGTATTCACTTGTCAGTGCATAAATTGGCACCTGGCTCAGATAACGTGACATATACAGCACGGTATTGCCGCTTTGTGTAAAGGCAGCCACGCCCTGAATCGGCAGCATATTGGCTGTTTCCATGGCCATGCGCGCAATACATTCATCAATCGTACGCGGCGGATAACGGGTGTCGCGCGTGGTTTGCGAGGGCAGCACCTTTTGTGATTCCGTGGCGATGCAGGTGCGGTGCATGGCCTGAACGGCTTCCACCGGATACTTTCCCGCGGCCGTTTCGGCTGAAAGCATGACGGCATCGGCGCCATCAAGCACGGCGTTGGCTACATCGTTCACCTCGGCACGGGTCGGAATCGGACTGTTGATCATCGATTCCATCATCTGCGTGGCCACGATGACCGGGCACTGGTATTTCGGCGCCTGGCGCAGGATGCGTTTCTGCACCGGCGGCACGGCGGCATCACCGATTTCTACCCCCAGGTCGCCGCGTGCTACCATAACGGCGTCACTGGCATCAAGAATGCCGTCAAGATTCTCGACGGCTTCAGCCCTTTCAACCTTGGCTACAATGCCGGCATGTCCACCCGCTTTTCTCAGAAGTTCTCTGGCATATTCGATATCCGCGCCGTCACGCGGAAATGAAATGGCGACATAATCCGCGCTGATGTCAGCCGCGGTCCGGATATCTTCCTTGTCCTTGTCGGTCAACGCCGCCGCGGACAGACCGCCGCCGGCGCGATTGATGCCCTTGTTGTTGGACAATTCCCCACCGATCACGACAGTGCAATGAATTTCCTTTTTCCTGATGGCGTCCACATCCATGACGATGAGTCCATCATTCAGCAACAGGCGGGCACCCGGCTCGACATCGTTAACCAGCGCCTTGTAGGTGATGCCCACGCGCTCGTCATCTCCCGCATCAAGCGGGAGGGTGGCATCGATGATATATTTCTGGCCGGGCGTGAGTATCGTTTTTCCATGTCTGAACCTGCCGATGCGGATTTTTGGCCCCTGCATGTCGGCCAGGATTCCGACCACGGTGTCATGACGTCTGGCCGCCTCCCGGATATGTTTCGCCCGACTGCGATGTTCTTCTGTCGAGCCATGCGAAAAGTTCAGGCGAAACAGATTGACACCGGCCCCGATCAACCGGTCAAGGGTTTCCGGGGATTCCGAAGCCGGACCGACTGTAGCGACAATTTTGGTACGCCTGAATTCGTTCACTGCCGGGACCGCTCTTCCAGGATGGCGACGGCCGGCAACTCTTTACCTTCCAGAAATTCAAGGAAAGCGCCCCCGCCGGTGGAAATATAGGATACCCTGTCGGCAATCCCGTATTTTGCCACGGCGGCCAGTGTGTCACCGCCGCCGGCAATGGAAAAGGCGGGGGATTCGGCAATGGCCAGTGCAATCACCCGGGTACCTTCACCGAACTGGTCGAACTCAAACACGCCAACGGGGCCGTTCCACACGATTGTACCCGCATCCTTCAGGATGCCGGCGAGTTCGGCCGCTGAATCGGGTCCGATATCAAAAATCATATCGTCATCGGCGACGTCTTCCACGCACTTGAGCGTGGCCTCGGCCTCAGGCGAGAATTTCTTGCCGCAAACCACATCCGTCGGTACCGGTATGTTTCCGCCACGAGAACGCGCATCCTCGCTCAGGGTCCTGCATGTGCCGATCAGGTCTTCTTCATACAGGGATTTGCCGACATTATGCCCTGCCGCGGCGATAAAGGTATTGGCGATGCCGCCGCCCACGACCAGCTGGTCCACCACCCTGGACAATGATTCCAGCACGGTCAGTTTGGTGGACACCTTGGAACCGCCGACGATGGCGACCATTGGACGCGCCGGGTTATCCAGGGCCCGGCCAAGCGCGTCCAGTTCGGTGGCCAGGAGAGGACCCGCACAGGCCACCGGCGCAAATCTGGCAGCGCCATATGTCGAGGCCTGCGCACGGTGCGCGGTGCCGAAGGCGTCCATCACATACACGTCGCACAATGATGCGTACTTTCCGGACAGGGTCTCATCGTTTTTCTTCTCGCCCGGGTTGAAGCGGATATTTTCCAGCAGCACCAGTTCACCCTCGGCGACCTCCGGCGCTGTTTCAAGATAGTCCTTCACCAGGCGCACCTCTTTTCCCAGCGCACTGCCCAGATAGCGTGCCACCGGGGCCAGCGAGAACCGCTCCTCATACTCACCCTCACTCGGGCGGCCCAGATGCGCCATGACCATGACGCGAGCACCGGATTCCATGGCGTGTTTCATGGTCGGCAGGCTGGCGCGAATGCGGGTATCGTCGCCAACTTCACCATCGGCAATCGGGACATTGAGATCCTCCCGGATCAGCACGCGCTTTCCGGCGAGATCAAGGTCAGTCATCTTGATGAGGGGCATGGGTTTCCTCCTTGTATTGACGCCCAATGAAAAATCATTGCTTAAACACGGGCAGCTTAAGGAATGGCACTTCGCTGGGGATGAATGACGGGCGAAAGAGAGGCGTGAGGAACAATTCCTCACGCCTCTCTGTTTTCAGCCTGCCTGTCAGGATGCGTTCATCAACGCCACGGTGGTGTCGATCATACGATTGGAAAAGCCCCATTCATTATCATACCACGAGCAGGCCTTGACCAGATTGCCGTTGACGCGTGTCAGGGTGGCGTCAAAGTTTGACGTCGTCGTCGTGTGGTTGAAGTCCACGGAGACCAGCGGTCCGTCCGTGTAGGCCAGAATCCTGCCATCGGCCGCTTCCTTCATAATGGCATTGACTTCTTCCTCGCTGGTTTCACGAGCTGCTTCGAATACCAGGTCAACCAGTGAGACATTGATTGTCGGCACGCGGATAGCAAAGCCGTCCAGCTTGCCGTTCAACTCCGGCAGCACCAGACCCACGGCGGCGGCGGCGCCGGTCTTGGTGGGAATCATGGACTGGGTGGCGGAACGGGCGCGGCGCAGATCGCTGTGATAAACATCGGTAAGCACCTGATCATTGGTGTAGGAATGAATGGTGGTCATCAGGCCTTTTCTAATGCCGATGCTCTCATGCAGGGCCTTGGCCATGGGTGCCAGGCAGTTGGTCGTGCAGGAGGCGTTGGAGATGACGGTATCCGAGGCTTTCAATACGCCCTCATTGACACCGTATACAATCGTGGCATCCACATCCTTGCCGCCGGGGGCGGAGATGATGACCTTCCTGGCGCCACCCGCCAGATGGGCGGAGGCCTTTTCCTTGGTGCGAAAAAATCCTGTGCATTCATGCACGACTTCAACCCCCAGATCACCCCATGGCAACCTGGACGGGTCCCGCTCGGCAAGTACCCGGATACGGTCGCCATTCACCACCATGGCGTCTCCATCCACGGAAACCTCACCGGGAAACTTCCCGTGCACAGTGTCATACTGGGTCAGATATGCATTGGTGTTTGCATCACCCAGATCATTGACAGCCACAATCCGGATATCACCCAGACGTCCGCCCTCATAGGCCGCACGCAGAATATTGCGTCCGATGCGCCCATAACCATTGATTGCTACTTTGATTGTCATCGTTGTTTCCTCCTTGTTTTTAAGTTAATTCATTTGTAGCAGAGACAACCGCATCGGTTGTGATGCCGAATTCCCTGAACAGTTCGCTTGCCGGAGCGGATTCGCCGAAACGGTCGATCCCTATTACCTTACCCTGCAGGCCGACGTATTTTCTCCAGAAACCGGTAACGCCCGCTTCAATCGCCACTCGCTTTGAAACGGAAGAGGGCAGTACGGATTCCCTGTACGATTCATCCTGGGCATCGAAGCGTTCCGCGCAAGGCATGGAGACCACGCGCGCCTTTTTACCCTGCCCGGCCAGTTCCGCCTGTGCGGCCATGGCCAGTTGCACTTCTGAGCCGGTGGCGATCAGGATGACGTCCGGCACACCGTCGCTGTCGGACAGGATATAGCCGCCACGCTCGATATTGGCAACCTGCGTATCCGTGTATTCCTGGCACGGCAGACCTTGCCGTGTAAAGATCAGGATCGTCGGGCTGTCACGGCGTTCAACGGCGCATTTCCATGCCACGGCGGATTCCACCGCATCGCAGGGACGCCATGTATGCATGTGCGGAATCATGCGCAATGTGGATATCTGTTCCACCGGCTGGTGCGTCGGTCCGTCTTCCCCCAGTCCGATCGAGTCATGGGTATATACAAAAATGGAGGGAATCCGCATCAGTGCCGACATCCGCAAGGCGTTGCGTGCATACTCGGAGAACATCAGGAAGGTTCCGCCGAACGGAATCACGCCACCGTGCAATACCATGCCGTTGATGATGGCCGACATGCCGAATTCGCGTACGCCGTAATGAATATAGTTTCCGGCGCGGTTTTCCCGCCCGAAAGCGCTTGCCTCCGGCCATTTGGTGTTGTTGGATGGCGCCAGATCGGCGGAACCGCCCACCAGTTCCGGCAGGATCGCCGCAAAAGTCGCGATGGTTTTTCCGGAAGCGACGCGAGTCGCCCAGCCGGGTTTTTCATCACGTAACTGGCTGATCCAGGCATTGACCGCCTTGTTCCAGCTCCTGGGCAGCTTGCCTTCCATGCGGCGTGTAAATTCAGCGGCCAGTTCGGGAAATTCAGTTTTATAGGCGTTAAACCGGGTCTGCCAGCCGGATTCGGCCTCCTGGCCTTTTGTCCTGGCATTCCAGCCGGCATAAACATCATCCGGAATCTCAAACGGCGCGTAGTCCCAGTCCAGCTCTTCACGCGTCAGCGCCACTTCATCATCGCCGAGAGCGGCGCCATGGCAATCATGGCTGCCGGCCTTGTTTGGGCTGCCGAAGCCGATAATGGTTTTGCAGCAAATCAGGCTCGGGCTGTCCGTGTTGCCGCGGGCTGTTTCAATGGCCGCCTCGATTTCATCCGCGTCGTGGCCATTCACGTTGCGGATGACCTGCCAGCCGTAGGCCTCAAAGCGCGCCGGTGTATCATCCGTGAACCAGCCGTTCACGTTCCCGTCAATGGAAATACCGTTGTCATCATAAAAACAGATCAATTTTCCCAGACCAAGCGTGCCGGCCAGGGAGCACGCCTCGTGTGAAATGCCTTCCATCATGCAACCGTCACCGAGAAAAACATAGGTGTGATGGTCCACAATTGTGTGCCCGGGCCTGTTGAATTGCGCGGCCAGCATGGCCTCGGCAATAGCCATGCCGACAGCATTGGTTACGCCCTGGCCCAGGGGTCCGGTCGTGGTCTCAATGCCGGGTGCATAACCGTATTCAGGATGGCCAGGGGTTTTGGAATGAAGCTGGCGAAAGCGTTTGATTTCATCTATCGGCAGGTCATAGCCGGACAGATGCAGGAGTGAATAAATCAGCATGGAGCCGTGGCCGTTGGAAAGAACAAAGCGGTCGCGGTCGGCCCATTCCGGGTTGGCCGGGTTGTGTTTCAGGTAGTCATTCCAGAGCACCTCGGCGATGTCCGCCATCCCCATTGGTGCGCCCGGGTGGCCGGAGTTGGCTTTCTGCACGGCGTCCATCGAGAGCGCGCGGATTGCATTGGCCAGATGTCTGCGATTGTTGCCCATAATTGATTCCCCTTTTTAAAAAATAAACCCGTGGACTATACATGCACCGTGGTCTGAACACGGCGGACATTACACCGGTGTCCGGACATGACAACGGTATCGGTCGTCATGTATTTCCCCTCTGTATCCTTTCCCACCTTGACATGGTGGACATAGGCGCCGCTGGTCAGACCGGTCGCGATAAACAACACATCATCACCGGTAACGAGTTCATCCCGCCCCAGGATCGTTGTCGTATCCACGCCTTCGTTTTTGCAACGTTCAATCTCGAAATCCTTTTGTGGAGACATACGCCCGAACATCTCCGCTCCCATGGCCCGGGCGGCGCAGGCGGTGACAATGCCTTCCGGCGTTCCGCCGATGCCGAACAGGGCGTCACAGCCCATGTTCAGGATAGCCTGGATGGCACCGTTGACATCACCGTCCGTGGCCAGGCGGACCTTGGCGCCGGCATCATAAATTTCACTCAGAAGTTGCTGGTGACGCGGCTTGTCGAGAACAAAGACCTTGATGTCTTCCACGTCCTTGTTCAGGGCCGCAGCCAGCTGGTGCAGGCGCTCAGCCACGGGGGCAGCCGGGTCAATCCTGCCGTGTGCAGCACGCGGGTAAACCTGTTTATCCATGTAAAAACAGGAACCCGGCCGGTACATGGTGCCTTCCGGCGCCGCTGCAAGCGTGCAAATCGAACCGGGCATATCCTTGGCAAAAAGATTGGTACCCTCGATTGGATCAACGGCAATATCCACGCCGGCTCCCTTACCGGTGCCGACTTTTTCACCATCGTACAGGGCGGGAGCTTCATCCTTGGCGCCTTCACCGATGACAATCATGCCGCGCATTTTTACCCTGTTGATGCTCGTACGCATGGCGTCCACGGCAAGGCCGTCGCCTTCATCTTTCTTGCCTGATCCAATGTGCGGGGCGCAGGCCCGGGCGGCAGCTTCACAAACTTCGACCAGATCAATTTTCAGATCAGCGATGCTGGGCATACCTCACCTCCCCGTCTTGTTACAGGGGCGGCATGATATCGGAAATAGATGATGAATGCGACCCTGACGGCAATGGGTTTTTACCTGTATAATTCATAGAATCATGTCCCGTGCCATGCTAGGATTGCCCTGCAGACGGGAGAAGCTATATCGGGGGTGCATGGTGCTCAAACTCAAAGGAAAGATGGTGATCGGACAATCCGGCGGCCCGACGGCTGTCATCAATCAGTCATTGGTGGGTGCGATACTGACCGCACGTGACGCAGGCTCGATTACGGGTATTCTCGGTGCGCGTCACGGTATCGCAGGGATCATGGATGGCAATTTCGTGGACCTGACCACGCAATCTCCGCAGCAACTGGAACAGGTGGCGAATACACCGGCCGCGGCCCTGGGGTCGGTGCGGCTGAAGCCGGGGAAAGAAGAGTGTGAACGCGTATTTGAGGTCTTCAGGCAAAACGATGTCCGTTATTTCTTTTATATCGGCGGCAATGATTCGGCCGAAACAGC
Source organism: uncultured Zetaproteobacteria bacterium (assembly GCA_964628185.1). Classification (GTDB taxonomy): domain Bacteria; phylum Pseudomonadota; class Zetaproteobacteria; order Mariprofundales; family Mariprofundaceae; genus CAZVLQ01. The sequence goes on along the minus strand of CAZVLQ010000013.1, from coordinate 48,045 downwards.
CTACATTATTTCCGAGATGGCCAGGGATGCAAATTATGATTTCTGCACGATGCACATCCCCAAGACGATTGACAATGATCTCAGGGTCACGGATCACTGCCCCGGCTTTGCCTCGGCAGCCCGTTTTGTGGCCCTGGCCTTCATGGGTGATGATCGGGACAATGCGGCCCTGTCCGGTGTAAAGATTAACGTTGTCATGGGCCGTCATGCCGGCTTTCTGACGGCGGCTTCAGCCCTGGCCCGTCAGGCTGACGGCGATGGGCCGCACCTTATTTATCTGCCCGAGCGCGTCTTCGACGTTGAGCAGTTCAAGGTGGATGTGCGCCGCGTGGTGGATGAGTTCGGACGTTGCGTGGTCGCCGTGTCTGAAGGGGTGACGGATCGCGAGGGCAATCCAATTATCACGACCGGAGAACGTGACTCACATGGCAATATTCAGCTTTCCGGCACGGGGGCGCTTGGAGATGCACTGGCCGCGCACGTCAGGGATGCATTCGGGAACAGGAAGATGCGCGTGCGCGCTGATACATTCGGGTACCTGCAGCGCAGTTTTCCCACGGTTGTTTCGGCCCTTGACGCCAGGGAAGCGCGTGAGGTTGGAATGCGGGCGGTCAATCATGCGGTGTCTTCCGGCGAGAACGGTTCAGTCGCAATCCGGAGGGTGTCGGATACGCCCTACAGCGGTGAATATTTTGTTACACCGCTGGCCAGCGTAGCACGTGACACCACCGCCATGGCGGATGCATATATCGGCGCCGATGACAATGATGTGACCGGAGCCTGGCTGGATTATATCCGGCCTCTGGTGGGGGAATTACCGGTCATCGGCAGGCTCTGATCCATTGAAGACGGAAGGCAGAACATATCTTCTTAGGGTGTATCCCACAATCCCCGAAGCATTAAAACGCCTCGAGGATATCGCCGGCGACCTGTGGTTTTCCTGGAACTCGAACGCCCGTGCCCTGTTTCACCAGATCGACCCCGTACTGTGGGTTGTCTGCGGGCATAACCCCCGTTCGTTTCTTCGCCGCGTAAGCCAGCGCCGCCTGGATGAGGTGGCCGCCGACCGCGCCTTTCTGGCCCAGTATCATGGCGTGGGTTCTGATTACGATTCCTATAAAAAGGAGGAGTATCAGTGGTTCTCATCAAAATTCGAGGATGCCAGAAAACATGCCATCGCCTATTTTTCCGCTGAATTCGGCCTGCATGAATCCCTGCCGGTTTATTCCGGAGGACTGGGTATTCTGGCGGGCGATCATTGCAAATCCGCCAGCGACCTTGGTCTGCCGTTCACAGCCGTTGGCCTGTTGTATCGCCAGGGGTATTTTACCCAGACCATTACAGCGCAGGGCGAGCAGCTCGCCATTTATCACGATAACCGCTTCGGCGATCTGAGTATCGAGCAACTCATGGATCAGGAAGGAAATCCGCTGCGGGTCCAGGTGGAGCTGCCCGACCGTGTTCTGGACCTCAATGTCTGGGAGGCCAGGGCCGGTCACATCCGCATGGTACTGCTGGATTCCGACGTGGCTTCAAATTCCGATGAGGATCGAGGTATTACCTACCAGCTTTATGGCGGGGGGCTGGAAAACCGGATTCGACAGGAAATGGTGCTTGGTATCGGCGGTGTGCGGGCTCTGCGCGCCCTGGGCGTTGCGCCTACGGTATGGCATGCCAACGAGGGACATGCCGCCTTTATTATTCTGGAGCGCATGCGTGAACTGATTGAAAGGAAGCAACTGGGCTGGCGTGAGGCGCTGGAGGTCGTGCGTGTTTCCACTGTTTTTACCACGCATACGCCCGTACCGGCGGGGCATGATATTTTCCCCACTGACATGTTCGACCATTACATGGGGCACTATGCCAGGGCCCTGAATATGGATCTGACGCAATTGCATGAGTTCGGCCATGGTGATTTCGGCCACGGGTCCGACGGTTTCAACCAGACGGCGCTGGCGATTAACGGCTCAGCCCATGTCAACGGCGTGGCCAAGCTGCATGGCGAGGTCTCTTCCCGCATATGCCAGTCCATGTGGCCGGGCCTGTCACCCGGGGAAAATCCCATTACATCCGTCACCAACGGGGTGCATGTCACCACATGGCTGGCGCCTGAGTGGATCAACGCCTTTAATCAGCACCTTGGAGGCCAGTGGCGCGGGCAACTGCTGGATACGCCGTTCTGGAACAATATTGCCGATATTCCCGATTATCTGTACTGGAGTATTCACCAGACCAACAAGCAGCGCATGCTCCAGTATGTGCGCGGATTGCTGGAGCGGCAGGCCAGGCGCAATGGCGAGAGCGCCCAGCTTGTGCAGGAAATGACGGTCAATTTTGATGTACGCACGCTGGTGGTCGGGTTTGCCCGCCGTTTTGCCACCTACAAACGGGCCACCCTGCTGTTTCATGATGAGGCGCGTCTGCGCCAGCTTCTGGAAGATGCGGGACACCCGGTTGTCTTCCTGTTTGCAGGCAAGGCGCATCCGGCGGATGTTCCCGGCCAGGAGCTGATCCGTCGCATCCATGAGTTTTCCCGCAAGCCGGAGTTCATCGGCCGTGTGCTGATGCTGGAAGGATACGACATGACACTGGGCCGCTACCTGATTTCGGGCGTGGATGTGTGGCTGAACAACCCGATTCGTCCGATGGAGGCATCCGGTACGTCCGGCATGAAGGCCGCCATGAACGGCGTACCCAACCTGAGCATCCTGGATGGATGGTGGCCGGAAGGCTTCCAGGGAGACAACGGCTGGGCCATCGGCGGTGAGAGGGATATCTCCGACCCGTACCGGCGCGATGCGGATGATGCGGCGTCACTGTATCACCTGCTTCGCTGTGAGGTGATACCCACCTATTATGCCCGCAATGAAAGTGGATTTTCGGATGCCTGGGTGGCTATTTCCAAGCGGGCGATGATTTCAAGTATTCCGAGGTTTAATACGGACCGCATGGTGTCCGATTACGCCAAGCGTTTTTATGTACCCGCCTCCCGGCGCGGCTATCTGTTGCGCGACAATGACTTCAAGCGAGCCAAAATGCTTGCGGCATGGAAGGCCAGGGTGCGCAAATCATGGCCGAAAGTACGGCTTGAGCAGGTGGGCGACGGCACCACGCGGGAAGTTCGAAGTCACTACGGGGAGGCCCTGAAGATACGGATCAGGGCGCATCATGATGGATTGAGCGCGGAGGATCTGCACGTGGAAATTGTGTTGCTCCGTCCGTCCCGGGATGGTGGTTACAAGCATTATCGCATGATTGAGATGCAGCATGCCAAAGACGGTATTTTTGAAACGGATCTGTTGCCGGATGACAGCGGTGACTTTGCCTATCATATTCGCGCCTATCCCTGTCATGAAGATCTGGCCCATCCCCTGGCCATGGGATTGATGACCTATCTTTGAGCTTCCAATGCCAGTGCGGCGGCGCCGAGCAGGCCGGCGTCATCGCCCAGGCTGGAGCGGTGGACCTCCACAGTACCTTTCATCGGTGCGATCAGCCTCGTGTTCATACGTTCAAGCAGGGGAGGTGACAGCAGATCCCATGCTCCGGTCAGGCCCCCGCTTAGACTGGCATGATGCACGTCCAGCAGCGTAACGGCCTGGGCGATGGCATAGCCCAGAGCGGATCCTGCTTCTTCCAGCACCTGTTTCGCCACGGCATCCTTTTTTTTCGCCCGGCGGTAGATTTCCGCTGCCTCCGTAGCCCGGCAGCCGCCCGCCTCGTGGTAGCGGTCCAGCACGGCCGTGGCCGAAGCGTAGGCCTCAAGGCATCCCGTACCGCCACAGCCGCATGGTCTTCCTTCCGGCTGTACGCACAGATGACCGATTTCCATGGCCATGCCGGATTCACCGCTGTAAGGAACACCGTTCAGAACAAGGCCACCACCCACGCCTGTACCCAGAGTCAGGTGCAACAGGGCGGGCTTGCCTCTGCCTGTGCCGAAGCGAAATTCACCCAGGGCCGCGAGCGTGGCATCGTTATGAATATGCACGGGCAGCGGCAATGAACGGGCAAGCTGTTCGGCCAGTGGAAACTCGGTCAGTTGCGGAATATTCGGTGAGGCGGCAAGGATACCCGTGTCCTGACGAAAAAAACCCGGGAACCCAATGCCGATGGCCTGAATGCCAGTCCGGTTCGCAAGCATTTTTTTAATGGCGACCGTGAGTGTTCTGATTACGTATCCGCCGGCCTCATGCGTCGAGGATGCATTGAGGCTGGAAAGTTTTGCTTGCCGGGTGAGGCGGGCATGAATGACGCCATTCGCATCCACGATGGCAAGGCGTATATTTGTTCCGCCTGCATCAAGTGCGAGTACGTTCATGTCATGAGAGAGCGATAAAGTTGCGCGTATGACCTGGCCGAGGCGTCCCAGGAAGCATCGTAGCGCATGGCTCGTCCCATGATACGTTGCCAGACTGCGGGCTGTCTCCAGATGGTTACGGCATCATGGACCGCGGCGCGCAGGGCCCTCGGACTGGCCTGTTCAAAAGTGAAACCGGTGCCTGCACTTCTGGATGCCGGATAGTTTATTATCGTGTCTTGCAATCCGCCGGTTGCCCGCACCACGGGAATGTTGCCGTAACGCATGGCCGTCAATTGTCCAAGGCCACAGGGCTCAAAACGGGATGGCATCAGGAAGATGTCGCCGGCGGCATAAATCTTTCTTGCCAGTACTTCATCGAAGCCGGAGTGAAAATACATCCGTTCCGGATTCCTTCCGGCCAGTTGTTTCAACATGGATTCATAGGCCGGCTCACCCGATCCCAGCACGACGATCCGGTGACCCGCCTCCAGCCAGTGGGGAATGGCATCGATCAGCAGGTCAACGCCTTTTTGTTCCGCCAGCCGTGATATAAGCGTAAGCAGGGGGAATTCCGAATCTCCGGCCAGACCAAGTTCTTTCAAAAGGGCATCTCTGCATTGCCGTTTGCCACGCATGTTTCCCGGCTGATAACTGGCCGTAATGACGGCATCCGTGGCCGGATTCCAGTGATCCACGTCCAGTCCATTAATAATGCCGGAAAGCTTGTGGGCATGGGTGGCCAGGAAGCCTTCAAGATGACAGCCATATTCCGCTGTCAGGATTTCCCTGGCATAGGTCCCGCTGACAGTGGTAATATGATCGGCGGCCAGAATACCGGCCTTCATGCAATTGATCTGCCCGTAGAATTCGAAACCGCCCATATGGAAGAAATGTGGTGGCAGACCCAGCCGGTGCAGCCAGCCTGGTGGAAAAATACCCTGATAGGCCATGTTGTGGATGGTGAATACTGTTTTGGCGCGGGCAATACGGGGAAGATGCCGGTACTGTGCGTGCAGCAGCAGGGGGAGAAATGCTGTCTGCCAGTCGTGGCAGTGAAAGATATCCACGGAATGTTTCAAGCCACAGGACGCTTCCAGTGCCACCCGTGTAAAGAAGATGAAGCGCAGAAGATTGTCCTTGTAAGCGCCACCGGGCGGTCCGTACAGACCCGGCCGGTCATAGAATTCATCCTGTTCCACCAGGATAAAACGCAGGCCTCCCACGCAGGATTCATGCAGCGGGGCCAGACGGTGGGCGCCGTCAATCAAGACGGGTACCTTTTTCCCCATGGGCCGAATTTCCGCACCGCTGGTCCGTACGTACCGGCGATAGAAGGGTGTGATGACGGTTACGTTGTGGCCAAGGCGTTTCAAGGCATGGGGCAGGGAGCCCGCCACATCCGCCAGGCCTCCGGTTTTCGCCAGGGGCGAAGCCTCCGAAGCTACGAATACGATGTTTAATTTCGCCATGGGAATCCCTTCATAGTGCTGATGCGCGCACTCTAGCAGGCGGGCGTTTTGGCAACAAATGGGGCAGGAAGATCAGTCACCGGTCAGCATTAGGAAGCAGACTGAAAACTGACTACTGACGACTGACGACTGACTACTGTAAGATGCGAGCAGTGCAGGCTGGTTTGGCGAAGATGCAAGGGGGAGATGTGATGTCCGCGTTACAGCAGTCGGAAGCCTGGAAATTGCTTCTGGAACATCACCGGAAAATGGCGCAGGTGCATATGCGGGACCTGTTCGCACACGATGCGGCACGTTTTTCGCGCTATTCACTTCAGTTCAACGATATACTCATTGACTATTCAAAAAATATCATTACCGACGAAACGATGCGGTTGCTTTTCCGGCTTGCACGTGAACAGAATGTACAGGACGGCATCAAACGCATGTTCGCGGGTGAAAAGATCAATGCCAGCGAACAGCGGGCGGTGTTGCACGTGGCGCTGCGCACCCCTCCCGGTCACCCCGTTCGAGTGGATGGCCGGGACGTGATGCCGGATATCGGACGGGTTCTGGCGCAAATGCGCGTCTTCACGGAGGCGGTGCGTGAAGGCCGCTGGACAGGCAGCACCGGCAAGCCGATCACCGATATTGTCAATATCGGAATCGGTGGCTCCGATCTGGGACCGGTCATGGCAACCGAGGCGTTAAGGCCGTACGGCAGGGAAGGACTGAATGTGCATTTTGTTTCCAATGTAGACGGTACGCATATTGTTGAAACATTAAAGCGGCTCCATCGTGAGACAACGCTGTTCGTGATCGTTTCCAAAACCTTCACGACACAGGAGACGCTGGCCAATGCCCATACGGCGCGCGACTGGTTTCTGACACGCGGCGGTACGCAGGAAGCCGTGGCCCGGCACTTTGTGGCCGTTTCGACTCATGCCGTGGCCGTTGCGGACTTCGGCATTGATCCGGCCAATATGTTTGAATTCTGGGACTGGGTCGGCGGGCGCTATTCCCTGTGGAGTGCGGTGGGTCTTTCCATTGCACTGTATATCGGCATGGACCGGTTTGCTGAGATGCTTGATGGCGCCCACGCCATGGACGAGCATTTTAGAAGTGCGTCGCTGGAAGAAAATATCCCTGTAATCCTGGCGCTGCTGGGTATCTGGTATAATAATTTTTTCGGGGCGGACAGCTATGCCATCCTGCCGTACGATCAGTACATGCACCGGTTTCCGGCCTATTTTCAGCAGGGGGACATGGAAAGCAACGGCAAGCGGGTGACGCATGACGGGCAGCCTGTCGATTACTCCACCGGTCCGATCGTCTGGGGTGAACCGGGAACGAATGGTCAGCATGCCTTCTTTCAGCTCATCCATCAGGGAACAAAGCTTGTTCCGGCCGATTTTCTGGCCCCGGTGGAGACGCTGAATCCGATTGGTCCCCATCACGAGATGCTTCTGTCCAATTTTTTCGCCCAGACCGAGGCCTTGATGCGCGGCAAGACTGAAACCGAGGTGCGTGAGGAGTTGATGGCGGAGGGGCTGGGCGGCGAAGCGCTGGAACGCCTCGTACCGCACAAGGTTTTTCCCGGTAACAGGCCGACAAATTCGATTCTGTTCCGGAAAATGACGCCGAAAACGCTGGGCAGTCTGCTTGCAATGTACGAGCACAAGATCTATGTACAGAGCCTGATCTGGCGCATTAACGCGTTTGATCAGTGGGGCGTGGAACTGGGCAAGCAGCTGGCCCGCAGAATACTGCCCGAGCTGCCGGGTGGCGATGGCGTCAGCAGCCATGATGCTTCCACCAATGGTCTGATCAATTACTATAAGGCGCATAAGAAAACGTAGGCGGATAACAGAGGACTGAGGTTTTTTGTCCCCCTGCCAGGGGGAGAAATTTCGCACTGACATCCCATGGATAGCCATGCTAAACTAAAAATATGGGACGAAAGACGATGTGGCAGGCAGGCGGAAATAATCGTAATGATAA
>CAZVLQ010000013.1:0-40193 GCA_964628185.1 uncultured Zetaproteobacteria bacterium | reverse complement strand
AAAAATGGGGTCAGGTCTTGAATCGCGCACGGATCAGAGAATGAAACGGAGTGTGGATAAAAAAATGGGGTCAGGTCTTGAATCGCGCACGGATCAGAGAATGAAACGGAGTGTGCGCGATTCAAGACCTGACCCCATTTTTTCTGACTCCATGTTTTTCTGTGCGCGGACACTTGTGGTGGCGGGCATGGTGATATTTGCCCTTCCGGCCGCCGCCGCATGTGGATCAGCGGCGGCCTCACACGCGCAGAAACAGCCCGGTGCAGTGGAGCAGCAGGCGGTTACGGAACAGGAGAACGGGGAAGCGCCAGCCCGTCATGACAATGCGACAAGTGAGAATGATAATCATCACGCCAGGCCCGCTCGTCTCGATGACCTCAAGAGCGTCCGATCACCTGTCAGGCCCTTTGATATGGACGTACTGATCGAGCGGCTGAAGCAAACCGATGCTATCGGTGTGTTTACCAAGCTGGCCATTCGCTCGGATGCGCTGGACATGATGGCGATGGTCAAGGCTTATCGCAGGCATTTGGCCAAATATTCGCTGAAGGAATTACGGGCCAGATTTAACGGCTTGCTGCTCAAGGTGCTGGCGTTGTTGAATGATGATCCGAAATTATCCAGGGATATTTACCTGGCACGCGAGTGTATATGGAAAAGCCTACTGGTACAGGAGGGCAAGACATGAAAAAAAAATGGGTTGGGATGCTTGCTGGCATAGCGTTCACGCTTCTGGCCTGGGTGCTTCTGCCTGCGCCGGCAGCAGCCGTGACGCAGGCTGAAGATATTGCCACAACGATCATGCTGCGCGGCTATGCCTGTGGCGGCCGGGAAGTATCGGGTATTACGGAACGCGAAGATGCAAACGGCAATAAAACGATCAAGGCGACCTGTCCGAACGGTCAGCGCTACAGGATTGATGTCAGTAATGACGGCAGGGTTGTGGTAACGCCGATTCGCTAGCGTTGCCCTTTATACACAAGTCACGCCACAGCGAGGCGGCCGGAAAGCCGGTTTAGTTCGCGCGCGCGCGCCCAAATTTGGGGGTCGGTCTGTTTCTGTTTCAGGCGCCATTTCCAGTTCCGCCTGACTGTTCCGGGGGTGTTCAGGCGGGCGTGGCTATCCAGTGAAAGCAGGTCCTGCATCGGAACAACCGCCAGCTCCGCGGCTGATTTCAGCACCAGGCGTATCAGTGGCCATGGCATATCATCGGAGGATAGATCCACATACCGGCCGAGATGTGCGCGCTGATCGTCGCTGAGTTCCTTAAACCAGCCCAGCGCCGTATCGTTGTCATGCGTACCGAGATAGGCGACGCTGTCCGGACCGAAATTCTCCGGCAGGTAGGGGTTGTCCGCCGTTCCGTCAAAGGCAAACTGCAACACCTTCATGCCGGGCAGGCTGAAGCGTTGCAGCAGGGCGGTGACCTTAGGTGTAATGAGTCCCAGATCTTCCGCCACCAGGGGTAATCTGCCCAGGCGTTCATGCAGCGCCTCCAGCAGTTGCGCTCCCGGCGCCTTGCGCCATTCTCCCGTTCTGCCATCCTCGTATGCCGCCGGAATGGCCCAGTAGGCCTCAAGTCCGCGGAAATGATCGATGCGCAGCAAATGCATGCGCTCCAGTTGCGTCTGTATCCGCTTGATCCACCAGTCAAAGTGGTCGCGTTGCAGGCACTCCCAGCGATACAGAGGGTTGCCCCAGCGCTGGCCCGTGGCGGAGAAATAATCCGGTGGTACGCCGGCCACTTCTTCACAATGGCCTTCATCATTGATGGTGAAATATTCCTGATTGGACCATACGTCCGCTGAGTCGTGTGCGGCATAGATGGGTAGATCGCCGAAGAGCAGAATACCGCGCGATTCGGCATAGGTCTTGAGATTTTGCCACTGGCGCGCAAAAAGATACTGCTCAAAAATGACCTGATGAATGATATCCCCGTGCGTATTCCGCGCTTCCTTCAGGGCTTGTGGGTCACGGTGTCTGAGCGCCCGGGGCCAGCGCCACCAGGGTGCATTTCTCCTTGTCTGTTTTAACGCCATGAACAGGGAGAAGTCATCCAGCCAGTCGGCATGTTTGATCTGAAAATGCCGCACATCTTCCGCCAGATCGGCATGGTGCCGGACATCGCGCCAGAATCCGTCGGCGGCTATCCTGCGCATGGTCCGGATGTTCGCCACCCTGTGAGCGGCATCAAGTTGCGCATGGTCGATCCAGCCACGCAGGGCGCATTCGCGCAAATCAATCAGTTCCGGATTGCCGGCGAATGAGGATAGCGACTCGTAGGGAGAGCCGTGGCCATGGGTGGGGCCCAGGGGGAGAAACTGCCACACCGAGAAACCGCCCGTACACAGATCATCGACAAACCGGCGTGCTTCCTCGCCCAGCACTCCCCATGGCCCTGGTCCCGGCAGGGATGTAATATGAAGCAGAACACCGGCGCGCCGGCGGTCGATCCAGTGATTCACGCTTTGCAAGTCAGCCGAAATGTAATCTGGGATTATTCATGCAATATACGGGCTGGGAGCCTGTCGGACTTAGGGGAATCGTAGCGAGCAGGTGGGGAAGCGAGGACAAAAAGCTACGGATTTGAGGCGCATAGTGGTAACTATGTAACGAAAATACGGAGTTTTTTGGACCGCTCTCCCTGCCGCGCAGTAGATTTCTCATAAGTCCGACAGGCTCCTAGGAGCCACGACGCATGGTGCCGCCATCCTCGGCATCTCCCCCTCCTTCGGAAACCGGAAATTCGAGGGAAGCCGGTGCGGGCCGGCCGATCAGCCTGTACAGTGTGCGCAGATGTTGCCGGTACAGGCGGTCGAAATTTTTTACCGTGGCGCCTGGATTGTAGTCCCCGAACCACCAGCACCAGTCCGAGCCCTCACAGATGCGTAACTGTTCTTCGGCGGCGGCGCGCGCATCCTGCGTCAGGCCGCCATGCTTGAGTGCATGATCAAAGGCCAGCTTGGCTTCAATCAACAGCTCCCAGCCACGGGTTTTCGCCTCATCACCTATCCAGGTGGACAGGTTGCCGTAAACCCAGGAGCCGGCCTTCACGTGTTTGAGCCCGGGTTGCTTTGGATGCCGGGACAGATAATCCGAGAAGGTTGTCAGTTCGTAGTCCCTGTGTTCGGCGATGGCCTGATACAGCGAGGTCAGAAAGGGGAGCCCGTTTTCCGGATAATGTTCCCAGGCATTTTCTCCATCCATGATGATGGAAACGATCGGGGCCGACTCGCCCTGGGTACGATGGCGGATGCCTGCAAGCTCGTGCATAAAATTGGCCACGGCATCGGATGTGCCCCAATTCTTGTATTCAAACCCGATCAGATCGGACAGGTGGTCATCCCGAAAGAAACAGGAAATCTTCCTTTCGCCTCCGATACGCCAGGGATGATACAGGTCTGCACCGCCTTCACATTCACGCAGATTGTAACCAAGGGAATGATGCAGCACGCCTTCGCCCGTCGCGCACCAGTCAAAGCCGGCCCTGGCAAGCATTCCTGCCGTTCTCTGCGAGATCGCTCCTTCGGCCGGCCAGCAGCCCTGTGCCGGTCGGCCGAAGGTTTCGGCATGGATGCGTTTTGCCAGGTTGATATGATCCCTGGCGCGTGTCTGCCCGCCGGGATAGGGCCGGTCGGGGATGACGGCATCCGGTACGGTTTCCAGCGCTGACCTGAAATTCAGCAACAGGGGGATAATCGGATGGGCATAGGGCGTGGTGGAGAGCTCGATTTTTCCGGACTCGGCCAGCTTGCGGTAGCGCTCGGGAATGTCCGTCAGCAGACCGGCGATCAGCGCAATGAGATCACGCCGGTCCTGGCAGGAAAAGCCGTGTCCTTTTTCTATCAGCCGGCGGGCCACGAAATGCCGGTGCCGGACGGTTTCACCCAGCCACGCCAGGTGATACCATGTGAGCAGATCAGTAAAGTAATTGTCACCAAGATAATCCAGCATATTATGAGTTCTGCCATATTCAGCCAGATGCCAGAGACGTGCATAAGCCGGATACCGATGTAGATTGCGTTCGTGATTGAGGTGGAAGCAGACCTTCAGCAGCCATGCGCGCTCATCCTTGCCGAAGGTGCCATTTGAACTGGCCAGTGCTTCCAGCAGAGGATCAGGCAGTCTTCCCTGGCCGTCCAGCCACGTACGGATACCCTGGGCATAGTCCCTGATCTGGGTGGTGAGTGAGGGAACAACGTTTACGACTGCCCGGGCGCCCGGAACCTGTTCCAGGATGGCGGCCATATCGGTGTAGTCCTTCATCGCATGTAAATATACCCACGGCAGCGCGTAGCGACCGGTTTCGGCATCACGGTAAAAAGGCTGGTGCATATGCCAGCAGAAGACGACGGACAGTTTACGGGGCATGTTATCCTAACCCTGGCGTGGCCGGGACCAAACAGGATTGAACCACAGAGGACACAGAGAGCACAGAGGATACAGGATAGAAGACAGGGTTAGACGGCATGTAGTTGCTGACCCAGCATTTCAGGCGTGACCAGCACGATACCGCCCTCGCTGACATAAAAACGCCTTGCATCTTCGTCTGCATCTTCACCGATCACCGTGCCTTCCGGCAGGATTGTACCCTTGTCTATGACACAGCGCTGAATATGGCAGCCGCGGCGAATTTCCACATCCGGCAGGATCACGCTGTCCCTGATCTCGGAAAACGAGTGAACGCGCACATTGGAAAAGAGTACCGAATGACGCACGACGGAGCCCGTAATCAGACAGCCGCCGGAAAGCATCGTATCCACGGCCATGCCACGCCGGTTTTCATCATCAAAGGCGAATTTCGCCGGTGGCAGTTGCTCCTGATGGGTCCAGACGGGCCAGTCATTATCGTACAGGTTCAGCTCCGGCATGATATTGGCCAGGTCCATATTGGCTTCCCAATAGGCGTCGATGGTGCCGACATCGCGCCAGTAGCCGGGTGCGCCGGTATTGGCGTTCATGAAGCGGAAGGCGAACACATTGGCATTATTGATGGCGCCGGGAATAATATCCTTGCCGAAGTCGTGGCTGGAGGATTTGTCGCCGGCATCCACAACCAGGCGTTTACGCAGGTATGCGGCGGAAAAAACATAAATCCCCATGGAGGCAAGCGCCTTGTCGGGATTGTCGGGCATGGCTCTGGGACTGTCGGGTTTCTCGCTGAACTCACTGATACGCCCTTTACCGTTTACGGCCATGACGCCGAAGGCGTCGGCCTGCTCAAGCGGAACCGGGATACAGCCCACGGTGATGTCCGCGCCATTGGCCACATGCGCCGCGACCATTTTACCGTAGTCCATTTTGTAAATGTGATCGCCGGCGAGGATGAGTACGTATTGCGGATTGTATTCCCGCAGGATATCCAGATTCTGATAGATGGCGTTTGCGGTACCGGAGTACCAGCCTCCCCCGAGCCGCTGCTGGGCTGAAAGCACCTCGATAAATTCACCGAACTGTCCGGAAAGAAATCCCCATCCACGCTGAAGATGGCGTTGCAGTGAATGGGATTTATACTGTGTTACCACTGAAATGCGCCGGATGCCGGAATTGATGCAGTTGGAAAGTGGAAAGTCGATGATACGGAATTTGCCGCCAAAGGGTACGGCGGGCTTGGCACGCCAGTCGGTCAGGGCCTTCAGGCGTGAGCCTTTGCCTCCGGCGAGAACAATCGCCAGGGTTTCACTGGTCAGTTTGCTGATGTGACGCTGCATCATGATTCCCGGCATGACCCTCTCCTCGGTTGCCCGTCCGCTTGCTATATGGTTGACGATTGTCTGCGCGCTGCACCCAGACAGCCGCCGACAAAGGCAGGCCCCCCCTTAACCCGTGCTGACTTCTTGCTGGTTCGTTGAACTGCAATGAAATTTGTAACAACGCAGGTTTTCAGGTTCATTTTTCAGGTTCATGATTCAAAGTTAGCGGACTTCCAGCCTTAAACCATGACACCTTAAACCGTGAACCCGGGCAGCCACGCACTGGAATGGATGCTAACGAATCACGGGCCTGATGGCTACAGTCTGATGCAACCATGCATTTAAAACCCAGGCTCCGTTGCGCTCTCTTGCAAGGGAACAACCCTTGCCACTAGAGTGCGCCTTGCATATAACCGCCGGGCGACTCGCTGTGGCGCGACTTGTGTGTAAAGGGCAGGGCCTAACCTGCCTTCCTGACCCGGCATGGCCGGAACCGGAGAGGAAAGCATGCAGACCAGGACGGTGCGTACACGGCCCTTCGAAGATCAGAAACCGGGTACTTCCGGCTTGCGCCAGAAGGTGAGGGTCTTTCAGCAGCCGCATTACCTTGAAAATTTTGTCCAGTCCATCTTTGACGGCGTCGGCGGATTTGATGGTAAAACAATCGTACTTGGCGGTGATGGACGTTTTTATAACCGGCAGGCCATCCGGACGATACTGAAAATGGCGGCAGCCAGCGGTGTGGCGCGCGTGCTTGTGGGCTGCAACGGCATTCTTTCCACACCGGCGGCGTCCTGCGTGATTCGCAAACACGGGGCTTACGGCGGTATTGTTCTCTCGGCCAGCCACAATCCAGGCGGTCCGGATGGCGATTTCGGCATCAAGTACAATGTCGGTAATGGTGGTCCTGCGCCTGAACGCGTCACCGAAGCGATTTTCGTCCACAGCAGGAGCATTACAGCGTACCATATTGTGGATGCCGGTGACGTGTGCCTGGATAAAACAGGTTCTGTTCACGTTGGAGATATGGCAGTCGAGGTTATTGACCCGGTCAATGATTATGCCGGGCTGATGGAGCGTCTGTTTGATTTTGATGCCATCGCGGCGTTGTTGCGCAGCGGTTTTCGCATGCGGTTTGATGCCATGCACGCCGTGACCGGCCCCTATGCCCGGGAAATTCTGGAGAAAAGGCTCGGAGCGCCGGAAGGCACGGTGATCCGGGCGCAGCCGCTGGAAGATTTTGGTGGCGGCCATCCCGACCCCAATCTTACCTACGCCAGGGCACTGGTAGATGAGATGTTCGGGCCGGATGCACCCGACCTGGGTGCTGCCTCGGATGGTGATGGCGATCGCAACATGATCATGGGGCGCCGTTTTTTTGTTACGCCCAGTGATTCGCTGGCGCTGCTCGCCGCCAATGCCCGGCTGGCGCCGGGCTACGCCAGGGGGCTTGCGGGAGTGGCTCGCTCCATGCCGACCAGTACGGCGGTGGATCGAGTGGCAAAAAAGCTTGGCATTGACTGTTATGAAACGCCCACGGGGTGGAAGTTCTTCGGTAATCTGATGGATGCCGGCAAGGTCACGCTATGTGGCGAGGAATCCTTTGGCACCGGCTCAGACCATGTGCGTGAGAAAGATGGTTTGTGGGCAGTTCTGTTCTGGCTCAATATACTCGCCGTGCGACGGGAGTCCGTGGAGAATATCGTGCACGCGCACTGGAAGGAATATGGCCGTAATTTTTACTCCCGGCATGATTACGAAGGTGTGGACGCCACGTCGGCCGAGGCGATGATGGCGGATTTGCGCGGCCGATTTTCCGACTTTCCTGGTATGCGGCTGGCGGGAAAGCCGGTCAAGGCGGCGGACGATTTTTCCTATACCGATCCGGTGGATGGAACCAGGAGCAGCGGGCAGGGCATCCGTATTTTGTTTGAGGACGGCTCGCGCATCATTTTTCGCCTGTCCGGTACGGGTACAAGCGGCGCCACGGTCCGTATTTACCTTGAATCATCTGAGGCGGATTCATCCAGGCATGATCAGGATGCCCAGGGTGCGCTGGCCGCGATGATTGCGGCGGCAAGGGATGTGTCCCGTATTGGCGAATGGACGGGACGATCGGCACCAACCGTGATAACCTGACCCGGCATGATCGTAAGCGAGCAGAAAAAAGTGAACCACGAAGGCACGAAGACACATGAGTAATCATGATATGATGTATCGGATTCTTGAAGCCAGGTGTCACGATCCCTTTGAGTGGCTGGGACGCCATGAGCATGCAAAGGGCGGGATGGTGATACGTGCTTTTCTTCCCCGTGCGGTCAAGGCATGGGTATTACCGGCCGAAAATCGGGCGGTTCCCATGCGGCGTATCCACCACGACGGCATGTATGAAGTGCGTTTGCCAAAGATGGCATTTGACGATCCCTACCGGCTTAAAGTCGAAAATGCGGAGGGACATCGCTGGGAGATGGATGATCCGTTCCGTTTTCCTCCTTTCCTGTCGGATTTTGACCTTCACCTGATCGGAGAGGGCTTGCATTTTGAAAAATACAAACTGCTGGGCGCGCATTTGCGTGAGCATGGCGGCGTTTCCGGCGTGTCCTTCGCCGTATGGGCGCCAAACGCCGAGCGCGTGTCCGTGGTCGGGAATTTCAATCACTGGGATGGCCGTGAGCATCCGATGCGCGTACGTGGCGCCTCCGGCATCTGGGAGCTGTTTATTCCGGGCCTGTGCGAGGGGGAGCTGTACAAGTTCGAGATTCGCAGCAGGTCGGGGGATATTCTGCTGAAGGTCGACCCCTACGCCCGGCAAATGGAGGTTCGTCCCGCCACGGCCTGCGTCGTGCATAACGCCAGGTCATGGCACTGGCACGATGCCGAATGGATGGATGCCCGGCGTGTGGCAGGCCCTCCCATGGACAAACCCGTCAATATCTATGAGGTGCATCTCGGTTCCTGGCGCCGCGCGGACGGGAACTACATGGGTTATCGGGAACTGGCCCACCAGTTGGTGGATTATTGCCAGTGGATCGGATATACGCACATCGAATTACTGCCTGTTACGGAGCACCCTTTTGACGGCTCATGGGGCTATCAGACCATCGGCTATTTCGCCCCTACCAGCCGTTTCGGCACGCCGGATGACTTCCGCTACTTTATTGATCACTGTCACCGGCACGGCATTGGCGTATTTCTCGACTGGGTGCCGGCCCATTTCCCCAAGGATAGCCACGGTCTGGCCCGTTTCGACGGCACGCCCCTGTATGAACATGCCGATCCCCGGTTGGGCGAGCATAAGGACTGGGGCACTTATATTTTCAATTATGGCCGTAACGAGGTGCGCAATTTTCTTATTGCATCCGCCCTGTTCTGGCTGGACCAAT
The DNA here is from genome assembly GCA_964628185.1 of uncultured Zetaproteobacteria bacterium. Taxonomy (GTDB): domain Bacteria; phylum Pseudomonadota; class Zetaproteobacteria; order Mariprofundales; family Mariprofundaceae; genus CAZVLQ01. The sequence goes on along the minus strand of CAZVLQ010000013.1, from coordinate 31,117 downwards.
ACCATATTGACGGCTTGCGCGTGGATGCCGTGGCTTCGATGCTGTATCTTGATTATTCCCGCGAGGAGGGTGAATGGCTGCCGAATAAATACGGAGGCAGGGAAAATCTTGATGCGGTTGAGTTTCTCAAGCAGTTCAATTGTCTGGTTCACGAGCGTTTTCCCGGTGCCGTTACCATGGCCGAAGAATCCACCTCATGGCCAATGGTCAGCCGCCCGACCTGGCTGGGTGGCCTGGGTTTCACGATGAAGTGGAATATGGGCTGGATGAACGATACGCTGCGTTACTTTTCGCTTGATCCGATCTACCGCTGCTATCATCAGAATGACGTCACATTTTCGCAGATTTACGCCTATACCGAAAATTTCATTTTACCGTTCTCGCATGATGAAGTGGTGCACGGCAAGGGCTCCATGCCGAACAAGATGCCGGGGGATGACTGGCAGAAGTTCGCCAATCTTCGCGCCCTGTATGGCTATATGTACACGCACCCGGGCAAGAAACTGATGTATATGGGCCTGGAATTCGGCCAGTGGGGTGAGTGGCGGGACGCAGTCAGCCTCGACTGGGATCAGGCAAACTACATGCCGCATCACGGGCTACAGCTTCTGGTGCGCGATCTGAACCATATGGCGGCTGAAATCCCCGCCCTGCATGAGGTGGATTTTGAATCACATGGCTTTCAGTGGGTGGATTGCAATGATGCCATGCAATCCACTCTCAGTTATATCCGGCGGGATAAAAATGGAGGTTTTATCGTGGCGGTGTTAAACCTGACGCCGGTGCCTCGTATGGGTTATCGCCTGGGTGTGCCGGAAAGCGGCTTCTACAGGGAAGTGTTGAATACCGATGCGGAGGTTTACGGCGGTTCGAACATGGGCAATAACGGCGGCGTGGTTTCGGAGCATGTTGCCTGGATGGGGCAGCCCTGTTCCGTGCAGATAACGCTGCCGCCCCTCTCCTGTCTGGTTCTACGGCCGGAGGCATGAAGCGAACAGGGGTTGGGAATACTGCTCGGTTTATGTGAGTTTACAATCAACGCTCAACCGCGGCGGGGCAGCGCCGCTTGCTCCTGGCCCGCATATTTCAAGAAATCATCAGAAATAATCAGGGTGCCCGGGGCGACTGTATAGCTGGACAGCACCGTGAATACCTTTCGAATCTCCGCTTTATGCATCCTTTTGCTGGTGGTTGCCGGATGTACGCATCCATTGAGCAGGGAAGACAGGAAACTTCTTGCCAGAACGGCAAGGGTTACGGCAACCATGGCCTTTGTCGCTATCGGTGCTGGCGGCGGCGCCGCGGGGATGAATGATGGTGGTAGCGGCGGTGGCGGAGCAATAGCCCTGGGCGTCGGTGCCGGAATTGTATTGAGGCAAAGCGTTGCGTTGAGTCTGGACAAGCGGGAGGCGGAATTACGTCAGTCCGGATCAGCGAAACAGGGTTATCTGATCGTCGAACGGCCAACCCCCTACGAGATACGTCTGCTAACGGCTCATCAGGCCAGGTTTACCTTTGGTTCGGCCCGGATTACACCCCAAAGCCAGGCAGTTCTGAATGATATTGCGGGCGCCATGAAGCACCACAGGGACGCAAGAATCATCATAACGGGGTACGCGGATGATGGCGGAACCACAGCCATGGCCAGACGGCTTGCCACACGCCGTGCGCAGGCAGCCACCCGTTACCTGGAACAGCATGGTGTGGAAGCATGGCGTATCGAACGCAGCAATGCCGGCTATGTCGCCGATACCGCATACAAAAAAAAGGGTGTGTCTGTCCATCGCCGCCTGGGAATCCTCATCACCAGCCAGTTGCTCAATCTGAGAGTCGATCTGAATTCGCTTGAAAGTAATATCCATCAGCTCCAGTCCCTGAAGGACAACGACCTTATGGTTAAACGGTCGGGACCGGATTCGTTGAAGCTGACCATGGCACATCGGGCCGCCTTCATCCCCGGCTCAATCGAACCGACGCCTCGGGGCAGGGCGCTGATGGACGATCTTGCAAGGCTGTTGAAGCGCCACCCCTATGCAAGCGTCAGGATCATTGGTCATTGGTGAAATACGTGGACCGGCAGGAGGAAGAAGCGGTTCTGTTTCAATCATCCATCCGTGAAGACCTTATTGTCAGGCGGCCCACCCTGAACAGGCTGGACCTGTTACTGGCCCACCGGGCGGCTTTTGCTCCCGGCTCAGCCAGGCTTCATCCACGGGCTCAAACGGTATTGAAGGAAGTGGCGGCCATGTTAAGGCGTTACCGCGATTCAGCCGTCCATGTGATCGGGCATGCCAGTGAAAAAAACTCACCGGTCGAGGACCGGAAGCTGTCCGGGTTTAGAGCCCGTGTTGTCGCCGACTTTCTCAAGCAGCAGGGCATTGCCGGCGGTCGCGTGGACAGCAAAGGCGCGGGAAGCATTTTTTATGCTCCCATAGATAAAAACGAAACGGACACTTATCGCAGGGTGGAGATTATGATCGAAGCGCGGCACGGTATTTAACCCGCATTGCCGTTGCTTCCCGGCCGGGCGTGTTTCGCCCCTCAATCATCAATTCCGTTATTCATAAAGGTAAAAAGTCCAGATAAATATGGGAGGCGGATAATCCGCCTCCCATATGGAGGATACCAGTTTAGCAAGCCCTACATCAGGGCGTCGACCTCAACAATCGTGGTACGGGTTGTTTTATTGTTGGATGCCGTGAGCGCATCGCTGCGCTTTTCATTATTGTAGACAACGTTCACATCGAAGTTTTGATAGATCTTGTATGTGGCCGCCAGATGGGTGACCTTGTTGGTAAGATCGCCGCCAACGCTTCGTGTCAGCTTCTGATAGCCGTAGCCGATACCGACGATAAGGCGGTTGAGCGGCTCGACCTCCACGCGGATGGAGAAGCCGTCGTATTTGTTGCCGGCCTTGTTGGTAGCGATTCCATCGAAAGCGTCACCAATACCATAGAAGTTGGCCGTGCCATCCGCGGAGGTCTGGCCCCGGGCATGCGCCCAGTCACCGTAGACGCCGACGCTCATGTCGGCAATCTCACCCTGCATCTGCGCGTCCACGAACTGCATGCGCATCGGTGTTCGCGCCGCCACACTGCCACTGGCACCGGCGTTGTTCTTGCCGGCGTTGCCGGTTACCGCGCCGAAGCCGATCAACGTATCCCAGCCGCCGACATCCAGCGTCGCCACCACGCGCACGAGCTTGCCGAAATTAAGCCCGACATTGGTGCCGCCGGTCGTCATGGAGGCGGGCGCCACGAGTGAGAACAGGATATAGCCCAGATCATTGCCGACCCAGGTGCCGATGCCGGTGGTCTGCTGGGTGAAGCCGGCATTGGTGATGGCGGTAATGTCCTGACCGCCCAGTTTGTCACCACGATGACCGAACACATTGGACACCTCCATGACGTTGGAGCCGCCCCACGGGCTCTTGTGAGCGCCCAGGCCGACCTTGTAGTCGCCCACATCCCAGGAGTTCAGCAGCATCCACACAGGGGTCGAACTGCCCTTAAATGTGATAATCGCACCGCTGTTGGAGCCGATACGGCCGGCAATAAACAGCCGTGCCTTGTCCGGAATCGTGAAAACGGTATCAGATGACGCGGCGCCAGAACTGCTTGTGTTGGTAAATCCGCCGCGCACCTCGAATGAGGCATTCAGTACAGCCGGGATCGACAGGTTGTCATCCTCGATCAGGGCCTGATCGCCGACATCGGTGAACGAACCCATCATGAATGCGCGGCCGAAGGCGTTTAATGCCGGGAAGGTCTGGAAGTGGCAGCTCAGGCAGGCCGCACCGGTCTGGCGCGCAAACGCCGGAAACGCCACGGCCTGGGTCGGCGCCAGCGCGATGCCGGATACCGCCACCAGAGCAAAGGCAGCGGTTGTAAGAAGCATTTTCTTCATATTTATGTTCCTCTCCTGTAATTTTATGTGACTCGGTTAAGCAGCTTGAGCCTTTTTATACCTCCTCCCCATGTTTCCGCACTTCCCCTCGGCCGGCTTGTAGCATTCGTTACCTCGCCGGCGTGTTGGCAGGGGAAATATGCATCCCTTTGGGAGGACTGCAGGAAAGCTGTGGATATCACGTCACGGGGTCAACATGAAATATGCTGGACTGTGGCATTATGACACATAATATGCATATTAGATATATTAAAAGATAAAAAGATTATTAAACAATATGTTACGATAACTTAATACCTGATTTATAGTTTATAATTAAGCTAAAAATCCTGGAAATGGGAATATATACTATAATATGTTCTCATAAACAAGAATCATCCTTCCAGCTTGCGATACAAGGTTGAAAGCCCAATACCCAGACGCCGGCTGGCCTCTTCCTTGTCCCCGTTGCAAGCCTCTATGACTTGCAGGATCAGACTGCGCTCAAAATTGGCTGTTGCTTCAGAAAGTTTAAGCCCTTTTTCTTCCCCGGGACCTCCCCGTGGAGGAATATTCAGTCTGCCGTTGCTGGCGAGCAGCAGCGCCCGTTCCAGTGTGTTTCCCAGCTCGCGTACGTTGCCGGGCCAGTCCTGTGACTCCAGCCACAGGCACTGACGCGCATCCAGAGGAGCGACGCGGATTTCCTTATCCCTGGTGAGCTTTTCCAGCAGAGAGGCTGCCAGGGGTGCGATATCCTCCCGGCGCTCATGCAGAGGCGGAATGTGTATATGGAGGACATCAAGGCAGAAGAATAAATCCTCGCGGAAGCGGCCCTGCCGGGTCTCATCCCTGAGATCCTTGTCGGTGGCAGTAATAACCCGCGCCTGGAAGGGGTGTTTCTGCGCATCTCCCAGCGGATGGAAGTGTCCGTCATCCAGCACATGCAGCAAGCCGGCTTGTATGACCTGCGGCAATTCATTAATTTCATGCAGAAACAATGTTCCCTTTCCGGCCGCGGATAACAGCCCTTCGTGATCATGGTCGGCGCCGGGGAATGCCCCCCGCCTGTAACCAAACAGGTCTCTTTCCATCAATGCGCCGGGGATGGATGAACAATTGAGCTGGATAAACGGTTCAGCGCCACATTCACCGGCCATATGGATAAGGCTTGCCAGTCTTCGCTTGCCAACCCCCTTTTCCCCCTGAATCAGCACCGGGGATCGAACAGCGGCGGCTTTTTCCGCCAGATAGCGGACATGACGCATGGCCTCCGAATCTCCCATGGAAGCGAGTTCTCCCTCATCCCGCAGGGCGGAGGTCATATTTTCCAGCCTGTGTTCCAGTTCCAGCTTTTCTTTAAGACGATTCAGCCTTGCCAGCAGTTCATCAAAGCGGATGGGTTTGGATATATAATCATAGGCGCCGTTTTTCAGTGCCTGATCGGCGATATCCCTGTTGCCGAACGCCGTCATCAGGATGCAGGGGACAGGGTTATTTTTGGCTTTCAGGTCTCGCAGCAGGTCAAAACCGTCGCCATCAGGCAGGCGAATATCGCTCAGAATTGCATCCACATTGCCACTCTCAAGCTGATCATGCGCACTTTGCAGGCTGTCCGCTTCCAGGGTTTCAAAACCTTCTTCGTTCAGTACAATCATGATGCCCTGGCGGATGCGACGTTCATCCTCGACGATCAGTATTTTCATGCGCCACCTCTTTTCATGCGCTATTTCCTAAATCTGTTCATATCCGTGGCAGCCATGTGCGGAAATGGCTGCCATGCCGGTCGCTGCGTACAAGTTCAAGCCTGCCGTGCATGCGCTCCATCAGTTCACGGCTGATGGCCAGGCCGAGACCTGTGCCTGAGCCGATTTCCTTGGTCGTGAACAGAGGGGTGAATATTTTCTCCTGAAGTTCGACTGGAATGCCGGTGCCGTTGTCGTATACATTCAGTACGATACTGCCGTCAAGCCGTTCCGTGTTTAATAAAACCTGACCGTTTTCCCCACAGGCATCCATGGCATTTAAAAGCAGGTTGACAAGCACCTGGCGCAGTATGGATGCGTTGGCGTTGACATGCAGCCTGGATGCATTGAAATCGGCCTTGATATCCACATGTTTTCGATGTGGCGACATGCGGGCCAGGGAGATTGCACTTTGTGCCACGTGTATGGCATCAATGCGGGTCAGGGTCGATTCATTATCCACTGTTCCGTAATCGAGGATATTGCGGATGATTGCTTCCGTTCGGTTCAGTTCATCCATGGCCGCCAGCAGCCCTGTTCTGGCATCTTCATAATGATTCCGGTTCAGTTTGCGCAAGGCGGTCTCCAGTGAAACAGACGCCCCTGACAGCGGATTTCCGACTTCGTGGGCAATACCGGCAGCCATCAGTCCCAGCGCCCGCATCTTCTCGTGATGCGCCGCCATATTGCGTGCATAATTCAGCATTGCTTCGCGCGTCTGTAATGCCTCTCCCATCATATTGCAGGCGAGGGCCAGATCACCCAGTTCATCTCTGGGCAGTTCGGGACAGTGAATATCAAATTCACCCCTGCCTACTTTTTTCAGTTCACGTTGCAGGTGAACCAGCGGCCGCACCATATGCATATAAAGCCACAGGGTCATACCGGCAAGAATCAGAAAAAGCAACAGAATGGACAGCAGGAAATCCTTGCGCATATCCTTGCGCATGCCGGAAACCATGCGCATCGCCGTAACGACGCCCTGATGCAGTTCATCATGCCTGGCGGACAGACGCTTCGACACCTTGCCCACGACGGTGTCAATCTCACGCATCAGGATCGGGCCTTCCAGATTGCCGACAGGAAACGGGAGGGAGAAAATTCGCCTGGCCCTGGTGGTGATTTCATCCAGCGCCTGCGCAATTTGCAGGTCATGTACCTGCCCGGCAAAGGTCCGGCCGAGGAGGCGTCGCATACTGCCGCTCTTGTCCGTAAAGACATCCGGCAGACGCCAGTCGCCGCTGATAAGAAATGATCTGACAGGTGCGACGGTTCGTATCAGGGCCATCTCCAGTTTATGCAGATAATGGCTTTCCTGATTGACGGTTTCTATAAACCGGGCCTCGCGATGCAGTGCATTGAAATCCATCAGCATATGCCAGCCGACATATACAACCAGCGCGAAGACCACGCCGAGCCAGCCGCCGATTTTCCATGCCAGACGAGAGCGCATTTTTATTGCTCCGGGACATCGCCATGCCTGGCGATATATTTGAGCGCCCTGATCGTTTCTTCTCCGGCCCATGGGTAGGCGCCGATTACCCTGGTGATTACCTTGCCCTCCCGGTTGAGCACAAAGGTTTCCGGGTACTTTGATACGCCGAGTTTTGCAGTCGCGATCAGGGCGCCGCCCCTGTCCCAGTACACGGGAAAGCTCAGGCCGTTCTCATGCACGAAGGAGATGACATCTTCAAGCCGTTCATCCACGGACAAGGCAACAACCATGAAGCGTTTCTTTGGTAATATCCGGCTCAAACGCAGCAGATCCGGTATTTCCCTTCGGCAGGGCGGGCACCAGGTGGCCCAGACATTGAATACAACGACCTTGCCACTGAACAGTTCGCGGCTATAGGCGATATTTCCTGCAAGGTCATGCAGCTTCATGACGGGAAATGCCTCTCCCTTGCCAACGACCGGGTTGGCGGGGCCGCCACACGAAACCAGCAGCAATGCCAGCGCAAACAGGAGTGATTCTTTCATCGCCCTATTCAATTCCGGCCCGCCTTTGTTGTTGACGTACATAGGCAATAATATGGCCTATTTCTTCAATACTAACACCGGGAACCGGTGGCATATCACCGAATTGCCAGTGGTGCTGGCGCGAGCCCCTGCTTACAGCGCGATAAAAGGCAAGGTCGTCATGGTGAGATGGTTCGTAAATACGATGGATGAGTGGCGGCCCCTGATTGCTTCCCATGCCTTCCTTACCGTGACAGACCGCACAGTTGGCGGCAAACAGTGATGCTCCCCGCACCGGGTCCGGTGCGGGCACAGCCGTCGTGGAAGCGGTGCTTGTTTCGGCCTGCCCATCGTTAGGCGTTTCAGCGCTACAGCCGGCCATTGTCATACCGGCCAGTACAAGCCCGATCGCTGTTTTTTTTCGCATATTTTCTCCTTTTTTATTCATGTTTATTGCATCGATGAAGCAAAGGCACCTTCAATGTTCGCCAGCGCCGGAAACCACCGGATCAGCCAACCGGAAATCATGCTGAAGCTTCCAATGAAGATCAGCACGCCAACCAGAATCAGCAATATGCCTGAAACCTTCTCGACTACCACCAGATGCCGTTTGAACCCCTGCGACCTGCGCAGGAACGAATCCGTGGCAAGCGCCGCCAGCAAAAACGGAATCATCAATCATTCAATACTCCCGGGTTTCTGAAATATGGATTGTCTCCGTCACCCCTCTCTCGGCGGGCATGACCAGATGCTGAAGGACCTCAGGATCGTTGCTCAGCGCTTCGATGTGTGGTTTCAACAGCTTTTTAACCTGATTTATGGCCTGGCGCCGCACATCCGGTCCCTGCCCGGTTTGAGGCCAGGGCAGTTCCGGCAACTCGGGTTCCAGCACCACGATCAGCACCTTGCAGCCACATGGACAACGCCTGAACGTGAGTGGCTGATCGGACAGGTACCACGGACGATGCCGGAACAGCAGCGTATCCAGTATTTCCACCATCGGCCAGGAATCTCCCGCCAACAGGTCTGTGCCATGGAAGCCCCGGATACGGTTGGCAACATGGTGGACGATCAATACGTCCAGATCATGTTTGCAACAAATTGCGTCGGTGGGCGCCAGATCAATCACGGCGCCGTCACAATAATATTTCCCGTCGATTTCAACCGGCTGATACAGGAGTGGAATCGCGGAACTCGCGACGATACGCGGAGCCAGTTCACCCGCCGAGAAAACTGTCTTTTTTCCATTTTCCAGACAGATCGCAAGGGCGTAGAAGGGGAGCCGGCATTGTTCAAAACACCTGGCGGCCAGCTGGTTCCGGCAAAATGTCAATGCGGCATCCGTTCTGGATATGCCTGTAAATTTCCGCCCGCGGAAAGCAAGCAATTCCCATAATGAGCGCCTCAACGATCCCGGTTGCCAGAAATTCCCCGGCTGAAGCTGATCAAGGGCCTGAACCCATTCTTTTAATGGCGTCCCGCTGGCATACGCGCCGCCGACGATGGCGCCCGCACTACAGCCGGCCGCAGCCGTGATGGGTAAATTCAGGCTTTCCATTGCCTGCAGAAAGCCGGTATGGGCGAATACGCCGCGCACACCGCCTGCGCTCAGCACTACACCGATTCGTGTTGTTTCCGCCATCGTCTAACCCGCCACCTGCCACTCGTTACAGAAACACGACGGCCGCTTAAAGTGATGCGCTTCGTAGTAAGCCAGCAGGCGCGAAACCAGCGACTCCGGGTCGGCGTCGTAGATGACATGCGCACCTGTGTCCTTGCCGAAGCTGGCAACCAGGTCCGGAATCTCGGCAGTGATGCCACCGCTTCCTTCAAGCACGCCGATTAGCTTGCCCTCGTCATAGGCAATGGCAAATTCTCCCAGGGTTCCGGAGCGGCCACCAACGATGATGACCATGTCACTGGAACGGATGTTCGTGACTTCCCGTCCCATCAGCCCGCTACCAGTGTAAATCAGCACATCAAAGGCATCGGGTGGGGAAAGGTATTTGTGCACATGTTCGTCCAGGCTCAGGGCCGGCGATATGCCAATGGACAGGCCGCCTGCCTTCTTCGCGCCCAGAGCGCAATAGTAGGGTAATCCCGGGCAGGCGCCGGTGAGTAGAACAAGGCCGCGCCTGGCGATGGCTTCACCCATGGCATGAACTCGAACCCTGATAGTGTCATCCTGATGTGAATCCGCCGACCCCATCACGCCGACCGTCAAACGCATGCCGGGTGTTTTGTCGAGAAATGCCTGCGGATGTTCCTCGAACTTGTCGCGGCACGCCGTGGAACAAAAATAATAGCTGCGGCCGCCGAATTCCAGCATGGCAGCAGCATGCCCCGGGTGAACAGGCATCAGGCATACCGGGTCGTGCATCACCTTGATGCCCTGGCCGCAAACACGTTGTACAGTGCAAACAGCAGAAATGAACCCAGCCCTTCCACAGCCTTTCCCCGAACCTTATTTCCAGACGGCTGCGGAATAAGCCGTAACAAAAATTTGTGGCATGTTTTTGAATTCCATGCGTTTCTCCTTTATCCTTTGGGTGGTGGTCGGTTGCAGCATGCCCCCGGAGCTTCAGCCAGATTATCCAGTTCGTTCTCCTCGATATAGTGAATCCAGCCCGACCGCAGCCGGTTTACCCAGCCGTTGCCCGGCCTTGCACCGGCCTGGGCAAGGCGGTGTTCAATCTGCTCGGCTGTGACTTGCATAAGATCATAGCTGATTTCCACGCATGAGCCTTCAATCCGGATGGAATGGATACCCGTCATATGTTCAATCGTCCCGGTCAGCCGGGATGTCAGTTCCGGTGTCAGTGATGTCGTCAGCCGGAATCGTCTTTGTTTGATAACGGGCTGGTCACTTTTTTTCGGTGCATGATCGCCGGCATAAAGACCGGGCCTTGCCCTGAAATTCTCCAGGCACTGATGTGAGCAAAAGCTGTATGTGACGCCGAGATGTTCTGCTTCATAACGCCCTTCGGTGGCCGCCATACCGCAGACGGGGCATTTATTCACAGTCACGTCGGGCTTCATTCAATGCAGCTTCCTCTTTCTGACTCCAGAGAAAGTCCTGGTGGTGTTCATCGCTGAACTCAAACACGCGCGGGAAACCCGCCTCCCTGACGGCAGCGGGAAGCTCGTCAAAGCGAACACGGGTGAGATCGTAACGCACCCGGACCTTCCCGGTATTGGCATCCACCTTTGCATCCAGTACGCCCTGAACGGCGAGCAGGTGTTTTTCGATGGTCACCTCGCATCCTTCGCACTGCGTTTTACCCACTCTGAAACTTCGTTCCATCACAATGGCGCCACACAAATCATCAGTCATCATCAGAACCCCCGTAAGCTTCAGGTGCGTAACCGAGCCCACGGATGGTCTCATCGACTTTCGAGATACTGAAGCGCGATTCATGAACCTGCAGCCACAGCCTGCCGGTCTTATGATTGGCGCGGGCGTCGAAGATGCCGTCCAGCTTCAGCAAAGCCTTACGGATTGTCGCCTCGCAACCATCGCACTTCATACCGCCAACATGGAGCGTCATTTCCTTCATCGTGATACCCCCGAGAAGTCCGTTTCCGGGTAGTAGGCACCGGCGGAATATTTTTTGCCGGATATATTGAATTGCACGGTGATCCAGTGCCGTCCCTGCTCATGGCTCAGGTTGTAAAGCGCCAGATACCATTCACCCATGTGCATCATGGGCTTTGACTCGGAAGTGCCGTCGGGATGCATCACCCTGGAAGTCATCTGAAGGCCGGTGACCGGTTTTTTATCTTTCTCCACGACCACCATCAGATGGTACTGCTCCCTGCTGTAGCGCATGCCCTCCGGTGAGCGCATGACGTGAAAGATCACCGTGTAGTTGTCCCGGATGCCTTTCCTGACGATAAAACCTTCCTCGTGTTTCATCGAGGCCTGGTCGTGTCCAGCCGCCGCATTGCCAGCCAGGGCGTGGTCCGGCCCCATAAACATGATGGCGATTACAAGCACAAATACGCTTTTCATTTGTACTCTTCGGGGGCTGGACAGACTTCAAAGAAGAGCGGGAAAACGGCTTTTGTGTGCCACCCTGTCATTTCAAGCAGAAAAGCGCTGAAAACGGCAATCAGGGAGACCAGCAGCAGGCCGGCAGATGGGCCAAATAGCCATATTATACTTGCCTCGGCTACATCGGGACCCATTACCACGGTGCGGAAACCCATCACAATCCAGGCGACAGGATAGACCAGTGTACCAATGCCGAAGGTCCATCCCAAGGTCTTTTTCCAGCCGGTCTTCAGCGATGTGAAGGCGGTAATCAGCAACATGACGGCGGACAGGATGCCCAGGCCCATCCAGTGAATATGGGCGCGCAGCAGGCGCTGCATGGCATCCATGGCCAAGCTGCCCGAATGGGAATGCTGGTGCTTTGCCTCATGCTGGCCATCATTATGGCCGGCAATCGTGTGTTCCTCTTCATGGGCTTCGTCCCCGTGGGCGTGCGCCTGCGGAATCAACTGGTCCGTCAACATACCCAGCGACATGTCTTTCATGTCCATCTGTCGCATTTCTTTCGCCTTTAACGCTGCTTCCTGTTTTTCAAAACCGCCATGCAACTGTTCATGATGGGCAACCAGATAGGTGGCCCACAGAATGCCGAGGACGATTGCAGTCATGGACAGAAGCAATCCATGGCGTATCGGCCTGATAATTTCCCTGACTTTAATCCTGATGATTTCTGCTTCGTCTGTTTTTATTGATTTGTTCATTTGCCTGCCTCCATCGCCTGAAATGTAATGCCGCCGAAATGTTTTTTTCCATCTGATGTCTTGAAGAGAACCATGATTTGGTGGACTCCGGGATGGCCCAGATCGTAGCCGGCCATATACCAGTCTCCCATGCGCACCATCATTTTTGATTCAGATTCCTTAATCGGGTGCGATACCTTGGAGTTGACAAGCAGATCGGTCAGCACCCTGCCGTCCTTTTCCACCTTGATCATCAAGTTGTAAATACCACCGTGTTGCATGTCTTCCGTGGCTTTCGTGACATGAAAACTGACCGAATAACCGTCAATATATTTTTTGACTATGGACATGCCCTGCACGGGTTTGTCAGACGAATCCGTATCTGCCACATGAACATGCTCACCCTCATGTGCATGCGTGATTGCGGGCTGCATGAGTCCGATGGAGGTAATTCCTGCAATTATCCAGAAAATCTTTCTCATTGATTTCTCCTTCCCCTTGTTTCTCTTGACAGATGCCGTTCCCGCACTTGCAGAATCAGGCCGTAAATAAGTGGTAAAATCAGCAGACATAACAGTGTCGTGGTCACCATGCCGCCGATCATCGGTGCTGCGATGCGCTGCATGACATCCGAGCCCGTACCGGCCCCCCACATGATCGGCAAAAGACCGGCGATGACGGCCACGGCGGTCATTGCAATTGGCCGCACGCGTTTGCCGGTGCCGTTTCTGACTGCTTCCATGATTTCAGCCGAAGACAGTCCGGCCTTTGATCCCTGACTTCTGATTCCTGCTATTTCCTGGTCAATGAACGTGAGCACCAGCACGCCTATTTCAGCTGCCACGCCGGCCAGCGCGATAAAGCCGACGCCGACGGCCACGCTCATGTTGTAGCCGAGCCAGTACACCAGCCAGAAACCGCCGATCAGTCCGAACGGTACGGCGAGCATGACCACAAGAGGCGCCGCCAGGTTGCGGAAGTTGAAGTAGAGCAGCAGGAAGATCGCCACCAGCGTCAGTGGAATCACGATCTTCAGCCTTGCCGCCGCCCGCTGCATGTATTCGAACTGGCCGGACCAGCCAATGGCATAGCCTGCCGGCAATTTGATCCGTGCGGTGATTGCCTTTTTCGCCCTGGCGACATATCCGCCTATATCGCTGGTTTTGATATCCACGTAAATCCAGGCATTGGGACGCGCCGCCTCGCTCTTGATCGAGGGAGGGCCGCCGACCAGCCGAATATCCGCTACCTGGGTCAGTGGAATCTGTGCTCCGGTCGGGGTGGGGATCAGGACGCGCCTTAACGCTTCAATATTGTCCCGGTAGGCCCGCGGGTAGCGTAGATTAACCGGATACCGCTCAAGGCCTTCGACAGTCTGCGTTACGTTCATGCCGCCGATGGCGGACTGAATCACGTCTTCCACATCACCGACGGTCAGCCCGTAACGCGCGGCATCCTCACGTTTAATCGTGAAATCCACGTAATGCCCGCCGACGGCACGGTCGCCGAAAGCGGAGAGTGTTTCGGGCAGGCCCTTGAGTACGTCCTCGATTTCTTCTGTCAGGCGTTGCAGCGTTGTCAGATCCGGCCCGGATATCTTGATGCCGATCGGCGTCTTGATACCGGTGGAGAGCATGTCGTTGCGCGTCTTGATGGGATAGGTCCAGGCATTGGCCAGACCCGGAAAATGAATCGCCTTATCCATCTCGCTCATGAGTTGCCGGGTTGTTTTCCCGGCATCGGGCCACTCGGCTCTCGGTTTTAACTGTACAATGCTTTCCATCATGGAAAGTGGCGCCGGGTCGGTTGATGTTTCCGCCCGTCCAACCTTGCCGAACACTGTTTTCACTTCCGGAAAGGACTTCAGAATCCGGTCCGTCTGCTGCAGCATTTCCTTGGCCTTGGTGATGGAAATGCCTGGAAAAGTGGTAGGCATGTAGAGGATGTCGCCTTCGTCCAGAGGGGGCATGAACTCACTGCCGAGACGAGAGAGGGGCCAGGCGGCGCTGGCCAGCAGGGCAAGCGCCAGACCCAGTGAAATCCATCTTCCCCTGAGCGTAATATCCAGTGCGGGGCGGTGCAGGGCGGCGAGCATGCGGTTCACCGGATTTTTTTTCTCCGGCAGAATCCGGCCGCGGATAAAATATCCCATCAGCACCGGAACCAGGGTCACGGCCAGTCCTGCGGCCGCGGCCATGGCATAGGTGGCAGTGAAGGCCAGCGGCTTGAAAAGACGGCCTTCCTGTGCCTCGAGCGTGAATACCGCCGCATACGATACCGTGATGATAATGAGCGAAAAGAAAAGCGCCGGCCCGACCTCCTTCGCCGCTATGGCAATCGCATCCCAACGCTCGGAAGCAGTTAGCGTTACTTCTCCGTCATCGTGAGGGGGTAGGACCTCCGTGGCAATCCCATCATTTGGAGATTGTGCCGTGTTGCTCGCAATGATGTTTCGTTTTTCATCCAGGACATGTTCCAGATGCTTGTGCGCGTTTTCGATCATGACGATGGCGCCGTCCACCATTGCCCCCAGGGTAATGGCAATACCGCCAAGGCTCATGATGTTGGCCGCCAGCCCCTGCCACTGCATCAGGATAAAAGCGATCAGTACGCCAAGCGGCAGGGTGAGCACGGCAACCAGCGCGCTTCTGGCATGCAGCAGAAACAGCACACAGACCAGCGAGATGACGATAAATTCCTCGATGAGCTTGTCCTTGAGGTTTTCCACGGCGCGTTCGATCAGGCTACTGCGATCATAAGTCGGTATAATCTCGACGCCGTCGGGCAGACCGGCCTTCAATTCTTCCAGCTTGGCGCGCACCTTTTTGATCACTTCCAGCGCATTTTCGCGGTAGCGCATAACGATGACGCCGCCGGCCACCTCGCCCCTGCCGTTCAGCTCGGCCAGCCCCCGCCGAAGTTCCGGTCCGAGATGGACATTGGCGACATCCCGCACATAAATCGCCGTACCCTTTTTATCCACGCCGATGGGGATGTTTTCGATATCCTCGATGGATTTGATATAGCCCAGAGCGCGCACCATAAATTCGGATTCAGCCATCTCGATAAGGCGTCCGCCGACATCATTGTTGCTGCGCCGGATGGCGTGCTTCACCTTGGAAAGCGGAATGTTGTAAAAAGCCAGTTTGTTGGGGTCCACCTCGACCTGGTACTGTTTTACAAAGCCGCCGACGCTGGCGACTTCCGACACGCCGGGAACGGTTTGCAGGGCATAGCGCAGGTACCAGTCCTGAATGGAACGCAATTCGGCCAGATCATGCTTGCCGGAATGGTCCACCAGCGCATATTCATAGACCCAGCCGACACCGGTGGCGTCTGGCCCCAGTGTGGGCGTGACGTTGTTCGGCAGGAATTTTGCTGCGTAATTCAGGTATTCCAGCACGCGGGAGCGCGCCCAGTACATATCCGTTCCGTCTTCGAAAATGATGTACACAAACGAAAATCCGAAGAACGAATAACCGCGTACGACCTTGGCATGCGGCACTGCCAGCATGGAAGTGGTCAGCGGATAGGTGACCTGATCTTCCACCACCTGCGGCGCCTGTCCCGGAAACTGGGTGAAGATGATAACCTGCACGTCGGACAGGTCCGGAATGGCGTCCAGCGGAATCTTCTTGATGGCCAGCGCGCCGGCGACGATAAGCAGGGCCGTAGCCATGAAAACCAGAAAGCGGTTCTTCAGCGATGATGCAATGATGCGTCCGATCATGGCATGCTCCGCCTGCCATAAGGTAGCCCACCTGTCTGCGCGCAACGCACAGGCAGGCAAGGGGCAGCCCCGCGGTAATATTTACACCGCCCTGCCAACAAGCGGTCAACCATGTGCCCATTGATATTATTCATGGGATTTTCCCTTCTTTGGCGGCATTCCTGGCGTTTTCATGCCCTTCATATCCATGCCATCCATTTGCATGCCACCCATGTCTTTCTTTTCTCTGTGTCTCCGTGCCTCCGTGGTGGATTTCTTGGGTGCGACCATCTTGGCCGCGGCCTCATTCAGGGAGGATTCCGAATCAATGAGGAACTGCGCGGAGGTCACCACCCGTTCGCCGGGCCTGACGCCTTCAAGAATCTGCGTCTCGTTATCGGCGCTGACCCCGAGGCGGACCTTGCGTGGCGTAAACATGCCGGGAGCACGAACAACGAAGACCCTGGGCGTTTCGCCCGTGCGGAGCACGGCCTCGGTCGGGATGACAACGGCATCCATTCTCCGGCTGGTCATGATGGTTACATCGGCGAACATGTCCGGCTTGAGCAGCATGTCCCGATTGGCGAACTCCAGGCGCACTTTGTTGGTCCGGGTTTTTGGATCCAGATAGGGGTAGATATAGGTGATCTTCCCCGTAAATACACGTCCGGGCAGTGCGTCCAGCCGCATTTTGGCTGTATCGCCCACCCGCACCCAGGGCAGTTCATACTCATACACATCCACGTAGGCCCATACCTTGGTGAGATCGGCGATGCGATAGAGTTCGGTTTTGGGCGTCACATACTGGCCTTCCCGGGCGCCGATATGTACGACGATGCCCGAAAACGGGGAATGGATATGCAGGTTTTTCATCACCTTCTGTTTTTTTGTCAATTGGTCCATCTGGTGTTTGGGAACGTCCAGCAGTTCCAGCCGTTCACGCGAAGAACGCAGCAGGTCTTCGGCGCCCTTGCGTATGTCGGGAAAGGGACTGTTCCTGAGCGTGTCGTAGTTTTTCAGCGCCAGCAGATATTCTTCCTCGCTGGTGACGAGTTCCGGGGAATACAGCGCCAGAAGCATGGTGTTTCGCTTGACCAGCGTGCCGGTATCGCTGACAAACAGCTTGTCGATCCAGCCGTTTATTTTCGGGTGCAGCCGGGTCATCCGCTCTTCATCATAATCCACGCGACCCACGGTCTGAATCCTGTGAGAAATCTGTTTGCTAACGGCAACGGCCGTGCGGACGCCAATGTTCTGCACAACGGTTGGATCAATTCTGACCGTGCCGGCGGCTTCACTTTTGCTCCGGTCCCCATCGGCATAAACCGGAATATAATCCATGCCCATATTATCCTTGGCCGGAACGGGGGATGTGACCGTAGGATTCATCGGACTGCGGTAAAACAGCGGTTTGCGTTTGCCCTTCGTTTCCTGTTCAGGTGCCGTCCCGGAGTGATTCATCTTCGCGGACATACCTATATGCCGGGATGCCAGCCAGTAGCCTCCGCCCACGCCCAGCGCCAGGGTGATAAGGGCGACGGCAATGATCCTTTTATTCATGGACAATCTCCTTGCCAACCGCGGCATTCAGACGCGCCAGGCTTTGCCTCGCGCCCGCCAGAGCCTTCCAGTACAGCGTTTCATAGTTGTAGAGCGTTATCTGGGCACGCACGAGGTTAAGAAAATCGACCTTGTTGACCTGGTAGCCGGCCAGCATGGAGGCCACGGTCTGGCTGGCCTGGGGAATGATGCCGGTTTTGAACAGGGACGCCTGATTCTTCGTCCTGATGTAATCGGCAAGCGCGGTTGAGGCTTCGGACCAGACTGCTTCAGTGTCGTCTCGCAGCGCAAACTGTTCCTTTGCCACTTCAGCCTTGCGCTGCGCCAGGGCCCGGTCCTGTTTGGTTGAAGTGTAAATCGGCAGATTGAGGCTTACGCCCAGGGTGGCAAAGTCCGGCCGGGGTTGCCCGTTGACCGGGTTGTTTGCACCCCGGAAGCCCCAGGCGCCGCTGATCCTGAAATCGGGATAGTAATCCAGATCGGCCAGATCGACCCGCTTTCTGGCCGCCTTGATCTGATCCATGCGGCTGGCCAGCAACGGGCGGGATTTTAAGGCCATCCGGTGTAGTTGGGTCTCCGCGGGTAATTGCGGCAGTGTTTCCCTTACCCTGGCCGGAAGGCGTATGGGCAAATGCGTCGGCCGGTTCAGCAGGGCGTTCAGACGCGATTCTTCGTCCCGTCGCGCACCCGTAAGACGGATTTCGATATCCAGTAGCTTGGAGAGTTCCACTTGCGCCAGCAGCACGTCCTGTTGCAGGCCCTTGCCAACCTTGTATTTGGTTTGAGCAATGGTGATGAATTGCCGGAGCAGGGCCTTATTGCGGGCGATTATTTCCAGCGCCCGGTCCAGATAGAACAGGTTCCACCAGCTGATGCGCACATTCCGGACCAGCCTCAGGCGGATTTCCGCGACATCAAAACCGGCTGATTCCGCCTCGAATTGCGCCGCCTGGCTTTTAAGCCGTAATTTGCCGGGGAAGGGGATGTCCTGTGAGAGCCCCACCCGCAGTTGCGTCATATTCTCCTGTGCCGTGGAGAAGGTGTCGACCGGCAGATTGACGGCGTCAAAAGCAAGACGCGGGTCGGGCAGCGTGCCAGCCTGCGGGGGAATTTCGGCCATGGCCATGGCTCTGGCCTGCGTTGCCGCCAGGCTGGGGTTGGCCTTGACTGCAATGTGCCTGGCCTCGGTCAGAGACAATATTTTCACCAGCCCGGGCTGGTTCGCAAGTGGATTTGCAAGGGCCGCCATCGGAGCCGGTATCAATGCCAGCACGGTAAAAAACAGGGATCGAACGTACATGAAAACCTCCTGTGAAAAAATGAAAATCCGTACAGGCAATAATCCTGTACGGTCAGGTCAGGAGGTTCTAGTTACAGGCGGATACGCAGACTGGTTCTGTAGATAAGCGAACTGCTCCGAAGCGGACTTCGTGTGGCGGTGAAAGCAGCATTGTCCCTGGCCGGAAGCGGGCCGGTCTGATGCGACAGTGCCGGTAGAACGGCAACGGGGTTCCATGAGAAAGCTATGTTGCCGGAAAGGTTCGGAGAAATGCTGGAATCGGGACTGTTGCAATGCACGCAGCCGGACGGATTTTGCCCGGCAGGCAAGGGCATCGGACATTGCATGTGCATGGCTGCATGCCCCACGTTGTGCGTCATGGCGGGTGATGCCTGCGCGGTCGGGATAACACAGAAGCCCATGGCCGCAAGCTGCATGACAAAGACGGCCAGCAGGGCGGTTCCGGACATCCGGCGTTGTTGAATGAAGCGGCGCATTGGGCGCAGCGTAGACGCGGTTTCATGAAAATTCAATGAAATGTAGTATTCCCGCCATGCGCTTGTCAGGGGACGTCCGGGATTTGCACCTTCAGCGTGTGCTTCGCACCTATGGCAGAAAGAACGGTTATGTCACCAGGGGTCAGGAAGCGCGGCTTAAGCGCTGGCTGCCGAGAATCGGGCTCCCCGGAAATCAAACGCTGCGGGATGCCGGCTTCGACGCCGCAAGGCCGGTGGTGATGGAAATCGGTTTTGGCAATGGCGATTTTTTGACGCATCTGGCGATGGCGCATCCACAATGGAATCTGCTCGGTGTTGAGGTCTATCTGCCCGGCGTGGCCAAGGCCGTATCCCGTCTGGAGGCGGCCGGGGTGATCGAGTGCTGCCGCATTTCCCGGTTGCCCGCACAGTTTGTGCTGGCGGAGCAGGTGGCGGAAGGCGCTCTGCACGGCGTCTATATCAACCATCCCGATCCATGGCCCAAGGCGCGGCATCGCAAGCGGCGTCTCATCCAGAAGGATTTCGCTTGCCTGCTGGCATCACGTCTGCGGCCGGGCGGCTTTATCAGGCTGGCAAGCGATATTCCTGTTCTGGCCGAGTGGATGCGGAAGATTCTTGATGCCACGCCCGGCCTGCGCAACATGGCCGGCAGCGGGGGGTTCGTTAAACGTGATCCGGACCGGCCACGGACAAAGTTTGAGCAACGCGGTATCCGGGAAGGTCGCAACAGCCTGTTTTTGCATTACGTCAAAATGTAATTAACCCGTATATTGCATGAAGGACTCGCTTAAGGGCGATTTGCCAAACCATGCCTGAACTTCGGACAGGGTGGAAAAGCAGTGGATGGCGCCGGCCTCGCGCAATTCCTGTTCACTGAATGCATGAACCAGGCCAAGCGGCATGCTGCCCGCGCATCGAGCCGCCTTCATATCGGCGATGCCGTCGCCCACCATGATAGTGCCGGCGGGTGGAACACGCAGGGCCTCGCAGGCCAGTTGCAGGGTGTGGGGATCGGGTTTCTGCCGGCGCCCGTCCGCCGCCCCGACGACGGCGTCGACCTTGTCGGACCAGCCCAGGTGTGCGAGCTGTCTGTCGGCGCGCATCTGGTTTTTGCTGGTCACGATAGCGCTGGCGATATTGTGTGCGGCAAGCCAGTTCAGCAGCTTCTCCGCGCCATCCATCGGGGTGATGTCAAACAGATGCCGGTCATGGTATTCAAGAAAGCGCCGTGCCGCGGCCTCACGCCGGTCGCCAAACAGCGAAATCATGCTGCATTCGCCCCGGCCGGTATGACGTTTGATGTCTAAATCGCTCATCGGCGGCAGGCCGAAGTCTGCCAGCGTCCGGTTCAGGGCGGTGATAATGGGTTTGAATGCATCAACCAGCGTGCCGTCCATGTCCAGCAACACGGCGCTGATACTGTTTACTGATCGCAAAGCTTGTCGATCTCCTCAAGCATCAGCGTGCGCAGCCTGGCGGTGACTGTCCCCGGCTTGCCATCGCCGATCTCGCTGCCGTTGATACGCGTGAGTGGCATCACGGCGCTGGTTGTGCTGGTGAGCATGCATTCGGTGAGGTTCGCTTCATCCATCTTCCAGGGTCTCTCGGTCACCGGAATGTGGTGGCGTCTGGCAAGCCGTATGGCCAGATCGCGCGTGATGCCGCCCAGAATGGCATGATCAGGGGGATGGGTGACAAGCGCGCCGTCAATCACCGCCATGATGTTGGTGGAGCAGCCTTCCAGCACATGTCCGTCATCATCCAGCCAGAAGGCCTCGGCCGCACCCCGGCGTATGGCCTCCTGCTTGCCAAGCACGCTGGCCAGCAGGGCGATGGATTTGATATCGCAGCGTTTCCAGCGGATATCCGGCAAGGTGATTCCGCTCATGCCATACAGCAGTTTTTCATCGTCCACCTCGGGCAGGGGACGGACGGTCAGGATCAGCGTCGGCGCGGGATTGCCGCTGGGCACATGCATGCGCGGGGCCACGCCCCGCGTGACCTGAATATAGATCATCGCGTCGTCCAGACGATTTCGTCTGTAGGTTTCCCGCGCAAGGTGCTCCAGCTTATCCATACTCACGGGCAATGAAAGGCTGATGGCCGCGCAGGAGCGCGCCAGCCGTTTCAGGTGCGATTCCAGGGCGAGGAATTTCCCGCCATAGCAGGCAATAACTTCATAGACGCCGTCGGCGAACTGGAAGCCCCTGTCCTCGATATGTATGGTGGCGGATTCCAGCGGTAAAAATCGGCCGTTGACGCAGGCGGTGAGGCTCATTGCGCTTTCGCAGTGTCCTTTTTTGACCACCACAGGCGCAGTACATCCCATGTTCTGCCGAACCATGAGGCCCTTTGCACGGTCTGTCTTGCCTGCATGTTCACCCTGGCCAGTACGGCTGGTTTCTTTTTGCCGCTTGCCAGAACCGCTTCAATGACGCCGATATCCTGACCCTGTGCGACCGGCGCAATAAGCGGCGCGGGGTAGCGCAGGCGGAAGGACACGCGCTTTTCATAGCCCCGGGGTACGGTGATCCACACGGCCCTGGCGGGGATGAGCCAGACATGATCATTCTTGCCCTGATAGACCTCGACCCTTCTGCGTATGTCCCGCTCGGCGGGTCTGAGCGTGACAAAATTCCTGTAGCCAAACTGAAGCAGAACCCTGGACTGGCGGGCGCGCTCGTTATCCGAAGTTGTGCCGAAGACGGCTGACACCAACCGGGTTCCGTTTTTTTCCGCCGAGGCCACGAGGCAGTAACCCGCTGTTTCGGTATGGCCCGTTTTGATACCGTCAACAACCGGGTAGCTCCACAACAGGCGATTGCGGTTGGGCTGGGCATGGCCCATGAAGCTGTAGCTCTTCTCACTGAACAGGGTATAACGCTTGGGAAAATCGCGCCACAGCGCTGCGCCCAGCCTTGCCATATCCAGAGCCGAACTGTAGTGATTCTTTGCCGGGAAGCCGGTTGCGTTGACAAAATGCGTATGCGACATACCCAGTTCCCTTGCCTTCTCGTTCATGCGCTGAACAAAGGCGTCCTCGCTGCCGGCCATGTGCTCGGCCAGGGCGATACAGGCATCGTTGCCCGAAACGGTGGCGATACCGTGCAGGATGTCTTCCACGCCCGGATGCATGCGCGGGTCGAGAAACATGGTGCTGCCGCCGATTTTCCATGCCTTGCGGCTTACGGCCACCTTCTCGTCCGGTTTCAATCGCCCCAGCTTGAGGTCTTCGAAGGCGAGGTACAAAGTCATCATCTTGGTCAGACTGGCCGGTGGAAGCTGTTCATCCGCATTGTGACTGCTCAGAATCTGTCCGGACCTGGCGTCAAGAAGCACCCAGGCCCTCGCCTTGACGTTGGGCTCCGTGGGCCAGATCGAAGCATGGGCCGTTCCCGCTGCCATGAAGCCCGCGAGTACCACCAGTATCATGCGCCTTGCCATTGCCAGTCCTCCTGTGGATCAGTCTGCCATTCGTGTCTTTCAGACAGGGCCGGAGGATGCACGCAAAGCCGGTGTGCATGCAAGTGCCGCCAGCACTTCATCATGGCTGTGGCAATGGCGGACAAGATCGAAGGCATGATCCACGGAGGGGATCATGGACCGGCGCAGGGAAGACAGCAGGGGCGTCCACATATCGCCATACAGGAGCAGGGGGCGGGGTTCAAGCACGCCAATGGCCAGCAAATCCCAACTCATGGCCAACTCCGCCAGCGTGCCCAGACCGCCGGGGAGCGCCAGCCAGGCATCGGTCTGCTCAATCAGCATCTGCATGCGTTCGAAGAAATTTCTGGCGCGCACCTCCTCACTTAAATGGTTGCCCGGCGGCGTCGGAAAACGTTCCAGGGTAACGCCCCGTACATGGCCGCCTCCGGCACGGATACCACGGCAGATCGCGGCCATCATGCCCTGATGACCGCCGGTAAGCGCATCCCAGCCGGTCTGGCCGAGTTTTTCTCCCAGACGCATGACATCATTAAAACGCGGGTCATGATCCGGCAGGCGGGATGCGCCGAAGGCGGTGATACGGCGGCGATTCATACCGGGATTATTCAATGACGACCACGGTATTGGCGTAGCCCTGCCGCTGCAGAGAGAGCACCGTATGTTCAATCATCCGCACATTCACAAACGGGCCGATGCGCACGCGGTACAGGGTCTGCATGGCATGCACGTAGGGCCGAATCCGAACGGATGGATACCGGCCGGCCAGGGCCGCCTTCAAGTGCGATGCATTGTTACGCAGGGCAAAGGCGCCGATCTGCACATACATGCCGGCTGCCGGCTGCACCCTGGCCGATCCGGAGGCCATGCGCGATGAAACGGGCCGGGGCGCTTTGATCTCCGCCGTGGCGGGAGCGTTCATATCCAGCGACTGAACGCGCACGCGCGCCGTACCCCTGTCGGCGAAACCGAGCGCCATGGCGGCGGCCCGGGAAAGATCGATCAGGCGATGCTTGACGAAGGGTCCGCGGTCATTGACCCGCACGACGACGGAGCGGCTGTTTTCAAGATTGGTGACGCGCACCAGGGATGGCAGCGGCAGGGTTTTGTGCGCGGCGGACAGGGCATGCATGTCGTAGCGCTCACCGTTGGCCGTCAGCTTGCCGTGAAAATCACGTCCGTACCATGAAGCAATACCGGTCTCATCGTAGCCACGTGCCGTTGACAGTGGAAAGTAGCTGCGGCCGCCCACCCGGTAGGGCATGCCGGTTTTGTAATGGCCGCCAATGCCGGCCGGCAGCCGTGCGTGCCGGCCGGACGGGATGGAAACGGGAGCGGAAACATGCACCCCAGGGAGTGGCGAGTAACTGATCCTCGCAGTACCGCAGCCTGCCAGCATGGACAGGCACAGAACCGGGACCGTTGACAGACGGGTCAGGCACCGGTACGGCAAAGTCCGCATCCCAGCATGGCGGCCAGTTCGCTTGCGGCCATGGCATAGTTGTATGAATGGTTCCAGCGTGTAATGACGTAGAAATTGTAATGAATCAAGGCTTCTTTCCGGCCCTGCGCCGTTTCCAGGCTGACGAGTGAAACACGGTCATCATCATGCCAGGCGGAAGGAAGTGACGGCAGAAGTCCGCGCACTCTCCCCAGCGTTTGCCATTGCCGGATGCCGGCCTGTCTGAGCCGGTCCAGCCCGGGCTGTTCGGGCAGGGCGGGCATCCAGCGAGCGACGGGGCGTCCCGCATCCCAGCCGTGCAGATGAAAATAGTTGGCGACGCTGTGAATGATGTCGGCGGGGGAATCCCAGACATTGCGTCTGCCGTCGCCGTCCGCGTCCACGGCGTAATGCCGATAGGAAGAAGGAATAAACTGAGTCGCCCCGAAGGCGCCGGCGTATGAACCGAGCGGCTGGTCCGGGCGCAGATGCTCCTCCTGGCACAGAAGGAGGAAATTTCCCAGCTCCCTGCGAAAAAATGCCGCCCGTTTGGGATATCCCGTGGACAGGGTATAGAGCGCATCAAGCACCCTGTCACGTCCGCTGCTGCGGCCGTAGTGGGTTTCCATGCCAAGGATGGCGGCGATAATCTCTCCCTGTACGCCGTAAAGGCGTTCAGCCTGCATGATAATCGCCTTGTGCCGAGCCATATAGGCCTCGCCCATGCGGGCAAGACGTGTGTTCACGAATAACGGCCGGTACTCCGCGTAGGGCCTGGCTTCATAGGGGCGTTGCATGCGTTCAATGACGCTGGGTGTGAATTTAGCCCTGGCAAGGGCGGACCGAATCAGGGGCTCCGGTATCTTGAACTCGGATTCAAGCCTGACGGCCAGATCGGCCTTCGATGTTAGCGGCACGATGGCGGAAACACCTGCCGCCCCGACGGCATCCAGCCGGGGAAAGGTCAGATATGCCATGCCCAGCAGCGCCCCCTGCAGCAGACGCCGTCGGCCCCTGTCCGGGCCGGTTCCGTTCGAATCCGTGGAATGTATCGCCGCCATATCAGGGCGAAGGTTAACCTGGACTAATCATAAATGCTCAGGTTAAAAGACGAATTCCCGTTTTTCCGGCAGGCCTTCCATGCCCTGCAACAGGGTTTCAAC
The DNA here is from genome assembly GCA_964628185.1 of uncultured Zetaproteobacteria bacterium. Taxonomy (GTDB): domain Bacteria; phylum Pseudomonadota; class Zetaproteobacteria; order Mariprofundales; family Mariprofundaceae; genus CAZVLQ01. The sequence goes on along the minus strand of CAZVLQ010000013.1, from coordinate 5,704 downwards.
CAGTTCCTCGCGTCGCCACCCGGCTTTCCCGATATGTTCCATAAGGACCAGCTTGACGACCGGATTGGTGCCGAAAAAGCCAATAAGAGTTCCCCCTTTTTTCAGCAATCCGCCCAGATGTTCCGGCAGTTTTTCCAGCGCAGCTCCGAGCACAATGATATCGAATTCTCCCGCTTTTTTCAGATTCTCCGCTTCCATGCCGTTGGCGCAAATTACCGTAGTATTGGTAATACCATGGGTTTTCAGGTTTTCCCCGGCCAGATCCGCCAGTGGCGCATGCAGCTCGAAGGAAACCACCTCCCTGCCATGCATGGCCAGCAAGGCCGTCAGAAATCCGGTGCCGGCGCCGATTTCCAGCACGCGTTCGTTTCCCTCAAGGTTCAGGGCCTGCATGATATAACCTTCCTGAAGCGGGCTCAGCATCTCCTGACCGCAAGGCAGCGGAACATGCCCTTCCATATAGGCGAGGCTTTTAACCTCATCCGGCAGAAACGCTTCGCGTGGCATGATCTCCAGGGTGTCCAGCAGCGCCGGATCCAGAATTTTGCAGCAGCGAATCTGGTTTTCCACCATGTTGCGGCGGGCGGTTTCAAAATCAATCAAAGCCATGGAAAATCCCCCTGAAAAATTGCCGCTAGAATGCAATAGAAAGCAATCGTTGACAAGGTAATGCGATCTTCTAGCCTTGCAGTTTCCTGATCGGGAGGTGAGCGATGAGATGGATAATTCGTGCTGTTGCCGTGATGGCTGTGTTCATGTGTTCCGCCGGCATGCAGGCCCAGGCCGGTGCGCGGCCCCATGATTTTTACTTTCATCCGCCGCAGGATTTTTTCTTTGCGCCCTATATCGGTGGCGGTCTGGGCAGTTTCAACCTTTCTACCGGTTCGGATTCGGATACGGTGTTTGGCGGCTATGGTGTGATCGGTGCGGATCTGCACCGATACCTTGGCATTGAGGCGCGCTTCGGTTCCGCCTCGGATGGCGCGGCCAAAGGCTTTTCCAGGTTGAGCATGGACTGGTTCGTTTCCTATCTGGCCAAGTTTCAACTTCCGGCAACGGAGTATCTGCGCTTCTATGCCGTGGTCGGTGGAACCACCATGCGCTCTTCACTGACCCGCACAAGCGGCGTGGAGGTTGCCGATACCAAAACCGATTTCACAGCCGGCGGCGGACTGGATTACCGTGTTCTGGACAACCTTCTGATCGCGGGCGAGTGGACGCAATACGTCAACAAGTTTGATGGCCTTACGCAGCGCGGCCTGGATGTGTGGGGCGCTTCGGGATTAATCAAGCTGGAATTCTAATCAGGAGAACCGGGCAGGAAAAGGCTGAACCGCGAATACACACAAAAATACGCGAATAGATATTTTCCCTCTTGTTCGCGTGTATTCGCGGTTCCGATGGTTGTGCTGAACGTTATTATTCATAATCTATACCTGCAATCATGACGCATACAGCTCATAGGCATGAACATCGTTCGCTCAATGCCGCCTTGATACTGACGGCCGTGTTTGCCGCCGTGGAATTGACGGGCGGCTGGCTTTCCGGTTCCCTGGCTCTGCTGGCCGATGCCGTGCATATGCTTTCCGACGTGGCCGCGCTGGCGCTGGCGGTGCTTGCCCGCCGAATTGCCACGCGTCCGGCCCATGCCGGCATGAGTTACGGCTATGGGCGGGCACGGGTAATGGTGGCGCAGGTGAACGGCCTGGGTCTTTGGTTTGTCGGTGGCTGGATTGCATGGGTTGCGCTGGAGAGGCTGTATCATCCGCCCGTGGTGCAGGGCGGCCTGATGCTGGTGGTGGCCGTAGCGGGGCTTGTGGCCAACATCATCATCCTGCGCTGGTTGCACGGCGGACATGATGTGAACACCCGCGCCGCCTACTGGCATGTGTTGGGCGATATGCTGGGTTCGGTGGCCGCCGTCAGCGCCGCCGCCGTGATCGTAGCGACCGGCTGGATGCCGATTGATCCGCTTCTTTCCCTTATGGTGGTTCTCATTCTCGTTTGGGGCGGCTGGCGCCTGATTCGCGATACAACCCTGCAACTTATGGAAGCGGCGCCGGCCTCGGTGGACATGGAGGCGCTGGTGGCTTCCATGACGGCCATGACGGGGGTCAGCGGTGTGCACCACGTGCATGTATGGACGCTGCCGGATGAGCGGCTGGCCCTGTCCGCACATGTCTGTATTGAGGAAATTGCACGCTGGCCGGATGTTCTGCCGCGGTTGCTTGCCGATTTGCGCAATCATGGCGTTGTCCACGCCACCCTGCAGCCGGAAAGCGGCGGCGATGCATGTCCCGACCAGGGTTAGCTTATTCTCAGATATGCTCTCTGCACTCGCTGTTGTGAAAATAATTTGCAGGTAAAGGGCAAAGCCGGCTTACGGCTGGATGGCCAGGTGATATTTCTGTTCGGATTTCGGTACGAACCAGTGTTCACTGTTGTAGCCGATGCCGGCGGGTGCGGGCTTGATGCCATGGACACGTTTGTGGAATACCGGTAGTGAATAAGGTGCATACAGGAAAACCACGGGTGCGTCCCTGTGGATTTCTTCCTGTACGGTGTCGTAAAGGTGCTTGCGCTTGCCACGGTCGAAGGTGCGTGTGGCCGCTACCAGCGCCTGATCCACTTTTTTGTTGGCATAGGAGAGAAAGTTGAACTGACGCGGGCCGGTCTGTGATGAATGCCAGATACTGTACTGATCCGGTTCGGGCGAAAGCGACCAGCCGAGGATGACGGCCTCGAAGTTGCGCTTGTTGATGAAATGTTCGATGAAGGCGGACCACTCCACCAGCCGTACCCTGACGGTGATACCGACCTGCTTTAGCCGTTGCTGAATAATTACGGCGGCATCGGCGCGCTGTTTGTTGCCGTTGTTGGTGAGGATGGTGAATGAAAGCGGCTTGCCGTTTCTGTCCAGGATGCCGTCGCCGTCCGTATCGCGCCAGCCTGCCCCGGCCAGTATTTCCCTGGCCTTGTCGGGATCAAACGGACGCGGCCTGATCCGCTCGTTCACCCAGTAGGTGCCTGGCTTATAGGGCGTGGCGATCACTTCACCCATTCCCAGCAACACGCCGTCCACGATTTCCCTGCGGTTGATGGCGTAAACGATGGCCCGGCGAACACGCGCATCATTAAAGGGCGGCCGTTTGAGGTTGAAACCCAGGTAGGTATAGCCGAAGCCGAGGTATTTGTAGCGGCGATACCGCCGCACCAGTCCGGGCCTGGCGGGAAACAGGCGCCGGTATTGCAGGGGGGTAAGGCTCATGTTGTCCAGGTGGCTGGCGGAAAGTTCCAGAAACTGGGTGGCGGTGTCCGGGATGATGCGTGTCAGCCTTTCCGTGATCCATACCGGACCGTCAAAGTAGCCCGCGTTGGCTCGTAGCAGAATGGACTGCTGGGGCAGCCAGCGGATGAGGCTGTAAGGGCCGATGGTGGCCGCCGGCCGGCGTGAAAGCGGCGTATTCATAATGTCAACGCCCTTGAAAATGTGCCGGGGCAGAATGGCCAGAGACGCCCATGAGGAAAGAGCGGGGGAGTAGGGTTGTTTGTAGCGTACCACAAAGGTGAGGCTGTCCGGCGTTTCAACATGGCTGATCCTGGCGTAATCGGACTTGAAGGGGCTTTGGGTATGCGCATCCAGCATGAGCCGCAGGGTGAAAGCGCAATCGGCGCTGGTGAACGGCGTTCCGTCTGTCCAGTGAAGATGCGGACGCAGGTGGAAGATGATGGAAAGATTGTCGCGGGAAACCTGCCATGAGCCTGCAAGCTGGCCGGTCAGGTCCAGGTTGCGGTCATATTTAAGCAGGGAAAGATACATCTGGCCGGCGATATCCTGGCTGGAGGCGTCTCCGGCAATGAGCGGGATAAGATTGGTGGCATCGCCAATGCTGGCCGATACCAGCCTGTCCCCCCTGGCCGGCGTGGCGACCACGGCCCCGGAACCGGCCGGGGCGGGCGCCTGCCCGCCGGTGGTTGCACCGCGGGTTTCATCCGAATCGGAGGAGCAGGCCGTAAAGCCGATTAGCAGGTAAAGGAAAAGGCCCGTCAGGCCCAATCGCATCGGCAAATCAGGAAGGCCGGATGCGGGCCAGTATCCACAGGGTGTCGCCGGGGCGCAGCATGGCGGTCCGGCGCAGGCTGTTGGTGCGTGCAATCGCCCTTATCGTGGTGCCGAATCGTCTGGCAATCTTCCACAGGCTATCGCCATTTCTGACGCGATAGCGAATGCGCCTGCCTCGCGCCAGCAGCGGGTTGGGCAGGGGAGCGGCGGTATTGAAACGCCTGGCAGGTACGAGCAGGGACCGGCCCGGATGCAGAAGCCGGGACGTCCCCGGATTGATGTGACGCAGGTAGCGGACTGTTGTATGGTATCTGTGTGCCAGCATCCACAGATTGTCGCCAGTACGGATGTGGATGCGGATATGTGCGGGCGCGGCCGCAGCCGCGGCGGCATGCGTGATGATGTGGTTGCGCATATTATCGGGAAGATACAGGGTCAACGGCACACTCAGATACTGGCTGTGTTCCAGTCCGGGATTGAAACGGAACAGATCATCGCGGCTGATATTGGCTGCGCGGGCGAGCAGATTCAGGTCTACGGGCCTCTTTAATTCCATGGCACGAGTTGGCCATGGCTCCGGAAATTGCCATACACCGCGCCAGAGCAGCGCCGAAAGTCCGAGAATGTGACGAACATAGGTGCGCGTTATCGCAGGCACGGGCATCCTGCCCAGGCCATCGGAGGGTGACCATGGCCTGCGGCGGATGGCGCGTGCAATACTGCCGGGGCCGCGATGATAGGCGGCAAAGGCCAGTGGCCAGTTGCCGAAGCGCGCCTTCATCCTCAGTAGATAGCGGACTGCACCGGCCGTTCCCGCCTCGATATTGCGGCGGGCATTGATACCGCGTGGCGTGCGTATGGCCAGCAGGCGCGCCGTACCGGGCATCAGTTGCCACAGGCCCGTGGCACCGGCGGATGAAAAGGCGTAGGGATTGTATCCCGACTCAACAACAGGCACGGCCTCCAGCGTTGGCGGAGCGTGCATACCTTCAAGCACGGGCCGGAGGCGGGCGCGCACGTACCGGGAGCGGTTGGCGATAATGGGCCAGAGTCTTGCGTATACGCGCTTTACTTCCGCCTGGATACGCGCCAGATCGCGTTCGGGGATCCCCTTCAGCAGGGCATTACGCGCCGCTATGGCCGGTGTTGCCGGCGGCGGGGGTGGTGGAGTCACGGTGTGTTCCGGGACGGTCGCTTTCACCGTGTCTTTCTTGGCCGGTGCTACGGCGGGTTCCGGTTTCGTGACGGCTTTTTTTACAACTGCGACGGTTGGTGTGTTATGGCGCATCCTGCCGATGTCAGCGGTAACACCATGCCTGGCGGTTGCGGGCAGGCAGGCGGTCAGGATAATTGCGGCGCCAGCCATACCGGAGCCCAGGATTTTTTTGGGAAATATCATGCCCATAAGATAACGGCATGAGAGAAAGGGTAAACCCCCGATTCGGATCGCCCCGGTTTGTCCTGTTCTTTACACGCAAATCATGCTTCAGCGAGTCGTTGACCGGCCGGAAGCAAGGCACGCTCTCACGCTGTGTTTTTCATTGACGGGCAATGCATAATCCAGTACAAACCCGCCCTCCAAAGAGGCTCCCATCGTCTAGTGGTCCAGGACGCCGCCCTCTCACGGCGGAAACAGGGGTT
>CAZVLQ010000012.1:0-60658 GCA_964628185.1 uncultured Zetaproteobacteria bacterium | reverse complement strand
CTCAGTCCTCAGTCCTTTCCTCTTTCCGCTTCCACCATATCTCCACCGATGAGGTTTACGGTACGCTTGGCAAGGACGATCCGCCGTTCACCGAGACCACGCCCTATGCGCCGAATTCACCCTATTCGGCCAGCAAGGCGGCGTCCGATCATCTGGTGCGTGCCTGGCACCATACCTATGGCCTGCCGGTCACAACCAGCAATTGCTCGAACAATTACGGCCCACGCCAACACGCCGAGAAATTCATTCCTGCGGTGATCCGTTGTTGCCGGCAGGGCAGGCCGATCCCGGTGTATGGCGATGGCGGCAATATCCGCGACTGGCTGTACGTGGAAGACCACTGTGCCGGCATTGATGCGGTGATTCGCAGGGGTCGGTTGGGTGAAACCTACAATATCGGCGGTGGCAATGAACGGGCAAACATCGATATCGCCAGGATGATCTGCCGACTGATGGATGAATATGGTCTCGAGTCACAAGTCACAAGTCACGAATCACTGATCACCTTCGTCAAGGACCGGCCCGGCCACGACTGGCGCTACGCCATCAATGCAGGCAAGATGGCGCATGAATCGGGCTGGCATCCCCGTGAATCCTTCGAGACGGGCATGGCCAAAACCATCGAATGGTATCTTGGCCTGGATTATTCCTGAATAGTCCGGGTCAAATATAATTGACCGGAATCTGAATGATCCTTTCGGTTAGACGTTCGATCCTTTTTCCCCTGTTGATAAGAACCCCGTAGTTTACCTCAAGGTCTGCGATAAAATTTCTCAGGGCGCGAAGTGATTGTGGCCTCACGACGGAATCCAATTTTATTTCCACCGGGACGACACCGAAGTTTCCTTCCACGATCAGATCGATCTCGGATTTATCCACTGTCCGGTAATATGTGAATTCCATCTGCGTTGCCATGGTGGCCTGAAACCCGCGGATTATTTCTTCGATCACAAAACTTTCAAAGGAAAACCCCGCCACCGGGTGGATGAGCAATCTGTCCAGGTCTGTGATTTTGAGTAAATAATGCAGCATACCCTGATCCCGAAAAAAACCTTTTTTTGATTTCTGCACTTTTTTTACCGGATTTTTATCGTATGCATTAAGGTTCCGCCACAGGAACGTCTGGTGAATAATGTCCAGATAATCCTTGATCGTCGGGACGCTTATCTCAAGCGCTCTGGACATAATGCTCATGTTCAGCTGGTGGCCCGAAAACTGAGCCAGCAGCGTAAGGAATCGCCTGAAATGATGCATGTTTAATCTTGGGAACAGGTTCCTGATATCCCTGCCGACATAATCAGCGATATAATTTTCCATCCACTGTCTGTAGAAATCCTCACTTCTCTCACTTTCAATAAGTGGTTCCGGAAAGCCTCCCTTGACCCATAGCCGCATGGATTGCTCCAGGCCAAGCCGTGGCTGGAGCTGCAAAAGGTCATTGATCCCGCCGGCGCCTGCAAATTTTGAATAAAAGTCCGGGAGACCTTCCTCATAATACTCACATTGCTTGAAAGGCCCCATTTCCACCGTTGCAATCCTGCCGGCCAGACTTTCAGTAATACCCTTCACAATTGTTGGAGAACTGGATCCCGTGATGATAAACCGGCCTTTTTTCTTCCGGTCGGCATCCACAACACCTCTGAGCGTTTTAAATATTGCAGGGTATTGCTGTGCTTCATCAATAATGACATGGGAGTCATTGAGTGCAAAAAATGCGACGGGATCACTGCTGATCAACTGGTAGTCATCCGGACTCTCCAGATCATAATACTTCCAGTCAGGTCGAAGGTTTTTGACAAATGTTGATTTGCCGCATTGGCGTGGGCCGACAATGGCGACGACAGGAAACATCGTTAGCAGCTTGACAATCTTATCTTGAAGAATTCGTTTCTTGTCCATGATTTTTGAACTCTACTCATAAATATCATGGGTATCAACAGGATGGCCTGTCACTTATCTGCCCCCGACCGGCCCGGCCACGACTGGCGCTACGCCATCAATGCAGGCAAAATGGCGCATGAATCGGGCTGGCAGCCGCGGGAATCCTTCGAGACGGGGATCCGCGACTGCACGCGGTGGTATCTTGAAGCCGGATTCGATAACCTGCGAAGATGCTCGGACAGGACTTACTAATAATGAACAGGATCGTGGCGACGATCCAGGCCGATGTACCGGCTTGCATCGCCGTCTATCTGTTCGGTTCCGAGGCAAGCAGGCAGGCGAATCCCGAAAGCGACGTGGATCTCGCTATTCTGGCCCGGAAAACATTGAACCCCGTGCAAACCTGGGAATTGGCCCAGAAGTTAGCGTCGGTGATCGGGAGGGATGTGGATGTTCTTGATTTGCGTTCGGCTTCCACCGTCATGCGAATGCAGGTCCTCTCCCGCGGTTACCGCCTCGCCTGTTTCGATGCCGGGCCTTGTGAGACGTTCGAGGATTTCGCTTACGCCGATTATGCTCGCTTGAACGAGGAAAGGGCCGCGATTCTCGCCGACATCGAGAAGCGTGGAGCGATCTATGGATGAAGTGTTGCTGAACAAGGCGGAAGTGATTGAACGATGCATGGATCGAGTGCGGGAGGAATATGTCGGCCGCGAAGATGAGCTGGAAAAGAACTTTACCCGCCAGGATGCCATCGTACTCAATGTACAGCGGGCCTGCGAAGCCGCGATTGATGCGGCGATGCACATCGTGCGCACGCACAGGCTGGGCGTGCCGCAGCAAAGTCGTGATGCGTTTGCGCTGCTGGAGTCCGCTGGTCTTCTGGATACCGAACTCTCGCGTCGGCTGCAGGCGATGGTCGGCTTCCGGAATGTTGCCGTGCACAATTACCAAGCCCTGAGCATTCCCGTGTTACGCTCGATTCTGGAACACAGACTCGATGATTTCCGGAAGTTTTCATCCCGGATCATCGCCGTCGCCGGTGAGGGGGAATAGTGCCGAGTCGTAATCGCTGGTGGCGGAACCGTTGGGCCGTACTGATGCATGATTTGCTCTGGGTGCCGGCGGCCATGTTCCTCGCCTACTGGCTGCGTTTTAACATGAGTGGAATACCCGCCACATCCCAGTCCGGAATGGCATGGTTGATAGCCGTGGCGCTTCCCGTCCAGGCCGTATCTTTCGGTCTTTTTGGCCTGTATCGCGGCATCTGGCATTTTGCTTCGGTGCCGGACCTGATACGCATACTGAAAAGTGTCGCGGTTGGCGCGGCCGTCACCTTCGGCCTGATGTTCATTTTTCAGCGCCTTGCCGGCATCCCGCGTTCGGTACTGCTGCTTTACCCGCTTTTCCTGACTCTCGGGCTTGCTACGCCGCGTCTGTGTTATCGCTGGTGGAAGGACCGTTCCCTGCACCTGGCCGGAAGCGGGCAGCGGGCGCTGGTGATCGGCGCCGGCGGGGCCGGGGAACTGCTGCTGCGCGACCTTCTGAAAAACCATGCTTATCTTCCCGTCGGCATCCTCGATGATGATGCGGAAAAGCAGGGTAAGGAAATTCATGGTATCCGGGTGCTGGCCGGCCTGAATGACGTCCCCGGGCAGATTCAGGCCATGGCGGCGGATGTCGTGTTGCTGGCGATTCCGTCCGCCTCGCGCCGGCTTATCCGGCGGGTGACCGGGGATTGTCAGCGGGCGGGTATTCCCTGTCGCACCCTGCCTTCCCTGGCGGAGATGGCGGATGGCCGCGTGGAAGTCGCTCGCCTGCGGGAAGTGGCCATCGAGGACCTGCTCGGTCGCGAGCCCGTGGCCATCAACAGCGACGCCCTCAGCGCTTTTTTGCGTGGAAAACGGGTGCTTGTAACCGGCGCCGGCGGTTCCATCGGCTCGGAGCTGTGCCGCCAGATCGTGCGCATGACTCCGGTGCAGTTGATCATGCTGGACCATGCCGAATTCAATCTTTACCGCATTGAACAGGAATTGTGCGCGGCAAACCGGGACATCTGCGTTCCCCTGCTGGGGGATGTGCGCGATGCCGCGCGCATGCGCTGGCTCTTTGAGCAGCTCCGGCCGGAAGTGGTGTTTCATGCCGCGGCCTACAAGCATGTGCCGCTGGTGGAGGAAAACCCGGCCGAGGGCGTAAAGACCAATGTGCTGGGCACAGGCGCCGTGGCCGATCTGGCGGTGGAATTCAGGATCGGGAAGTTCGTGCTGGTGTCCACGGACAAGGCGGTCAATCCCGCCAATGTGATGGGGGCGACCAAGCGTGCGGCCGAGATGTATTGCCAGAATCTGGATGAGCGCAGTCCGCAAACAGCATTTATTACCACGCGTTTCGGCAATGTGCTGGGCTCGGCCGGCAGCGTAGTGCCGAAATTCCGCCGGCAGATTGCGGCGGGCGGACCGGTGACCGTGACCCATCCGGAAATGACCCGCTACTTCATGACCATTCCGGAAGCGGTGAGCCTGATTTTGCAGGCCGGCGCCATGGGCCGGGGTGGCGAAATTTTCGTGCTGGATATGGGCGAGCCGGTAAAAATTCTGGATCTGGCCGAGCAGATGATCCGCCTGTCCGGTCTTGTGCCCGACGAAGATATCGCCATTGAATTTATCGGGCTGCGCCCGGGAGAAAAACTTTATGAGGAACTGTTCCACGAAGCCGAGCATTTGCACGGTACGGCGCATCCCAAATTGATGCTGGCCGAGGCGCGGGAGATTGCCTGGCCTGTCCTGGTGGAGCAGCTTGACCAGTTGCGCGATGCCTGCGTCCGCCGTGATGTGGATCTGGTGCGGCATACGCTTAAGGCCATCGTGCCGGAGTTTCAGTCGATGCCGCTTCCTTCCTCCGGCCCGTCCCCCTCGACCGACATCGTGCTGCACTGAAATTCAGTGGTCAGTAGGCAGTTGTCAGTTATCAGTTTACTGCCCCCAGTCCTCAGTCCTCAGCCCCCAGCCAACTGCCAACTTGATTACTGCCTTGACTGACAAACGCGTTGAGATCGCGGTGTTTTCACCGCTGAGGCAGTTGTTTACCTACCTGTGGCCGGCCTCTCTCGGCCTGCCGCAGGTGGGTGTGCGCGTGCTGGTTCCGTTCGGTCGCGGCAGGCGATACGGGCTGGGCCGGCTTACAGCAACTGCGATAAGAATGTTTTGGCTGGAACGACTATCGGGCCGCGGGGCCTGGCAAAGCAGTCCGCATCAATGTAATCCGCATCAAGGATCACCTGGAAGGCAAAAGGCGTTTTGAGCTGGTCCTGATAATATTTGAGCGCCGGACTCATTGATTCCTCATGATATTTGGCTTCGACGAGGAACCATGGCTTTCCGTCGCGCACGACCACGAAATCCACTTCGCGTTTTTCCTTATCACGCAGATAGCCAAGTTCATATCTACCAAGCCCCGTGTCGTTCCATCCATCCACAGCCTTGAGGAGGTGGCATGCGACAAAGGTTTCCACCTTGTCACCCACATCCCCGACAGCAGCCCAGTCCCTGAGAAACCACTTGGGTTCCTTGCGCAAGGATCGGGAGACGTTTCTGAACCACGGTCTGACCAGAAATCCCAGATGAAGGTTGCACAGGGTGTCAACCCAGCGGCGTACCGTATCCACGGACGTGCGTATCTCCCTGGCGAGATTCCCATAAATCAACTGGTGCGCCGAGCGGTTGGCCAACAGCTTGACCAACAGTTCCAGTTGGCCGATCTGCTGGATTTGTGTCAGGTCGCGGATGTCTTCTCTGACCAGTTGTCCAAGGCGCAATGATTGCCAGCGCCGGCTAAAGCGTGTATTCCGCTTGAGGAATGGCTCCGGATAACCACCATGTTGCCAAAGCGCATCGAGTTCACACAGGCGTTTGCATGATTCCGGCAGGTAGTGGTTTTTCCGACCTGTCGCGGACCACTGATAAAGATCATTTGCCGATTGTTTGCCAGGTGTTCGAACAACAGAGAATCGTAGAGACGGACTATTGTTTTCATGCTCGTCTATTATCTATAATATCGTATAATAGTCAAGACTATATTGCGATCAATCTAATTTTGGTCTTGTGAATTTCCCCTGATTGCCAATACTCCTTCCATGATCCCCCGCATGCTTGCACCGGTGTTGAAACTTGCATTAACCTTCATGCCCTTCATGGTAGGATATCATGGTGATTAAAAAATCTGACCCTATTGAATCTTGACTGGCAAACGCGTTGAGATCGCGGTGTTTTCACCGCTGAGGCAGTTGTTTACCTACCTGTGGCCGGCCTCTCTCGGCCTGCCGCAGGTGGGTGTGCGCGTGCTGGTTCCGTTCGGTCGCGGCAGGCGATACGGGCTGGTCTGGAATGTTTCAACGCCGGCCGGGGAGCGCCGGGAGCTTAAAGTGGTGCTGGATCGCCTGGATGAGCAGCCCCTGTATGATGCACGGCGCATGCAATGGCTTGACCGTGCCTGCCGCTACTACGCGGCCGCGTCCGGCGAGCTTGCCGGCGCCGCCCTTGCCTGGGCGTCCAACGAGGAAAAACGGCGTTGGCGCTGCCTACGGCCGGAAGACCTGTGTCACTCTGATCCGATGCTGGCTCAGGCCTTTGCTTCACGCCACACGCTTGCCGCCGCAACACTGCGCAAAAAAATACCGGAAACGGATTTCTTTCACCGCCTCGGCCGGGCCGTGGAAGCGGGCCTCGTGGAAGAAGTCGCGGCGGATACGCCCTGCCCAGTCATGCCGGTCATGCAGGGTGAGGCGGTGCCCGATCATCTGTTTCCGGCCCAGCAGGCGGCCCTGGCGGCGATTGACGAAGCGCGTGGATTTGCCCCTTTTCTGCTGTTTGGCTGTACGGGTTCCGGCAAAACCGAGGTTTATCTGCGGGCGGCACAAGCACGGGTGAATGCGGGTGGTCAGGCACTGATTCTGGTGCCGGAAATCGGGTTGACGCCACAGTGGCTGGCCCGCCTTGCCGCCCGTTTCAAGCGGGTGGCCGTATGGCACTCGGGCCTGACGGATATTCAGCGTCTTGATGTACGGCGGCGGTTGCCGGAGGTGGATGTGCTGATCGGCACGCGCTCGGCCCTGTTTCTGCCGCTTCCGCGCCTGTCCATCATCGTTGTGGATGAGGAGCACGACGCTTCGTTCAAGCAGCAGGAGGGGGTGCATTACCACGCCCGCGATCTGGCCGTGCTGCTGGCGCAGGAAGCGGCGATTCCGGTGGTGCTGGGCAGTGCCACGCCCAGCCTGGAAAGCTGGCATCTGGCTACGCAGGGCCGCTACCGTCTGCTGGAATTGCCCGAACGCATCGCACCGCATGCACCACCGCATATCGAGGTCGTGGACATGCGCGGCGAGGAGGCTGTGCTGTCCTCTCCCATGCTGGCGGCGCTGCGCGAAACAAAGGCGAGCGGCTTGCAGTCCCTGCTGTATCTGAACCGGCGCGGCTATGCGCCGGCGCTGATGTGCACCGCCTGCGGCGATGTGCCGCAATGCCCCGCCTGTTCACTCCGGCTTGCCCTGCACCGGCGCAGGCGCCAGTTGCGCTGCCATGCCTGCGGCTTTCTGCGGCCCGTTCCCCACACATGCGAAGCCTGCGGCGAGGATGCCCTGATGCCGCTGGGCGAAGGCACCGAGAAGGTGGAGGAGCAGCTGGCCTCAGCCCTGCCCGACCTGCGTTTCGCCCGCCTGGATCGTGACGCGGTGCGAAGTGGAAAGCGCCTGACGCGAGTCCTGGGTGCGTTTGCCGCCGGAGAACTGGATTGCCTTGTCGGCACGCAAATGCTGGTGAAAGGTCATCATTTCCCCCGCGTGACGCTGGTGGGGGTGGTCAATGCCGACCTGGGCCTGGGGCTGCCGGATTTTCGTGCCGGTGAGCGCTGGTGGCAGCAGATTACCCAGGTGGTGGGCCGCACGGGCCGGGGATCAAGGCCGGGGCGTGTACTGGTGCAGACCCGCAACCCCGGAGCGGAATGGCTGCTGCGCATCGGCGATACGGCGACTCGCACCACGCTGGACACGGAGCTTGCCTTGAGAAAGACACTGGCTTATCCGCCCTTTGCCCGCTGGGTGCGTATCGTCTTTTCCTCTGTGCGTTCGGAGCCTTCGAAGACGGCGGCCGAGGTGGCTGCTCGGGCCTGCGCCCGGCTGCCGCAACCCGTTCAGTGCGTAGGCCCGATGCCCTGCGCCATCGAGCGGCTGGCCGGCCGCTTCCGCTATGAACTGGTGTTGCGTGATACCGGCCGCCAGCATCTGCCCTGGTGCCTTGCGCCGCTGCTGGACAGCCTGAAGACGCCATCAACCGTGCGCATGCGGGTGGATGTGGACCCGCTCGACATGATGTAATGTGAAAGTATAACTTGCATAATATTGAGAAAATAGCGCCATCGCCGAATAATTTCTTGTAAATCAGATCATTCCGCCCTTTCCGCGTCCTGACCCGTCTTTCCGAACAGGCGCTTAAACTGCGTCTCCGGCATCAGGGCGGGATCGGCCACGCCCAGCTTCTGTACGCGCCGCCATAATTCGAGCGCCTGGGCATGGCTTGCCGCGGGAAATGTGAATCGCCACGTACGAATGTTCACCAGGTGGCGATCGTAGTGGTATTTGCGTCCTTTCTTTTCCAGTTGCTCCCGGAGCTGTTGCGCATAGGCGTCCAGATAGACCCGTCCCAGGGCCACGCCAAAGCGCCCCTTACCGGTGATGACGTTTGCTTCAAAGCCGTGCTTTTCCCATTCATCCCTGGCCCGTTCCGCCGCGTCCCGGCTGGCAAAGCTGCGAATGTCGTTAAAGGCGTGCACTTCCACGGCCTCCCTGCGCACAATCGGAACCACCCGCAACCCGCTTTCACGCAGGCGCTTTTGCATGGCGGCCGCCGCCTGCTTCCATACCATTCTGCGCGTGACTACACGCCAGAGGCGTGGTTTCGCATCCGGGTGCCCGGGCAGGGTGAACCTGATCTGCGATACTCGCGGGCTGTTTGCCGGCATCCGCCAGATCACCCATGCAGAGCAGATTAGCAGGCCGAGCAGGGCCAGGGCGATGATGTTTTTAACCATACCGCTCACCCGGCGGCTTGCCGCATATGGCTTTATTCATGGTGAATCACCGGCCTTTGGTTTGCCGGGCTAGCCCGTATATTGCATGAAATGGCGGGATGCGAGCAGCAGCAGGCCCTCGAGTGTCAGATGCGGGCGATGCCCGTCAATGCCGGGAATATCCCTGATGATGTTTTCGGAGCATCCGCCCGTGGCGACCACCGGTGCATCGCGATAATCCCTGATGTCATGCAGCCGGCGGATGATGCCGGCCAGTCCCTCCACCGCCCCCCAGTAGCTGCCCGATTGCATGCTGCCCACGGTATCCCGTCCGATCAGTTCATCCGTGCGGGAAAATGAAATCTCGGGGAGTTTGGCGGCCCGGCCGGACAGGGCGGCCAGCGCCAGTTCCACGCCCGGCAGGATCAGGCCGCCGGCGTAGTGACCCTCAGGGGAAACAATGTCGAAGGTGGTGGCAGTGCCGCAATCCATGACGATGACCGGACTGCCGAAGTGCTCCCGCGCGGCCACGGCATTGACGATACGGTCGGCGCCGACTTCGCGCGGGTTTTTATAGTCCACGGCCATGCCCGTTTTCACCTCGGCCGTGCCGACGAACGCGGGGGTGAGGCCGAAGACCTTGCGGCAGGCCGCCGTCAGCACGGCATCGAGATGCGGCACCACGCTGGCGGCCAGGATGCCTCGCATCGAGAGCAACGGGGCTTCCTCAATCAGCCCGCGCAGTTTGAGAGCCAGCTCGTCCGCGGTCATGCTCCGTTCGCTGGACAGCTGCCAGTGGCCTGTCAGTGCTTCCCCCTCATACAGGCCGACGACCATGCAGGTATTGCCGATGTCGACGAGCAGTAATTGTTGTGCATTCATATTCGGCTTAGCATGTCAGCAACTCCATATCACCGGCTACAACCCGCTCAACGCCGGTATGCGTGCGCAGCAGCAGTGCGCCATCCGCATCCAGCGCCTCGGCGATACCCTCAATATAGCCTGAACCGTGGTGCACGCGCACCGGTTTGCCGCAGGCCGCATGCGCCTGCCACCATCGCTTGCGCACCGGTTCGAAGCCGCTATCGAGCCAGGTGGCGTAGACGCACTCCAGGGATTCAAGAATGCGCCGGGCCACATCCATGCGGCTGACGGCCCGTTTCGAGGCGCTGGCGAGATCGGTGGCGGTGCGGCCGATGTCTTCCGGCCAGCCTTCCCGCGGTGCGCGCACGTTTACGCCCATGCCGATGACCACGGCCTGCACACGGTCCGGCTCGGCACGCATTTCCGTGAGGATGCCGGCCAGCTTCCTGCCGTGACAAAGCAGGTCGTTCGGCCATTTGATGCGGATGTCAGGCGCCAGCGGCGCCAGGGCCCCGTGCATGGCCACGGCGGCCAGCAGAGAAAGCTGCGGCGCCTGAGCGGGGGCAAGTTCGGGCCTCAGCAGTACGGACATGGCCAGCGTGTCTTCGGCCAGGGTATGCCAGCGGCGTCCCAGTCTGCCTCGGCCGGCGCTCTGATGCCCGGCGAGCACCGTCAGCCCTTCCTTCGCACCGTCTCCGGCCAGGCGCATGGCCTCGGAATTGGTGGAATCCACCATGTCGAGAACGATGCATGGCTGTCCGATGCAGCGCGTTTTCAGTTGCTTTTCCATCCATGCGGCGCTCAGCACGTCTGATTCCAGCCTGTACCCCCGTCCGCTATGGGCGGAAATGCGGATTCCCTTCCGGCGCAATGCACGAACATGTTTCCAGACTGCGGTTCGGCTGAGATTCAGCTCGCGGCCCAGGGCGTCGCCCGAAACAGGCCCGGACGCGGCCGCCAACTGTGCCAGGATGGCTTCACGCACATCACTCATCGCGATGTGACCCGCATGGAAATGTTAAGTGACGGGGCGGAATGGGTGATGGCGCCGACAGCCAGCCGGTCTACGCCGGTTTCGGCGTAGGCGCGGGCATTGGCCAGCGTGATGTTGCCGCTGGCCTCGAGCAGGATGCTCACCGGCACCAGTCTTCGTGCCTGTTGCACCGTTTCCACGTTCATGTTGTCCAGCAGGATCATGTCCGGCCGGGCCGCTACGGCTTCAGACACCTCGGCCGGGGTTTCACATTCAATCTCGATCCGGATATCACCGCCGTGGCGCTGGCAGGCGGCGATAGCCCGTGCGACCGAGCCCGCGGCCGCGATATGATTTTCCTTGATCAACATGCCGGAAGCGAGGTCCATACGGTGGTTGACACCGCCACCGTGCCGTACGGCCTGCTTTTCCAGATGCCGGAGTCCCGGCGTGGTTTTGCGGGTATCGGCAATACGGCAACCCGTATCGCGCACCAACTCGACAAAGGCACGGGTGGCGGTGGCGATGCCGGAAAGGTGTTGCAGAAAATTGAGCGCCGTGCGCTCGGCGGTCAACAGGGGCCGCAACGGGCCGGAAAGATGACAAACAACGTCACCGGGACGCACGCTGTCGGCATCCCGTTTCAACCATTTCTGCGTGATTGCGTTATCGGCCAGTTCGAACACCTGACGGGCCACGTCCACGCCGGAAAGCACTCCGGCCGCCCTGGCCGTAATCGTCGCCTCACCCCTTTGTTCGGGGGCAATGGTGGCCTGCACCGTCCTGTCATGTCCCGCGGCGTCTTCGCGCAGGGCGCGCCGGATCAGGGACAACTGCGCTTCCATCAGACTTATAGCGCCCATAACACGCCCGCAATAGCCAGCGTGATGGCGGGAGAATTGAAGGGGTAGCGGATGATGGCGCGCGCCATGGAAGCGGCGATGCCGGCAAGCGCCGTGGCGGTGAGGGATTCCATCCAGCCGACCTGATGATAGATATGCAGACTCCAGTCGCAGGCGATCACCACCGTGATGATCAGGCCCAGATGCCCCGGCAGGGTCTGAACGGGATTGGCGGGAAAATACAGCGTCAGCCGGCCCGCCCTGTCCAGCCAGTGTGCCAGCGGCATGCCCAGGCACAGGCTGAGGGCGGCGCCGAATCCGAATTCAGGAAAATCGCCCGAAAAGGCCGCGGCTATCGACAATGCCAGCATGAACATGAACATCGGCCAGGGCGCACCCATGCCGTCGGACCAGGCCTGCCTGAGATGACCGAAGGCTGGTCGTCTGACGGTTGCGGCAAGTACGATGACGGCGGCGAGCAGGCCGATGGCGTAAAACAGCGAAACAGTTTGCCTGTACAGCGGCCAGCACAGCACCCAGATGCCGGAGAACGACCAGATGGCGCGGATGATCAGGGATGAAGGGATGCCGCGCCGTGTTGCCATGACGGAGAGCCAGCACAGTTGAACAAGGCCGATGGCAAACAGGATGGTGAGAATGAGGTCCACCTGGGGCATGGCGGCAGGCTAGAAGCCCGGCGGACTTAAGGGAAGTACATCAGTAGGCAGTCGTCAGTAGGCAGTAGGCAGTTAACTGACTACAGAAGACTGAGGGGAAAGGACTGAGGACAGAGGGCCGGGGACTGACGACTGACGACTGCCTACTGATTTCCGGGTAGTTGCCGATGTTTCCTTTTGGTTTAATATCGCCGGTTTAAGGAGGAAGGAATGACGCAGGATGAGATGAAGCGGAAGGTGGCGGAAGCCGCCCTGGAGTTTGTCAGGCCGGATACGATGATCGGTGTGGGTACCGGTTCCACGGCCAATATGTTTATTGACGCACTGGCCCCGATGAAGGGCCGGATCAGGGGAGCGGTGGCCAGTTCGGAGGCGACCGCCGTGCGTCTGCGCGCTCATGGCATTTTGGTGCCTGATCTGAATGACGCCCTGGCGCAGGTGGATTCACTTTCAGTCTACATTGACGGCGCCGATGAATTTGATCCCGGCAAAAATCTTACCAAGGGCGGTGGCGGCGCGCTGACGCGCGAAAAGATCACCGCCGCGGCGTCCGACCGCTTTGTCTGCATCGTGGACGAAACCAAGCGGGTCGCGGTGCTGGGTGCGTTTCCGCTACCAATCGAGGTGATCCCGATGGCTCGCACGCTGGTGGCGGCCGAGGTTGAAAAGCTGGGTGGAACACCCGTGCTGCGTGAAGATTTCACAACAGACAACGGCAATATCATTCTTGACGTTCATGGTCTGAAAATCACGGACCCGCGCGGGCTGGAAGATCACCTCAACAGCGTGCCGGGCGTTGTCACCAACGGTATTTTTTCACACCAGGGCGCCGATGTGGTGTTGATGGGTACGTCCGGAGGGGTTGAGCGCCTGTAATGCCGCCCGCTTTCAGGCGTTGACTGTTCTTTCCGCCACGGCCGGGACCGATCAGGGAAAAATCCGGGATCATAATGAGGACGCATATTTCACTGATGTGGAGCATGGCGTTTTCATTGTCGCCGATGGTCTTGGCGGTCATGCCGGCGGCGAGGTGGCCGCGGGCATGGTCGTATCGCACCTTCCATCGCTGCTGGACACCGCACTGAGCCCGGATATTCCCTTGTGTTCACCGGTTACGGTGAAGGCTGTTTATCAGGCCATCGGAACACTGAATCGCCTTGTTTGCGAGGCGGGAAGGCGGCAGCCGGAACTGGCCGGCATGGGCTCAACGCTGGTACTGGCCCTGATCCGGCAAGGGGCCATGCTTATGGCTCATGCGGGGGACAGCCGGGCTTATCTGTTGCATAACGGCCGGCTTGTGCGCCTGACCCGGGACCACTCCGTAATTCAGGAGATGCTGGATGCCGGACTGATAACGCCTGGTGAGGCGGCTGTTCACCCGTCACGTGCCATGGTGACGCAGTGTATCGGCACACCGGGGGCGGTAAGCCCGGATATCAGATGCCTTGACTTCCGGAGCGGGGACAGGCTGCTGCTGTGCAGTGATGGCCTGACCAATATGATTGCTGATCCGCTTATTGAAAACATTCTGGAACAACGAACCGACCTGGATACAGTAAGCCGCGATCTGCTTCAGGCCGCCAACGATGCCGGCGGCGAGGACAATATTACGGCCGTTGTCGTGGGTGCGGCGTCGGGGCGGGCGTGCTGACCTCCGAGTTTGATTATGCATTGCCCGAATCGCTGATTGCCAGTCATCCTCTGGCGCGACGGGATGCCTCCCGTCTGCTGCAACTGGGTCCGGACGGGCTGGTGGATGGCATGATGCGGGATTTGCCACGGCTGGCGAGGCCGGGCGATGTCTGGGTAATCAACGATACGAAGGTGATTCCGGCCCGTTTGTTCGGCAGGAAATCCAGCGGTGGCCGGGTGGAAATCCTGCTGCTGGAACCGGTGGACGGCGAACATGTCTGGCGCGCGTGGGGAAGGTCCAACAAACCCCTGCGGCCGGGATGTATGATTGAGATTGCGCCGGACTTTTACGCGCAGGTGCTGTCCCGTCAGGGCAGGGACATGAAGGTGCGCCTGCGGGCGGAAGATGTGGCCGCCGCCATTGAAGCATACGGCCATGTACCGTTACCGCCCTATATCGGCCGTCCCGATGGCGCGGAAGATAAATCACGCTACCAGACCGTGTTTGCCAGATACCCGGGAGCGGTGGCCGCGCCCACGGCCGGCCTGCATCTGACGCCGGAACTGATGCAGGCCGTGCGCGAGGCGGGCGCGGAATTCGCCCGCGTAACCCTGCATGTCGGTCCGGGCACCTTCCAGCCGGTGCGGGTGGCGCGGATTGACGAGCACGTGATGCATGAGGAGGCCTACAGGGTGCCCGCCGCTACGGCGACCGCGGTGAATCGTGCCAGGGCCGGGGGCAGGCGTGTTATTGCGGTTGGTACGACGTCCCTGCGCGCACTGGAGGCGGCAGCCCCTGGCGGTGTGCTCGCGGCCGGGGCGGGAAGAACCTCCATCTTTATTTATCCGGGATATGATTTTCGTATCGTGGACGGGTTGCTGACCAATTTTCACCTGCCGTGTTCGACACTGCTGATGCTGGTCTGCGCGCTGTCGGGGCGCGAGCGGGTGCTGGCGGCCTATGCCCATGCCATCGCTGAAAAATACCGTTTTTATTCCTATGGCGACGCAATGTTTGTCGAGCATATGCCTATGCGATGAGCAGTATTTCCGTCGCTATGCATAATTTTTCATCGAATATACCGTGGGAGAGTGTGTCATTCCTGCATAATTAATTGTTTTTAAAGGGTTTTATTTTTCTCTGGTTATGGCCTGTTTTTTGCTCTGCAATATTGCTCACGGAATAAGGGGCGCAGTATATATTCCGCGGGCGGAGGACAACAAATTCATGTGGTGTAAACCACACAAGGGGGCTTCATGCACAGCGGAGGTATTGATGTATTTTTTCTCACCATGGGTGCGGCCATGGTGCTGGCAATGCATGCCGGCTTCGCCTTTCTCGAGGCGGGGACGGTGCGCAAGAAAAACCAGGTAAATGCCATGGTCCGTGTTCTGTCGGATTTCGGCTTTTCCACCATGGCCTATTTCTTTATCGGTTACGGTATCGCTTACGGCACATATTTTTTCGTGCCTGTTGCCGATCTTATGCAGCTCGGAGGCAAGACCAGCGGCTATGAACTGGTGCATTTCTTTTTTCTGCTCACCTTTGCCGCGGCCGTGCCCGCCATCATCTCCGGCGGCGTGACCGAGCGCATCCGTTTCTGGCCGAACGCGGTGGCCACGGTGCTGCTGATCTGTTTCATCTATCCATTTTATGAAGGACTGGTATGGAATGGCAATCTCGGCTTTCAGGACTGGATGAAAGCCTCGTTCGGCGCCGGCTTTCATGATTTTGCCGGTTCGGTTGTGGTGCATGCCATGGGCGGCTTCCTGGCTCTTGGGGCCGTCATGATGCTGGGCGCTCGCCATGGCCGCTATGATGCGAGTGGTCGTGTGAATGCCATTCTACCCTCAAATATCCCGTTTTTGGCCCTGGGATCGTGGATTTTGTGCGTGGGCTGGTTCGGATTTAACGTGATGAGCGCCGGTACGGCGGATGGCGCCTCGGGGCTGGTGGCGATCAATTCCCTGCTGGCCATGGTTGCGGGTATGCTGGCGGCGCTTGTTGCGGGCAGGAACGATCCCGGCTTCGTGCACAACGGCGCCCTGGCGGGTCTTGTTGCTATCTGCGCCGGCTCGGACGTGGTTCATCCCGTCGGCGCCATCGTTATCGGCGCCGTGGCGGGGCTTTTGTTCGTCTATGGGTTCCAGCTGATTCAGAACCGGCTGAAGCTTGATGACGTACTGGGCGTTGTGCCCCTGCATGGCGTTTGCGGGGCATGGGGCGGCATTGCCTGCGGTATTTTTGGCGGCAAGGCCCTTGGCGGCGCCGGCGGCGTGACCTTCGCCAGCCAGCTGGCGGGAACCATGATTGGCCTTGCCATTGCCGTCGCCGGCGGTTTTGCCGTGTACGGGCTGGTCAGGGCCCTGGTCGGCCTGCGACTGTCGGTGGAAGATGAGTTGCAGGGTGCGGACCTGGCCATCCATCAACTTGCTTCCAATCCGGAAGAGGACATGGCCTAGGCCTGCCCCCATTTTTACTTGCATATGACCACCGGACGAATCGCTGTGGCGCGACTTGTGTGCAAAGGGCAGGCCTGATGTCCGGTCCCGCAAATTCACGCACCATCAGCGAGTTGCGGCGGGATGTGCGGCAAGGCGTGACAGCGAGGGACGGGACACTGGCCCTGATGCATGTCCATGTTAACATGCCCGATGCAAGCGGCTTGAACAGGGAGGAGCCCCGTCTTGAAAGTGATGATGGCGCAAGTTGCGCCGCAGGTTGGCGATATCAGGCACAATGTAAAGCTGGTACACGACGCCTGCAGGCGGGCCCGGGATGCGGAATGCGACGTGCTGGTGCTGCCGGAACTGGTGCTGACAGGGTATCCGCCCGAGGATTTGCTGCTGCGCGATTCATTTATGCATGTTGTGGAACAGGCCGTGGAGCAGGTCGTGGCACTCACGGGTGATACCGTGGTGATATTCGGGCATCCGAGGCGGGCGCGGGACGGGCTGAAAAACAGTGCGACGCTGGCCGCGGATGGCCGCGTGCTCGGTGTTTACGACAAGCGGGCCCTGCCGAATTACGGTGTTTTTGACGAACGGCGCTACTTTACGCCCGGCGCCGGTGCGGAGGTGTTCTCCATCCATGGCTGGCGCATCGGCGCAGGTATCTGTGAGGATTTATGGGATGATACCGTAGCGGAAGAGACTGCGGCAAAGCCCAGGGATGTGCTGTTCAACCTGAATGCCTCGCCGTTTCATGTGGGCAAGCAGGATGAACGGGAGGCATTGACAAAAAAGCGGGCGCTTCAGTTTGGCGTGCCGGTCATTTACGTGAATCCGGTCGGTGGTCAGGATGAAGTGGTGTTCGACGGCGGCAGTCACGCCATGGATGCCGTGGGGCAGACGCTGGCGCGGGCGCCACTGTTCGAGTCCGCCGATCTGCTTGTGGACCTGGCTCGCCCCTGCGGGGATATTGCGCCGCTTCCCGCATCGATTGAGCAGATTCACAGGGCGCTGGTGCTTGGCGTACGGGATTATGTGCGGCGAAACGGCGCTTCACGGGTGGTGATCGGCCTTTCCGGGGGTATTGATTCCGCTGTCGCGGCGGCGCTGGCCTGCGAGGCGCTGGGTGCGGAGAATGTGCTTGGCGTGCTTATGCCCTCGCGTTTTTCCAGCAGCCATTCCATTGCCGATGCCGAGGCTCTGGCAAGAAATCTGGAAATTGAAACCATCACCCTTCCGATTGAGGCGCCGGTGGCCTCGCTGGAGGCACTGCTTAAAACGCCCTTCAGCCGCTGGGGCATGACCGCTGCTGATGTTACCGAGGAAAACATTCAGGCGCGTGTGCGCGGCCTGCTGTTGATGGCCATATCCAACAAGACCGGCCGCATGTTGCTTTCCACGGGCAACAAGAGCGAAATGGCGGTGGGTTTTGCGACGCTTTATGGCGATATGGCGGGTGGTTTCGCTATCCTGAAGGATGTTTACAAGAGTCAGGTTTATGCGCTGGCCCGGTGCCTGAACAGGGAAAAAATGGTGATTCCGGAGCACACAATTAACAAGCCGCCGTCGGCGGAACTGCGGCCGGGCCAGAAGGATTCCGATTCACTGCCGGATTATGCAATGCTGGATGCTATCTTGCAGGCCTATATCGAGTCAGGGCAGAGTGTCGAGCTGATCGCGGCACGGGGGTTTGACGCGGATGTGGTTCGCGGGATTGTGCGTATGCTGCATTTGGCGGAGTATAAGCGCAGACAGGCGCCGCCCGGCGTGAAGATCACGCAGAAGGCCTTCGGCCGTGATCGCCGTTATCCGATAACACATGGTTTCCGTGAATGGGAGGTAAGACAATGAAAAAAATTGAGGCGATTATCAAACCCTTCAAACTGGACGACGTGAAGGATGCCTTGAGCGATCTTGGCATTCACGGCATGACCGTCACCGAGGTCAAGGGCTATGGACAGCAGAAGGGACACACGGAACTCTACCGTGGCGCTGAATATGTCGTTGATTTTCTGCCCAAGGTGAAAATCGAGATCGTGGTCGCCGAGAATGATCTCGATGGTGCGGTCGATGCGATTATGAATGCCGCCCGCACGGGCAAGATCGGTGACGGCAAGATTTTCGTATCAGCGGTGGAGCAGGCCGTGCGTATCCGCACCGGCGAGCGCGACCAGGATGCAATCTGATTTGGGAAAATGTGTGGCCGGTCACAATTGGCTCCGTAGTTAAAAAATAAACTCAATTGAGTGATAAAGGAGAAAATGAAATGAGCGATGCAGTGAAGAAAGTCCTTGATATGGTAAAAGAGCATGAGTGTGAGTTCGTGGATATGCGTTTTACGGATACGCGCGGAAAGTGGCAGCATGTCAGCTTCCCGATCAGCGAACTCTCCGAAGACAGCTTTGAAGACGGGTTCGCCTTTGACGGTTCATCCATCGCCGGCTGGTGCGATATCAATAATTCCGACATGGCGATCGTGCCTGATCCTAAAAGCGCCAAAATCGACCCGTTTGTCGAGGCGTCCACGCTGGTCATGATCGGCGACATTGTGGACCCGCTGACCGGCAAGGACTACAACCGCTGCCCCCGGCAGGTGGCGAATCGCGCGCTGAACTACATCCGCTCGGCCGGCATCGCCGATACGGCCTACTTTGGTCCGGAACTGGAGTTTTTCGTCTTTGACGGCATTACCTATTACAACGACATGGGGGGATGCGGCTACAAGATCGAATCCGAAGAAGCGGCATGGAACTCGAGCAGGAATTACGAAGGCGGTAACACGGGCCATCGCCCGAAGGTGAAGGGCGGCTATTTCCCGGTGCCTCCGGTGGATTCCCTGTTTGAGATTCGCAACGATATGTCGCTGGTAATGACCGATCTGGGCATCCGGATGGAATGCCACCACCATGAGGTGGCCACCGCCGGGCAGTGCGAAATGACCATGCGTTTCGGTGAGCTGATTGATATCGCCGACCGCTCGCAGTGGTACAAATACGTGGTGCACAATGTAGCCGATGCGCATGGCAAGACGGCAACATTCATGCCGAAGCCGGTGTTCAATGATAATGGCACGGGCATGCATACGCACCAGTCCATCTGGAAGGGCGGTCAGAACCTGTTTGCGGGCGACAAGTATGCCGGCCTTTCACAGCTGGCCCTGAACTATATCGGTGGCATCATCAAGCATGCCAAGGCCATCAATGCCTTTGCCAACGCGTCCACGAACTCCTACAAGCGTCTGGTGCCGGGTTTCGAGGCACCGGTGATTCTGGCCTATTCAAACCGCAATCGCTCGGCCTCGATCCGTATCCCGATCTCGAATGAAAAGGGACGCCGTATCGAGGTACGTTTCCCCGATCCGACGGCCAATCCGTATCTGGCCTTCACGGCCATGCTGATGGCCGGCCTGGACGGCATCGCCAACAAGATTGATCCGGGTGAAGAGGCGACCAAGAACCTGTATGACCTGCCGCCGGAAGAAGCGCAGGATCTGCCGACCGTGGCCGGTTCACTGGCCGAGGCTTTGGCCGCACTGGATGCCGATCGCGACTTCCTCAAGGCCGGAGGCGTTATGGATGATGACATGATCGACGCCTATATCGGGCTGAAGACGGAAGAAGTGGATGAAATGCGCCTGCGCACACATCCCTACGAGGTGGAGATGTATTATTCCGTCTGAATATCGCTTGCACGGTAAATACAGGGCCGCCCTTCGGGGCGGCCTTTTTTTACCATGAAGCACATGAAGTGAAACGCAGGATGGTTAATTCATGCAATTAGGGAGTTGAAATCCTTTTTTACATTACGTCTGAACTGTCGAAGAGCCAGCATGCGGCATATGAATACTGCAACATAGATAAAACGGGAACCGTATTGCGTTGCCTGCCGCCTGTCTGCCAGCACAGGCAGGCGCAGCAGATTTTCCCTGAATCCGACAGCCTGTTAGGCTGCTAAAATGACGGATTCAGAATTGCATTCCTGCCTGAAATATGTGCCCGCGCCACTGCGTAGCGATGCCGCTCGTCTGCTGGGTATTTCCCCGCTTTTCACTTCCCTGATCCGGAGCATGGATGAAGCGGCATGCAGGGCCCTTTTTCAGAGTGAAAGGCAGGCGCTGCTGCCGGATGGCGGTCCGGAATGGGTACCGCCGCACGACAGTGATGATCTCGACAAATGCATGCGTCATCTCCGCCTGTGCAAGCAGCGGGGACTGGCGCATGTAATCTGGTGGGAACTGGGTCTGGGCGCGGATGTCGCGCGTTCATGGCTGGCCCTGGCGGATTTTGCCTGCGGCCTGCTTAAGTTGGCGCTGGGCATGGCCGGAGGTCTGCTTGAGCCCCGCTTCGGGCGTCTGGAAGGCGGCCGTTTCTGCATCATCGGCCTTGGCAAACTGGGCGGACGGGAACTGAATCTGGGCTCGGATGTCGACCTTCTGTTTGTGTATGAGGGTGAAGGAAAGAGCGTCGGGGGGCGCACGAGCATTCCGGCACGGGAATATTTTTCACATTTCTCGCGCATGCTGATCCGGCTGATCCATGAACGAACGGCCAGTGGCATGGTCTGGCCGGTGGATATGCGCCTGCGGCCGGGTGGTGACGGCGCCCCGATATGCGCCAATCTTGATGCAACGCTGACGTATTACCGGGAATATGGTCAGACCTGGGAGCGCTCCATGCTGATCAAGGCCCGTCCGATTGCCGGTGATGTGGCGCTGGGCGATGCCTTTGTGGAAGGCATCGCCCCGTTCATCTATCGGCGTTATCTGGATTACACCACGGTCACGGCACTGGCGGAAATGAAGCGGAAAATTGATGCACGGGCCGGTGCGGGAGGTATCGCCCCCGGCTTTGACGTCAAGCGCGGCAAGGGCGCGATTCGTGAAATTGAATTTGCCATTCAGTCCATCCAGCTGATTCATGGCGGCCGTCGGCCGGAACTCAGAATTCAGTCGAGCCTGCAGGCGCTGGACAGGATCAGGAATGGCGGCTTTATTCGTGAGAACGAAGCTGCCTCATTGGCCGGTGCCTACCGCTTCTGGCGCCGGGTCGAGCACGCCATTCAGGCAAGATATGGTGAGCAGACGCACCGCCTGCCGGCGGATTTCGCCGACTATCTGTCCGCGGCTACGGGCATGGATGCCATCGAAGTGGAATTGCGGGCCCGTTCCACGCAGGTGGCGGACATCTTCTCTGAATATGTGCTGCCGGCGGGGCGGCATGCAACGTCTGGCCGGGGCTGGCTGAACGGGGGCCGCGAAGAAGAAGTGAGCCGGATAGAACCGGAAAACCGGCAGCGTATTCAGGCCGCCTTGCACGGCCTCAACGGTTTTCTCGCACGCGGATTGCTACCGGAGCGCAGCCGGGAGCAGATCGGGTGTTTCCTGGATGCGGCCATGCCACGCTGGCTGGACGATGCCAATGGCGTAAGTGCTGTTGAGAGCTTTGCCGAGCTTGTCCATGCCATTTCCGGCCGGGCAACCTGGATAGACCTGCTGGCCACGCACCGGGGGGTGCAGTACTGGCTGATCGGCGTCCTTTCGGCCAGCCGCTATCTGTCCGGGCACATCGTGCGTGATCCCTCATGGCTGGAATGGCCGCTGGCATGTGAAAGAGGTGAGTCCGATATCCGGCATTTATGCCGGCAACTGGACGGGATGGATGATTTTACCCATATCGGGGATGTGCTGGCCCGCCTCGGTCGGCTGGTTGATCAGGCCAGGGTTCATTGTGCTCTGGCCATTGACGCGCACCAGGCGGATCCGCTGGCGGCGGGCGCATGGCTGGCCGACTGCGCCGATGCGGCAACGGGGGCGGCATTGCGCCTGTCCCTTGCCCGCATGAATCTTCCGCTGGATTTTCCGTTCGTGGCGCTGGCTCTGGGCAAGCACGGCAGCCGCGAGATGGGGCTGGTTTCCGATCTGGATATGGTTTTTGTGCTGGTTCACGACGGCGCCGATGAAATGCCGGACGGACGCAGCATTCGTGAGCAGGCGCAGCGGCTCGGCCGGCGCGTCATTCAGACCCTGACGGCGCAGCCGCCTTTCGGTGCCGGCTTTGATTTTGATGCGCGGCTACGCCCGTCCGGCAGCGGCGGTATACTGGTGACAACCCTGCGCAGTTTTCGCGATTATCAAACAAGCAGGGCGCAGACTTGGGAACACCAGGCGCTTTGCCGTGCGCGCGCCGTGGCCGGTCCCGATTCGGCCCGGGCCGCCGTTGATCGCGTGGTCAGGGAAGTGATCGCCCGTCCGCGCGACAAGCGGAAGCTGGCCGGGGAAGTGATGCAAATGCGCGAAAAGATGTTGCGGTATCTTGCTGATCGCGCACCCGGATACATTAATGTCAAACATGATGCCGGCGGACTGGTGGATATCGAATTTCTGGCCCAGTATGCCAGGCTGGCCTTTGGCGGCGACCGGACCGGAACCGTGGATTGCCTGCGTCACCTGCCTGTGCATGCCCCTGATCGCTGGCGCCGCCAGGCCGGGTTTCTGGCCCGCTGCTGGCTGGATTACCGCCAGATGGAGAATGCGCTGCGTGTCGAGCTGTGGCGCTCCATCGGCCGCCTGCCGGCCGATCCCGATGCGGACGAATGGGAAACAATGCGACGGCATGCAGGCATCCGGTCGCCGGAGAAATTGCTGGCAACCATGCAAAAAACGCATGCGTGTTTCCGCAGCCTGCTGGGCAGTTGACAGTAGTCAGTCGTCAGTGGTCAGTTAACTGCCTACTGCCTACTGACGACTGCTTGTCACCACTGCTTTTCATTTTTTTTGAAAAGATTATGGTTTCGCTACACACGGGTTAATCCGTATTCGTTTAAAAACAACCAATGAGGAAAGCCATGATCGAGATTGAAGTCAAGGCGGGTGCCGCCGCCAAGCAACGTGATGACGCAGTGGTGCTGCCATTGCTGGAAGGCCGAAAGCTGACGGATTCCGGCAGCCGCTTCCAGCTTGCGACGGACAATGCGCTGACGCCCTTTCTTAGAAAATTTGACCATACGGGAAAATTCGGCGAGACCGCAACGCTGTATGTGTCCGGCACCCTGACGAAACGTATTGTACTGGCAGGCGCCGGCGATGAAAAGAAGCTCACCCTGCATCATCTGCGCCGGCTGGCGGCCAGGGTGGCGCGCGCACTGGACAAGGGTGGTGCGCGTGATATTTCCGTGTATTTGACCGACTTGAACGTCAAGGGAAGCAGTCTGGCGGATAAGGTGCAGGCCGTGGCCGAAGGCGTCTGGCTGGGATTGTATGCCTTTGACAGGTATCAGACAAAAAAGGAAGAAAATCCACGGGCCCTGCGCAGCGTGACCATCATGATCGACTCAAGGCGTGAGCTGGATACGGCGGAGGCGGCCGTGACGAAGGCCAGGGCGGTCGCCGGGGGTGTTAACTTCACCCGCGATCTGGCCAATGAGCCGGGCAATATCTGTACGCCTGAATTTCTGGGCGAGCAGGCAGCCGCGTTGAAGCACGGACATCTGAAAGTGACGGTGATGGACAAGGCCGCGATTGAGAAGGCGGGCCTTACGGGCCTGCTGGCCGTGAATCAGGGCTCGGCCAAGGAGCCGCGCTTCATCGTGCTGGAATACCGGGGCGGGAAAAAGGGCGAGGCGCCGGTCGCACTGGTCGGCAAGGGCCTGACGTTTGATTCAGGCGGCATTTCGATTAAACCGGCGGCCCGGATGGATGAAATGAAGTTCGATATGTGCGGCGCCGCGGCGGTACTGGGTATTTTCAGGGCCGCCACCGGGATGAATCTGCCCCTCAATCTGCTGGGCGTGATCGCCTCCACGGAGAATCTGTCGGGGTCCGCCGCCTACAAGCCGGGCGATATCATCACTTCCTACAAGGGGATCACCATCGAGGTGCAGAATACCGATGCGGAAGGCCGCATCATTCTGGCCGATGCCCTGGCCTATGCGGCGGAACAAAAGCCCGCTGAAATCATTGATTTTGCCACACTAACCGGCGCCTGCGTGATCGCGCTGGGCGCGCAGGCCAGCGGCCTGACGGGCTCCGCGGACAAGGTGGTCAAGGGGCTTAAGAAATCCGGTGATCATACGCATGACCGGGCCTGGCCATTGCCGCTGTATGAGGAATACCAGGAGCAGATCAAGAGCGAGATTGCCGACATTAAAAATATCGGCGGCCGCGAGGCCGGCACGATTACGGCCGCCTGTTTCCTGTCCCGTTTCGTGGATGATATTCCGTGGGCGCATCTGGATATCGCCGGCACGGCCTGGAACATGAAGGGAACGGATATCTCGGCCAAAGGTGCCACCGGCGCCGGCGTGCGCCTGGTGCTGGATTATCTGGGCAGAAAGACAGTTTAATCCGTATATTGCATGAAGGCGGACATCTGATGGACAGAATATTACATTATATCAATGGCCTACACAGAACCAGGCCACCTTATCCGTGGTTACACCTTGTCCTATCCGGTTTCAGACCCGATCAGGCTCGGCATCCTGGCCGCTCGGCCTCAAACCATAGCTACGGCTATGCTTTTTCGCCCGATCAACCAGCCTGCCGAGCCTGCTCAAGCCTGAATTCCGAATCCTTCATGCAATATACGGGTTAACAAGGCCTTCAGTTTGATCTTCGTGTTCTTCATGAGTATTACAAGTAGCTCGAACGGCTGAATGAATAGCCTGAATATCAGTCTGTTCCGTCTGATCAATGATGCACACAGCCCGCTGCTGGACGGTGTGTTCGGGATTATCAGCGGATTGGGTGACGGCCTGGTTGTAGCCTTGCTGTGCACGCTGCTGATGTTGTTTCGACTGCATCTGGGTGGTGCGGCACTGGCGGCGTTTGCCGTCTCCGGCCTGATTGCGCAGGCCTTGAAACGAATCTTTGATACGGCCAGACCGCCGGTACTTCTTCAGAATGTCCATGTGCTGGGAGACACGCTGACTTCTCATTCATTTCCTTCCGGTCATGCAACATCCGCCGGCGTAATGGCGTTGCTGGCTTTTCTGATCTGGAAAAAGAACGACTGGCGGGCGTGGGCCGTCTCGGGGTTGTTTTTGCTTGTTGCATACGGACGCGTTTATGGCGGTGTGCATTTTCCGCTGGATGCGGCGGTGGGCCTGGCAGTCGGCATGCTGGTCATGTGGGCTTTCTGGAAGTGGTCTGAGCGCTGGCCGGTAAAAGAGTGGGAGGTATCCCCGTGGACATGGAAGGCGTCGGGACTGGTTCTGGTGCTTGAGGCTGATGTGCTCGCAACGGGCTACCATATTCAGCCGTCAACGGCGCAGCCGCTCGCGTTTGTTCTGCCCGTGGCGGCGTTACTTGTCCTGGTAAAGGTGTGGAAGGGAAAACTTGGACGCTAAAGTTTATTTTGAACGGCTGGATGAGCCGGACCGGGTGGAGGGAATCGCCCGCCTGCTGCTTCGGCGCGGACGCCTGATGCCGCATGTGCTGATTCTGTGTCCTGATCCCGGTTTTATGGCCAAACTGGATGAACGCCTGTGGACGGTGCATCCGGAATCCTTTCTGGCGCATGGCGTGGTGGGTAATGGAGAGGAAAATGCCGAGCAGCCCATTCTGCTGGCGCTGGAAATATGCCGCGACAACCAGCCTGAGGTGCTGATCAACGGAACACGTGAGGTGCCCCCCGATCTGAATGGATTTTCGTCGCTGGTGGATTTTGTCGATGCGTGGAGTGAGCCGCTGATGCAGGCTTCGCGCGAGCGGTTCCGCAGCTACCGGCAACTGGGCCTGAGCCCCTGCTATCTGGGATCAAAAAAACGGCAGTAATGCCGGTACAGACCATTCCCAACCCGGCAGGCTCCTGGCCCACATATTGCATGAAGGCGGACATGTTCCAGAAGACTGTAGGCAGTAGACAGTAGACAGAAAAGAATCAGGTTATCTGACCCCTGATCCCTGGACTGCCCGATCAACCAGCCTGCTCAAGCCCGAATTCCGAATCCTTCATGCAATTCATGGTAAGTTCCTGTATACAGTCCGGAGTGTTTGCCAATATCACCGGCTTCCGTAACATGCATGCATGGCCGGTGATTCCAGTATTGACGACATTTTTGACAACATGGATCGCCTCCTGAAGGAAGGTGACGGGGGTAATTCCGGCTCTTCCGCTGACGGGGGAAAAGGTGTTGCCGGGACGGGGCCGGGGAAAAAGGCCGGAGCGGATACGGTGCTTACCGCATCCGCTCCGCTCGGAATGGATGATGCGGCGCCAATGTTGCCGGATGAGGAAAGGCAGGCATGGAAAATGCATTCGGCCGGAAGGGGAGCACCGCCGGTGCGCCGCATCCTGCTCAGCGAAGACATGCTCGTGGATAATGCACGCGGACAGACCGGTGATACCGTCATTCCGGAGCGGGACATGCCGCCGGCCAGCACGGATGAGGATGTAGGCAGGGTGCTTGCGCAGGCCAATGCGCTGAGTGATGAAAAATTCGACGAACTGGTGCGCCACATTTCCGATCGCCTTGCAAAGCGCTTACAGAAGCCGTCACCCGGAATGACGGAAGGGAAGACATCCGCGCACCCGCCCGGCCGGCAACAAACGCCCACGGGCGATTCTCAGGGAAAGAAGATGACCGATCATATATCCGAGTTGGCAAAAACCTATGAGCCGCAGGTGGTGGAGCCCGCGGTTTCCGATCAATGGCTGAATTCCGATGCCTTTACGCCGGGCAGGGGAGACGGAGCCTATTGTATCGTCATTCCGCCGCCGAATGTAACCGGCACCCTGCATATGGGCCATGCCTTTTCCTATACGCTGCAGGATATCCTCATTCGCTGGCAGCGCATGCAGGGCAAATCCACATTGTGGCAGCCGGGTACCGATCATGCCGGCATCGCCACGCAAATGGTGGTGGAGCGGCTGCTCGACGGGGAAGGGTTGCACCGTCGGGAACTGGGGCGGGATCAGTTTCTGGACCGTGTGTGGGAATGGAAGGAGAAATCCGGGGGCGCCATTATTGACCAGCTCAAGCGACTGGGTTGTTCCTGTGACTGGTCACGTGAACGTTTCACGCTGGATGAAGGACTTTCGAAGGCCGTGCGCGAGGTATTCGTGCGCCTGCATGAAGAGGGGCTGATCTATCGCGGCAAGCGGCTGGTGAACTGGGATCCGGTGCTTGAAACGGCGGTTTCCGATCTGGAAGTTGTGCATGAAGAAGAAGCGGGGCACTTATGGCACATTCGCTACCCGCTTGCCGATGCCTCGTCCGATGAACAGACGTACGTCACGATTGCCACCACGCGTCCCGAAACCATGCTGGGGGATACGGCCGTAGCCGTGCACCCTGATGATGCGCGCTACAGCCACCTGATCGGCAGGAAACTGAACCTGCCGTTATGCGGTCGCGCCATTCCCGTGCTCGCCGATTCCTTTGTCGATCCTGATTTCGGCACCGGTTGCGTCAAGATTACGCCGGCGCATGATTTTAACGACTACGAACTGGGCAAGCGTCACGATCTGCCGATGCTGAATATCCTGACGCCACGGGCGCATATCGTGGATGATGATTTTATCCCTGAAAAATATCGCGGCATGGAGCGTTATGAAGCACGCGAGTACATCGTGGCCGATCTCGACGCTGAAGGCCTGCTGCACAAAATTGAAGAGCACTCGCATCCGATCGGCCGTGGAGACCGCTCGCATGCCGTTCTGGAACCCTATCTGACCGATCAGTGGTTTATTGATATCAAGCCGCTGGCGGAGCCGGCCATCCGTGCGGTGGAAAACGGTGATATCCGTTTCGTGCCGCAGCACTGGGAAAAGACCTATTTCGAATGGATGCGCAACATCCAGGACTGGTGTATTTCCCGCCAGTTGTGGTGGGGACACCGTATCCCGGCCTGGTACTGCGATAACTGCGATCATATCACCGTGGCGCGGGAAACGCCGGAATGCTGCGAGGATTGCGGCGGGACGCATCTCCGCCAGGACGAGGATGTGCTGGATACATGGTTTTCATCCGGGCTGTGGCCATTCTCAACCCTGGGCTGGCCCGCGCGGACCCGGGAACTGGAAGCCTTCTATCCGACCAGCGTACTGGTGACAGGCTTCGATATCATTTTCTTCTGGGTCGCCCGCATGATCATGATGGGTCTGAAGTTCACCGGCGAGGTTCCCTTCCGTGATGTCTACATCCATGCCCTGATCCGCGATGCCGAAGGCCAGAAGATGAGCAAATCCAGGGGCAATGTCGTGGATCCGCTGGAAATGGCGGATCGCTACGGTGTCGACGCCCTGCGTTTCACGCTGACGCATATGGCGACGCCGGGACGGGATGTCAAACTGGACGCGGGCCGTATCGCCGCCAATCGCAATTTCATGAACAAGATATGGAACGCGGCGCGGTTTGTATTCATGAACCGGGCTGACGCCGCGCCGGATGCGGCATTCATGCCCGCCTCGGATATCAATCGCTGGGTTCTGTTTGAGCTTGACGCATGTGCGCGCGAGGTGAGTCAGGCCCTGGAGGAGTATCGCTTCAATGAGGCGGCGGCGAGCCTGTACGGCTTCGTCTGGGGTGTTTATTGCGACTGGTATGTCGAGGCGGCCAAGGTGGCGCTTTATGGCGATGATGAGGCCGCCAGGCGGGAAACGCGGGTTACAATGTTGACGGCGCTGGATGGATGGCTACGGCTGTTGCATCCGATGTGTCCCTATATTTCGGAGGCCCTGTGGCAGACCCTGCATGGCGAGGACGCTCGCCTGGTGACATCGGCGTGGCCGGCTCAGGGCCGGGGCGGGGAGGCGTTCGAGCAGGCATCCCGGCGCATGCGGCATGTGATGGAGGTGGTGTCCGGCATTCGCTCGATCCGGGGAGAAATGAACATTGCTCCGGGCAGACGTATTGCGGCCGCCGTGTCCTGTTCTTCCGGCATGCGCGATATCCTGGTCGCGCATGCGGCCACCATCAGCGCCCTGGCACGGCTTGAGCGGCTTGAATGGCTGGAGGATGGTGCGGAACTCAGGCATGCGGCCGTGGCGCCGCTGGGCGAGGCGACGGTGTATGTGCCGCTGGCGGGACTGGTCGATGTGGAAGAGGAACTGGCCAGGCTGGGGAAGGCCCGGTCCAGGCTGGACAAGGACGTCGCCCGGCTTGAGACCCGGATCGGCAACCCCCGGTACAGGGAGAAAGCACCGGCGGAGGTTGTTGCCCGGGCCGAGGCCGAGCTTGATGATCTGCGCGCAAGGCAGGCGGAAATCAGCGCGGCCGTTGAGCGGCTGGAATCGCTTCGTTGAGCCTGAACACACGTCTGTTTGTACCACTCATACTGGCGCTGCTGCCGATACTGAGCGGTTGTGATACAAGTCCGCCGATGACACAGGACATGCTTATGGCCATCGCGGGGGACTGGCGGCAGGTGGACGGAACCTCATCCCTCAGATTTTACAGGGATGGAACGGTGATGGTTCGTCTGTTCGACCGTGATCCGCCGATCAGCTTCATTTCATCCTTCGAACTGTTGAAAGACAGGCGTATCGGCATTGCCTCCGGCGATGTGTGGCTGGGGCCGATTTCCATTGAATGGAAGCAGGGCGATCACAGTATGCGCGTGACCGTGCCGGACAGGGAAGATCGCCCGCTGGTGTTTGTAAAAGCATTATAAATTGTGACCTGAATCATGGTGAAATGACGGTGCCGGACTTAAGCTCAGGTTGATTGATGCGATAAGAACATTATCGCTGATTGGCAAGGAGGTTGTCATGGACAGCAGACGCGCACGCCGGATCGCCCGGTCGTTCTCCCGCATTGACGGGATTGATGTGAATGTTGTTTCCGGCGGCATCCTTGTACGGCAGGGCGGCAAGTCCTCTTATTTCGTCCGGGAGGCTTGTTTCTGGCCCTATGTGTTCAGGGCCGCCGGCGCCGCCGGCGCGGAAGTGTCGGATATCGAAGAGGGCCTGGCTGCATAACCTGGCCGGGCCTGCATACAGGCTTCCGAGCGATATTGACCAAATGACGGGCTTGTGCGCCTGTAACAAGGCGCGCATGCTTTCGACCAAACAGGCTAGCCCGTATATTGCATGAAGGATTCGGAATTCAGGCTTGAGCAGGCTCGGCAGGCTGGTTGATCGGGCGAAAAAGCATAGCCGTAGCTATGGTTTGAGGCCGAGCGGCCAGGATGCCGAGCCTGATCGGGTCTGAAACCGGATAGGACAAAGCGTAACCACGGATAAGGTGGCCTGGTTCTGTGTAGGCCATTGATATAATGTAATATCCTGTCCATCAGATGTCCGCCTTCATGCAATATGCGGGCTAGTTCATTCAAGGAGCCTTGCCCTGACCTTTACACACAAATCACGATTCTCATGGAGGCGTTTTCTGCCTGTCCTGCTGTTGCTGGGCGGGCTTGCGGTTTTTTTCGCCCTTGGTCTGGACCGATACCTGAGTTTTCAGGCGCTGAGGGAGCATCGCACCCTGTTGCTGGACTGGGTGGCCGCACATGGCCTGCTTGCTCCCGTCATCTATATACTGGCGTATATCATCGTCGTTGCCTTTTCACTGCCCGGCGGTGCGGTGATGACCATCAGCGGCGGGTTTCTGTTCGGCGCCGCAGCGGGAGGAACCTGGGCCGTGACGGGCGCCACGCTGGGGGCCACGGCCCTGTTTCTGATCGCCAAAACATCCCTGGGGGATTATCTGCTGGCCAGGGCGGGCCCGGCCATCAGAAAGATGCAGGCGGGATTTGAGGAAAACGCGCTCAGTTATATGTTTGTGCTACGCCTGATTCCCCTGTTTCCGTTTTTTCTGGTCAATCTCGCGCCGGCCTTTCTCGGCGTTTCCCTGCGCACGTACCTGATCGCGACATTTTTCGGTATCATGCCGGGCACATATGTTTATGCGCTGGTCGGTGCGGGTCTGGGCAGCGTGTTCGATCGAGGCGTGAATTTTTCCCTTTCCGGTGTTATGACGCCACAAATGATTGCGGCGCTTGTCGGGCTCGCGCTTCTGGCCCTGGTGCCCGTGATTTACAAGAAGATGAGGGGAAAACGCAACCCGGCTGGGGGGAATTAGTGAGTACTCTGTTGCAGGTGGATGTCTGCGTGATCGGCGCCGGTTCAGGCGGCCTCTCCGTAGCGGCGGGGGCGTCCCGGATGGGCGCCTCGGTGGCACTGGTTGAAAAGGGAGAAATGGGCGGTGATTGTCTGAATACCGGCTGCGTACCGTCCAAGGCGATGCTGGCTGCGGCCGAGAAGGCGCAGGCCGTGCGTGACGGGCATGATTTTGGTATAGCCTCACCGGAGCCGGCAGTGGACTGGGCCGGCGTGAACCGGCATGTGCATCAGGTGATCGCAAACATTGCACCGAATGATTCACAAAAGCGCTTTGAGGACATGGGCGTCAGGGTGATACGCGCAGCCGGAAAATTTATTGACGGACGAACGCTGCAGGCGGGGAACGTGAGTATCCGCGCCAGATATTTTGTCGTGGCGACGGGCTCATCCCCCTTTGTACCGCCCATCGAGGGACTGGATGGCGTGGACTATTTCACCAATGAAAATATTTTCGCCAACAAGACAACGGTGGATCATCTTGTCGTGATTGGCGGTGGCCCCATTGGTATGGAAATGGCTCAGGCCCATCGTCGCCTGGGCGCAAAGGTCACGGTGATGGAAGTGGCGCGACTTTTGATCAGGGATGATCCGGAACTGGCGAAAATCGTGATCGGGCGTTTGCGGGGAGAAGGCATTGCCTTTTATGAAGGCGGGCGCAATCTGAAAATCGAGAAAACGGATGCGGACATCGCGATCTCTTGTGATACGGATGAGGGAAAACAGTGCGTGCACGGCTCACATATACTGATCGCAACCGGGCGCCGGGCCAATGTGGACGGCCTGAACCTGGAGGCGGCGGGCGTGGCCTGTTCGCCGCGAGGCATTGATGTGGATACGCACCTGCGTACCAGCAACCGGCGAATTTACGCCATTGGCGACGTGGCCGGACCCTATCAGTTCACGCATATGGCGGCCTATCAGGCAGGCATTGTCATCCGTAACATATTATTCAAATTACCGGCAAAGGTGAATTATTCCGCCGTACCCTGGGTGACATACACCGATCCGGAGCTTGCCCATGTCGGCATGAGCGAGGCGGATGCCATGGCGAAGGGAAAGAATATCCGGGTGCTGAAGTGGCCCTTTGCGGAAAACGACCGGGCTCAGGCCGAACGGCGTACGGAAGGCATGATCAAGGTTGTGACCACGAAGAAGGGTGTTATTCTGGGGGCGGATATCGCCGGCCTGCATGCGGGCGAGTTGATTCTTCCCTGGGCGCTGGCCGTCAGCCGGAGAATGAAGATTGGCGCCATGGCGGGGGTGATTGCCCCCTATCCAACCCTGTCCGAGGCGAACAAACGCATCGCCGGCAGTTTTTATACGCCTGCTCTGTTTTCGGATCGCACGCGTCGTATCGTACGTTTCCTGCTTCGCTTTTAACCCGGACCTCACAAATACCGCCGCATACCCTTTTACTTTGTTATGAAGGGGGCAATCTATCCATTCTTTCCCGGAACGCCGATGGCGACGGCTGGGGCGGGAATGTTTCCCTGATGTACAGGAATGATCTTTTCAGCCTGGGCGTGACCTGTCGCACCCAGGTGACCGTACGCGTGACGGGCACGGCCAGCAGTTCCCTGGGTGGCAGTACCGTTGCTGTTTCTTCCGTCAGTCTGCCGGGTATGGTTCTTTATAAACTACAGCCCCGCGCTGATTTTCCAGCCGGCGTGCGTGCGCTCCAGCGACAACTCCTCGCGTTGCAGCATGGTGCGCCAGCGATCGTCCACGTACGCCCTGAGGCGGTAGGATTGCGTGCATTCGGCATGATCCCCGTCCACAAGATAGATATCGCGGTTGATCGTACGCATGTCCAATGCGTCAAAGCGCTCAAACATGCGGGTCATCCGGGCCACTACTTCCGTCTTGCCGCTTCCGTGATCCTGATAATTCGGGGCGATCAGGTCGGAATATGCAGCGATATCGCGTGCCGTGATGGCGGTATTGCGTGCATTCAGCACGTTGTTGATTTCCGACCTGGAAAGCTGGCTACAGCCAGCTGCGACAAGACAGATAAAGATTAATAATTTTGTCTGTTTCATCCCTGACGGAGGGCTTGCTGTTACAGAAAACGCGCAGCCTTGCGGCTCCACTCGCTTTTTGGATAGTTATGGCGCAGAAGCAGGGCGGAATTACGGGCATCGTCCTTGATGCCAAGTCTGGCAAAGGAAGCCGCGAGGTAATACAGGGCTTCTTCGATGGCCGGCGTGGTCTGGTACTTTTCCAGTACGGTCTGGAAACGATTGGCCGCCGCCACATACCGGCTGTGATTGAAATAAAATTTACCGACATTCACCTCATGGTTCGCCAGGGTATTGTACAGCTTTTGCAGACGTCTGGTGCCGTCCACGGCATAGGAACTTTTTGGATGTTCCCTGAGCAGGCGCTTGAAAGAGTTGATGGCGGCAAGGCTCTGGCTCTGGTCCTTTTCGGAGGGGGATGACTCCCTGTAATGGCTCATGGCAAGCATGTACAAGGCATAGTCCACGTTGGGATGGCGCGGGTGGCGGCGCACAAATTCAGCACTCAGCGTTTCGGACAGGATAAACTCCTCATTCTTGTACGCTGCGAAGATACGCAATAATTCGGCCTGGACGGTGTACTGGCTGTACGGGTGCTTGCTGCCGTAGTGCTCGAGAAACTCGTTGGCCTTGCCGTACTCACCCTTGTCCAGCATGTGCCTGGCCTCGGCGTAGTCCTTCTCGGCGGCGCTCTTTTCGGCGACGGGCGCACTGGCGCAAGCGGCCAGCAGCAGGGGCATGGCGAGCGTGAAAAGAATGGCGAAGAACTTATTCATCACGGTATGCTATCCCGGATTTTTCCCGAAGGCCATGCGTTCGCCGAAAAGCCCAGGCTTCATATCAGGGATGAGAGGCGATGATGGCCAGATGTCGACCGGTCTTCCCTCCGTCACGTCGATACGAATAAAAACGCCCGGCATCACAGCAGGTGCAAGCGGCGGACTTTTCGATATGCCCGTCGGCTATCCCTGTATTTTTCAGTTGCCGTTCATTGATGCCGGCCAGATCCGCCTGCGCTTCATCACCTTTCAGGCGGATACATTCATCCGCGCCGCCACAACAGCCGGCCAGTTTTTCCGCCGTTTTAGTGTCAATCTTAAAACAGCATGGGCCAATACAGGGCCCGATCCAGGCCAGCATGCGTTCCACTTTTCCCCCATGGCGCTGCATCGTCCTGACGGCATGCATAGCCGCTCCAAGCACAGTGCCGCGCCAGCCGGCGTGAACCGCGGCGATCAGCCCGGCGGCGGGATCGGCCAGCAGGACCGGCACGCAATCCGCCACGCGTACGGCTACGGCGGTTTGACCCAGGCCAATGAGAATATCCGCATCCCGGCCATGCATTTTGCCGGTATTGCGACAGACGATGGCCTTCATGCCGTGTACCTGCCTGGCCTGATGCGGCGGACAGGCAAGGTCTGCCTGGCGAATCAGGATGTCCATATTGCGTTTAACGGACTTATCGGCATCACCAAGGCCGTAACCCAGGTTCAGGCTGTCGAACGGTGGCGGGCTGACGCCCCCGTGGCGCAGGCTGAAGATACCGCTGACACCATGTGAAGCCATCCGTTGTGAGCGCAGGAAGCAGTTAGTCATAGCTTTCCTCCAGGGCGTCGGACAGGGCGCGCAGATCGGCAGGCATGGGGGCGATGCATTGTAGCGGCTTGCCGGTAACGGGATGGATGAAGCCCAGCACTTCGGCATGCAACGCCTGTCTGTTCAGGTGTTCGATCGCGCTGCGGCCCGGCTCGGGTATGTTGCGGGACGGATGATAGCCGCGGGCATACGTTGCATCCCCCAGAACGGGCAAACGCAGATGGCTCAGGTGAACCCGGATCTGATGGGTGCGTCCGGTATGCAGCGTCAGTCTCAGTCTGCAGAAGTCCGGTCCGTAGCGGCGTTCGACGGCGGCTTCCGTAATGGCGGGCTTGCCGTCGTCGCGTACATGCATTTTCCGCCGCTGATGCGGATGCCTGCCGACCGGAGCTTCAATGCTGCGCTGATGCCACGCAGGTGTGCCACGGCACCAGGCCAGATACTGGCGCTGGATGTCGTGCCTTGAAAACATCGAAACCAGAAGCCGGTGGGCTGTTTCCGTCTTGGCCACGACCAGACTGCCGGATGTGTCCTTGTCCAGGCGGTGCACGATGCCGGGACGCTCCACGCCATTGATACCGGGAAGAGCGGGACAGTGGTGCAGCAGGGCATGGACCAGCGTACCGTGTTGATGCCCGGCGGATGGATGCACAACCATGCCGGCCGGTTTGTTGACCACGAGCAGATCATCATCCTCAAACAGAATATCCAGCGGGATGGGTTCGGGGACAAGATCAGGCGCCTCCACAGGCGGCAGTCTGACTTCAAACACCTGTCCGGTTTCCACCTTGCAGGCGGCCCTGACCGCAATACTGTTTTCATGTTGGAACCCGGCCGGATGTACATGGCGATCGTCTATGAGATGCCGGATGTGGTTGCGTGACAGGCCGGTCAACGCCGCCAGCGTGCGGTCCAGGCGCTGACCGGCATATCTCTCATCAATTACGACCGTGAACTTTCGGTCATCGCTTACGCTGTTGCTCACTCGCTCCCTGCTGCGGTATGAGGCTTTTTCCGATCATTGCCCCCGTTATCCGCGACTGACTTCTTCCGGGCCTGCTCGCCGGAGGAATCAGGGGCGGAAGATGCCGGTCGCCTGCGTCTGCGTCTGCGTCTGGCGCCGCCGTTGCCGCCCGGCCCCGGTTGTTTCTGAGCCGGGGCTTTTCCACTTCCCTGGCGCCCGGCCGGTTTTTCAACCTCACCCGACCGCTCCCGGGATTGGGCTGTATCCACCGTATTGCCTGAAGTATTCGAGCGCCTTCCCCTGCCTCCTCTTCTGCGTCTGCCACCGCGGCGCGTTGCCTTGCGTGCCGCGGCCTGCTCTTCTTCTTTCCGGCGTTTCTCCTCTTCTTCCCTGCGTTTCTTCGCTGCCTTTCCAAAAAGCATGTTGCCAAGCCTGTCCAGAATGCCTTTCTTCTTTTCGGACTCAGGCGCCGGGATGCCGACGATGGGTGTCGTAGGTTTGAGCTTGCGCCCGCTGCGTGCCGGCTTTTTGCCCTTGACGGTGTCTTCCAGCACCTCAATGCGCTGCTGGCTATTTTCCTCCCACTGGCGTTCGATACGATAATGCGGGATTTCCAGGTCGGGGCGAATCTGCAGATTGATCTGCACCTCGTAGTTTTCCTCAATGCGTGCGATATACTGGCGTTTGTTGTTCATCAGGTATTCGCCGGTTTCCTTCGGAACCTGAACCAGCAGTGTCGGCTTCCTGCCGGCCGCCGCATGGGCCTCCATGCGGGTGAGCATTTGCAGGGCCATGGTTTCCACTGTTCTGACCCGGCCGCGCCCCATGCAGCGGGGACAAATTTCCGTCGTGGACTCACGAATCGAGGGTCGCAGCCTTTGCCGGGACATCTCAAGCAGGCCAAAGCGGGAAATGCGGGCGAACTGGACCCGGGCCTTATCCTGCTTGCAGGCGTTGCGGAGTTCCTCTTCCACCTGCTGGGCATGTTTGCGATTGGCCATGTCAATAAAATCGATGACAATCAGGCCACCGATATCCCGAATGCGCAATTGCCTGGCAATTTCCCGCGCTGCTTCAAGATTGGTGTCCAGGGCCGTATCGTCAATGTGTTTCTTGCCCGTCGAACGGGAAGAATTGACGTCAATGGAGGTCAGGGCCTCGGTGGGGTCCAGTACGATAGCACCACCCGAGGGAAGACGAATCTCTCGTTCATGGATTTCCTCGCACTGTTCCTCGATACCAAAATAGCGAAACAATGGTTTTTTACCACGATACAGCTTGACCAGCTTTTCCTTACCGGGCAATACGGCATGGACAAACTGTTTGGTGTGCTGATACACCTCATGCTGATCCACCCATATTTCATCGATATCATCGGTGAAATGATCGCGGATGGCCCGTGTAGCCAGGTCTCCGTCGAGATA
Organism: uncultured Zetaproteobacteria bacterium; assembly: GCA_964628185.1. Lineage (GTDB taxonomy): Bacteria > Pseudomonadota > Zetaproteobacteria > Mariprofundales > Mariprofundaceae > CAZVLQ01. Next base: position 23,218 of record CAZVLQ010000012.1, on the reverse strand, counting down.
GATCAGGGACGGGGACGGCGCGGTCTCGCTCTTGATGCGTATTTCATCCCACAGGCGGCGGAGGTAGGAGAAATCACGCTGCAGGGCTTCGAGCTTCTGGTCCTTGCCGGCGGTGCGAACGATCAGGCCCATATTTTCAGGCACATTCAGCTGTGTGATAATGGCCTTGATGGCGCGGCGGTCTTCATCCTTGAGCTTGCGCGAAATACCGCCGCGCTGGGCATTTGGATTCAGGACCAGGTAACGACCGGCCAGTGAAATAAAGGTGGTCAGCGCGGCGCCCTTGTTGCCGCGTTCCTCCTTGACCACCTGCACCAGCACGGACTGCTTGGGCGCCAGTACATCCTGGATACTGACCTTGCGCGGATCGGTACTTTTATCCGCCCCTTCTTTCCAGTAATCCGGGTGGATATCATGCAGTGGAAGAAATCCCTGGCGGCTGGCGCCGTATTCAACAAAAGCGGCCTGCAGGCTGGGCTCAACCTTGGTGACCGTTCCCTTGTAGATGTTGTTTTTTGTCTGAACCTTGTGCGTGGACTCAATGTCCAGTTCCTGGAGGTAATGATCATCAACGGTGCCTACACGACTTTCTTCGGGGTGGGCCGCATTGATGAGCATGAGCTTTTTTTTCATGCCGCATCCCATTTACCGCCCGGAAGGTTCGCCCGTACATGTCCATGCCGCCCGCTGTGCGGACAGGCGTATCATTTCTGTTTTCCATCCATCCCTCATACTAATCTGTTTGCCGGGACGGATACGAACCTTCTGACGGTATCGTTTCATTTTGCAGGCTCAACGCGGGGCAATCCCGGCAAACAACGGCACGGCGACGAGCCGGCAATGTTTGCCCGTGGTTTGCGCTTCTCCTGGTTGTTAGCCTGGCGCACCTGCGGCGATTTCGCCGTCAAAATACGCGCTGTCTGTGCATGCGCTGTTGTGCAACATGGATAAACGCGGAGCTACTGCTTGCGGGCAGGCTAATGCAAAGGGGGTGTTTTTGGCAAGGGAAAAAGAAAATGAATGCCGCGTCACGATTAACCTGGATGAGGACGGGAGTCGTCTGGACCGTGTTCTTCTGCGTCGTCTGGGTCCTTCATACAGGTCTCTTGCCATGCGGCTGATCCGGCGCGGCAATGTGCGTGTTAACGGTAAACGATCCAGGCCCGAGACCCGTTTGCATTGCGGAGATGAAATATTCCTGCCTGTGAGCCTGCGGCATCCCGCTGCCGGGGATATCGCAGGGTCCGCGCCGGCCTCAAGGCCCGTCTCAAGGGCGCCGGGGCCGCCCATGCCCGAGGTGACGGTGCTGTTCGAGGATTGTGATTTGCTGGTGGTTAACAAGCCGGCCGGCGTTGTGGTTCACGGTGGGAGCGGCCACGGGACGGGTTTGATCGAACATTTGCGCGAACATCTTGCGTTGCCCGATCTGCGCCTGGCTCATCGCCTGGATCGGGACACCAGCGGTTGTCTCCTTTTAGCCAAGCGCTTGCAGGTATTGCGGGAACTGACCCGGTCCTTTCGTGAACGCAGTACGCACAAAACCTATCTGGCCTGGGTGGCGGGGCATCCCTGTCCATATGCCGGCCGCCTGCAGGACGGTCTTGCCAAAGGGGTGTTGCGTGGAGGGGAACGCATGGTGGTGTCCGGTTCAGGCGGTAAAAGCGCCATCACCGATTATCAGGCAAGCATACTTGCCGAATGGGATGACTGGGCATTCTCGCTTCTGGCGCTTCAGCCGGAGAGTGGCCGCACGCATCAGCTGCGTGTTCATCTTCAGGCCGCGGGCCATGCCATTCTCGGTGACGGAAAGTACGGGCTGCGCGAAAACAACCGGCGCTACCGCGCCATGGGCGGCAGGGGTATGGCGCTGCATGCCTGGCGTTTGCGATTCAGTCACCCGGTCCGGGGCTGCCGGATCGAGGTTCGCGCTCCGTGGCCGGAGGTATGGAAGTCGTGTTTCTCACTAAATAGAAAATACTTTACAATTGTAGGCAGTTAGGGCATAGTACTCGCGTACAACATCAGGAAACGAGTGGAAACTGGGAGTCATGGAGCTGCCCATTTCGTTTCTGATCAGGGAGGATACATTGAAAAGATGCATGTGGATGTTATGCCTGGCTGCATTCTTGCCGGGCTGTCTCAGTCAGGCCCATTACGAGGAACTGATGGGCCAGGCCAACGATGTCAAGACGCTGAAACAAAATGACAGGAAACAGGACAAGCGCCTGGACAATATTGAAAAGACCCTGCACCAGCTCCGCTCAGGTTTGCGGCCGGAGATTCAAGGCAGCGGCGTGAAAGTGGAAGCCGTGCCGGTGGCGCGTTCCGGAGCAGGCGCGGCCGAAGTTGCGGCTGCCAGGGAAGTCAGGGTTACCCTGCCTCAGGCTGTATTGTTCGCCTCCGGCTCGGTTCGAATTGACCGCAGGGGCCGGAGGGTCCTGGACAAGGTGGTGGAGACATTGCACGACGGTGCGAAGAGCCTGGTGCGCATTGTGGGTTATTCCGATGCACGGCCTATCGGAAAAACACTGCGGAGCCGCTACAGGGACAACTGGGAGTTGTCCGCAGCCAGGGCGTCGGCAGTTGCCCGTTACCTGGCCTGGGGCCGTAAAATCAGCAAGGACCGAATCGTTGTGGAAGCACGGGGGGCGGCGAATCCCGTGGCGAGCAACGCCACTGTAAAAGGACGGGCGAAGAATCGCCGGATAGAAATCTTTATAGCGGCAACAGGATAAATCACCGCTTCGAGGCGGAAAAAGAGCGGCAAGACGGAAAAGCGTTTCAATGCCGCTTCCACAAGGGCAGCAGCTGTCCACGAATGAGTTTAAATTTCAACTACAGGCAATCTGGGCTAAACGGGCGCTGAACATGGCGCGACGGAGAGCCCTGTCTCCAATGTGACGCAGGCCTTTTGCAAGTCGTTTCTTTTCCTTCAGCGTGACGGGGCGTACCGGTCCCGGCAGCCGTCCCCCGATGTTGATGCCGGACCCCGGCTGCATACGCGTGCGGATTCTCCTGATGCCGCTCACGTGACATTTACGAAGACATGCAGCCCGAATTTCCTGTTGTAGAAAACGTATCTGTTGTGCCATGGCGGGATGGTCCACCGCGACAAGAATTGTGTCGGATTCAATATTGACGGGTTCCGTGTGTTGAGACAGTACGGGACCCACGATGGCGGGCCACAGGCGGCGTAGACGGGCCACTCCGGCCAGTCTCTCAAGATTTTCGCCGCCCAGAACATCGGCCAGACCGGCCTGAAGCGGGTGTAACCGGGAACGCGCCCGTTTTTTCAAAACGGCAGTTTCCTGCCTCCGAGAATATGGGCGTGCAGGTGGAACACCTCCTGCCCGCCACCCTCACGCACATTGAAAATGACGCGATAACCGGCGCCAAGATGCAGGATATCGTCGGCAATCATACGCACACGATCCATCAACATGCCGAGCAGGACCGGGTCTTTGCAATCGGCCAGCGTGGGCACATGTTGCTTCGGAATGACCAGTACATGTATTGGCGCCTTGGGATGAATATCCCTGAAGGCATAGACATCCGTATCTTCATAGACCTTGCCGGAAGGGATGGTTCCCTCGATGATTTTGCAAAAGAGGCAGTCGTTCATGGTTTCCCTCCCTCAATGTCGCCGGGGTCAATCGGTCGCACTGTTCCGCGTTGCAGATATTGCCTGAGACGTTCGGGCCTGTACAACCCGGGAAGCTCGAAACCCCGGTTACAGGGTTGCCGGGCATGTTGCTGAATGATGGACAGATACGCATCAGCAGTTTTATCCCAGGTGTATTTTGACTCCACACGGCGTTTGCCGAGCCGGGCGTAATAAGCCTGTTCGGTGAGGCCTTCCGACAGGCCGCCGGCGATACTGCCGACGTCTTCGGGATCAACAAGAACGCCGGAGCCATCCTCAAAAATATCGGACGGGCCGCCGTTTTTTGTTGCCACCACGGCCAGACCGCAGGCCGCGGCCTCGATCGGAGCGAGTCCGAACGGCTCATAAAAGGCTGTTAGCGCAAACACGGAGCCGCGTCTGGCGAAATACCGGTAGGCGGCTGCCAGTTCACGCTGGGAATCGATGTGCAGGAAACACACTTTTTCCCTGAGCCCGGCCTGTTCAATCATGGTCAGCATGGGCTTCAGCACGCGTTGCGTATCCTCCGGCTGATCCTCAATACCTTCATAGGGATCGCCAATGCCCCGGATAAAGATAGCCAGGCTGGCCCGGTTGTGTAACTGATCGGACCGGATATACGCTTCAATGGCGCCGAGATGGTTTTTCTTTTCCTCGAAACGGCTGGCCATGACGATGTATGGCCTGCTTCCACCCGCCAGCAATTTATTGAACTTGCGGGAAACCGCGGCATCCTCCCGCCCGGGCAGGGTTGAAAATATACAGGTATTGACCCCGGGCGGGATAACGGAGAATTTCCCGTCGTCTTCAACGTCCACAGCGCCTTTATACAGGGGATGCGAATATTGATTGAAACGTTCCTGCGAGGTTGAAGTGATGATACAGCGGGCGTGCCTCATACTGAGCCGCTCGGCGCTGATGCGTTTGGAAAAGTGGTAACGTGCATCCATCTCATCGAAGTTATCACAATTCATTTCCAGCTTGTCGAGTTTCTGAGCGCCGAGTGAATGGCCGGTAAAGCTGAAGCCGAGGCCCGCCTTTCTCTTGAGCAGGGTGCAGCTGTAGCCCCCGTCTGCGTAATGGCCGGTGGCGAAGTCAGGCGGGGAATCACCATAGAAGGTAAGGATGTTGTCGGTAAATTCGTCGAGGTGATGCCAGAGAAGCTCTTTCTGGATAAATGCCCTGCCGCCGCAGTCGATACGCACAATACGCAGCCTGTCTTCATAGCCGGGGTAGTAATCGAGCGGTTCTGAAAATTCGGGCCAGTCAGGGTCGTCGATGCGGCGGGTAATGATGTCCACCCTGATGCCCATACGGGCCATGGCCATGCAGAGTTCCTTGACGTAGATCAACTGGCCGCCGAAATCCGGATGCTCGGTGAGATGCGAATCCAGGGCATCGAAGTTCCCCTGGGGGTTCAGGAAGATGACGTGCATGCTTTACACTGTCCGTGTTGCCTGATTCTCTACCTCATAATCCCTGGTAATCACGATATCGGCAATATCCTTGTGTGCCGAGATTATTTCATGTTCTCTGATCAGGATATTCGCCGTGAAATCATCGAGTTCCAGTTTGTCCCGCTGGCGTTTCCGGCGGTGGGCCAGGGTATCAAGGTAGTTGCGTGCAATGAAGATGTGCGCATTGGCGGATCGTAGCAGCGTGGTATACGTGCCTTCAGCGATTACCACCCTGGCATCCGATACCGGCATGGTTTCCGTCGTAATACGGTCTTCCTCGTAGATCACCAGCGGTTTCTCGATGACAGCCTTGCCATCGAGGATGTCGCGGACATTTGCATCCAGCACGTCGAGCCGGACCTCTTTCGGTCCCAGCCAGTCCGGATCTCTGCGCCGCGTGGCATCGTTGGTTTTCGGCGGATAAACGTAGTAGTCGTCCTGCTGCAGGATAACGCTAGTAATGCCATGTTCTTCAAATGCGTTGGCGATCGCCGTGGCGGTTTCGGATTTGCCACTGCCGGATTCTCCGGCCACGGTCAGGGCGTACTTTCCGGCGGTGGCCCGGATGCCGGGCAGAAGCATGTCCACGACCTGCTTTCCGGCCCTGGTATGGTGCTTCTCGACAATGATGACATCGCCCCGCATGTATTCCTCCCCTGGCCGGAACCGTGAAACGGTCCGATATCCGAGCCTATACTAACCCGGACTATTCTTAAATGCTGCCGCGCCTCACGGGTGGTTCGAATCAAGGCGCGGTGCGCAGGCGTTGGTCATTCCAGGCACATGGAAAACAGTCATGAATTGATCAGCACTTCTACAGGCGCCGCAACGCTCAGGGGGGCCACCTGTGGGGCTCCCTCCAGGCGAGGTGCCTTTTTGTAATTTGGCTATGGTGTGATGCCTTGCACGGGCAGTTGCGTCTCGAAATAGAGCAGAGCCATGTAAGCCGCATACACGCCCAGCAGGGTGCCGCCCTCGTAACGGTTGATATGTCCCGGACCACGCAGGCCATAAGCCATGACAAACAGCAGAAAAGTTAATCCGATCATTACGGGATAATCCCGGCTCAGGACCTCGGCCGGAAATCTCCCTGGCCGGATGATGCCTGGCATACCAAGTACGGCCAGTAGATTGAACATGTTCGAGCCGACAACATTGCCGATGGCCAGATCATGCTCGTTTTTGACGATACTCATCACCGATGTGGCCAGTTCCGGGATGCTGGTACCCAGCGCCACGATGGACAGGCCAATGATCACATCGCTGACGCCCAGCATTTGTGCGATGTTCACGGCGCCCCAGACCAGCATGCGTGAACTGACAAGCAGCACCAGCAGGCCAAGTATGAACCATCCCAGCGCCGCGGTCGTGGATATATGGGTGGGAACCCCGGCATCCAGTTCGGCCAACAGGGGATCACGGCGACTTTTCAGACCCAGCCGCACCAGCCAGAAAAGCATCAGCACGAGCCCGGCCAGCAGTACCACGCCATCCAGGCGTCCCAGCACGCCGTCCCACATCAGGGCCAGCGCAATCAGCATGATGGCAAGCAGAACGGGAAGCTCCCTTTTCAGCATCTGCGACTGTACGCGTATTGGAACAATGATTGCGGTAACGCCCAGAATCAGGCCAATGTTGGCGATATTCGAGCCCAGGGCATTGCCGATGGCCAGGCCGGGATTGCCCTGCCAGGCAGCGACGGCGGAGACAAGCATTTCCGGTGCCGAGGTGCCGAAACCAACGATGGTCAGGCCAATGATCAGGGCGGAAACGCCCAGATTGCAGGCAATGGCGGATGCTCCTGTGACAAAGCGGTCGGCACCCCAGACCAGCAGGGCAAAGCCGGAAAGGACGGCAAGAACAGCCAGCGTCACGGCCAGCGGACGAAAGGCGGCATGGATATCAGGATGGCATCCGGATTACCCTTTATTTTCTTGACGCTTTTTCCTCATGGCCGGAAATACCGAATCGGCGGGCGAGTTCGCTCAGGATATCCTCGGGAGTCAGGCCGTTGTAGGCCAGCATGACCATTGAATGGAACCACAGATCGGCGGTTTCAAGGATGATCTGCTCACGCTTGCCGTTCTTGGCGGCAATAATAGCTTCCGTCGCCTCCTCGCCGATTTTTTCCAGCATTCTGTCCGGTTGCGCATACAGCGAGGCAACGTAGGACACATCCGGCGATTCCTGTTTACGCGCCTCCAGCACTTTTGCCAGCTCATTCAGAATTTCACTGTTTGCCATGATTTCTTTACTTCAGCGGCGCTTCGATGACAGTCCATCCGTCACCCCGGCGTTGCCTGTAGAAGCAGGATGCACGATTGGTGTGGCAGGCAGGACCCGCCGGCTCGATCTTGAGCAGGATGGTATCGCCATCACAGTCGAGATATATGTCGTGCACCTTCTGCACGTGGCCGCTGGTCTCGCCTTTTTTCCAGAGTTGCCTGCGCGAACGGGAATAATAGTGGGCATAGCCGGTTTCTATCGTCCGGCGAAAGGCTTCTTCATTCATCCACGCCAGCATCAGGACACGCCCGGAGGAATCTTCCTGGGCGATAGCCGGAAGCAGACCGTGTGCGTCGAATCTGATCGCGTCAAGCAGGTTCACAGGATCGCACCCTAATTTAGTCAGTTCGAAATGAAACTATTAAATTACAAGGGCACAAAGAAGAACTTTCCTGTTTCCTCTGTGCCTTTGTGGCTCTGTGGTAAAAAATCATACTAACAGCCTTGCCAGCGCCCGGCTTGCGGCCTTGATCGTGGCATCAATATCCGCATCCGTATGGGTCGCGGAGACAAACGTCGCCTCGAACTGACTGGGCGCAAGATTCACTCCTTCGTCCAGCATGGCATTGAAGAATTTGCCGAAGAAAGTCAGGTCGCAGTCGCAGACATCGGCATGGTTTTCACATTTATCCCTGTCCGTAAAGAACACCGTAAACATGGAACCGACGCGATTGCCGCATGCCCCGACGCCCGCATCGCGGCAGCCGGCCAGCAGCCCGTCGAACAGCCTGGCGGATGCCGCCTCCAGCGCGTCATAAAAGCCCGGCTGACGCAGACATGTCAGGGTCTCGATCCCCGCACGCATGGCCAGCGGGTTGCCGGAAAGCGTGCCGGCCTGATACACCGGTCCGTCCGGCGCGATCATGCGCATGATGTCTTCACGGCCGCCGTAGGCGCCCACCGGAAGACCGCCGCCAATGATCTTCCCGAGACAGGTCAGATCCGGCTGGATGCCGAACCGCTGTTGCGCTCCGCCGGCATCTACGCGAAATCCGCTCATGACCTCGTCAAAGATGAGCAGGGCGCCTTCCCGCGAGCAAATATCACGCAGTTCCTGAAGAAAGCCCGTGGACATCAGATCGAGTACGCCGGTATTGCCGGGCACCGGCTCGACAATGATGCAGGCGATTTCGTCTCTGTTTTCGGCGAACAGTCGCTTGACTGCCGCAATATCATTAAACGGCGCGGTCAGCGTAAGCCTGGCATAATCGGCCGGTACGCCACTGGAGTCCGGTACGCCGAAGGTGGCGGCGCCGCTTCCCGCCTTGACCAGCAGACCATCCGCATGGCCGTGATAACCCCCCTCGAATTTCACGACCCTGTCACGGCCGGTGAATCCGCGCGCCAGTCTCAGCGCGCTCATCGTGGCCTCGGTGCCGGAATTGACGAAGCGCACGACTTCGATGGACGGAACCATGTCGACAACCATTTGGGCCAGTTCGATCTCGAGTTCACACGGGGCGCCGAATGATACCCCCGACTCAGCCGTTTCCCTGATACCGGCGATGACGCCGGGATGCGCATGGCCCAGGATCATCGGCCCCCATGAACCGACGTAATCAATATATTCATTGCCGTCCACGTCCCGGATTCGGCTTCCCGCCGCACTGGCGATGAATCGCGGTGTGCCGCCGACTGATTTAAAGGCGCGAACAGGTGAATTGACGCCGCCAGGGAGCAGTTGTCTTGCTCTGGCGAAATCGTTGCGGGACTGCTGAATACATGGCATGGACATGATTATCGCTTGCTGATCCACATATCCTGCAAGCCCAGCTTGTCCTGAAGGACCTTGAGTTGTTTCCTGGCCTCTCCGGCATTTTTGAAGCCCGGCAGGCGGATGCGAGACCATTTCTTTCCAAGCACATCGACCTGGATAATTTCGGCCTTCAGACCCTGGCGTTCAAAGGATGCGAGTTCCCTGTCTGCCTCCGCCCGGTTGCTGAGCGATGTAATATTGATGAACCAGGGCGCCGCGGCATTGCTGACGCTGCCGGGTTCGGGTTTTACGGCAGCCGGTTGCGCATCATGCCCGGCCTCCGGTTTTTTTGCCGGCGGGCCGGTTTGCGGGGATGCCGCCGGTTCGCTGACGGTGTCCGCCTCATCCCGGGCGGGGGGTGGGCTGACGACTACGGCAGGGGTTTCAGGGTTGATGACCGGAGGCGGGGCTGGCGTCCTGGCCGCGGCTTCTGATTGAGCCTGAACAGACTTGGCAAGCGCATCAAGGCGGTGGTTGATGTCCGCAATTTCCCTGGTCTGATCCGGGGGAGGGACAGGGGCAGGTTGGGTATTCGCCACCTTCGTCTCTAAACGGGAGACCTGTCTGGACAGATTGAAATTCATCCATACGGCAACCGCCGCGACCGCGATGGCCAGCAACCCGAAAAAAACAGCAACACCTGTCCGGCCTCGTGGTTTCTCTTCTGCCGGTGACGAATACGCGGCGTCAGTTTTCCCGGTGTTGATATTTCCGGTCGCTGAAGGCGCAATACCCGGGAGTTCCCCGGTGCCGGGTGACGCACTTTCATCTTTCCTGCCCGCTGGAAAAGGTTCAGTTATATCCAGCTCCCCCAACCCGAAGGTTATCTGACTTTCCTCCGCCGGTTCCAAATCGCTGTCGTCCGTTTCATCTTTCACGGCGTCCTGGTCGTCGAAGGTATCCACGCTTTCCGCATCCGGGTGGATTTGCATGGAAAAATCCGCTTCCTGTTCAGTCCGGGCAATACCGGTATCGAATGCGGTATCTTCGGAAGCAGCCCCGGTGTCGAAAAAGTCCAGATCCTCCGGTTCCTCGATGCCGGCCGGATTCAATTCTTCCGGCGCGGGTATCGGCTCCTCTATGGTTTCAGCGGCTCTTTCCGCTTCAGCCTCAGGGTACGCAGCGGGTTGCTGATCTTCATCCGGCAGTTCATCCACGTGGCCGGTCGCCTCCGGTTCCGCCGATTCTCCGCCGGCGCCAACTTCAATCGCTTGCTGTGTGGCCGCTTCATATGCCTGATCATGCGCGGCATGGCCAGTTTCATCGGCAAAATGCTTCTCCCCGTTTTCTTGTTCGTTCCTGTCAGACTCTGTCATACGTTCACTCCGGAATGTTATGGCGCTGTCATAGCCTGCCTCTGGCGCTAGTTTGGATGGGTGACACAGGGTTTGGCAAGCGAAAATGTACGTGTCCGTCAGGGACAGTAGCTTACGCGTGCCGAGCATGTCTCACCGATGACGATACGGGAAACGCGCAGTCGTTTATTGTTCAGTCGTTTTGCCATGGCCTGATAGAGAACCCGGGCCACATTTTCGCTGCTGGGGTTGATGGCGTCGAACGGTGTAATGTCATTCAGATTGTAGTGATCCCATGCCGCAAGCACCGCTTTGAGTTCACGCTTGAGCACCCTGTAGTCTATGGCCAGGCCGATGTCGTCCAGTTCGCCGCACGCAACATGCAGTTCCACCCGCCAGTTATGGCCATGCAGCCGGGCGCAATCACCCTGGTAACCACGCAGGCTGTGCGCTGCGGCGAAATGTGTTTCAATCATCAGCTCGTACATTGGATAGATGCTATCGCCTGGCCGACGGCTTGTCCCGGGCCGCGGGCGGCAGCATGGCGGCGGAAACATTGCGCCCTTCCGTGACGAGGATATTGTAGGTGCGTACGGCGGCGCGGGTATCCATGCATTCAAATGGAACATGCGCGGACTCCAGCGCGTTGATAACATCCGTATTCGGAAACGAAGTGGCGCGTCCGGTGCCAATCAGCAGCACCTCGGGCGGCGATGCAATGACGGCGGCAAGATGAGCGACCGTAAGCAGGCTCAGCCGCTCCGGTCCCCATGGCGCCGTTGTCCGCTGCCGGTGAATAAGCAATCCGCTGAAATAACGTTGGTCACCCAACTGAAGAAAATTGTCGTCATAGGCCCTGAAGACGGGGACGCCGCTCTCCACATCGGGGGTGACATCGCCGGGCAGGGAAGGGCTCAGGGCCTGGCCGCCAGTTTTTTCATCTCTTCATCACCACCGCCCCTGAAGCGTCCATGCAGCGCCATCATGATCGGGCTGGCGATATAGATTGAAGAGTAGGTCCCAACGACGATGCCTGCCATCAGGGCCAGTGCGAAGCCGTGGATGACCTCGCCGCCGAGGAAAAACAGCGCCAGCACGACCAGCAGCGTGGTGAATGAGGTCATCAGGGTGCGCGCCAGGGTCTGATTGATGGATGCGTTGACAATTTTGACTTCACTGTCCGGTTTTTTCTTTTTGCGATTGGCCGCAATATTTTCCCGAATACGGTCAAACACGACAATCGTATCATTCAGGGAGTAGCCGATTACGGTCAGCACCGCCGCGACGACGGGGAGGGTGAATTCCCTTCCGGTCAGGGCAAACAGTCCCAGCACCATGGTAACGTCGTGAATCAGGGCGGCATCCGCGCCCAGAGCGAAGCGCAGCTCGAAGCGGAAAGTGACGTAAATGAGAATGGCGACCATGGCGATCAGCACGGCCATGATGCCGGCGCGCGTCAGTTCCTCACCGACCTGAGGACCAACGAACTCCACCCGCCGCATGTGTACGGCCTGCTTGCCGAAGGATTGCGTCAGGGTCCCGAGAATTTCCGTGCTGATGGTGCTGGATTTCTTGCCCTGCCTGTTTTGCACGCGGATGAGAATCTCATTGGCTGCGCCGAATTCCTGGATAATGGCCTGGCCATAGCCCGCCGGGCTCAGGGATTTGCGTACATCGGCGATGGCGGGCGGTTGGTCGAACTTAACCTCCACCAGCGTGCCGCCGGTGAAATCAATACCAAAGTTCAGTCCCCGGAAGATGAGAAGGCCGATGGATACCAGCAGCAGAGAGCCGGAAGCCAGCATGGCGGCCTTGCGTTTGCCGATGAAATCAATATGGATGTCGGAACGAATAAATTGCATTGTTTTTTCCTAAATACTCAGGGATTCGACGCGGCCACGCCTCACCAGCCACAGGGAGATAATAGCGCGGGTGACCGTAATGGCCGTGAACATCGAGGCCAGAATACCCACGGAGAGTGTTACGGCGAAACCCTTGACCGGGCCGCTGCCAAACTGGAACAGCACGATAGCGGCAATCAACGTGGTGATGTTGGCGTCAACAATCGTGGTCAATGCCTTGTCATAGCCACCATCGATGGCGGCCAGAGGCGTTTTGCCCAGATGGAGTTCTTCCCGGATACGTTCAAAAATAAGCACATTGGCATCCACTGCCATACCGATGGTAAGCACGATGCCGGCCATGCCGGGCAGGGTCAGGGTGGCGCCGATCATGCTCATGGCGGCGACAATCAGCAGCATGTTGAAGAGCAGGGCAATATTCGCCACCAGGCCAAAGGCGCGGTAGTACACAACCATGAAGATGAGCACGAGAATGCCGCCGATAATAATGGAATTCATACCTTCCTCGACGGAATCCTTACCCAGGCTGGGGCCGATGGAACGTTCTTCCACCACCTTGACCGGGGCCGGCAGGGCGCCGGCGCGCAGCACGATGGCCAGGTCATGCGCCTCCCGGGGGGTGAAGCTTCCGGTAATTTGGGCGCTGCCGCCGGCAATGCGCTCGCGGATCACCGGCGCGGACTGCACCACGCCCTCAAGAATAATGGCGAAACGCTCACCGACATGGGCGGCGGTAAGCCTGTCAAACTTGCGTGCGCCCTTGCTGTTGAATTTGAGTGTCACGGCGTATTCATTGAAGCGGGAATCGATGGATACGCGAGCATCGGCGATCTCGGTGCCGGAGAGCTCCGTGCGTCGCTTTAGCAGATAGGGTTGTCTGAAAGATTTGCTTCCACGCATCTGCGCAGACCCGTACATGATGATGTCGCCGGGTGGAATCTGGCCGGCCAGGGCCTTGTCCAGGTCGCCTTTTTCGTCTACCAGTTTGAATTCAAGCTGGGCCGTGCGGCCGATCAGGCTTTTGGCGCGCGCCGTATCCTCATAGCCGGGAATCTGGACCAGAATACGGTGCTCGCCCTGTTTGACAATGACCGGTTCGGTGGTGCCCAGCGCATCGATTCGGGTGCGCACGACTTCAATGGCCTGATCGACGGCAAATTTCCTGATTTCCTTCGCATTTTTTTCCTTGAGAAGAAGTTCGAAATGGCCGTTGCCCCCATCCGACAGGTTGTAGTTTGGAAAGTTTTTCCGCAGAAGTTTGTCGGTGGCGTCAGCATCCTCCACCTTCTTGATGGTGACGTTGAGCGCATGACCCTTCGCATCCAGCTTGCGGTAGCGGATTTTCGACTGCCGCAGGATGCGGCGGATGGAATCAACATCTTCCTCCACCGAACGCTCCACAGCCTTGTCAACATCCACATCCAGCACCAGATGCACGCCGCCCTTCAGATCCAGACCGAGATTCAGAGGATTGCTGAAACCCTGTGGCCACCAGCCCGGCGGCGACACGACATTGGGCAGGCTACCCATGGTTGAAATTATGAGTACTACCAGAATCAGCCAGAGTTTCCAGCGTGGATATGCGTGCATGAAGGGTCCTTTTTTCGGTGCTGCGGATGCGGCCGTTATTCAGCCGGGCCGGTAATGGTATCGCGTTTGACCTTGACGCGCACGCCATTGGCGATGTCAACTTTCAGCATTTTTTCACTGACGTCGGCAACCGTACCGTAAAGGCCGCCGGCGGTAATAATCTTGTCGCCCTTTTTCAGCGCTTCGATCATGCCACGGTGCTCTTTCAACCGCTTTTGCTGCGGGCGAACCAGTAGGAAATAGAAGATTGCGACAATCAGCACCAGCGGTGCCAGTGAGGCAATGCCGGCGCCCGCCGCTGCGGCATCGGCCGCCAGGGCCGGTAATGGCGCGGCAAACAGTGCCGGAACGGCCATTCCGGTCAGAATGAAATAATTTTTTTTATAATGGTTCATGTGTTATGTATCTCCCGGTAAGTTCCGTCCGCCATGCCAGGCAGCCAGAAACTGCTTGCGAAATTCAGGCCAGCACCCCGTTTCAATCGAGGCGCGCACCCGTCGCATGAGCGCGCAATAGTAGTGAAGATTGTGCAAGGTATTCAACCTCGAACTTAAAATTTCCCTGGCTACGTACAAATGGCGCAGGTAAGCGCGCGAAAAGTGCTTACAGGCATAGCAGTTGCAGCCTTCCATCAGTGGACGTGGATCATCACGGAATCGCGCCTGTTTGATATGGATGGCGCCAAAATCGGTGAACAGTGTGCCGTTTCGTGCGTTGCGGGTGGGCATGACACAGTCAAACATGTCAATGCCGCGGTCGATCGCATCGATCAGATCGGCGGGCGTTCCCACGCCCATCAGGTAGTGTGGTTGCATTGCGGGCAGATGCGGAGCCAGCGTATCGAGCATGGCAAGCATCTCTTCCCTGGGTTCGCCCACGGACAGCCCGCCAATGGCGATGCCCTCAAAACCCGTATCCAGCAGATGTTGCAGCGATTCCAGGCGCAGGTCGGCAAGCATGCCGCCCTGGATGATGCCGAACAGCGCCTGCGCCGGGTTCGGCGGCATCTGCGCCCTGCACTCGCGCGCCCAGCGCATGGACATTTCCATGGAGGCACGCGTTTCATCCTTCGTCGCGGGCCATGGCGTGCATTCATCAAAGGCCATGACGATATCGCCGCCCAGTTGTCGCTGGATGCGCATACTCTCTTCCGGCCCAAGGAATACTTCATCGCCGTTGATATGCGAGCGGAAGCGCACGCCATGCGCTTCGATTTTGCGAAGCCCACCCAGTGACCAGACCTGAAAACCGCCGGAATCGGTCAGTATCGGTCCGTCCCAGGCCATGAAGCGATGCAGACCACCCATTCGTTCAATCAGTTCCGCGCCGGGACGCAGCATCAGATGATAGGTGTTGGCAAGAATGATCCGGGCGCCGACTTCATCCAGTTCCCGCGGCGTCATGGCCTTGACCGTGGCCTGCGTGCCAACCGGCATGAACACCGGTGTTTCCACGATACCATGCGGCAGATGCAGACGGCCACAGCGGGCAAAGCCCGATTCATCCCGGTGCATCACATCAAATCGCAGTGCATTCATGGCGCTGCACCCTGCCGTGCGGCGAACGCAGCGGCAATGCCCCTGACCTTTACACACAAGCTTTTCAGAACCATTCAAACCTGATCCGGCTGATGACGACGAATGCGTGAAAGAAATTGCTTGCCGGACAGACCAAGCCTCCGTATGACAGATTGCAGGTTACGGATGACGAATGTTTTCCACATGGTTATTGTTCAGGCCTGAATAGAGGTGCAAATGAGAGTCTGGCTGAAAACCGCGCGTGACCCCGCGATTGTTCGTTGTTCCATGAAATATGCGTTTGTTGTTGGTCCCGTTCTGGTGGCCATCAATTATGGCGATACTATCGTGCAGGGCAGGCTGAGCGGCGCTGACATGGTCAAGATCATTCTGACCATGCTGGTGCCATACATGGTGTCCACGTTCTCAAGCGTGGGTACGATGTGCAGAATGCAAACCGATACCACCTCATCCACTGACGAGCCCCTGAAGTAATCGAAAGCAAAGGAGGGGGATGTGGGGATCGGTTCATGCGGAATGCACGTTCTTCCGTAGCATGGCCGCCCGGGCATACAGAGAGGGTACATGATCATTGAAGCGCTTGAGCCGGATCATCCCGGGCGGGCCGAGACGGAACGTTTTATTCATCAGCGTTTTGGCACTGAATACGATGCCAATCTGCATCATTACATGCCTCATCTGGTCCGCCTGTCCACCCGCGAAGGCGAGATGGTGGCCGCGGTCGGTTACAGGGATGCGGCCAGACACAACCTCTTTGTTGAGCATTATTTTGATGAGCCGATCGAGGCCGTGGTAGGCAGGAAGCAGGGACTTAACATTTTACGGAGCGATATTGTCGAAGTCGGAAATCTGGCGGATGCACATCCGGGCGGAGCCCGCGCCGCCATTACGGCCCTGACCGCCTATTTGTATGGCGCCGGTTTTCGCTGGGTTGTTTTTACCGGTGTTGTCAAGTTGCGCAATGCCTTTTTTCGGCTGGGGCTTGATCCCGTGCAGATCGGCGATGCCGATCCGAATCGCCTCTCCGAGGATGAACGCCGTGAATGGGGGCGCTATTATCTGGCCGGGCCCAGGGTAATGGCGGGTGACATCCATGAAGGCTACTGGGCGCTTGAGTTTACCCGCGAAGTCCTGCAGCCGCTTTGGGTCAGTGCTCTTATAGAGGGTATGCAACAGGGCAGGAAAAGAGCGGCTTCCTGATGGGGGGAATCATCCGCGCCGAAAGCCGGGTGTTGAAGTCGTTGCAGCGGCATGCCCGCACAACGCCTGAGCGTGTCGCACTGGCCGGGGTAAATATTTCCATAAGCTATGCAGAGCTGGACGCCCGGGTTGAGGCTCTGGCGGTGCTGTTTGCCGAACGTCAGGTCGCGGCCATCGGTTTGTTCATGGACAATACCCCGGCCTGGGTGGTATCCGATCTGGCGGCGCTTTCTTCCCTGACGCCTGTTGTGCCTGTTCCGATGTTTTTCTCTCCCGGCCAGGTTGAGCATCTGATTGCCGATTCCGGGCTGGAACTGATCCTGACCGATCAGCCCGGCATCCTGCTGCGCATACTGGATGCAATTGACATTTCCGTATCCGACCACGATTCATTCGAGCTCGCGGGTTCCAGTATCCATGCGATTCAGCTTGAGCACCCTTTTCCCTGCCCGATTCCCGCGGAAGTGGCCAAGGTAACCTACACATCCGGTACAACCGGCGATCCCAGGGGCGTTTGTCTTTCCCGGCCCGTCATGGAGGATGTGGCGAAATCTCTCAGGCAGGCATCCTGTGCGCAAGCACATGACCGGCATTTGTGCGCACTGCCGCTGGCCACCCTGCTTGAGAATATCGGTGGCATCTATGTGCCGTTGCTGGCCGGCGCTACCTGCATATTGCCGGGCCTGGCCGCGGTGGGCATGAGCGGCGCCACCGGTCTGGACCCTGCCAGGTTTCTTCAGGCCCTGGTGCGGGAGAAAGCGAGTACATGCATCATGATTCCACAAATGCTGCTGGGGCTTGTTTCCGCGATTGCCGCCGGCGGGCCACGGCCGTCGGCACTTCGTTATGCCGCCGTGGGCGGCGCACCGGTCTCTCCCACGCTGCTCAAACAGGCGTCGGAGTTGCATGTGCCGGTGTATGAAGGCTACGGGCTTTCCGAGGCGGCAAGCGTGGTGGCTGTCAACGGTCCGCATGCGCACAAGGCCGGCTCCGTGGGCAGACCTTTGGCGCACGTGAAACTCGGGTTTGCGGATGACGGGGAGATTCTGGTGGCTGGCAGCCTGTTTTCCGGTTATCTGGGCGAGGTGAGCCCTGCGCTTCGGGATGGATTCTGGCCCACCGGCGATATGGGCTACCTGGATACTGATGGTTTCCTGCATATTACCGGCCGCAAGAAACATATCTTTATTACCGCCTTCGGACGCAATGTTTCACCGGAATGGGTGGAGCGTGAACTGACCGTCCAGCCGGCCATCGCCCAGGCCGTCGTATTTGGCGAGGCCCGTCCCAGCAATGTGGCCGTGCTGGTTCCGCGCCGGGGCGCGGACGATACGGCCGTGCAGGTAGCCGTGGATGCCGCCAATGCCATGTTGCCCGATTATGCCCGCATCAGGCGCTGGCACGTGGCCGGTGAAGCCTTTAGTATCGCCAACGGTCAATGGACCGGCACGGGTCGTCCGCGCCGCGACAGGATATGGCAGGCATACCGAAAAGCCATTGAAACCATGGATGATGAGGAGCGCTGAATGGCCCGTCATGAAGCATTTTATCAGGAGTTGCTGACCGCCACCGTGGAGGCGCGCAACGATCTGCTGTCGATCCCGTTTATCCGGCAGGGCGTCGAGGGAAAGCTGTCGCTGGAAAGCTATCTGGCTTTTCTGGGTCAGGCTTATCATCATGTGAAGCACACCACTCCTCTTCTGATGGCGACGGGCGCCCGCCTGCCGGAACGGCTGGAGTGGCTTCGCGAAGCGATCGGTGAATATATCGAAGAGGAAATGGGTCATCAGGAGTGGATTCTGAACGACATTGAGGCCTGTGGCGGGGACAAGGAGGCCGTGCGCCGGGCCATGCCCCTGCCGGCCACGGAACTGATGGTGGCCTATGCCTACGATACGGTCGCCCGCCTTAATCCGGTCGGTTTTTTCGGCATGGTGCTGGTGCTTGAGGGCACCAGTGTGGCGCTGGCGACCCACGCTGCGGAAAATATCCGGAAAAGCCTGAATTTGCCCAAACAGGCATTTTCCTATCTGACCTCGCATGGCTCGCTGGATATTGGCCATGTGGATTTTTACGAAAAGCTGATGAACCGGCTGGATCATGCGGATGACAAGGCCGCCGTGGTGCATTGCGCGCGCATGATGTACAGGCTCTATGGCGATATTTTTCGCAGCCTGCCGTTCATATCTTTAGGCGAGGAGCGTACAAGTGGAAATTCGTGACAAGAATATCCTGCTGACCGGCGCGGCCGGCGGTATGGGCCGCCTGTTGGCCAGGCGGCTGCATGAGCGCGGCGCACGCCTGGCACTGGTGGATGCCAATGCAGAGGCGCTGCACGAGGTAGCAAGGGAGATTGACGGAGTACATACCGTTGCGGGCGATCTTTCCAGTCGGAAGGGATGCGCCGTCGCCGCCGGGAATGCCAGAGAGGCGCTGGGACAGATTGACATCCTGATCAATCTGGCGGGACTCATGAGTTTCCGTTGTTTTGAGGATGAAGATCCCGACTTCATTGATTTGCTGATCCGGGTAAATCTGCTGGGACCAATGCACCTTACACGCGCCGTGCTGCCGGAAATGGTCGCACGCAATACCGGACGCATCATCAATGTCGGCTCGGTCTTCGGCTCCATTGGCTTTGCGTGGTTCACGGCCTATTCGACCAGCAAGTTCGGTTTGCGCGGTTTTTCCGAGGCGTTGCGCCGTGAGCTTTACGACACCGGCATCAAGGTGATGTATGTGGCGCCACGGGCGGTAAAAACGCCGCTCAATACCGGTCGTATCATGCGTATGGGCGAGGCGACGAAAATGAATATGGATGCGCCGGAAGTGGTGGTGGAAAAGATCCTTCAGGCCATCGACAATGATCGCAAGGAAGTCTATATCGGCTTTCCCGAGTCATTTTTCGTACAGATCAATGTGCGGTTTCCCCGCCTTGTCGACAAGGCGCTGGCGGCACAGAATCGTATCTCCAGGAAATTTGCCAAGGAAGAAGATTAACTTACTCTAAATCAAAATGCTGGAGGTTGTTTTGAAGAAATTGCAAGGATTCACACTTAAATTTTGTCCGGCCCTGTTACTGGCGATTGTTATCTCGATTGGACACACCAATACGGTGATGGCCGATGAAGTCATAAATGCAGTATCGGACTTGCAGCATCAGTGGGCCGAGGTCAACTACAAGACGCCGGACAGCCGGAAAGAGGGTGCATTCAAGTCGCTGGCAGACAAGGCAGCTGCGTTATCGGCGAAATACCCTAACCGTGCCGAACCAAAGATATGGGAGGCGATTATTCGCGCCGGTTACGCCGGAGCGATGGGGGGCATGTCTTCCATGTTCAATGCTATGCCGCAAATGAAGAAGGGGCGTGATTTACTGTTGGCGGCGGAAAAACTTGACCCGAACGCCATGCACGGTTCCATCTATACGACGCTGGGCAGCTTCTATTATATGGTTCCGGGCGGTTTTATCGGTTTCGGCGATGACGATAAGGCGCTGGCATACCTGAACAAGGCCATCGCTATGGCCCCGGACGATATGGACGCCAATTATTTCATGGGCGATTACTGGCTGGACCAGAAACAGTATAAAAAGGCGCTCCCCTGGTTTGAAAAGGTGCTGAGCCTGCCGGACGTGCCGGATCGTCCCGTCTATTCCGCCGGCCGCAAGGCGGAGACGGCGGTGAAGCTGGCCCGGGTAAAGAAAAAGCTGCATATCAAATAATGTCCCACAGGTCGCCGAAAGCCCCCGATTTCATGCGGGGTCTTTACCTCGCCGGCCTTTTGATGCTCGCATATACAGTCCAGGCAGCATCCGGGGCGGCCTTCACGCTGGCGGATATCCGGCATGAATGGGCGCATATCAAGTATCAGCTGCCTGTGGCGCAACGGGAGGCTGCCTATGCCCGGCTGCACGGACTGGCCAGAGAGATGCGAATGGCGCATCCCGCCGACGCCTCCATGTGGCTTTGGGAAGCCATTATTCTCGCCAATGAAGCCGGCGAGAAGCACAGCCTGGCCTCCGTACAAATGATCCGGCAGGCAAAGAGCCTGCTTGAAAAGGCCCTTTCCATCAGTCCGAATGCGGGAGACGGACTGGCCTGTGCATTTCTCGGCAATCTGTATCACAGCATGCCGGGCTGGCCCGTCGGTTTTGGTGATAATGCAAGGGCGGAATACTATCTGCGCAAGGCGCTTGCCATTGCGCCGGGTAGCCTGGATACAAACTATTTCATGGGGAGTTTTCTTCTGGACAGGAAGCATTTGATCGATGCGGCCGCCTATCTGAAAAAAGCCCTTGATGCCCCGCCGCGCCCCGGCATGGATGTCGCCGATGCCGGGCGCAAGGCCGATGCGGCAAGGAAGCTGACCCGGATTACCCATAAATCGCCATGATGGTCGTGGCGGCATTTGTGAATAACCCGGGTCAAGGCAGGCTATGGAAAAAATACAGCCCTGATCTCCCGGTTCCGGTTTGCCCTCCTTTATAAACAAATCGCGCTTTCATTTCCGGGGTTCCGGAAGGCCGGATCATCTATAATTGTTATAGGGGGGAATTAATGAAACAAGATGAAAAGATGGATGATCTGGCTGATTCTCATAGCCGCTGTTGCAGGGTTTAATGTGCTTGCGCTTAAATTTGCAGGTCCGCCTTCCCATATGCTTGCTTCGATGGGATATTACGATTGCGCTTCAAGAGCAGGGAAATGCGGTGGAAGCATTCCGGGCGAAGGCTATCCCTGTACAAACCCCGGTGCTGTATGTAAACAGGGTGCTGGTGGAAATGAAAACCTTCACTGTGTCACAAAAGCCAACTGGTTCTGGGGCTGTGTCTGTGATTGCAGCTGCTGACCCGTGTATTGGTTCTCAGGGATTCGGAATTCAGGCCTGAATTCCGAATCTTTTATGCAACATCTGAACGTTTCGCTGATTCCACCCGGGCACACCGTCGTGTAGCTTTCCACGCCATGGCTGGTATAGAGGAAAAGGAAAAGTCCGAGCTTTCTTCGCAGGACGCGTTGCAGATGGCTGTAGAGCATCCGCGTGCGTTACGCCATCGCCTTGCCGGTATGCACGACAGCGAGCTGGGCCGGATGCTGCTTGCCTGCAAGGATGACGATGAGCGTCTGGCGCTTCTGAATCGTATTCCCGAAGAAATGCGCGGCGACGTGCTGCTCGAATTACCTGAGGGTATGCAGGAAGACCTGCTGGCGCGTCTTGCCCCCAGTGAAATCGAGGAAGTGGTTGAACACCTGGACTCGGATGACGCTACGGACATTCTGCAGGCGGTGGACCGGGATGTCGCCGATGAGGTTATCGAACGTCTAGAGCCGGAAGATCGCCGTGAAATTGAGCCCTTGCTCGCACATGACGAGGAATCCGCCGGCGGCCTCATGCAGGCTGAGCTGTTCAAGGTCCGCCATGACTGGGAGATTTCAAAGGTGCTGGAGGTGCTGCGGCGTTTCGGGCATGAGATTGAAAATCTGAACTATGTCTACGTGGTGGACGACGATGACCGGCTGACCGGGGTAATCCCTCTTCACAAGCTGCTCTTCTGCGGGCCGGATCAAATGGTTTCCGAAGTGGCCGCTGCGGATTTTCCCAGGGTCCATGCGGGCCAGGATCAGGAGGAAGTGGCGCATATCTTCGAGCAATATGACGTGCTGGCCCTGCCCGTGGTCAATGACGAGGGCGTGCTGGTCGGTCGCATTACCGCTGATGACATTCTGGACGTGGTGCAGGAAGAGGCGACCGAGGACATGTACCGCCTGGCCGCCCTGTCCGATCAGGATGACCTGTCCGAGCCCGTCGGCATCACCGCCTGGCGGCGCGGCATCTGGCTTGCGGTCAATCTGGCCACGGCCATTCTTGCATCCATCGTGATTGCCCAGTTTGCCGGGACGATTTCCCGTGTTGTTGCGCTGGCCGTTCTGATGCCGATCGTGGCCAGCATGGGCGGTATCGCCGGCACCCAAACCCTGACCGTGATTGTACGCGGCATTGCCCTGGGCCGGGTGGCTTTCAGGACAGCCCGGCGTGCGCTGATCAAGGAAATTCTCGTCAGTTTGGTCACCGGGCTGGGCTTTGCCTGTGTGGCCGGTTTGATCGCGGCCATCTGGTTTCCCGCCCTGGGGATCAAACTGGGCCTGGTGATGGCAGCGGCCATGTTGATCAATCTGTTGGCGGCGGGCCTGTCCGGTGCCTTGATTCCGATCACGATGCAGCGCCTGCATATCGATCCGGCGCTGGCATCCGGCACGATCCTGACCACGGTGACCGATGTGATCGGATTTTTCGCCTTCCTGGGCCTTGCCACCGTGTTTCTGCTTTGACCCACGTTAGTTCGAAGAATCTGATATAAATCTGCTGCGTGGCTGAGGCCGCGCCTGAAGGCCAACCAAACGGCCTGCGGCCTTCTTGCCGGATATTCCAATGAAGTTAATCATATATTTGACATGTACTTTATTTTGTGCTAATTCCCGGGAAGAAACCTTGGTGGGAGAGAGGATTTTCCGCATAGACAGCATCCTGGCCGGGGTTGAGTCCCTATACTGCTGTAAATTCATATGAGGTGGATGGCCACCTGCTTTC
>CAZVLQ010000011.1:0-61377 GCA_964628185.1 uncultured Zetaproteobacteria bacterium | reverse complement strand
GGACTCTGACTCCGTCAACCAAGGTTCGAATCCTTGTCCCCCAGCCAGTTTTCGCCTCACACAGGCAAAGATGAATAAATTTTCATGTACTGTTCACGGTTTTTCAATAATCACCATGTATTGTTCGCATTATTCGGCGTTATTCCCTCCTCCCCTCCCTAAAGATTGCGCCGGATGTTCCAGGCCCCGGCTTCCCTGCCGGGGCCTCTGTTTTTAGCCCGTGTATTGCCTGTGAAATCTGCCGTGATTCAACCCTGTCCGGTTATGCCTTTGCCGGATTGTAAAGGTTGTCAGGTACACCCCTGCTTCCAGTGGATTTCCGCCGTAACAGGCAGGTGGTCCGAACAAATAAACGGCATGGTGCGCAATCCTTCCAGCGCAAGGCTGTGCGTGGCCAGGATATGGTCCAGCCTCCTTCGTGGCTTCCAGCTGGGAAAGGTGTCCGGACCGCTGGCTGAATACTCCAGTTTGCTGTGCATAAGCAGGTATTTGAATTCCACAGAACCGGGTTCACAGTTCAGATCACCCATCAGGATGGCATCGGGGTAGCGGTTCAGACGCTGGGCGAGAAAGCGCATCTGGCGCATGCGATTCGCCTTTCTCAGTGACAGGTGCGTTACGAATACGGCAAGTTCCCGGTCCTCAACGCGAAAAACTGCCTCCATCAGTCCCCGGCCATGCCGTGAAGCCGGAAGCCGATGCCGGATCAGTCTGGTGCAGGGGTATCGGCAGAGAAGCCCCAGGCTGATGCTGGCGAAATGACTGATGCCGCGCGTGACCTGGGTGTAGCAATAGGGAATACGAGCGCGGCTGGCAATGTATTGCGCCTGATGAATCTGATAGTTGCGGAACGAGCCGGTATCCGTTTCCTGCAGGGCGATGATATCGAATCCGCGCAGTTGCCCGGCGATCAGGTTAAGGTTTGAAAGCACCTGCCGGTGCGGTAATACATACCGGAAACTGTATGTCAGCATATGCCGCGGGTACCGGCTGCCGATGCCGACCTGGATATTGAAGGTGGCAATACGCAGCCGTGCTGCCTGTGAAGCTGTCTCCAATACCGGTACGCAACGCATCAATGGAGGGTAACGCTCGAAGAAAGAAAAAGGAACCGGGGTTAAACAATGCCGGTTGCCGTCTTCTGCATGCGCGGCGCTGCTGCTACACTCCCCGCTCATGAAGCCATTTGCGCACCCTCTGTTGGTCCGCCTGCTCAGCAGTACCTTCCTGTGCATCTGCATGAGTACGGATGCCTTAGCCAGCCCCGCTGTGGATGTAACAGTGAAAGTGGGCGACAAGCTGATCTCCTGCAATGCCTCCATGTCGAATAGCCGGAAACGAATTTCGGCAATATTGCATGAAGGTACGGATGTCAGCATACACTGGGAAATTAATGTCGAGGCTGTCAGGGTTTACTGGCTGAACCGCAAGGTTGCCAGCATCGACATCAACCGGCGTGTCGTGCCGGATCTCGTGTCACAAAACTGGCAACTGATCGATCTGACCAGCGGTATTTCCAGGCGTGTGTTTGACATGCAGGAAGCCGTTCGCTTTCTAACGCACCTGGATCATTTCCCGGTCATTGACCGTAGCCTGCTGGAAAAGGGCCATGTTTACCGTATGGAAATCTCGGTGGAAGAAAATGAAGGCGGCGCCCGGCGCAGCTGGCTTTCCACCTGGCTGGGATCCAGCAGCAGCAAGACATCCACGGATTTTACACTGCCATGAACCCGATGGGGCTGATGCGTTTTCTTCCAATCCTGCTGTCCATCCTTTTGCTGTCGGGCGCAATCATTCTCTGGCCCCACGGCAGAAGCGGCCTGGGCGCGATAGTCGCATGGCTGAATATTTTCCTGATGTTGACCCTGTCCATACTGTCCCTGCAATACGGCATCAGGCTGTTGAGGGAGCGCAGCGAACCCCGCCCGGGTTCCCGCCTCCGGGCCAAGCTGGTTATGGCGCTGGTGGGAATGTTGATGGTGCCCTCAATGATCTTGCAGGTAACAGCCAACCAGGTAGTCGAACGCGGACTGAATGTCTGGTTTGACGTACGCGTCGATACCCTTCTGGACCGAGCGCTCAATCTTGCCCGCGGCTTCTACGGGCGCGTGGAAGGCGACCTGAAGCAGGGAATACTGATCTATATCAATGATGCTTCCCTGATGGATGCGCTCGAAGAGCCCGTGGATTACGCCACTCTCAATATACGGCTCGCCGAGATTCAGCGCAAGGAAGGCTGGCAACGCCTGCAATTGTTTGATGCCAACGACCGCCTGCTGGCCGGTGTGCAGGAAAGCGGCTTGAGTGCGCTGGAAGCCGAGCCCCTTGGAGAAAGCGCCAGACTTGCAACCACGCTCGGCACCGTGGTGACCAGCCTGTTAAGTGAAAATGGCAGGGAAGTCGTCGTTGGCTATGCGCCCCTGCAGGGTCGTCACGGGGTGGCCGGGCTCCTGCGCGCGGAAATTACATTGCCGTCTGGCGTAGTCCAGAGCGCCAGATCCGTGGAATCGGATTACAAGACCTACCGCGAACTGGAACGCAACCGGCAGGCCATTCGCGGGCTGTTTACCAATACCATGCTGATTGTCACCCTGCTCGTGGTCCTGATTGCCGGGGGCGTGGCGATTGTTTTCGCGCGCCGGCTGACCTCGCCCATCGGTAATCTGGCCCAGGCACTGCACCGCGTCGCCGAAGGCGATCTCAACGTATCCGTTTCCGAGACGACACGTGATGAACTGGGATCTCTGGTGTATTCCTTTAATCGTATGACCGAACGGCTCAAGAAGAACGTGGATGCCCTGCGACAGGCCCAGGATGAACTCACCCAGGCGCTGGAAAACAGCCGCCAGCGCCGGCACATCCTGGAAACCCTGCTTGCCAGCCTGCAAACGGGCGTTCTGCTGTCCGATGGCGATGGCAGGATTCGCCTGCTCAATGAATCCCTGCGTAAATTACTCAACCTGCCGGCAGGCTGGGCGCCTGGTAAGGATATTGCCCGCCTGTGCAATGGCCGCCTGCGTATTATCGGACAATTTTTTGATGAATTACGCAATCAGGGGCAGGAACACCTGCAGCGGGAACTTGACATTGCCATTGGCAAAAAGAATCTCCATCTGCTGGCCAGGGGGGTAAGATTGCAGGCGGCCGGGACATCCGGGCTGTCGGGCTACCTGGTGGTCATGGATGACGTCAGCAGTCTGGCTGAAGCACAAAAGGACAAGGCATGGGCGGAGGTCGCCAGAAGACTTGCACATGAAATCAAGAATCCGCTTACGCCCATCAAGCTGGCCGCGGAGCGGCTGCAACGCCGTTTTGCCGGCAAGACGGACCATGCCGATGTCTTCGATGCCTGTACGCATACGATTATCGGCCAGGTGGAGCGGTTGCAGCGTCTGATCAGCGATTTCTCCACGCTGGCCAGGATGCCTCGTCCTCGCATGACGGAGGTCGGCATAGCCCAGTTGCTGCAGGAAATGGATGAGCTCTATACACCCTATACACGCGTCACGGTTGAGAAAAACGAAACGGCCGCCAGCTGCAAATGCGATGCCGATCAGATCCGCCAGGTGCTGATCAATCTGTTCGACAACGCCCTTGCCGCGACCCGGGACGGCGGCAAGGTTCGCCTGTATGCATCAACGGACGGCTCAACCGTGGAATTTCATGTACAGGATACCGGAGAAGGGATCTCCGGCGAAGCGCTTGAACAGATTTTCGAGCCTTATTTTTCAACCAAACCCGATGGCTCGGGGCTGGGTCTGGCCATTGCCCGGCGCATCGCCGAAGAACACGAAGGGGCATTGGAGATTCTATCCGCCGCAAAGCCGACGCATTTCTGTCTGACCCTGCCGGCGTACGCATGCAAGGAGGAGACTGCATGAGCGCACGTATTATGATTGTGGATGACGAACAGGCCATTCGCGATTCCCTCAAGGGCCTGTTTGAAGATGAGGAATACCGGGTCGCCTGCGCCGCTTCAGGTGAAGAGGCCGTAGCCAGGTTCCGCAAGGAACCGGCGGATTGTATTCTGCTGGATATCTGGATGCCCGGCATTGACGGCCTGGAGACACTTGCCAGGCTGAAGGCCATGGATGGCGACCTGCCCGTTATTATGATGTCCGGACATGCCACCATAGACACGGCCGTCCGCGCCACCCGCCAGGGGGCTTTTGACTTCGTCGAAAAACCGCTTTCCTCGGACAAGCTGCTGATCCTGATCCGGAACGCGCTGGAAAAACGCAAACTTTCCCGGGAAAATATCGAACTGAGGCAGCACGCCGAAACACGATCAAAGAAAGAACTGATTGGTGAAAGCCATGCCATTGCCAGCGTCAGGAACCTGATCAGAAAAGTGGCCACCAGCGATGCGCCCGTGCTGATCCTGGGTGAACACGGGACCGGCAAGGCCGTGGCGGCGGAACTTCTGCACCAGTATTCCCGCCGTGCGGACGGCCCTTTCGTGATGGTGAATACGGCCAGCATTCCGGAATCCCGCATGGAATCCGAACTTTTCGGGCATGAAAAAGGCGCTTTCCCCGGTGCGTTGCATCCACAACGCGGCCGTTTCGAAATGGCCAACGGGGGCAGTCTTTTCTTTGACGAGATCACCGACCTTGGGCACGCGGCGCAGGCCAAGGTTCTGCGGGTGTTGCAGGAACGCATGATTCAGCGGCTTGGCGGGCCCAGCCCCCTGCCCGTGGATGTGCGTCTGATCGCCGCCAGCAGCCATGATCTGGAGCAGGCTCTGCGGCAAGGCATGGTGCGCGAAGATTTTTATTATCGTCTGAACGTTGTCAGCATCCGCTTGCCCGCCTTGCGCGACCGTATCGAAGACATCCCCGTCATGGCCGGAACGCTGGCCGAAGAACAGGCGGCTTGCCTGGGGGGCGAACCCGTCCGCTTTTCCGAAGACGCAATCGTCCGCCTGCAATCCTATCCCTGGGCGGGCAATGTGCGCGAACTGAGAAACTATATTGAGCGTTGCCATATCCTCAAACAGGGCGAAACCATCTCGGCGGACGCGATGCCTCCGCTGGATCAGGCAGGGCAACCCGATTCGGACCTGTCCAGAAATTTTCATTCCGCCCGGGAAGCATTCGAACGCAGCTACCTGCTCTTTCATTTAAACAAACACAGCTGGAACGTCAGCCGTACGGCCGAGGATATCGGCATGGAACGCAGTCAGTTGCACCGCAAAATCAAGCAATTTGACCTGGGAAGAGCCAAGGAGAAGGAAAAATGAACATACTCATTCTCGGCGCCGGCGAGGTGGGATTCAATATTGCCCGGCGCCTGGCCATGGAAGGTTCCAATGTCGTGGTCGTGGACACGGATGCAAGACTCCTTCAGCGCGTGGCCGATTCCATGGATGTCAAAACCGTACATGGCAGCGCATCACTGCCCAGCGTGCTGAAACGGGCCAATGCCGCCGACGCCGACCTGCTGATTGCCGCCACCACCAACGATGAGGTGAACATGCTGGCCTGCCAGGTGGCGCATTCGCTGTTCAAGGTCCCAACCAAGATGGCCCGCCTGCGCGAGTCCGAATATGTCAACAGCGAGGGCCTGTTCGGACGTGACGACCTTCCGATTGACATGGTGATCTCGCCCGAACGGGAAGCCGCCCAGGCCATCATCAAACGGTTTCAGGCTTCCTCCGCAGCCGATGTGCAGGAATTTGCCGACGGCAGGGTTTCCCTGGTCGGCCTGAGAATCCCGCCGAAGAGCGAACTGGCCGGCATGTCGCTGATGGACACGGGTGAGGTGATGAAGGATTTGTCCATTTATGTGGTAGCGCACGAGCACAACCAGAAATGGCAAACGCCCAGGGGTGATACCGTCCTGCTCGCCGGCGACACGATTTATGCGGCCATGGCAAGCCGGCAGGTGACTGCATTTCTGCAAATCGCCGGAATGCAGCAGGAGGAAAATCGCAAACATGTCATGATCATCGGGGGCGGCCATATCGGCTTTATCGTGGCCGAGGAACTTGAGCGCATGGGCCTGGCGCCGAAACTTGTCGAATACAACGAGCCAAGAGCGGAATGGCTGGCCGAACGCCTCGGCAAAACCATTGTCATTCACGGTGACGCCCTGGACCGAGACCTGCTTGAGGAAGAATCCATCGGGGATATGGATCATTTTCTGGCGGTCACCAATGATGACGAGGTCAATATCCTCAGCAGCCTGGTTGCCAAAAAATATCAGGTGCCTCATATCATCACGCTGGTCAACCGGGGCGTATACTCCGACCTGATGAGCCAGATCGGCCTGGATATTACCGTTTCACCCCGGCTGACCACCGCCGCATCCATTCTGCGCCATGTACGCCGCGGACGGATTCTCGGCATGTCCACGCTGGGAGACGGTTCGCTTGAGGTGATTGATGTCGAGGCGCTGGAAACCTCCGCCATCCTCAACACTCCCCTGCGCAAGATAAAATTCCCGCCGGATACCGTCGTGGGGGCGATTGTTCGGGGAGAAGATGTGATCGTACCGAATGGCGACACCCGCATCGTACCGCATGATCACGTCATGATTGTGACCACCGTCAGCTCGCTGCGGGCGGTTGAGAAGCTGTTCGAAGTCCGCCTGGAATTCTTTTAGCGTTATGAACCCCAGAGGGGTCTTGTGGACGCTGGGAGTCATCACCGGCCTGTACGGGGCCAGCATGATGCTGCCGGCGGTGGTTGCGTTCTACTATGAAACCGGACATATCCTGCACTTTTCCCTGGCGGGCTTGCTGGTAGCCGGCCTTGGCCTTGTCATGATGCGCACCGGCGTCAAACCCGCTCATTTGAGCCATCGGGACGGGTTCCTCATTGTCGCCCTGACCTGGAGCCTGCTGTCCATTCTCGGCGCCGTCCCATTCTGGTCAACGGGCACCTGCCGTTCATTCATGAATGGACTGTTTGAATCCACTTCGGGGCTGACCACGACCGGCGCGACCATTCTGAGCGGGCTGGATCGCATGCCGCCATCGATTCTTTTCTGGCGCTCAATGCAGCAATGGTTCGGCGGCATGGGGATTATCGTGCTGGCCGTGGCGATCCTGCCTTTCCTGGGGGTGGGGGGCATGCAGCTTTACCGGGCCGAGATGCCGGGCATGACCAAGGACAAGCTCACCTCGCGCATGACCCAGACCGGGAAGGTGCTGTGGTTCATCTATCTGGCCATGACCATTGCCATGGCCCTGTGCCTGTGGCTTGCGGGCATGGGCGGTTTTGATGCCATCAACCACGCCATGTGCACGGTTTCCACGGGCGGTTTCTCCACCCACGACGCCAGCTTCGGCTATTACCATTCGGGGTTGATACGCACCCTCGTGAGCGCCTTTATGTTTCTTGCCGGAATCAATTTTGCCCTTCACTTCACTGCATTGCGGAAGGGTCTGTCACCCGGCGTCTATTTCTCCGATCCCGAGCTGCGCGCCTATGCCTGCTGGATTACGATCATTGTTCTGCTGATCGAGGCCCTGCTGCTCATGTCCGGCAATCATACCGGCGGCGTCATATTCACCACAATTTCCATCGTCACGACAACGGGATTCACGGTGGTGGATTATGGTCAGTGGCCTCCGGCGACGATGTTGCTGATTTTCGTCGCCATGTTCATCGGCGGCTGCGCCGGTTCCACGGCGGGAGGCATGAAAGTGATCCGGGTGCTGCTGCTGTTCCGCCAGGGCCTGCGCGAAATCCGCAGGCTGATCCGCCCCCACGGTGTTATACCCGTGAAGGTCGGAGGTCAGGTGCTTCCGGCCAGCACCGCCGAAGCCCTGTGGGGATTTTTTACCTTATACCTGGTGTGCTACGGTTTTATTGCGTTTCTGGTGATGCTCACGGGCGTCGATACCCTGGATGCGCTCTCCGCCACGGCCGCATGCATGGGCAATGTCGGCCCCGGCTTCGGTCATGTCGGCCCCGCTTCGAATTACACCGGACTTTCCGATGCGGCAAAAGGACTGCTCGCCTTCGGAATGATACTGGGAAGACTGGAAATTTTTACCCTGTTCGTATTGCTGGCGCCCGAGTTCTGGAAAAAATAGCGCCATGACAGCGCCAGGCCGGAGGACGCGCCGATGAACATCAGGGGCCTGTTGCGGGCTCTGGGTCTTTTAAGCGCCCTGTATGGCGCCGGCATGATGCTGCCCGCCCTGGTGGATCTGTATTTTGCTTCGCATCATGCCTCCGACTTTATCCTGGCGGGATGCATGACTTCAGTCCTGGGCCTGCTCATGATGCGCATGGCCGGCGCTGCGCCCAGAGCGCTCGGCCATCGTGACGGCTTCCTGATCGCGGCGCTTGCCTGGGTGACGCTTTCCATACTCGGCGCCATACCGTTCTGGACGACCGGCACGTGTCATTCAATAACGGATGCGCTGTTTGAATCCACCTCGGGTCTGACCACAACCGGCGCAACCGTGCTGTCCGGGCTGGATCGCATGCCGCCCGCGATTCTGTTCTGGCGCTCGATGCAGGAATGGCTTGGCGGCATGGGCATTATCGTGCTGGCCGTGGCCATCATGCCGCTGCTGGGCATAGGCGGCATGCAACTGTTTCGCGCCGAAACGCCGGGGCTGGTCAAGGACAAGCTCACGGCCCGTGTCACCGAAACGGGCAAAATTCTGTGGTACATGTATCTGGCCATGACGATTGTGACCGCGGTCTGCTACTGGCTGGCGGGCATGAGCGGCTTTGACGCCGTCAACCATGCCATGTGCACCATCGCCATCGGCGGCTTTTCCACCCACGATGCGAGCCTGGGATACTTCCATTCGCCGCTGCTGCATCTGCTGGTGGCCGGCTTCATGTTTCT
Organism: uncultured Zetaproteobacteria bacterium; assembly: GCA_964628185.1. Lineage (GTDB taxonomy): Bacteria > Pseudomonadota > Zetaproteobacteria > Mariprofundales > Mariprofundaceae > CAZVLQ01. The sequence continues at coordinate 52,563 of CAZVLQ010000011.1, read as the reverse complement.
CGCCGGCATCAGTTTCACGCTTCACTTCGCCGCCATGCGAAAGGGGCTGTCCCTGGAAACGCCGCTGACCTACTTTGCCGACGATGAATTCCGCGCCTATGTCAAATGGATTGCCGTGCTGATTCTTCTTGTCGGCGCACCCGTATTGCTTGCATCTTCCGCATCGTGGGACGAAGTAATTCTCAATACGGTATCGATCGCCACCACCACGGGATTTACCGTCAGCGATTATGGCCGCTGGCCGCCGGGAACCGGCCTGGCCCTGCTTGCCGCGATGTTCGTCGGCGCCTGTGCCGGCTCGACCTGCGGCGGCATGAAAATGGTGCGCGCCATCCTGCTGTTCCGGCAGGGAATGCGGGAAGTGCAGCGCCTGATTCACCCGCATGCCGTCGTACCCGTCAAGCTGGGCGGCGCCATCGTTTCAGGTCCGGTGGTGGAAGCATTATGGGGCTTTTTCGTGCTTTATATCGTCTGTTTTGTCGCCGTCGCCATCATGGTTGCGCTTTCCGGCGTGGATATGCTGACGGCCCTGTCGGCTTCCGCCGCCTGCATGACCAACACCGGCCCGGGTTTTGGCGGTGTCGGTCCGGCGGGTAACTATGCCGCCCTGCCGACGGCGGCCAAATCCGTCCTGATGTTCGGCATGATTCTGGGACGTCTGGAGGTCTTCACCTTTTTTGTGCTGCTCGTACCGGAGTTCTGGCGCAGATAGTTTCCTCCATACTTCCGCTCTCCGCACCCGCCACCGTTATGAGCGGCTGTCCATGATGGCGCTATAGGCGCTGGTGATCCTTTTCATCTGATCTTCCGCGAATTGCAAGAACCCGTCCGGAAGCCCCTTTGAGGCAATCTTGTCCGGATGATATTCCGTACACTTTTTTCGATAGGCGCGCTTGATTTCCTCATCGCTGCTGTCCGGAGTGCAACCCAGTATTTCATACTGCTCACTGATATCCGGATGCTGCCCCTGAAATTCTTCCCTGAACACCTGATAAGCCGTGGGTCCAAGGCCAAGATGCGCCGGTATCTCCTTTAATATGGCATCCTCTTGCGGATGAAGTTTTCCATCGGCGTAAGCAACGGCGAATAACAGCCTGTAGACCATTTCAAGCATCTGCTGATTCTGTGCTATCCGCCTGTACTGGGCGGCATAATCGTAGATTGAATAATTATCGTTCAGGGCGTTGTTAAAGATTTTTTTGGCGGCCTTTCTGTCTTCAGCATCCAGATTCATCCGGTTTTTTGCAAACTGGTTGATGAGAGCGGCTTCCTCGGAACTTACGCTGCCATCCGCCTTTGCCATTTTCGCAATCATGGAAAACAGGGATACAAAAAAAATGGTTTGCGCTTCTTTCTGATCCGTGAAGGGTCCGGAACTCCTCATGCCTGCGCCAGAGGCCTTCATGGCGGCGCTCGCGGCGCCCATTGAGTGACCGATCCACGCCCCGATTCCGGCGCCGATGGGTCCACCCAGCATCATGCCTATCCCCGCACCAATTCCTGCACCAAGCCACGACATCTTCCTGCTCCTTAGGGATCATCCGGATTCGGATAATCACCATAGCATACATACCAGCCATAACACAAACAAAGCAGCATGCAATATGCGGGTTAAACCAGGCTGATATTGATCAACCCGCGCACCGGGTCCGTTGATTCGATGATGACTTCAACCTTGTCGCCCAGGCCATAGTTCATGCCTCCCCTTCGGGCATGGAGGCGGTGACTGGCTTCATCCAGTGCAAACAGGCCTCCCAGATCATCCACGCTCAGGGAGCCTTCGGCCAGCGAGGGTTCAAGCTCCACGAAGATGCGGCGTTTGGTCACGCCGGAAATCATGGCGGGCATGTGCTGCCCCACATCCTTCTGATGATACAGTGCCGCCAGCATGGCCTGCGTGTCCCATTCCGCGCGTTGCTGCTTGCGTTCCTGTTGCGAAACATGCATGCCAATGGCCGCCAGCTCCGAAGACGGTTGCGCCCTGTCCGGGTTTCGTTTATGCAGAATGGCCTTCAATCTGCGATGCACCGTCAGATCGGCGTAACGACGGATGGGACTGGTGAAATGACAGTAAACGGGATATGCCAGCCCGAAATGCCCTTCATTTTCAGGCGTGTATCTGGCCTGCTGCATGGATCTCAGCACCAGACGGTGTAATACATGGGCAAACGGTTTTCCTTCCGACTTTTCGAGTACGAATTGCACGTCGCCGGGGCGCACCCTGTTGTTTTTGTCCCTGGTTTTCGGCAGACGGACAAAGATCCCGAAAGGTGCAAGAAATTCATTCAATGCCTCGATGGCCTGCCTTTCCGGAGCGGGGTGCACGCGATACAGAAGGGCGCAGTGGCGACTTTCAAGATATTCGGCGACGGCGGTATTGGCGGCCAGCATCATTTCCTCAATCAGGTGATGGGCGATATTGCGCTCATCCGATCCCATGGCAGCCACGCGACCCTCATGCAGGACGGCGCGCACCTCCGGCATATCCAGATCAAGGGCGCCGCGACGTTTTCGGTTATGATTCAGCTTGCGGTATAGCCGGGCGGCATGGTCGAGCATCTCACGCGCCCCGGCGTCGGCGACGGCATGTTCGTTCCTCTCATCCAGCCAGTCAGCGGCCTGGCTGTAGGTCAACCGGGCCCGTGAATGGATGATGGCCTCATACGCCTGCATGGCACGACGGCGGCCTGACGCATCAAAACGCATGCGTACGGCCATGGCCAGCCTTGGCACGTCCGGGTTAAGCGAACAAAGGCCGTTGGAAAGTTTCCCGGGCAGCATGGGGATCACCCGGTCCGGGAAGTAAAACGAATTTCCCCGCGCCAGGGCCTCCTCATTCAGCGCCGAACCGGGCCGTACATAATGCGCCACGTCGGCGATGGCGACCCATGTCTCGAAACCTTCGCCGCGTGGCAATACACAGACGGCATCATCGAAATCGCGCGCATCCGCACCGTCAATGGTGACGAAAGGCAGATGCCGTAAATCCATGCGGCCTTCAAAATCCTTTTGACTGACGCGATCGGATAGGTGGCTGACCTCGGCCAGAACCGGGGCGGGAAAATCAGCAGGCAACTGCAGTTCCGCGACAATGAGATCAATAAGGCGTTCGGGATTCAGCTGATCGCCCAGTTTTTCCAGCACCTTGCCGCGCAAGGGGCTGCTTCCGCGCCGGATTTGCAGCCGCACCCAGTCGCCATCGTGCGCCCCGCAGGCATCCCGGTTGCTTACCAGGATATTCTGCGGCATTTTGCGGGAACGTGGCTGCACCAGCCCGATGCCACCCTGCACGATAAATTGCCCGACCAGTATGGAGGGCGCTTCCTCGATCATGCGGACCAGTTCGGCTGATTCACGGCCGCGCCTGCGGGTGGCGCGCACTTCCACCACGTCCCCGTGCATCAGGGACTTCATTTCCTCACGGGGCAGGAAAAGCCCCTTGTCCCTGCCCTCCACATCCACAAAACCGAAACCGTCGGGGTGTGCCGAAACAACACCTGTCCAGGTTTTCGTGCGGCCGGGACGGGCGCGCCGGGGTGCGTGCGTCCGCCTTCTCCCCGAGGGTGGTTCAGCCCCGGAAACATGGCCCCGCGACCGCCCTTCCGGACGCCTCTTCCCTTCGCTGCGCTTGCTATTCTTTCTTGACACGATATTGCTCCATTCTATGATTGCGCGCCTCCTGAAGAGGACAAATGCCGAGGTGGCGGAATTGGTAGACGCGCTGGCTTCAGGTGCCAGTGACCATTGCGGTCGTGCTGGTTCGACTCCAGTCCTCGGTACCACACAAGGAATATTGCAAGCCCGTTAACCCGGTGTTGACGGGCTTTTTTCTTGCTCTCCCCTGTTCGGTAGCGCCCTGTACTATCCGCAAAAGTACCAGCAAACCGGCGCCACTATGAAGCCAACCGACACGAAAGTAAAAGCGGCAAGGCTTCCGGCAGATGCGTTCAAGCAATGAAGGCGGGCTGTATTTGCAAGAAAATCCTGTCTGAATGCAGGCTATTTGCTCACGGTCCGGCCATGAACCTATACTTAACCCGTATATTGCATGAAGGCGGACATCTGATGGACAGGATATTACATTATATCAATGGCCTACACAGAACCAGGCCACCTTATCCGTGGTTACACCTTGTCCTATCCGGTTTCAGACCCGATCAGGCCCGGCATCCTGGCCGCTCGGCCTCAAACCATAGCTACGGCTATGCTTTGTCGCCCGATCAACCAGCCTGCCGGGCCTGCTCAAGCCTGAATTCCGAGTCCTTCATGCAATATACGGGTTAACCCCGTCATGTCCGCATCTGAAAAACCCCGAGCCGGCGTGGAAGAACGCATCGAGGGATTGCTGCAACGGCTTTCCCTTTTACGCGGCTGGTCCGTACGTACGACGGCCTCCTACCATGCCGACCTCCTGAACGCCCAGTCTTTCATGGCGGACCGTGGTTGCAGCCTGTTTGACGCGGGTGAAAACGACATCATGGATTATCTGGCCCTGCTGCGCCGCAGGGGACTGAAAGGCTCCACCCTGCGCCGCCGCCGCAGCGCCCTGTCCACCTGGTTTGGCTTTCTTCAGCGTGAAGAAATGCGGAGTGATCAGCCGCTGCGCCGTCTGCCCGGGCAGCGACTGCGCCGGCCGCTGCCGAAAATGCTCGGGGAAAAAGAGGTTGAAACCCTGCTGAATGCGCCGGATGTTTCCACGCCGCTGGGGCTGCGCGACAGATGCATGCTTGAAATGCTGTACGCCACGGGACTGAGGGTGAGCGAACTCGTGACCCTGCGACTTTCCCAGGTTGACCGGCAAGCCATGCTCGTACGGGTAATCGGCAAGGGAGACAAGGAAAGACTGGTGCCATTCGGCGAGGTAGCCGAGGAATGGCTGCAACGCTGGCTGACCTGCCGCCGACAGCTGCCGAAAACCGGTGCCAGCCCCTGGCTCTTTCCGGGGCGTAACGACCGTGCCATGAGCCGGCAGAATTTCTGGCAACGGCTTGTGCGTTACGCCCGGCGGGCGGGATTGCGGCAAATACCATCGCCGCATACGCTCAGGCATGCCTTCGCCACGCATCTGCTCAACCACGGCGCGGATTTACGCGCCGTGCAAATGCTGCTTGGACACGCCAATATCAGCACGACCGAAATTTACACACACGTTTCCCGCGCCCGGCTGCATGAAGCGGTAAACAGGGCCCATCCACTGGGAAGAAAGCCCTGAAACCCGTGTGGGCCGCCGCAATGTAGCAGGAAAGATATGAAGGGGATTTTTTTACGGCAATTTGTTAAGCTTTCCACTCTGAAACCCGGACTATTCATCAATCGCCGTGATGATTGCGGCAGCATTGTGAATAGTCCGGAGTAAATGCGCACATGGCGGATGGAGTCGATGAAATGCCCGACAAAACAGGGGATCTGAAAAAAATAAACTGCTACGCACCGGGCCTTGACGGCATCCCGGTGGCCGAATCCGCCATTTCCTATGTGGACGGAAAGCGTGGATACCTGGAATACCGGGGCATTGATATCGAGGAGTTGGCCGAACGCAGCAGCTTCGAGGAGACCTGCTACCTGCTGCTGAACGGAAATCTTCCCGGACAGGCCGAACTCGAGGCCTTCACGGCCGAGTTACGGCACCACCGGCGTATCAAATACAGCATCCGTGACATGATCAAATGCTTCCCCGAATCCGCGCATCCGATGGATGCATTGCAGGCCAGTGTGGCGGCTCTGGGCATGTTCTATCCCTTCGAACAGGGAATCAGCGCCGGCGGCTTCAGTGAAGAGAAGGTGCACACCGCAATTATTCGCCTGATTGCCAAGCTGCCAACGCTGGTGGCGGCCCACGCACGCATGCGCCGTGGCGATGATCCGGTTCCCCCGCGCGATGACCTGTCGCATGCGGCAAATTTTCTGTACATGCTGACGGGTGAGGAACCGGATACCCTGCATGCGCGCATCATGGATGTGGCGCTGATCGTTCATGCCGAACACACCCTGAATGCCAGCACCTTTTCAGCCATGGTCACGGGCTCCACCCTGGCTGACCCCTACACGGTCATCAGCTCGGCGGCAGGCACATTGTCCGGTCCGCTGCATGGCGGAGCCAATGAAGAAGTGCTGGAAATGCTCGATGAAATCGGAACCGTCGAAAATGCCGAGGCATACCTGAACAGGAAACTCGCAAACAGGGAAAAAATCGTGGGGCTGGGACATCGCGTTTACAAGGCCAAGGATCCGCGTGCAACCCTGTTGCAACAACTTTACGGCGATTTAACCAAAAAACACGGGGAGGACCCCACCTATGCCATTGCCAGGCGGATTGAGGCACTGTCCCGCAGCACGCTGGGCGCCAAGGGCGTCTGCCCCAACGTGGACTTCTACTCCGGTATTGTTTACCGCAAGATGGGGATTGAAACCGATCTGTTCACGCCGATTTTTGCCATCGCCCGCGTGGCCGGCTGGCTGGCGCACTGGCGGGAGATGTTGCCCAACAACCGCATTTACCGCCCGATCCAGATTTACATCGGTGAACATGACCGGCACTACATCCCGACGAACCAGCGCTGACGGGCTCGGACTTTCGTTTGTGCCCGGCTCCGGTTTGTACCGGACAGGTCATGCAAGGACGCGGACATCGGTAAAGCCAACGGACTCGGCAAAGTCAGCCGAGGCGCCGCATTCGTGAATAATGCGGGTTTAAAACAACGGGTTGAACCACATGGAGTGTAACAGTCTATGAACATGGGCAGCAGCAAACGCAAGGTAACCATCGACGGCAATGAGGCCTGTGCCTTTGTTGCGCACCGTACCAACGAGGTTATCGCCATCTATCCGATCACGCCGTCCTCACCCATCGGTGAGCGGGCCGACGCATGGTCCGCCGCGGGACGGCGGAACCTCTGGGGCGAAGCGCCGCGGATCATTGAAATGCAGAGTGAAGGAGGCGCATCCGGGGCCGTGCACGGGGCTCTGCAAACGGGCGCCCTGACCACCACCTTCACCTCCTCCCAGGGCCTGCTGCTGATGATCCCCAATATGTACAAAATCGCCGGTGAACTGACCGCCGCCGTATTCCACGTCGCGGCACGTTCGCTCGCCTGCCAGGCGCTGTCGATCTTTGGTGATCATTCCGACGTCATGGCCGTGCGCACCACCGGTTTCGCCATGCTGGCCGCGGGCACGCCGCAGGAGGTCATGGATTTCGCCCTCATCAGTCAGGCGGCCGCGCTTACCGGGCGCGTTCCCGTCGTCCACTTCTTTGACGGCTTCCGCACCTCGCACGAGATCAACGCCGTGGAATTGCTGCCCGACGAGATCATGCGCGCCATGCTACCGGACGAGCTTGTCCTCGCTCACCGCCGTCGCGGCCTCAACCCCGAACGGCCGTTCATCCGCGGCACCTCCCAAAATCCGGACGTGTACTTCCAGGGGCGTGAAGCAGTGAATCCTTACTACGAGGCCATGCCGGACGTCGTTACGGCGGCGATGCAAAAATTTACCGCCCTGACCGGGCGCGGCTACGGCCTGTTCGAATACACGGGCGCGCCCGACGCCGAGCGTGTGATCGTGCTGATGGGCTCGGGTGCGGAAACGGTGGCCGAAACGGTCGCCCATCTTAACGCCCGCGGCGAAAAGACGGGGCTGGTCAGGGTACGTCTGTACCGGCCGTTTTCACCGCCGCATCTGCTTGCGGCACTGCCGCCCACAACGAAAAAGATCGCCGTGCTCGACCGCAGCAAGGAACCCGGTGCGGCGGGTGAGCCGCTGTACAAGGATGTCGTCACCGCCCTGGCCGAACATGTAACCGCCGGCGGGGAGAAATTCGCCGCCATGCCCGGGGTCATCGGCGGCCGCTACGGCCTGTCCTCCAAGGAATTTACGCCGGGCATGGCCAAGGGCGTCTTCGATACCCTCAAGAAGGAGAGCCCCGGGAATCATTTCAGTATCGGCATCATCGATGATGTCACGCACGCCAGCCTGCCCTGGGACCCCGGCTTCCGCACCGACGCCAATCGCGACGTCACCCAGTGCCTCTTCTACGGCCTTGGCTCGGACGGCACGGTCAGCGCCAACAAGAATTGCATCAAGATCATCGGCGAGGACGCCGGGTTGTATGCGCAGGGATATTTTGTCTACGACTCGAAGAAGGCCGGAGCGGTAACAATCTCGCACCTGCGTTTCGGCCCCCGGCCGATCCGTTCCCCCTATCTGATCGGCGAGGGGGACGCCCATTTCGTCGCCTGCCACCAGCCGGTGTTCCTTGAGCGCTATGACATGTTGAAACATGCGCGGCAGGGCGGCGTGTTCCTGCTCAATTCACCGCACGGCCCCGGCGAGGTCTGGGATACGCTGCCACGCAACGTGCAGCAGCAGATTATCGTCAAGCAGCTCAAGCTTTATGTTATCGATGCCTACGCCGTGGCGCGCACGGCCGGCATGGGCCCGCGCATCAACACGGTCATGCAGACCTGCTTCTTCGCCATCTCAGGCATTCTGGACCGCGACGAGGCCACCGCCCGAATCAAACAGGCCGTGGAGGACACCTACGGCAAAAAAGGACGGGAACTGGTCGAAAAGAACTTCGCCGCCATCGACGCCGCTCTGGCGCACTTGCACGAGGTGACGGTGCCCGCCGGGATCAGCAGCACCGTCGAACCCCGGCCGCCCGTACCCGAAACAGCGCCCGGGTTCGTCCACCGCATCACGGCCGAGTTGATCGCCGGGAACGGAGACGCATTGCCGGTTTCCGCCCTCCCCGCCGACGGCACCTGGCCGCTCGGCACCGCCGCATGGGAGAAGCGCAATCTGGCGCAAGAGATTCCGGTATGGGATGAGGCGCTGTGTATCCAGTGCGGCAAATGCCCTTTCGTCTGCCCGCACGCCGCCATCCGCGCCAAGGTGTTTCCGGCCGAACTGGCCGGAAAGGCGCCGCCGGCGTTTAAGCATACGCCGGTCCGCGGCAAGGAATTCGCGCCCGGCATGCGCATCAGCTATCAGGTGGCGCCCGAGGACTGCACCGGTTGCGGCCTGTGCGTCGATGTCTGCCCCGCTCGCGACAGAAAGAATCCCGGCCACAAGGCCCTGGACATGGAGCCGCAGGCCCCGATCCGGGAGCCGGAACGGCGGAACTGGGACTTCTTCCTTTCACTGCCCGAATACGACCGCGAGCGGATCCGCTGGGGCACGATGAAGGGGGCCATGCTGGCACAACCGCTGTTCGAATTTTCCAGCGCCTGCGTCGGCTGCGGTGAAACGCCCTACATCAGGCTGGCGACGCAACTGTTCGGCGACCGCATGGTCATCGCCAACGCCACCGGCTGTTCCTCGATCTACGGCGCCAACCTGCCAACAACGCCGTATGCCGCCAACCCCGAGGGCCGGGGACCGGCCTGGTCCAATTCCCTGTTCGAGGATAACGCCGAATTCGGCCTGGGCTTCCGCCTGGCCATTGACAAACAGCGCGAGCTGGCGGAAGCGCTGCTCAAGCGACTTGCCGGCCGGCTGGGCGACGATCTCGTGCGGGATATCCTGGAAGCCGACCAGGGAGACGAGACCGGCATCCAGGCCCAGCGCCGGCGCACGGCGCGGCTCAAGGAAGCGCTCGCAAGCATTGATACGGAGGAGGCGCGCAACCTGATGTCGCTGGCGGACGTGCTGGTGAGGAAGAGCGTGTGGATCATCGGCGGCGACGGCTGGGCCTACGACATCGGCTTTCCCGGCCTCGATCACGCCTTCGCCACCGGTCTTGACGTCAACATTCTGGTGCTGGACACCGAGGTGTATTCCAATACCGGCGGCCAGATGTCCAAGGCCACGCCGCTCGGGGCCGTGGCCCGATTTGCCGCCGGAGGCAAATCGGTTCCCAAGAAGGACCTGGCCATGATCGCCATGGCCTACCGGCATGTGTACGTAGCAAGCGTCGCCTTCGGCGGCAAGGACATGCACACGCTCAAGGCCTTTATCGAAGCGGAATCCTATCCCGGGCCGTCGCTTATCATCGCTTACAGCCCCTGCATCGAGCACGGCGTCGATCTGTCCCGGAACCTGCATCAGCAGGACCTGGCCGTGAAAAGCGGGCACGTGCCGCTGCTGCGTTTTGATCCGCGCCGTATCCAGGCGGGCAAGAATCCGCTACAACTCGACAGCAAGGCGCCGAGCATCCCCTACAAGGATTTCGCCCTGAGCGAGGGCCGCTTCGCCATGCTGGCCCGCAGCCAGCCCGAGGCCGCCGAGCGCCTGCTCACACAGGCACAGGAAGAGGTCGTCAAGCGCTATCGCCATTATGCGCAACTGGCCAGCCTGCACTACAGGGAAGGAGAAGGGGATAATCCCGAATTGTAGCCTGTCAGTCAGACTGCGCCGGCAACGGCCACCCTGCGGTGCATGACATGGGTCATGCCCGCCGCGGTAAGTATGCACCATACGGCGAACAGCGCACCGGGTAATGCTGTTTCAGGCTGAAAATGCCTGAGCGCGAGAGCCACGCCAAGCCCCGCGTTCTGCATACCAATCTCGATGGACAGGGTAATCCGGTGTATCCGGTCAAAGCGAAACAGGCCGCCCGCAAGCCAGCCCAGCACGTAGCCGAGCGCATTCAGTAATATGACCAGTATCACAACAAGCATGGAGGTATCCGCAATGCGGTCATGATTGGCGGCCACGGCATAAGCGCAAATAATAACGATGGCGACGGCGGCAATCCCCGGTGCAATGATCTCCGCCCGTTCCCGCCATCGCCCGAGACGAGGACGCAGCACCATGCCGGCGGCCAGCGGCAATACCACGGTAAACAGAATGGTGCGCATCATCGGCCAGAACGGAATGTCCATAAAGGCATGGCCCAGCAGGCTGACCAGCAGGGGGGTCAGTAACGGTGCGAGAATCGTGGCCGCCATGGTCATGGCAATGGAAAAGGCGACCGCGCCGCCCGCCAGATAAGTAATCACATTACTGGCCATGGCGCCGGGTGCGCAGCCTACGATAATAAAGCCCAGGGCAAGACCGGGGGAAATACCCTGGCGCAGCGTCAGCCAGGCGGCGGCGAAACCCAGAAGCGGCATCACCGTGTATTGCGTCAGTACGCCCAGGGCAATACGACCGGGCCTTCGCATGGCGCCCCTGGCCTCATCCGGATGAAGCACGAGACCAAGCGCAAACATCGTGGCGGCAAAACACCACAGAAAATAATGCCGGAAGATCATGAACAGTGGCGGATACAGATAGGCGGCGACCGCCGCCGCCAGGGTAAGCAGCGCCAGGTTTCGGGACAGGAGCGACCAGATCATGCCACGGTTATACAAACATGAACGGGAAATACAAGCAAAACAGGGGTCAGGGTTCAGGGGTCAGGGGTCAGGGTTCAGAGGGTGATGCGTTCAAGGCTTCCTATCCCTGAACCCTGATCCCTGAACCGGGTATTCCATCATGAATTTTCTGTGCTATTGTTCGCACCAATCTTATATCAAGTGAGGTAGTCATGGCCTTTGTTGTTACCCGGCTTTGTGTAGACTGTGTGGACACCGCCTGCGTATCCGTGTGTCCCGTTGATTGTTTCTACCAGCCCAAACAAATCAGCGACGAGCATCCCAATATGCTCTACATTTCTCCCGAGGAATGCATTGACTGCGCCGTGTGTGAACCGGAATGTCCATGGGAAGCCATCTACCCGGAAGAGGATGTTCCGGAAACATTTGAAGGCGACATTCAATTGAACGAACAGTGTGACAGCAGCCGTGATGATTTCGAGCTTGCCGAAGTCACGGAACATGAACCGCCATCCGCCGAAGAGGTTGCGGCCAACAAAGCCAAACACGGGCTTTAGCCCGCCCGCGGCAGGCCGTCCGCCGGTTTTTCAATGACGGTTAAAAATCAGCAGCCCCGTATCCTTCTCGGCATGGAACGGGCCGATCTTGAACGCATGTGTGAAACTTTCGGGGTAAAGACGGTCCATGCCCGACGGGTCTTTGCGCATGTTTTTCGCCATGGCAAACATGATATTCGCTGCATCCCCGGCCTGCCCCGGCACTTTTCCAGCTGGCTTGAGGAGCACACGCAACCGCTGGATGTCAGCATTCTCGCCATGCAAAACGCAGCCGACGGTACCCGCAAGCTGCTGCTGGCCATGCCGGACGGAAGAGAAGTGGAAACCGTCATCATTCCGGGCAAGGGCCGCCTGACGCAATGTATCTCAACCCAGATCGGCTGTGCGGCCGGCTGCGCTTTCTGCCTGACGGCCACGGCCGGGCTTGTAAGAAACCTGAGCGCCGCTGAAATGGTGGCCCAGGTTATGGCATGTCCGGATATCTACGGCCGGCGCGCCCGCAATCTTGTGTTGATGGGTATGGGCGAGCCCATGCACAATTACGAGGAAATGGCCCGCTTCATCCGTATTGTGACGGATCCACAGGGTCTGGCCTTCTCGCCTCGCAGGGTGACGGCATCAAGCGCGGGACATGTGCCTGGAATCCGGCGCATGGCAAGGGATCGCCTGCCCTGCAATCTCGCCCTCTCTCTCAACGCCACCAGCGATGAGGTGCGTAACCGGATCATGCCCATCAACAGACGCTGGCCGATTGCCGAAGTGCTGCACTGGGCCGGCGTCTTCGCGCGCGAAATGAGAAAACGCATCCTGATCGAGTATGTCATGCTTGCCGGCATTAACGACTCGGATGCCGATGCCCGGCGTCTGACCGGACTGCTTGAGAATATTCCCGGCACCATCAACCTGCTGCCCTTCAATGAATTTGCCGCCAGTCCGTTCAGGCGGCCGGATGTCGGTCGGGTTTCGGCATTCCGCCGTATTTTATCGGAGGCAGGCAAGGTGGCCGTCGTGCGCGAATCCCGCGGACGTGACATTTCAGCCGCCTGTGGCCAGTTGCGCACCGAGGTCAGACGATGCCGAGCGGCCGGGCAACCGATTACTTTTCTCCTGTCCGGTTCAGGCCTGATTCGGCGCACAAAAAACCCGCCTTCCGGCGGGGTTTGAAAAGAGAAGAAGACCAGAGCTCAGGCGGACATATCCCGAACTTTTGCGGTCAGGCGTGAAACACGGCGGGATGCCTGGCGCTGATGGATCACGCCTTTCCGGCCGGCCTGATCAATCAGGGGGATGGCGTTCTTCAGCGCCGTGCCGGCCGCATCCTTATCGCCGGCTTCCACGGCAGTGATCACGCTTTTAATGGCGGTGCGCATCGCACCCTTGCGCATACGGTTGTACAGGCGCCGCTTCTCATTCTGCCGGGTCCGCTTTTCAGCGGAAGCATGATTTGCCAAAGTTCACTCTCCTTTAGCGGTAACGGTCAAACCGTACACGCATGATCTCAGGGCGGGGAAATGTACGCACAGGGCGCTGTGTGTCAATACCCTGCCCAAATGGCTGGAATAACGCTACCATGCGCGCATGGTGAAATCCTCCATGACCAGCATCTTCGTTTGCCAGGCCTGTGGCGCCGAGCATCGAAAATGGATGGGCAAATGTCCGGACTGCCAGTCCTGGAATACCATCACCGAGCAGCAGCTTGAAGCAACACTGACCCGCGGCGGAAAGGCCGGGCCGCTTGCGGCGACGCCGATCACGAATATCGACTGCAGCAAGTCACCACGCCGGGCCAGCGGCATGCATGAACTGGACCGTGTGCTGGGTGGTGGTCTCGTGCCCGGCTCGGCAGTACTGATCGGCGGTGATCCCGGCATCGGAAAATCCACGTTGCTGTTGCAGGCATCCCGCCATCTGGCCGAGCAGGGGCTGGTGCTGTATGTCACCGGAGAGGAATCACCGCAACAGGTCAGACTACGCGGAGAACGCATTCATGCCCGCCATGATGGAATCCACCTTGCCGCGGGCAATGATCTGGAATCCATTCTGGCCACCATTGGCAAGCTGAGGCCCGCCACCGTCATCATCGACTCAATCCAGACCGCCGCAACCTCACGTCTGAGCAGCGCTCCCGGGACCGTCGCGCAGGTGCGCGATTGCGCCGCGGCGCTGATCCGGAGCGCCAAACAGAATGGTCATGCCCTGTTGCTGGTGGGCCATGTCACCAAGGACGGATCCATCGCCGGACCCAGAGTGCTGGAACACATGGTGGATGCGGTGCTGTATTTCGAGGGCGACCGCGGACATGCCCACCGTATTCTGCGCGCCGTGAAAAACCGTTTCGGTCCGGCGGGTGAAATCGGCATTTTTGAAATGCGCGATACGGGACTGGCCGGTATCCGGGATGCGTCAAGGATATTTCTGGCCGAACGGGCCGCAGATGTGCCCGGTTCCGTGATCCTCGCCTGTATGGAAGGTACCCGTCCGCTGCTGGTGGAGGTTCAGGCCCTGGTCGCACCCACGGTTTACGCCACCCCCAAACGCAGCGCCGTGGGTCTGGACTCCGGCCGTGTTTCCATGCTGACGGCCGTACTCGAACGGCGTATCGGCCTGCCGCTTGGTCAGCAGGATGTCTATGTCAATGTGGTGGGCGGTGCACGCATCCTGGAACCCGCGGCAGATCTTGCGGTCATGCTGGCCATCATTTCCGCCTACCGGGAACAGCCCATGCCCGCGGATATGGCGACCTTCGGCGAGGTGGGGCTGACCGGAGAAGTGCGTCCCGTCGGCAGACCCGAGGCCCGGGCCAGAGAGGCGGCCAGCCTCGGCTTCACCCAACTGCTGCTGCCGAAAGAAAACCATGCAAGGGTGCGTAAGGCGGACATCACTGTTACAATCGCCGCCCAGGGCAAGGACCATATGCGCTGCCAGCCGGTGCGCAATATGGCCGACGCCGCGCAGGCAGGACTGGTTTGAGGGCGTCTTGAACTTATTTGACTATCTGTTGCTCGCCATTGTCGGGTTGTCCATGGTGTTGTCCCTGTGGCGGGGATTTGTGCGTGAAATTATTTCACTGACCGGTCTTATTGCCGCCTTTTTCGCCGCCGGCCGCGCGTCCGGCATGGTTGCGGACTACATGGATGACTGGATAAAAAGCACCACGGTCGCCAATATCATCGCCTTTGTCCTGATTTTCATCATAGTCATGGTGCTGGTGTCGATGATCGGTGCCCTGATCAGGAAACTGGTGGATATGTCCGACCTGAGCGCCGCCGACCGCACGCTGGGCGTGTTTTTCGGCCTGGCCCGGGGACTGTTGCTGATTGGCCTGTTCTTTCTCATCTACACTTCCTATGCCGGTGCGGACAGGCCGTGGATGAAAAAAAGCATGCTGACGCCCTATGCCATCGAAATGGGAAATCTGCTGGGCAGGGCCATCCCCGCGGACTATCCCTTTTCACGTCGGAAAGGCTCTCCCGCCATGGATAGAAAGGCCCTGAAATCCATTATTCGCGAGAGCATGCCTTGATGTGGAACGATCATTTTCACGATGAATGCGGCGTCTTTGGCGTCTTCAATCACCCCGAAGCCGCCAATCTTACCTACCTCGGGCTGTATGCCCTGCAGCACCGCGGCCAGGAGTCCGCCGGTATTGTTTCCACCGACGGACGCGATTTCAACAGCCACAAGGATATGGGACTTGTGGCTGATATTTTCAAAAAGCAGGACATCAAGCGCTTAAGTTGCGGCAAAAGCAGCATCGGGCATGTGCGTTATTCCACCGCGGGCGACTCCGACCTGCGTAACTGCCAGCCGTTCACCTTCCAGTACGCCCATGGCGGCATGGCGATCTGCCACAATGGCAATATCATCAATGCCACTGAATTACGCAAGGAGCTGGAGGCATCCGGATCCATCTTCCAGTCCACCTCGGATACCGAGGTTGTTATACATCTGGCTGCCAAAAGCAGGGGTGAAACCGCCGAGGCACGCCTGACCGATGCCTTGCAGCGTCTGTCCGGCGCCTTCTCCCTGCTGACGCTGACCGAAACACGGCTTATCGGCGTGCGCGACCGGCATGGCATACGCCCGCTGGTGCTTGGCAAGCTTGATGATGCCTGGATTCTGTCCTCGGAAACCTGCGCCTTCGATCTTGTCGGGGCGGAGTTTGTGCGCGATGTGGAGCCGGGAGAAATGGTGATTATCGACAAGTATGGCCTGCGCAGCCTGCGGCCGTTCGTCCGCTCCGAAGGCAAATTCTGCGTGTTTGAATATGTATACTTCGCCAGGCCCGATTCCACGCTGGAGGGTGTGAATGTGTACCAGGCCCGCTACCGGATCGGCGTTGAACTGGCGAAAGAAGCGCCCGTGGATGCCGATATCGTGGTACCGGTGCCGGATTCCGGCACGCCACCGGCCATGGGTTATGCGGAAGGCTCGGGCCTGCCATTCCAGATGGGCCTGATCCGCAACCATTATGTTGGCCGCACATTTATCGAACCAAGGCAATCCATCCGGCATTTCGGTGTTAAGCTCAAGCTGAATCCCAATCGGGATCTCATAGCTGGCAGGCGCGTGGTGCTGGTGGATGACTCTATCGTACGCGGCACCACCAGCCGGAAAATCGTTGAAATGGTGCGCAAGGCCGGGGCCAGGGAGGTGCATATGCGCATTTCCAGCCCCCCCACCAGACACTCCTGTTTTTACGGCATTGACACGCCGGATGCCGACAAGCTTATGGCCAACAAGATGGATATCGCCGGAATGTGCAAGGCTATTGACGCGGACTCCCTGGCCTTCGTCTCGTTCGAAGGCCTTTATCGGGCGGTGGGCAAGCCCAGAAGCAAATATTGCGATGCCTGCTTTTCGGGAAACTATCCCGTGCCCATCGAGGGACCGCGTTCGCCCCAGTTGTCATTGCTGCACTTTTCGAACCGTGACAGCTGATGCGGCCACGAATCGTCCTGCTGCACGGGATGCTTGGCGTTCCCAGGTTGCTGTGGTGGGAATATTTCCACGGCGTCGGCGCCATGCTGACTGAAATGGGCTGGGACGTTCTGGCCCCCCGGCTTCCCTGGGGCCAGTCCATTGTACGCCGCGCCAGGGCGCTCGCAGCCCGGATGGAAGGCGTGCCGGGTCCGTTACATTTTATCGCTCATTCCATGGGCGGGCTGGATGCGCGTTACTATATTACCCATCTGGGGGGCTACGAAAAGACAGCCAGTCTGACCACGCTGGCCACCCCCCACCATGGCTCGGCCGCCGCCGACTACGAACTGACGTTGTGGTATTCCCCCTTTCGCCACCTGCCTGCCGTTGCCGATCTTACACGCAAGTCCATGCAGATATTCAACGACAATACGCCGAACAGGCCGGAAATTATCTATCGCAGCTATTCAGCCGCACGTCCCCTGCGTGAGCAGCCATGGCTTGCGCGACGCCATGGCCGGGTGATCGATCGTATGGAAGGCGAGAATGATTCGCAGGTCTCGGTCGCATCCGCCCGCTGGGGCGAACACCTGCGCACGCTGAGAGCGGATCACTTTGAACTGATCGGCATGAATATCCGGCTGAATCCGTTTTCACGCAGAAGAGGTTTCGATCACCTGGCATTGTACAGGGAAATTGTTGCCCTGATCCGGCAACCCGTCCGTTCACCGGCGGCTGTGAACCCGTAAGCATGTTTGACGGCCCCCGAAATGAGCGCAATATTGTTTGCACGCTCATCCCGAGCGAGCAGGAGGACATATGTTTGTCACGATGAACCGTATTCCGGTCAACCCTGAATTTTGCGATGCATTCGAGAAGCGCTTTGCCGAACGTATCGGACTCGTGGACAAGGCGCCGGGATTTATCCGCAACATGGTGCTCAGGCCCGTGGAGGAGAGCAGCGACCGTCATATTGTTCTGACATTCTGGGAGTCAAAAGAAGCCTTTATGGCCTGGACGAAAAGCGATGCCTTCAGGGAAGCGCATGCAAGAGCCCGCAAGGCGCCTGAAGGCATGTATCTCGGACCCGGCAAGATCGAAGTATTTGAAACGGTTCTGGATTCGGGTGCATAATACGAGACCCGATCATTCGTACCGATTTTTCCCTGGCCTGTTTGACTCACCATTGTTGCCACGTTCATGTTTCCGCTAGAGAAAAACAAAGCGGGCGTCTATGCTTCGCCACCTTGAAATCCAGGGGTAAACGATATGAAAATCGATGTAAAAAAAGTGGCGATGCTGGCCCGCATCCGCCTGACGGACGGTGAAGCCGCCGAACTCGGACCCCAGCTGGCAACTATCCTCGGCTACGTAAACACGCTGCAGGAGATCAGGACCGAGGGCATCGCCGAAACCGCGCATCCACATGATGCGGCCATGCCCCTGCGCACTGATGTTGTGACAAACACGAACCGCAGGAATGAATTGCTGGCGCCCGCACCGAAAACTGATTCCGGACTCTATGTCGTTCCGAAGGTGATTGAGTAAATGCCTTTTTCAACGCTGGCGGAACTGAAAACCCGGCTGGACGGCGGCGATATTTCGGCGCGGGAAGCAGCCCGGACCTGTCTGGATCGTATTGACGCCCATAATGATGCCCTGAACGCCTTTGTCCATATAGATGCGGCGCATGTACTTGCCCAGGCCGAGGCCTCCGACCGCTATCGGGCCAAAAACGGCGCCCGCCCTCTCGAGGGCCTGCCGATTGCCGTCAAGGATATTTTCTGCACCCGTGATGGGCCGACGCAGTGCTGCTCGAATATCCTTAAGGGATTCCACGCCCCGTATGACGCCCACGTCATCACGCTGCTCAGGCGTGCGGGTGCAGTGCTGCTGGGCAAAACCAATATGGACGAATTCGCCATGGGATCCAGCACGGAGACATCCGCCTTCGGCCCCTGCCGCAACCCGTGGAATACCGACTGCATCCCCGGCGGCTCCTCCGGCGGCTCGGCCGCGGTCGTCGCCGCGGGGCTTGCGCCCGCCGCACTCGGCACGGATACGGGCGGCTCGATCCGCCAGCCGGCGGCGCTCTGCGGCATTACGGGTCTCAAACCGACCTATGGCCGGGTTTCCCGCCGCGGCATCATCGCCTTCGCCTCCTCACTCGATCAGGCCGGCTCGATGACGCGAACGGTGCATGATACGGCCATGATCGCCGCCGTGATCTGTGGTCACGATCCGGCCGATGCAACCAGCGTGGCCAATGCACCGGCGGTGGACTGGCTCGGCACCGGTGCCGGAGGCGACATGAAAGGCCTGAAGATCGGCAGGCCGGGGGAATACTTCGTGGACGGCATGGATGCGGACGTGCGCGCCTCCGTCGAAGCGGCGCTGGAACAATGCGCGAACATGGGTGCGGAAATTATTGATATCTCCCTGCCGCATACCCGATGCGCCGTGGCCGCCTATTATGTCATCGCACCTTCCGAGGCATCGGCCAATCTTTCCCGCTATGACGGCGTCCGCTTCGGTCACCGCTGCGAGAATCCCGATGATTTGCCGGACATGTACACCCGCAGCCGGAATGAAGGCTTCGGCGCCGAGGTCAAGCGCCGTATCCTCACCGGTACATTTGCGCTCTCTTCCGGCTACTACGATGCCTATTACAAGAAGGCGCAACAGGTGCGTACGTTGATTCGACGTGATTTCCTCGATGCCTTTGAACGGGTGGATGTCATCGCCACGCCCACCTCCCCCGTGCCGGCATTCAGGATTGGTGAGAAAACCGGCGACCCCCTGACCATGTACCTGTCCGACATCTTTACAATAGCGGTCAATCTCGCCGGCCTGCCGGGGCTGTCCCAGCCCTGCGGCTTTTCCGGTGATCTGCCCGTAGGCCTGCAATGGATTGCACCGGCCTGGCGCGAAGACGTGCTGTTGTCCGCCGCATCCGCCTATGAAGCCGCGACGGACTGGACGAAGCGAAGCCCGCGCGCCTTCGGAGGCATGTAATGAGCTGGGAAACCGTGATCGGCCTGGAAGTACATGTACAGATCAACACCAGAACCAAGGCTTTCTGCGGCTGCTCCACGGCCTTCGGCGCCGAGCCGAATACGCAAACCTGCCCTGTTTGCCTCGGCATGCCGGGCCAGTTGCCTGTTCTGAATATGGAGGCCGTCCGCAAGAGCGTGCTGACCGGGCTGGCAATCAATGCCACGATCAACCTGGAATCCAGATTCGACCGCAAGAATTACTTCTATCCCGATTTACCCAAGGGCTATCAGATCACCCAGTTTCCGGTACCGATCGTGGAACATGGCCATCTCGATATCCCGGCCGGAAACGGTGAAAAACGTATCGGCATTACCCGTATCCACATGGAGGAAGATGCCGGCAAGTCCATGCATGAGGGCCTGGAAGGCGTTTCGCACATTGATCTGAACCGCTCCGGTGTGCCGCTGATGGAAATCGTTTCCGAACCGGATATGCGCTCGGCCGATGAAGCCATCGCCTACCTGAAACAGCTGCACCAGCTGGTGCGCTTTCTGGAAGTCTCCGATGCGGATATGGAAAAAGGGCAATTCCGCTGCGACGCCAACGTGTCCGTTCACCTTGCCGGGGAACCTTTCGGAACACGCTGTGAACTCAAGAACATGAATTCGTTCCGCTTTATCAGACAGGCCATTGACTATGAAGTGAATCGTCAGATCGAACTGATCGAAGACGGCGGCCGGGTGGCTCAGGAGACCCGCCTGTTCGACTCCGCAAGGGGGGAAACCCGTTCCATGCGCGGCAAGGAAGAGGCGCATGATTATCGTTACTTCCCGGAACCCGACCTGCCGCCGTTGAGAATCCAGCAGGCCGATGTCGACGCGATCAGGGCGGGCATGCCGGAACTCCCGGCACAATTGCGCCGGCGGCTTGAAACGGAATACGGCCTGTCCGCCTATGATGCCGATGTCCTGTCCCAGACCAGGGAACTCGCCTCATGGTATGAATCCCTGGTCGCGGCGCATCCGGCGGATCCCAAACGCTGTGCCAACTGGCTGGCCAATGAACTGCTCGGCCGCCTCAGGGAAGCCGGCAGGGATATCGTGGATTCCCCCGTTTCGCCGGAAGCCCTGGCCTGTCTGTTAAATCGCATTGCGGACGGCACCATTTCCGGCAAAATCGGCAAGGAAGTGCTTGACGTGATGATGGAGACGGGCCGCGGCGCCGATACCGTCATTGAGGAAAAGGGGTTGAAGCAGGTCAGCGACAGCGGCGCAATTGATGATATCATCCGCGAGGTGATGGCCGCCAATTCGGCCCAGGTTGAGCAATACCGTGCCGGCAGGGACAAGCTGTTTGGATTCTTTGTCGGTCAGGTGATGAAAGCCAGCCGCGGCAAGGCCAACCCCGGCATGGTCAACCAGCGCCTGAAAACACTGCTGAAAGGGTGAACACGGGATGAAACAGGGGTGGCGCCGGGCTTTTGCCACCTTCGCAGTGTTGCTTCTCATTACGCTCGTCATCTTGATCCGTAATCTTGACGCGGACAGGCTGACCCGCAGCATCCGCCTGGATTTACAGCATGAACTGGGCGTCAGCATCCACACCGGCACGCCTTCCCCTGGTCTCCTGCATATCGCCGGCCTGCGCATTCGGAACGTGGATATTCGCCCGCGGGACGGGACATGGCATCTGCACGTGGATGCCATGCGCATGGAGCTTTCCGTCTGGTCGCTGCTCCGGGGTAAAGTGAATGTCAGAAACATTGATATGATCCGCCCCACGCTGACACTGCCACGGCTGCCGCATGCCGGAAGCATTCCGCTTCCTTATCTGCCCGAAAGCCTGCGCAAGGTCCGCCTGCTGCGGGGCAGCCTGCTGGTAGCCGGTGCCCCGCTTGCCAGTGATATGGCTATCGTGCTGCGTCAGGTCGGCAGGGAAAGGGAACTGAACTGGGAGATACAGGCACGTCTTTCCGGCGGCGATCTTGTCAGCCAGGGCCGCATCCGGAATGCGGGACGGGAACACGGCACCGTATTCGGCAAGCTGACCGCCATGCACGTTCATTTGCCCCGTTTACCCGAAATGCGTCTGCTTTCACCGGCCTACAATACGCTGGATGCAGCGCTCACTTTTGATGTGGATGCCGGTAATCGGTGGCAACTAAGCGGTGATGCAACCCTCTATGCAACCAACAAGCGCATGCCCCGGCTTGCCTGGCGCGGCAAGATGGATGGCGAAGGTCTGCATCATTTCAGCTGGCATGATGCCTTTCTGCACCTCGGTCGAAACACCATGGCCGCCATCCATGGCGGCTGTACGCAGGGCAGGGGATGCAGCTTCAAAGCCGATGCAAAAAAGGCCGGAATCGCGCTTTTGCTGAAAGCCGCCGGCCTTGACTATCCCGCCGGTGGAAACATGGATGTCCGTACATCACTGACCCGGAGGCACAGGCGCTGGCATGCCAGGGCGGATATCGTGCTGCACCACTTTGCATGGTCGGACATTGCCGTACCGGATATGATTCTTGCCATCCCGGAACTGGTTTACCGCTCAGCCGATGATTTTGAAGCCACAGGGATCCGCCTTCGCCCGACCGCCGGGCATGGCGGCATTGAATTAACCCGTCTGCGTCGCAATGGAGAAACATGGCAGCTTGATGCGGAGATCAACAGCCTGGACAAGGGATGGCCGCCTCTGGCCAACATCATGCTGAAGTTGCACGGGCTGAAGTCACGCCTGAAGGGCGGGGGCAGCATCAGCGCCAGCATGCATATGTCCTATGGCGGCCACCGTGCGCTCGTCGGTTTCTCGGTCGATGCAGGTCCGGCATCCATTGATTACGCTGATCAATTTAAAAAACCGGCGGGTATTCACGCCGTCATGGCCGGCCGGGCCTGGGCGGGTGAAACCGGAACAACTGTTCTGATCCGGAAAATGGTGTTGGGAAACAGCCAGATCGAACATGCCAGGTGGACGGGCGAGCCCGGATCCGCCTCGGTGGAAAGCTTCCGGATCAATCTGAGCGGGCTGCAAAAAACAGGCATCCGCCTGCCTCATGCACTGCAGGACTTGCATGGCACCGTCAGCGGGCGCTTCAGTCATGTTCAACCTGCGGCAACAACCGGCCTGACAGACTGGTTTTACAAATCCGAAGCCGATTTGCGATTACAGTCCTTCGGTACGGAAAACAGTACATGGGACGGCGCCTTGCGGATCCGGCAGGGGCGGCTGGCCACACCCGGAATGTTGTGGCGGAGGGGTGCGCATCATGCCCGCCTTGACGGCCATATCCGTCTGGTACCGATGCAGGGCCTGATGAACATTCGTAATGCCGCACTGGTGTGGAAAGCGGGGAGTAACCTGCCGGCGTGGCTGACCCGCGCCGATTTGCATGGAAGCCTGCATGCCATTGAACTGAACTGGCTGGGAAATACATGGCATGGCATACGCGGCACATACCGGACCAGGGCAGGAAGCATTGCGCTCACCGGTGTTCATGCCGGGCTGGCGGGCGGCAGTATTGAAAGCCGGAAAATGGTGCTGACACCCGAACCGGACGGGATTCGCTTCGAAGGCCCCGTACGCCTGACTATCGTTCGGCCCGGTGAATTGCAGGGGCTTGCCGAAGCGCTCGGGGCGAATATCGACGGCTACATGTATCTGAACGCCAGGCTGCGGGGCGAACTACCGTGGCGCAGGGGTTCGGGCTGGCACGGCAACGGTGATATCGAGATCCAGTATGGTCACTGGAGACCGAACGACCCGAAGCTGTTCATGGCCCTGGGCGGTGCGCACACGGAAACCGGAAGCGCACTGGCTTTCTCCCGCTTTACCGCCCGCTTCCACCTGCTCCGGAATGCCCTGCGGCTTGCGCACATCCGGCTGAAGACCCGTGACACCCGGATCACCGGCGATGCGCTTGTCCATCCAGACGGGAGCCTGAACGGAATATTTGAGCTCAGGGCGGGAGAAAAGAAACGAACGGTGGGACTGTCAGGCAACTGGCCGGCGCTCGGCAGGCTGGCGGGGGCGACAAGGTAGCCCTTGCTCCGGCCGCCAAAAAAGGCGAATGCTCAGATGATGAAATCCGGAACGGAAGCGGATTGATTCAGTATACCCTCCTGTTCGGCCTTTTCGATGTATTCAGCCAGGGATATCCGGGCAAGGGCCTGATGGCAGTCCTGTTGCGCCCCAAGGATCAGGGGATATACGACTTCTCGCTGTAGCCTGCATGCATCCGCATCCGGTATCAGCGCCGCATCGGAGACAATACAGTGCATGATATCGAACATGGAAATACGGTGCGGGCTGATGGCCAGCAGATAACCGCCGCCGGCGCCGCGCCTGGATGCGAGAAAACCGGCGGAAACCAGGGCCTGCAGGTCCGGTTCCAGATAGCGCCGGGGACAGTGCAACATGGCCGCGAGCCGTTTGCCGGATACCGGCGAAGCGCTCACGGCAATGCGTAACAATGCAGTCAGCAGGAAATGCAGGCGGCGCGACCCCAGCAGTTCCAGCATTATTGACTGCCCGAACTGCCAAAACCGCCGGCACCGCGCCCGGTGTCGCCCAGTTCCGCCACTTGATGCCATACAAGCCGGGTAACGGGTGCGATAATCATCTGCGCGATACGGTCGCCTCGCTGTATATGGAAATCATGTGGGCCGTGATTGACAAGGACCACACCCACTTCACCGCGATAATCGGCGTCAATCGTGCCGGGGCTGTTCAACACCGTGACGCCATGTTTCAGGGCCAGACCGGACCGGGGCCTCACCTGGGCCTCGAACCCGGCGGGCAGGGCCATGCGGAACCCCGCCGGCAACAGGGCATGCTCACCCGGATGCAGCACGACTTCCTCGCTGACAGCGGCACGCAGGTCGGCGCCGGCGGCATGTTCACTGGCGTAATGCGGCAGTTCCAGGCCCTGTCCATGCGGCAGGCGCTGAATGTGAATGGTCAGTGCGTGCTGATTCATTTTTCCATCTCCATGATTTTTTCAATCAACAACTCCGCCAGTTGCGGCTTGGTCATGCGGGGGATGACCGTGTCCTGATCGCAGGTCAGCCACCATCCGGCGGCGGTATCGCTTCCCATGTTACGAATATCATTGGCAAAAATTGCATCCGCACCCTTGGCCCGCAACTTGGTCCGGGCGCTATCGGCATGATGTTGACACTCGGCGGCAAAGGCAACCACGCGCCGGGGCCGTTCCGGCAGCGCAGAAATGTGCGCGACAATATCTTCGTTGGCCGTGAGCGCAACAGTGAGTTGCTGACGGCCTTCCCGTTTCAGCTTTCCCTTCACCGGTTTGGAAAAGCGATAATCACTGACCGCCGCCGTGGCCACAAAGGCATCGGCGCCGGCAGCCTCCTCCTTGCAGGCCGAAAGCATGTCGCGGGCCGAGCAAACATCGAACCTGCGTACCCGGGACGGAGATGGCGGCGTGCCCGGCCCGGCCACCAGGGTGACGTGTGCTCCCCGGGCCGAGGCGGCGCCGGCCAGCAATACGCCAAGCTTGCCGCTGGCGCGGCTGGTCAGGATGCGTACTTCATCCCATGCCTCCCAGGTGGGCCCGGTATTGATCAGCCAGCGCTGCCCGCTCAGCCGTTGCGACAGGGTCAGCGGGTACAGCGCTTCCATGACTGCCACGGGCTCGCTCATCCGCCCCATGCCTTCTTCTCCGCAGGCCAGCGCTCCATCCGCGGGACCGGTGAAATATACGCCCCGTTTCCGCAATTCGGCAAGATTGCGTTGCGTCGCGGGTGATTCCCACATGGACGTATTCATGGCCGGCGCCATCAGTACAGGCCCCTCACGTGCCTGAAAAAGCGTGCTCAGCAGATTGTCGCAAATACCATGGCTGAATCTGGCAAGCAGGTCAGCCGTTGCCGGGGCGATCAGCAGAACATCGGCCCAGCGCGCCAGCCGGATGTGCCCCATTTCCCGTTCCGCCGTTAAATCAAATAATTCGGTATGCACGGTTTCGCCTGTCAGGGCTTCAAATGTCATGGGTGCGACAAATTCACAGGCAGCAGCGGTCATCACGCAGCGCACTCTGGCTCCCTGCTTTTCCAGCAGACGAACAAGCTCCGCCACGCGATAGACGGCGATACCCCCGCCGATACCGACCAGGATGCACTTGTCCTTAAACATGACGGCATCTTTATTCACCCTGCACTCCTGTCGCAATACATTTTCCCGGCTGAAATGATAGTCTCTGTGCCAGAGACGTCGAGGAGCAGAATTAAAGTGAAAGTATTACTGGCGGAACCCAGAGGCTTTTGCGCCGGCGTTGAGCGGGCCATCGCCGTGGTTGAACAGGCGATTGCCATGTTTGGCGCCCCTGTCTATGTACGTCACGAAATCGTGCATAATAAATTCGTGGTGGAAGGCCTGCGAACCAAGGGCGCCGTGTTTGTGGAATCCGTGGGCGACGTGCCCGATGGCGCCTTGCTGATTTTTTCCGCCCACGGGGTCAGCAGGGCGGTGCAGCAGGCAGCCCGTGACAGGGGACTTCAGGTAATAGATGCCACCTGCCCCCTGGTTACCAAGGTTCATATGGAATTGCTCAGGCACTACCGCAACGGAGAGCAGGTGGTCCTGATTGGCCATGCCGGCCATCCCGAGGTGGTCGGCACCATGGGCCAGGCGCCGGAAGGCACGGTGCTGCTGGTCTCACAGCCCGGGGATGTGGTTCACCTGAGGGTCCGCAATCCGGAAAAACTTGCCTATGTAACCCAGACCACGCTGAGCGTCGACGATGCGGCCGGCGTCATCTCCGCACTGAAGAAGCGCTTTCCCCGTATCCAGGGGCCCAGACGCGATGATATCTGCTATGCGACGACCAACCGCCAGCTGGCCGTCAGGCAGCTGGCGGATCACTGCGAGGTGGTGCTGGTCATTGGCTCAATGAATTCATCCAACAGCAATCGTCTGAGGGAGGTCGCCGAACGACAGGGAGCAACCGCATATCTCGTGGATGATGCGAGCGGTATCCAGCCACAATGGTTTGAGGGCGCGGAATGCATCGGTATCACCGCCGGCGCCTCCGCCCCGGAAGAACTCGTCCAGGGCGTAATCAAGCGCCTTCAGAATATGGGCGCGGAGGCTACGGAGACCCTTCACACCGTTGAAGAACATGTGGCGTTCAGCCTGCCGGAGGTGTTGCGTTCCGGAATGTTATGCTAAACTGGGCATGGCAGGCCAACCAGAAGTCTGACTGGAGAGGTAGTGGATATGAAAAAATGGATTGCATCGGTCGTACTCTTGCTCTGTCTGTCTTTTTCGGGAGGCACGCCGGTGCTTGCATGCAGTGTCGCCGGACCCAACAAGCACGTAGGACAGGTCATGTCGGTGGATAAAAAAGCGGGTACATTTACCATCATGGACGCTCAAACGAACGCGCCCATTTCATTCACGGCTTCAGCGGCGATCCTGGACGAAGCAGCGAAGGCCACGGGTACGGTCATGGTCAGCTATGAAAAAATCGGCAACAGGCTGGTGGCAAAGGACATACACTTCTGACACCGGTTACATTCCGGATATTCGCCGTGTAATCGCCCTGGCCTGATCAGCCGCGGTACCTGTATAATCGGCCGGAGTAAGGGAAAGCAATCGCTTTCTGGCTGCTTCCGGTATATCCAGCCCCTGCACGAAAGCGCGAAGCGCTTCGGCATCCACGCCCTTGCCTCGCGTTAATTCCTTCAATTGCTCATAGGGATTCGGCAATCCATAGCGGCGCATCACGGTCTGCACCGCTTCACTCAATACCTCCCAGGCAGTATCCAGATCTTCGCTCAGGCGCTCCGTATTAAGCTCCAGCTTGCCCAGGCCTCTCTGAATGGACTGCCAGGCGAGCAGGCTGTAGGCAAATCCGGTCCCGATATTCCGCAGGACAGTGGAATCGGAGAGATCCCGCTGCCACCGCGAGACGGGCAGTTTACCGGCCAGGTGACCCAGCACTGCATTGGCCAGCCCGAGGTTCCCTTCGCCATTTTCAAAATCAATGGGATTGATCTTGTGCGGCATGGTCGATGAACCAACCTCGCCGGAGATCGCAATCTGCCTGAAATAACCCAGTGAAATATATCCCCAGACATCTCGGGAAAAGTCTACAAGAACATTGTTTAAACGCATGATTGCGCCATTCAGTTCTGCGATGAAATCATGCGGCTCAATCTGAGTGCTATAGGGATTCCATGTCAGACCCAGGGATTCCACAAATCCCCTTGCGGTTTCCTGCCAGTCCACTTCCGGATAACTGACCATATGGGCGTTATAATTTCCCACAGCACCATTGAACTTTCCCATGAGGGGGACAGCGTCAATCTGGCGCCGCTGCCGTTCCATACGAAAGGCGATATTGGCCCATTCCTTGCCCATGGTCGTGGGGCTGGCCGGCTGACCATGGGTGCGTGAAAGCATTGCGGCCCCGGCCATGGATTGGGCGCCCGCGACAATGTTTTCAATCAGTTGGTCAATGTGTGGCAGCAGCACCTCATCAAGGGCCTGTTTGAGCATCAGGGCATACGCGAGATTGTTAATGTCCTCCGAGGTACAGGCAAAATGTAAAAATTCGGAGGCGTGCTGCAGTTCGGGATGAGCGGAAATTCGCTCCTTCAGGAAATATTCGACCGCCTTTACATCATGATTGGTATTGATTTCAATGCTTTTGACCCTCGCGGCAGCTTTCTCGTCAAACTGCTCAACTATCGCTTCAAGCAATTGCTGCTCGGCCTGTGAAAAAGGAGGAACTTCACCAATTTTCGGGTGACGCGCCAGTGTCAGCAGCCAGCGAATTTCTACGGTAATGCGTGCGCGTATCAATCCATATTCACTGAAAATCGGACGAAGCGAAGCGATTTTTCCCGCATAACGTCCATCAAGCGGGGACAGGGCTGTCAGACTGGCAACATGCATGGCGACCTTACTCCGGGCGGCGTAAATTACGCAGGGCGCGCATCCTGATACAAGCCCGCATCCAAGGCAAACGTACAATGCGTCATTTCCGCCCCGGTCCTTACAGTCTTGCCTAAACATGTACGCCGGCTTGAGAAAACCATGGTCGGGGTGAGAGGATTTGAACCTCCGGCCCCTGCCTCCCGAAGACAGTGCTCTACCAGGCTGAGCTACACCCCGAACATACCACTGGTTCTGTAAGGCCGCGCATCATAGGCGCGCAAGTGCCCGCTCGCAAGCAGTTGCGCGGCCGGATTAGTGACTGCGCTGTGCTGAAAAGCTGGCCAGTTCAGCCAGCATCCTGTGAATGCGCTTGTCACCGTTGTCCGGCAAGGCATTCCCGGCACGCTCCGCATAGGTCTCCGCGGCGGCAAGGCAATGGTCCACGCCGCCCGACGCCTGTACGGCCTGCCGTATCTGACTGCATTCGGCGCCGGAATAGCTTCCGCGTTCCGCGATGCGTTCCACGATTCCGGTCAGCACCGCATCCCTTTTCATGGCGTGAATGAGCGGCAGCGTGATTTTTCCTTCCTCCAGATCGTGCCCGACCGGCTTTCCCACGGCTTTTTCGTCGGCAATATAATCGAGCGCATCATCCATCAGCTGGAAAGCCACGCCAAGACACATGCCATATTCCGCCATACGCCTGATCACGCCGGCCGGCTGGTGACTGACCCGGGCGCCAATCTCGGCTGCGGCCGAAAACAGGATGGCGGTTTTGCGTTCGATCACCTCCAGGTATTCACGTTCGGTTATTCCCAGATGGAAGGTGCGCACCAGTTGCAGCACCTCACCCTCCGCCAGCGTATTTGACACCTTCGACAGTAGTTTCAGGATATCCATCTGGCCATCTTTGACCATCATCTCGAAGGCACGCGAGAACAGAAAATCACCCACCAGCACGCTGGCCTGATTACCCCATACGCCATTGGCGGACGGCGTACCGCGCCGCACATCCGAGGAATCCACGACATCGTCATGCAGCAGGGATGCCGTATGCAGGAATTCCACGACCGCAGCCAGCGGAATATGCCTGGTCCCGTCATAGGCAAACATTCTGGCGGCCAGAATGCAGAGCAGGGGACGCAAACGTTTGCCACCACTGTCAACAATATAGTTGCCGATCGCCGGAATCATCGCCACATCCGAATCAAGTTCCTTGCGTATGCAGTCATCCAGTGCCCGCAACTCGTCGGCACAAACACTGACTGCTTCCTTTAACGGGTCATAAGTAGACATTTTCACCTTGCGTACATCGTAAAGGCGGCAGCGGCAGCGTCAAGAAAGTCCGCTACTCAACAGAAGCAGGCAAACAGGCTACCATCGGCCCATGAGTGCTGAACTGCTGGTCAATGTCACACCGTTCGAAACCCGCATTGCCAGGGTGGAAAACGGTCAGGCTGAAGAAATTTATATTGAGCGTGAACGTGAACGCGGTCTCAAGGGAAATATCTACAGTGGCAGGGTGCAACGGGTCTTGCCCGGTATACAGGCCGCATTTGTGGATATCGGCCTTCCCCGCGCGGGTTTTCTGTATGCCGGAGATATCGCCGTGCCGGATGTTGAAGTGGATAATGATAATTCGGACCCGGAAATTGGACAGGAAGACATGGTGCAGGAAGAACATACCGAACCCGCCTCTTCCACACAGCATGACACCCCCGATATCTCCAGCCTGCTTTCTGAGGATCAGCAGTTGACCGTCCAGGTGTCAAAAGACCCGATTGCTTCCAAAGGACCCCGCCTGACCACCCTGGTCAGCCTGGCGGGCCGCTATCTTGTTTACCTGCCGGACTATGGACATGTTGGAATCGCCCATCGTATTGAGGATTCGGAGGAGCGCGAACGCCTGCTCGAAATCGGCAAGGAACTGAAACCGGAAAAGGGCGGCCTGATCATCCGTACGGTTGCGGAAGGACACCGGCTGTCTGAAATGCAGCAGGATCTGGATTTTCTGATGCGGCTGTGGAGCGACATCGAAGACCGCCTTCACCATGCCGCACCCGGGTCGCTGGTTCACAAGGAGCTCAACCTTTATCTGCAGGTGATGCGCGACTACGTGGATGATGACGTGGAAAAGATCCATGTGGATTCACGCGACGCCTACGAACGCATGCAGTCCTTCGCCAAACGTTTCATGCCGGATGTCGCCAAGCGTTTGTACTACTACCCGGGCGAGCGCCCTATTTTTGACGTTTACGGGGTGGAAGGAGAAATCAACCGTGCCCTGAAGCGTTGCGTCGAACTTAAATCGGGCGGCCATATTGTTATTGATCAGACTGAAGCACTGATCGCCGTTGATGTTAATTCAGGCTCATTCACAAGCTCGCGTACCATGGAAGAGACCAGCTTCAAAACCAATCTTGAGGCGATACACGAGATCGTGCATCAGCTGCGCCTGCGCAATCTGGGCGGCATTATTGTCGTGGATTTTATCGACATGCAGGAAGAAGAGAACAAGCGCCGGCTGCTGGAGGTACTGGAAGAATCGCTTGCACGCGATCATGCCAAAACTCATATCGTACATCTGTCCGAACTCGGACTGGTGGAAATGACACGCAAACGCACCCGGGAGTCCCTGGGAAGAATCCTGCTGCAGGAATGCCCTCATTGCGGCGGAACAGGGCACATCCGCAGCCAGATCACCATCTGCCATCAATTGTTCCGTGAAGTGGTTGCCGAAGCGCGGGCCTATCCCTGCGACAAGCTGATGGTCGTCGCCCATCCCGGCATCATTGACCTTCTCCTTGGCGAGGAAAGCGACAGTATCAGCAGCCTTGAATGCTTCCTGAAAAAGGAAATCATGCTGAAAAGCGAGGAAAAGCTGGAGCCGGAGCACTACGAAATCATTCTCCTGTGAGCGCCCTGCATCTGTATGTGCACATTCCCTACTGCCTGCACAAGTGCCCGTATTGTGATTTTAATTCACATGAACAGGACCCGCCGCCATGGCGTCACTACCAGCGGGCGCTGCTGTGTGAACTCGCCCACTGGGCGGAACATCCATCCTTCGCCGGGTGCGCCATCGGTACGGTGTTCTTTGGCGGCGGCACTCCCTCGCTGGCCCCACCGGCGCTGATCCATGCAGTTCTGGAGGCTGTGGACCTTCGCTTCGGACTGAAAAAAGACGCTGAAATCACACTGGAAGCCAACCCGGGCAGCGTAGATATCGCGTACTTCGAGGCCTACCGGGCATGCGGAATCAACCGTCTTTCACTGGGCGTACAAAGCTTCAGCAAGGCGGAGCTTGTCTGGCTGGAACGTATTCATGATGACAAGGATGCCATCCGGGCCTGTGAATCAGCCCGCAGGGCGGGATTCACACGGTTGAACCTGGATATGATGTATGGTTTGCCGAATCAGTCTGTTGACCATTGGCTTGACGATCTGGATACGGCCATACGGCTGGCGCCCGAGCACCTGTCCTGTTATCAGCTTACGATTGAACCCCACACGCAACTGGCCCTGCGCCACAAAAAAAAGCCGCTGGCGCTCCCCGACGAGGGCGATGCCCTGGAATTTCTCATGCAAACACGTACCCGGCTTGAGGCGGCAGGATACCGGGCATACGAAATTTCCAATTTCTCACACCCCGGCGGACATTGCCGACATAATGACGGCTACTGGCAATACCATGATTATATCGGGATCGGCGCGGGCGCTGCCGGAAAATGGGATACGCCAAATGGCGGCGTCATTCGTTACGGCAACATCCGCTCACCCGGGTCTTATATCAAATCCGCCCTTGAAACAGGATGCGCGATTCACAGCCGGGAGAAACTATCCGCAGTACATGCCGCGGCGGAATTCGTCTGGCTCGGCCTGCGCCGCACGGACGGTGTTTCCCGTCCCCGCTTTTACAGTCGCTTCGGTTTCGATATTCATGAATTGTTCGCTTCCCCGCTGAACCCATGGGAAAAAACCGGACACCTCGAACGAACGAACACCCGTTTCAAACTGACGACAAAAGGGCTAAGCCTGGCGGACAGCATCGCGGCATCGGTGTTGCAGTCAGCGCTTCAGGCGGAAGCAACCAACCCGCATAGATGCACAAAGGCGGATATCTGACGAATAACGTGCCTGCGTGTGGCGCGCAGGCAGGGATATCGCCTCATCTGTTTACAAACAGGAAAAGGTATACTGTCCCTCCGATTTTTATTATTGTGGGTTTCCTTACGGGACTTGTCCTGCTGCCCGGGATAAAATTTGTCAACACATGAAGTAATTGGCAAAGGAATACAAACACGGTAAAAGAAATGCGTGCAACAAGGGGTGGGGAAATTCAATTGATCCAATATACGGGCCAGCCCTGATGCGATGGTCCTCCTTCATTTTGCTTCAATGCCTGCTTATCGGGGTTGTCGCAGCTATTGTCTATCTACACAAGGATCGGGTGGTCTTGGTGAGAAAACCGCCCGCATCACTGGCGCGGTGGTACAAACCTGAAAATAAAAGGCAGGTATGGCTTCACAATATGTTCAAGTTGCGCCGCGAAATGCAGGCAGCCCGGTATTATGCCGATCACAATGATGCGGAACATCTGGAAAAATGGGTGACCCGGTTCAGCAAGCATTATCTGAAAATTGGCGAAATGGTTCCGGAGTGGAAGAAAAAGCTGAATACGAAAGCGGTTTCCGGTTTGCGAAGCAGTGCCGCAGAAAACCACTTTCAGGATATATCCCGAACGCTCAATAAAATAAATAAAAGCTGCGAATCATGCCACACGAATTACCGGGCCGTGAGCGCCAGTATGTACCGTGCCCCGGACTTTTCCCCGGTTAAAATCAATCCTTCGACCACCTTTAAAGCGCACATGAAAAAACTCGCCAGACAGATAAACCAGATTAAAATCGCATCCGAAGACGGCCGAAAGGCTAAGGCAATTTCATCCCTGTCCGATGTAAAAAAAGGCATGTATGCGCTTGGTAAAACCTGTGTAAATTGCCATAAAAAGGATACGAAAGCGTACCCGACCGGCGGTATCAGCAAAGCCATAGTCAGTCTTTGCCATAGCCTGAACACCGGCACTCTCAAGGATCAGGGCCGGGATTTGGGTACATTGGCAGTGCTGGCCTGCGCCCGCTGCCACGGCACCCATCGCATTGCCTATGATATCAGGAAGACCTTCACGGATAAGCCAGACTGGCTGGAATTAATCAAGCACTAGCCCGCGTGAATCGAAGCTGTCGTAAACGGCATTGGTAAAATACAGTCCGTGCGCCGGCGCCGTATCCGCGGCCTGTTTTCGATCCCTGGCGGCAAGTACGGCCTTGATTTGCCCCGGCTTCCACTTACCGATACCTACCCGAACCAGACTTCCCGCAATATTGCGCACCATGTGATATAAAAAGGCATCGGCTCGAAAATCCATGAGGATAACCGCGCCCTGCCGCCTGATGTGAATTTCGTGCAGATCGCGCACGGGTGATGCCGCCTGACAGCCGCTGGCGCGAAAACTGCTGAAATCATGCTCCCCCAGCAGGCTTGCGGCGGCCTGTTGCATGGCCGCAATATCCAGCTTTCTGGGCATCCACCAGTGCCGCCAGCGCTCAATCGCGGACGCTGTTGTCCGGTTCCATATCTGATAGCGATATGCCCGCTCCCGGCAGGAGAAGCGCGCATGAAACGTATCACCGACTGCTCTAACCGCCAGCACGCGAATCCGGGCCGGAAGTATCTGATTGACGCCATGCACATAGGCCATCGGCGAGCGTGCAAACCGTTCCGCGCTGATATCGGCATGCACCAGCATGGCTTCGGCATGAACGCCGGCGTCCGTACGCCCCGCCGCATGGCACGTCACCGGTATGCTTTCCACGCGGCCAAGCGCCTGTTCGAGGTGCGCCTGCACGGTGGGCCCGTTGCGCTGGCGCTGCCAGCCGCACAGGCCCGTGCCATCGTACTCAAGCACCATGGCGATGCGCTGATTCATATGCGCCAGGCAAGCCAGGGCAGGATGCTGCCGCAGACCAGCAGCATCAGTGCAACCCTGTCGAGCCCGGAATCAGTGGCGGGCAACATACCGTTCCAGTTCTTCCAGACCGTTTCCGCCTGGCTTCGGCCCATGCCCAGAATGTCCTCAAGCAGAGCACCCAGCATGTCGGACAGCACCCTGAAGCTGAGGCCGTATTTCCGGAAGCGCCAGCAATTGCGGACCAGACGTACGGCTTCATCACGCATGGGGCCAAACAGCAGCAGATACGGGTAAAGGCGGCGTCCCAGCCACGGAATACGGCACAGCCACGCTTGCCATTCCTCAAGACTGAGTGCGCGCGACAGAAGCATGGCGGCATAAAACAGAAGAAGCAGATGCAGGCTCAGCCATGCCCCCCTGTGCCAGCCTTCCCATGTGAACGGCGCGCTGCTTCCCGGCCATATCAGGGCGCCGGGCGTAAATAACAGATGCAGCAGAAAAATGGGCAGAATAAACCAGAGCAGCAGGCGGCCGGCGCGCAGTACGGATGCCCATGATCCGTTTCCAATACGTAGAAGGAGCACACACACCAGAAGTTCGGCTGCCGCGAAAACCATATTATGTGTAATGAGCGCCGAAGCAAAACAGCCCAGGGCAAAAGACAACCTTCCCGCCGGTTTAATCCCTGATATGTTCGCTAAAACCGGTTTTTTTACCTGCACGTATTTGTCTTACTGATCCAGCCTGACCTTTACGGCTTCAAGCCAGTCGCGATTGCCGTCATCCACAATCTTTTCCGCATCAGCCAGCAATTTGGCGGCCGGATCTGTATCACCACGCTGCAGGGCGACTTCCGCCAGCCCGATAGCGGCTTCGCATCGTTGCCCTTCTTCTGCCGCGGCATGGAAGGCGGACTCGGCCTCGTCCAGCTTCCCCTCGGCAATCAGGCTTTTACCCTTGTCCACATTGAGTGAACCGGGAGAAACGGTAAACTCTCGATCAATTGTTTTTTCATCTCCGGCATCCCGCACGCTTTTATCGGCAGTTGCGGGAGCTTCAGCCACGTCATCCGAACCCGCTTCACCTTCCCCCTCACCAATCACTATTTCAGGAAAATCCAGGTCGATCTCCTGCAGCATACCTGCTTCCGCCTGCTTTGATGTTTCAGTATCGGGAGAGGCAATGGCGGCTTCAAGCGACTGCAAGTCTTCCCCGGTCAGTGACTGGCGTCCGGCCCTGATTGCGTCATCCAGTGCCGGCTTATCCCCCTTCTCCCTGAGCAGTTGCACCAGCCTGCAATGGGCCTCCGCACGTGCCGGCTGCTCTTCGATTGCCAGGCGAATCTGATGGATTGCCTCATCCACCATGCCATAACGTATGTAAACATCGGCCTCGGTCAGATGCTCCGCGACCGGCTCAACGGCTTCGCCCTGTGTTGACGGTGACTCGGAAGCAGCCCGTTCAGGCGTTTTAAAACCTTCCTGTACGGCCGGCTTTCCCGCATCTTTCCCGGCCCTGGCATCCGCCACTCCGGCTGTGCGTTCGGTATCTTCGAACACAGGCAAATTATTCCGGGGGATGTTCACGGCTGCATCACCGACCGCGGCAGCCGACCCGGCCGGGTGCGGGCGCTCACGCCTCAGAAGATAACCTATCGTTCCCAGAAGCAAAACAACAAGGCCGGCAAAGGCATATGTAATCCAGTGCATGCCGCTGGCATCCCGCACCTGCTGTCGGGCCTGTTTCAGTTCGGCCTGAATATGTACCGTGCGAAATTCAAGCTTTCTTATGCGTGCAGCTGTCGCGGCCGGATTGGCTTTTTTCAGCCTGGCGGAAATTGCGGCAAGTTTCTCCTCATCCGTCTTAAGTCTCTCGCGCAGACTGCTGTTCTCCTTCCGCAGGTTCTCCAGCATGGCTTGCGCACCGGTCGTAGAACCGGTTTTGGCTGTTTTACCGCCGGACGAGGTCGGGCTTTGCGGCGCCGGGGATGGCTTGCCGGCCGCAGCCTCACTTTTCTCACCCGGTTGCTTTTCAGTAGCAGGGGCGCCCATAGCCACCTCCCCTACCCGGACACGCGCCTTGTAACGGTTCTTCTGAGCCCTGGCTACAGCAGCATAATGCGGCTGCTCCCGCATCTGCTTCCACCGGCGCATGTGTTGCCTGAGTGCGGCCATGGCCTGCGCGGGGCTGATTGCCCCCACCTCATGTGCGCTCGGAACATCCAGATAAACCCCCGCCTTGATCAGATTAATGTTTTCCCGCTCAAATTTTTTCCTGTTCTTTTCAAACAGGGCAACCATCACCTGCGGCAAGGTGAAGCGCGAATCAATCCGCAGCCGGCCGGCCACAGTACCGATGGTATCACCATACACCATGGGTCCGTAGCGCCCGATCCTCGCCCAGCCGTCGAACGGCATGAACACAGCTTCCGGCCCCTTTTCCGGTACGGCCGCGGGGGTTCCTGAAACGGGGATCTTTCCGGCTTCAGACGGCGGCTTTGCCGGCGAAACAAGCGGGTGCTTTACCTGAGCAGGCCGGACCCGTGGCAATTCAAGGAAAACGGGATATTTCTTGAAGTAGGTGGCATGCCCCTGATGCACCTTCAGGACAAGATTAAAGAACGGGGACGTAACCACGGAGACGGATGAAAGCTCCACATGATTCCCGCGCTTATCATGTTTTACATCTGCCCGCAATTCATCCACGGCAGGATCACGATACACCTCGAGAATCCTGTAATCAGCGGGGGATGCCAGGCCCACGGAAAGCCCGGCAATGTGTTCGCCGCTCTTTAACTGAAGTGGAATGTCGGCAAAAAAAGCCTCGTTCAGGTGGCTTGCAACCTCGATTTTACCCAATGCAATGGCATGGGCCTGGGGCATACCCAGCAACCAGCAGGCAAGAAAAACGGGTAATACCCGCAGGGCAAGGCTAGACATCATCCCGCAATCCTCCATGTGTCTCCGGGCATCCCGCCTCTTGTGCGGCCTGTTCAATGAACCAGCAGTTCCGCGATCTGGATTGCATTCAGGGCGGCGCCTTTGCGCACATTATCCGCCACAATCCACAGCTGCAAGGAATTGGGACATGAAGCATCATTGCGGATGCGCCCCACCCAGACCGGATCCGTCCCCGCGGCCATGCTCGCCAGGGGATAATCCTCACTTTCCGGGTCATCCACAACGCAAATCCCCGTACTTCCGGCCAGAATATCACGCGCCTGCGCCGCTGTTATCGGTCCCTCAAATGTGAGGTTAACAGCCTCGGAATGGCCGTAGAAAACAGGCACACGGACGGCGGTTACAGCTACGGCGATATCCGCTTCCAGGATCTTGCGGGTTTCATCCATCATCTTGCGTTCCTCTTTCGTACTGCCGTCTTCCAGAAAAATATCAATCTGGGGAATCACATTAAAGGCAATACGCGCCGGCAAGATATTTACCTGTGCCTCACGCCCGCAAAGCAGGTTGCGGGTCTGTCCGGCCAGTTCCTCAATGGCGCGTCCTCCCGCACCGGATACGGCCTGGTAGGTGGCCACGACCACGCGTCTGATCGGTACGGCGTCATGCAGGGGCTTCAGGGCCGCAACCATCTGGATGGTCGAACAATTCGGATTGGCGATGATCCGGTTCGATTTCGCCAATACCAGCGCGTGCGGATTCACTTCCGGCACAACAAGCGCAACATCCTCGTGCATGCGCCAGGCGCTGGAATTATCGATCACGTAACATCCGGCCGAGGCAAAGCGAGGCGCGTGTTCCCGGGATGTGCCGGCTCCGGCTGAAAATAATGCAATATCAAATCCTTCCGGATCAAAATGGGCCAGATCCTGAACAACGTATTCCCTGCCCCTGAATTCGACCCTGGCGCCGGCGCTGCGACTGGATGCCAGCGGCGCAAAATCAGCCACCGGGAATTTCCGCTCCTCAAGTATTTCCAGCATTGTTTTGCCCACCGCGCCGGTCGCACCCACCACGGCCACGTTACAGGCCTTTTTGCGGGGAAGAAAACCGCTCATGCCATCGCTTCCAGCTTCCGGCATACGGCATCCCCCATATCCGGGCATGAAACCGTTTGTCCGCCCCCGGCCAGATCCGGGGTGCGAACGCCATCATCCAGTACCGATTCAACCGCGGCTTCAATGCTGTCGGCGAGTTCAGGGCGGTTCAGCGTATATCTCATCATCATGGCGACGGAAAGAATGGTTGCCAGCGGGTTGGCCGTACCCCGTCCGGCGATATCGGGCGCTGAACCGTGAATCGGCTCAAACAGCGCATGCTGCTCACCAATTGAAGCACTTGGCAGCATGCCGATGGAGCCGGTCAGCATGGATGCCTCATCCGACAGGATATCGCCGAACAGATTCGATGTGACGATAACATCAAACTGCCTCGGATTGCGGATCAGCTGCATGGCCGCATTATCCACGTACATATGAGTCAATACGATATCGGAAAATTCATCCGCATGCACGCGGCATACGACTTCACGCCAGAATTCGGACACATCAAGCACATTCGCCTTGTCCACCGAGCATACGCGGCGGCCGCGCAAACGGGCCGCGGTAAAAGCCTTGCGGGCGACACGGACAACTTCCTGTTCGCTGTAGGCCATGGTATTGAAACCGCGGCGCTCGCCATCTTTTTCCCCGATGCCGCGCGGCCTGCCGAAATACACACCGCTGACCAGTTCGCGCACGACGAGAATATCCACTCCGTCCACGATTTCCGGTCTCAGGGTTGATGCGGCCAGCAACTGAGGATGCACCTTCACCGGGCGATAATTGGCAAACAGCCCAAGATCGGCCCGGATTGCGAGCAGGCCGGCTTCAGGCCGAAGCGGCTTGGCAAGCCGCTCCCATTTCGGTCCACCCACCGCGCCCAGCAGCACCGCATCGGCCTTGCGGGCAAGATGCCGGGTAGCGGCGGGATAGGGATCGCCGGACGCATCGTAACCGGCGCCGCCGATGGCGGCTTCTTCCCACTCCGCAGCCAGACCGAAACAGCGGTTAAGCACGCCCAGCACCTTCAGCGCCTCACGGACAATCTCCGGCCCGATACCGTCACCGGGCAATACGGCGATCCCGATGCTCATGTATCCTCCTTCCTGCTGACCGCATTTTTTACCGCCGCCAGAAATTCGTCCACATCCTTGAATTCGCGGTAAACGGAGGCAAAACGAATGTATGCCACGCCGTCGAGCCTGTGCAATTCGCGCATGACAAAATCCCCCACCTGCGCCGCCGGCACCTCCGCCGTGCCCATTTCCTGCACCGCGCGCAACACGGCTGCCACGCCGGCATCCAGGGCCTCGGCCGATACCGGGCGCTTTTCCAGCGCCTTGGACATACCCCCGCGCACCTTTTCCGTATCAAACGGCTGACGCGTGCCGTCCTTCTTGATGACAAGCGGAAGACGCAAGTGCGCCCTCTCATAGGTGGAAAAGCGCTTGCCGCAGGACTCGCATGCGCGCCGACGGCGAACACCGGCGCCGTCTTCCACCACCCGCGAATCAACCACGCGCGTATCGGCCGCGTTGCAAAACGGACAATGCATCAGCCGTAAATCGGAAAGCGGTCCGTCAGCGTCCGCACTTGCCCGGAAACCCCGGCCCGGACCCCCGCATCATCCGGCGCCTTCAGCACCTTCAGAATCATTTCGCCGATTTGCCTGGCTTCCACTTCCTTCATACCTCTCGTGGTGATAGCCGCCGTGCCGATGCGAATACCGCTGGTTACGAAGGGCGACGCGGGATCAAACGGAATGGTATTCTTGTTCACGGTAATGCCGGCCGCCTCCAGCGAGGCTTCGGCCACTTTTCCCGTCAGTCCCTGCGGACGAACATCCACGCGGAACATATGGCAGTCCGTGCCGCCGGAAACGATGCGCAGACCGCCGCCGGAAAGCGTGTCGGCCAGCGTCCGTGCATTGGCGATGGTCTGTTTCTGATCGATCCTGAACTGCTCGCCCAGGGCCTCGCCGAAGGCCACGGCCTTGGCTGCAATCACGTGCATCAGCGGCCCGCCCTGAATACCGGGGAAAATGCGTGAATTGATTTTTTTCGCCAGTTCATCGTCATCGGTCAGGATCATGCCGCCGCGCGGACCGCGCAATGTTTTGTGGGTCGTTGTCGTAATCACGTGCGCATGGCCCACCGGACTCGGATAAATGCCGGCCGCGATCAGGCCGGCGTAATGCGCCATATCGACCATCAGATACGCACCCACCGAGTGGGCGATCTCGCGCATACGGGCAAAATCAATCGGCCGCTCATAGGCCGAGGCACCGCCGATGATCATGTCCGGTCTGTGCTCATCAGCCAGCCGCTGCATCGCATCATAATCAATCAATTCGTCGGATTCGCGCACGCCATAGGCCACGACCTTGTACAGTCGTCCCGAAAAGTTCACCGGAGAGCCGTGCGTCAGGTGGCCACCGTGCGACAGATCCATTCCCATGATGGTATCGCCGGGTTGCAATACGGCCATATAGACCGCCATATTGGCCTGCGAGCCTGAATGCGGCTGCACATTGGCGTGGGCGACGCCAAACATCTTTTTCGCGCGTTCCTGCGCCAGCGCCTCCACCTTGTCCACATGCTCGCAACCACCATAGTAGCGGCGGCCCGGATAGCCTTCCGCATACTTGTTGGTCATGACCGAGCCCTGTGCCTCCAGCACGGCCTGCGACACGATATTCTCACTGGCGATCAGCTCCAGCGTATGCTGCTGGCGGCCAAGCTCGGCGGCGATCGCCTCGGCAACCGGCGTATCGGTCAGACCGGCATGAAAGAAATCGGAACGATCGGACATCTGTCAACTCCCCGGAAAAACAGAATTTAAAACAACAGGGGACCCATACGGGCCCCCTGTATCAAAATTGGCAATCAACCCGGACGGAGCCGAATTTAGCCCGGGTTAGATGCGGCGCTCGCGAATGCGGGCCGCCTTGCCGCGCAGGGCACGCAGATAATACAGCTTGGCCCGGCGCACCCGTCCGTGGCGCACAAGCTTGATACTCTCCAGCATCGGCGAATGCAGCGGAAACACACGTTCCACGCCGATACCGCTGGAAATCTTGCGCACCGTAAAAGAGCTGGAAATGCCATTGTTATGACGTGCGATCACGACGCCTTCATAGGCCTGCAGGCGCTCCCGGCGCTCAAGGCCCTTCTTGGTCTCCTTGAAATCCACCACCCGGACATTGACGCGCACGGTATCACCCTCGCGAAACTCGGGGATATCATCCCGTAGCTGATCCCTGGTCACATTATCCAGCGCACGCATTGTAAGCCTCCAGTTGAACGGCAATGCAATCGTCCCAGGCAATCCAGACAAATGCCCTGACGGAAAGGTGGCGCACTTTACCGGTCCCTGCTATCGGTGACAACCATCCATTTAACGCCGGCAGGCGCTGCACGACCAGCCCCCGGTCCATGCTGAATTCGATGCGACAGGCTCCTAGCCCGTATATTGCATGAAGGATTCGGAATTCAGGCTTGAGCAGGCTTGGCAGGCTGGTTGATCGGGCGAAAAAGCATAGCCGTAGCTATGGTTTGAGGCCGAGCGGCCAGGATGCCGAGCCTGATCGGGTCTGAAACCGGATAGGACAAAGTGTAACCACAGATAAGGTGGCTTGGTTCTGTGTAGGTCATTGATATAATGTAATATCCTGTCCATCAGATGTCCGCCTTCATGCAATATACGGGCTAGCGCCTCTTTCTACGTTTTCTCGCCGACTCAACCCTGTCCCTGAGAGTTTCCGGGGAAGCGATACCACAAAATGTCACCCTGGAAGCGATGCTGCCGCCGGTCGTAAATTCCACATCACCAACACCGAAAATACGCTGAATGGTTGTCTGTTTCAGCCTGATATCTCTAATGTTCCGTATACGAATGCTTTTGGTCTCCTTTGAGAATATCCCGTGCCGGCTCTGGATATCACCATCACCAATCGTAAATTCCCACGAATAGTGGCTGTAAACAATCGTCAGCATGATCAGGACGGCGATCAGTACATTTCCGGCACTAAGGACTGGCGTCATCTCACGAACAAGGAATGGCATCAGCAGCAGAATCAGAATCGAGCTGAAAGACCCCGTCTGATTCAGCCATGACGGCCTGTCGCTGTAGCGGAGTTGTGTTTGGCTCATGACATATGTTTCCTTTTCATCCAATCCCTCAGCAGATGTTCTTCTTAAAAATCCCCTCATTTTATCGTCAGCGTAATTTAACATCTATCGAGCATGATTGCGCATCTTGTTTGCATGCCTGCCCCGGATGGCCGGGCAGGAGCGTCCGCTGTTCGGGGCCGTGTGGCTTGTCACATCATGAAGCAGGGAAGCACATTATATAAAAAACAGGAGGTTACATGAAGATTCTCGGTGGATTTGTTGCAGCATTCACGCTTTTGTACACCGGCGCTCTCATCCGCGTCTCTTTTTTCCAGGCGCCGGGTGCTACTTAACCCGGGTTAATGATCGGAAACAGGTTTCCGGCTTCGCATAACAGCCTGCCGGCGGCGCCATTTTTCGATCTCTGCATGATTGCCGGAAAGCAGCACGTCCGGCACCCGCCGACCCTCGAATTCCTCCGGCCGTGTGAAATGCGGCCAGTCAAGCATGCCTTCCCGTGAAAAAGAGTCCTGCCCGGCGGAACCGGCATCACCCAGCGCCCCCGGCAGCAGCCGTATCACGGCATCGAGCACACACAGTGCCGCCGATTCGCCTCCGGATAGCACAAAATTACCCACAGACAGTTTTTCATCCACGAAATCGGCAATGCGTTCATCAAAGCCCTCATAACGACCACAGAGCAGCGTCAGTCCCGGCAACCCGGCATAGTCCCGCACCTTTTTCTGCGTCAATGGCGCCCCGGCCGGAGAAAGCATGATCACACGGGTATCCGACCGACGCCGGCGCGCCTCGCGTATGGCCGCAACCACCGGCCCGGGCTTCATCACCATGCCCGGACCTCCGCCGTAGGGTGCATCATCCACACGATGATGCCGATCCGTGGCAAAATCACGAATCTGAATACAGCTCACGCTTGCAATACCCGCCTCCATTGCCCGCTTCGGGATCGAACAGGAAAGCGGAGAATCAAAGAATTCAGGAAAAAGCGTCAGGATTTGGGCGTAAAACATGCGTCCATGCCTTCCGTCAGATTTACTTCAATACGTCGGGCCGTCAGATCGACATCCACAACCACCTCCCGGATGAACGGTAACATCCATTCACCGCATCGCGCGGCATCCGCGGGCGTGCGCACAACGAGAATATCCTGCGCACCGTATTCCTCCAGGGCCGTCACCGTCCCCAACGTTTCCCCTCCGGCAACGATAACCTCGCAACCCAGCAGGTCCTCCCAGAGAAATTCCTCCCTGTTCACCTCAACATCGTCCGCGTGCACCCGGATCTTAAAACCTTTCAGTGCATCGGCGGTATCCATATCGGCGATACCATCCAGTTGCGCAAGAATGCGCCGGCCATGCTGCCAGCAACGCTGAACATGATAGGGTTTTGCGACTTCGGCCGATTCGCCCAGCCACCAGCGAGAATACCCGGCGATGCCAATGGCGGGCCGGGTATACGAAAATATTGTTAGTGCACCCTTAAGGCCATGCGCCCCATGAATCACACCGACTTCAAGCAGACGATCAGGCGTCAGCCTTTTCCTCGTCCTTTTTCACAGCAGCCTTCTTTTTTTCAGCCGGTTCTTTAGCAGCTTCCGCTTTCTCGGGCTCCGCGGCAGCAGCTTCCTCAGCCGGAGCTTCTTCCGCCGGTTCTTCAATTGCAGCTTCCACCTCG
Source organism: uncultured Zetaproteobacteria bacterium (assembly GCA_964628185.1). GTDB lineage: Bacteria > Pseudomonadota > Zetaproteobacteria > Mariprofundales > Mariprofundaceae > CAZVLQ01. Next base: position 8,146 of record CAZVLQ010000011.1, on the reverse strand, counting down.
GCAGCATTGACTTTGACCTTCTCTGCCAAATCAGGACTTTCCACAAGTTTGATCAAACCGGCGACGCGTGGAGACACCTGCGCACCCTCATCGGTCCAGACTTTCACACGCTCCAGATTCAACTCAATCACGTCGGGCTCCCTGCAGGGATCGTAGTAACCAAGCTTTTCGATAAAGGCGCCATCGCGGCGTTTGCGGGAATCCATCACCACGATGGAATAAAACGGACGCTTCTTGCGCCCGCCACGCTGCAGACGAATTACGGTTGCCATAAAATCAATACCTCCGGAAAATCAGGCGGCGCACTATAGACGGCCGGCAACTCCGGAGCAAGAAAAAGTAGCCCTGCTAAAGGGACGCCCATCGCCATCATTATCCACGGGGAAAAGCGGGGACATGACTTGTGTGTAAAGGTCAGGGCAAGCCACTGTCAAACATGGTTAATACCCAGATGCCCGATTCTGTATCCTGGCGCAGGATGTAAACGGCCTCGTCGTCACCCTGAACCTTGAAATAACGATGATCGGGGGCAAGCCATGCATCAAGCACCCGAAGCACCTCAACACAGTGCTCGCCCGGATAAAAACGACGGGGGATCTGCTCGCCTCTGTGGCCCGCATAGCATTCAACGCGGATGCTGAAAGTGGTCGACATACCTGCACATTACATCTTCGGCATGCCCGGCATACCGCCGAAGCGGCCGGCCATCTGCGCCATCATGCGACGGCCTTTCGCTCCTTTCATCTTTTTCATCATCTTCTGCATTTGGGCGAACTGTTTCAGCATCTGATTGATCTCCTGGATGCTGGTGCCGGAACCGGCGGCAATACGCCGTTTGCGGCTGCCATTGACGATCCTGGGATACCTGCGCTCCTTCGGCGTCATCGAATAGACCATCGCCTGCATGCGTCTCACTGGCCCATCGTCCATCTGTGCCAGTTTTTCGGCCGGCAGGTTCATGCCCGGCAGCATCTTCAGCATCGAAGACATGCCGCCCATTTTCTGCATCTGGCCCAGCTGCTCGGCGAAATCCATCAGATCAAACGCGCCTTTCCTGACCTTCTTCGCCATTCTTTCGGCCTGTTCCCGATCCACGCCGGCCTGTACTTTTTCAACCAGTCCGACCACATCGCCCTGACCGAGAATGCGCCCGGAAAAACGCCGCGGATCAAAAAATTCGAAGGCGGCTATCTTCTCGCCGGTACCGATATAGCGCACGGGAATGCCGGTGACATGCGCCACCGAAAGCGCCGCGCCACCGCGTACATCCGCATCCGTCTTGGTCAGGATACAGCCGGAAAGATCCACCGAGGCATGGAACTGCGCGGCGATGGTCAATGCGCTCTGGCCGGCCATCGAATCCAGAACGAGCAGGCGTTCGCTTGCATTCACGGCGGCGGCCACCTCGCGGATTTCTGACATCAGCGCATCGTCCGCGACCTGACGGCCGGCCGTATCCAGAATCAGCACATGGCGGCCACCGGTCCGGGCCTCGTTCAGCGCGGATTTGGCCATGGCCACGGGCGCTGAGCCGATGCCTTCGATATAAGGCACGTCCACCTGTCCGGCGAGCACCTTTAGTTGCTCACGTGCCGCGGGCCGGGTTGCATCCACGCTGGTCAGTGCCACCCGTTTGCCCTGTCCCTGAAGCAGGTGCGCCAGTTTGCCGGCCGTAGTCGTCTTGCCCGCGCCCTGCAGGCCGCACAGCAAAATGACCGACGGGATTTTCGAGATATCCAGTTCCCGGCGCTGGCCGCCCAGCAGGTCCGTCAGCACATCATGCAGGATTTTGACGATGACCTGCCCCGGATTCAGACTTTTTGCAACTTCCGAGCCAAGTGCGCGCTCACGTACGTCCGCCATCAACTGCCGCACCACCGGCAGGGCTACATCCGCTTCCAGCAGCGCGATACGCATTTCCCGCAGGGTGGCATCCAGATCGGCCTCGGAAACACGCGCCGCACCGCGCAGACGCCCGGCAATGCCTCCCAGCTTTTCAGTCAGACGACTCAACACGGACGCGCCTATTTCCTTCCTTCGATGCTCAGCAGTTCAATATCAAAAACGAGCGTGGAATCCGGCCCGATACGGCTGCCGGCGCCCTGTTCCCCATAGGCCAGTTGCGATGGAAGAAAGAACCGGTATTTGCTGCCCACGGGCATCAATTGCAGACCTTCCGTCCAGCCCCTGATCACCCTGTTCAGCGGGAACGTGACCGGCTTGCCGCGCTTGTAGGAGGAATCAAACTCGGTCCCGTCGATCAGCGTACCCTTGTAGTTCACCTTCACCCTGTCCGTGGCTTTGGGCTTCGGCCCGCTTCCCGCTTTCAGCACCTGATACTGCAGGCCGCTGGCGGTAACCTGAACACCCGGCTTTTTTGCATTCCCGGCCAGAAACGCATCACCCTCTTTCCTGTTTTTCACGGCCTGGGCCTTACGCCTGGACAAAAACTTTTCCTGCTGTTTTTTGAACACAATCTTTTTGGCCCGGGCCGCATCCTGTGCCGTCAGAGCAGGCTTCCGGTCGAGCATGACGGTGGCCACGGCTGCATCAAAGGCGTCCAGATCAATTTTCGTGCCGATTCGCTTCAACGAATGGCCAATATCGAGCCCGATGGCATAGCTGAATTTCTCTGACTCGCTACCCAGGCTTACACCCTTTTTCTGATTCGCCGCGTGCTGTGAACCGGCGGTGCAACCCGCCATCAGCAGGATCGCGGCACATGCAATATGTTTCTTCATTCATTGGCTCCTTGAGTTTTATTCCAATTCATAGCTACTCAGAAGCCTTGGATTTTGCTTCATGGCAAGGCGTGAGAAGCGCAGAATCCGTAGCATATGTGTTTATACGTGAGGATTCGAGCATCGCAGCAACGCCGCCATGGAGGAAAAGACGGGGCTCCTGAGTAGCTATTCCCATTCAATCGTCCCGGGCGGCTTGCTGGTAACATCATAGACCACCCGGTTGACACCCTTGACCTCGTTGATAATTCGATTGGTGATCTGGCCCAGCAGGGCATGCGGAAGATGCGAAAAATCCGCCGTCATGCCATCCAGCGATTCTACCGCGCGCAGGGCGATACAGCTCTCGTAGGTACGCTCATCGCCCATCACGCCGACCGACCGCACCGGCAGCAGAACGGCGAAACTCTGCCATATCTGCTGATACAGTCCCGCCGACTTGATTTCCTCCAGCACGATGGCATCGGCGCGGCGCAGAATGTCCAGCCTTTCCCGCGTCACCTCGCCCAGACAGCGAATGGCCAGGCCCGGGCCCGGGAAGGGCTGGCGGCCAATGATCTCCTCGGGTATGCCCAGCTCCCGGCCCAGTTCGCGCACCTCATCCTTGAACAGTTCGCGCAGAGGTTCAATCAGTTCCATCTTCATGCGCGCCGGCAGCCCACCCACGTTATGGTGGCTCTTGATCACCGCGCTTGGACCCCTGAATGAAACGGACTCAATTACATCGGGATACAGTGTCCCCTGGGCGAGAAAATCAACATGGCCGATCTTGCCCGCTTCTTCCTCAAAAACAGCGATAAATTCCCGTCCGATACATTTCCGCTTCTCTTCAGGATCGGCCACGCCGGCCAGCAGTCGCAGAAAACGTTCCCCGGCATCCACATAGTTCAGACGAATATTGAACTCTCCGCAAAACACCTGCTGCACCTTTTCAGCCTCGCCGAGCCTGAGCAGACCGTTGTTGACAAACACACAGGTCAACTGTTCACCGATGGCCTCGTGAATCAGCACGGCCACAACCGAAGAATCCACGCCGCCGGACAGGGCGCAGAGCACCTTTTTCCCGCCGACCTGTTCGCGAATCTGCCGCTTTGCGATTTCGGCGTAGGAACCCATGGTCCAGTCGCCGGCGCAACCGCAGACGGAGCGGGCAAAATGGGACAGCAGTGCCGCGCCCTCCGGCGTATGCACCACTTCGGGATGAAACTGGATGCCGTAAAAGTGCCGCGTATGATCGGCAAAAGCCGCGTACGGCGCATTGGATGAATGCCCGATATTCACGAATCCCGCGGGCGGGTGCTCGATCCGGTCACCGTGACTCATCCACACCTCAATGTCGCGATTGCCCGCCACCGGCGCAAAAAAATCGCTGGCATCATCGATCAGCACACGCACCCGGCCATATTCGCGCTGCTCCGCCCGGCCAACCTCACCACCGAGCATGTGGGTCATCAGTTGCATGCCATAGCAGATACCAAGCACGGGAACGCCGAGCTCAAATACACAGTCATCCACGAGCGGGGCGCCGTCATCCAGCACGGAGGCCGGGCCACCGGAAAGCACGATGCCCCCGGCGTCAAATTCACGGATGAATGCGCCATCCACCGTACACGGATGGATCTCGCAATAAACATGCGCCTCGCGAATGCGCCGGGCAATCAACTGCGTATATTGCGAACCAAAGTCCAGAATCAGGATTTTTTCCATTGCTTATCCGCACCCTTGCGGTTGTCTGTCAGGAATCAAGCCGGTAATTGGGAGCTTCCTTGATAATCGTCACGTCATGCACATGCGATTCACGCAGGCCCGAGCCGGTGATGCGCACAAATTGCGCGCGCTGATGCATCTGCTCGATGCCGGCCGCACCCACGTAGCCCATGGCGGAACGCAGGCCGCCGACAAGCTGATGCAGAATATCGGACAACGGCCCCTTGTAGGCCACGCGGCCTTCGATGCCCTCCGGCACCAGCTTCATTGCCTCATCCACATCACTCTGAAAGTAGCGGTCCTTGCTCCCCTCCTGCATGGCTCCGATTGATCCCATACCCCGGTAAGCCTTGTAGGCGCGACCCTGATACAGGATTTTTTCTCCCGGCGCTTCATCCGTGCCGGCAAACATCGAACCAAACATACAGGCTGACGCGCCCGCGGCCACCGCCTTGGCAAAATCTCCGGAAAACTTGATGCCGCCATCGGCAATCACGGGCACGCTCGCCTCTTTTCCGGCTTTGGCGCACTGCAATACGGCCGTAAGCTGTGGTACACCCACGCCGGCCACCATGCGCGTGGTGCAGATCGAGCCCGGCCCTATGCCAACCTTCACCGCATCCGCGCCCGCATCCGCCAGCGCATGCACCGCTTCCGCCGTGGCAATATTGCCGCCGATCACCTGGATGGCATCGCCATGCGCCTGCTTGATCTCGCGCACCTGATTGATCACGCCGTCGGAATGCCCATGCGCCGTATCCACCACCACGGCATCCACGCCCGCCGCCAGCAGCGCCTCGAATCGAGCCAGTTCCCTGTCGCCGACGCCGATGGCCGCGGCCACGAGCAGGCGGCCCAGGTCGTCCCGCACGGCGCGCGGGAAGGCCGTGGATTTCTCGATATCCCGCACGGTTACCATGCCGTGCAGCCGCCAGTCAGCATCCACAACCGGCAGCCTTTCAATGCGGTGCTCGCGAAACAACTCTTTACAATGATTCAGATCCGCCCCCGGACTGACCGTCACCAGGCGCTCACGAGGCGTCATCATCTCAACCACGGGTTTGTCCGGATCGGTCTCGAAACGTATGTCACGATTGGTGACAACGCCACAAATCCGGTCATTTTCATCAAGCACGGGAAACCCGGAAAATCCGTTCTCTTCCGCCAGCTTGCGAACGGCCACGAGCGTATCATCGGCTCTGACCGTCAGCGGATCCTGCACGACGCCGGCTTCAAAGCGCTTGACCCGGCGGACTTCAGCCGCCTGCCTTTCCGGCTTCAGGTTTTTATGGATAACGCCAATGCCGCCTTCCTGCGCCAGGCAGATTGCCACCGAAGATTCCGTAACCGTATCCATGGCTGCCGACAGTACGGGGATATTCAGCCTGAGCTTGCGCGTCAGACGCGTGGAAACATCCGCCATTCCGGGCAGGACGGAACTGGCCCGCGGCACCAGCAGCACGTCGTCAAAGGTCAGGCCATCGCCCAGCAATTCCATTAACAGCCTCTCTGGTTAATACTCATCTTTATCCTTTCCAGCATGAATCTCATGAAAATGCAGGTTAAAGAGCGCCGCATGATAGCAGCATGGCTGTAATAGGGAAATTAACCCGTATATTGCATGAAGGCGGACATATCCCGGCAGACGAAAGACAGGGGACAGAAGACACAAATGAACCCCTGATCCCTGATCCCTGGATTGCCCGATCAAGCCTGGCATTCTGGCCGCCCGGCATTACCTGATCCTCCTTCTTGCGTGCGTTTACGCACCGTCAGTTGCCAGCCATCCACAATCCCGCCAGGCCCAACAGACTCCCGGGCGCTGAAAAGGGTGTTACAGAGACTATTTTCCGAGCAAGCCCTTTAATGCGCCGCCGATATGCCCGGCGGCGCCCCCAACCGCTTTTCCAAGTCCGCCGCCAACCCGGCCGATCTTGTCCAACGCGCCTTTTTTGAATGCATCCGCTGATTTTCCGAGATATTGACGCACGCCCAGCGTGGCAACCGAAGCCTTGACGTTCTTCACCAGATGTTTGCCCAGAATCTGCGCTACCTCGGCAGCGGTCACGCCACCGCTCTTCTTTCCCACATTGGCAAGCCGTATGGCGGGAATATTCACATTCTGTTCCCTGTTGCCGAGGGCCGCGATCCTCACCCTGACCTTTCCGCCCTCAACCACCAGTTTCCGGATGATCATTTTCAGCTGCTCGCCGCCACCGCTCCGGGCCGTACCTCCCGGCCCGCCGCCGCTTCCGCCCAGATTCTTCCTTAGCACATCCACATTGGAGACTCCGGATTTATTGATTTCATAAAAAACCGCCGGAGAACGGATACTGACCTTCTCGATGATAACGGGGTTCTGCATCAATGTATCCGTATTGATTCTGGCGCTGATCATGCCCAGCTCGAAAATATTGGGATCGCTGAACCCTCCTGGATTGGCAATGTTCAAGCCCCGGATTGTCCCCTCGCCCGATTTCATCCTGATTTTTACATCAGCAACGCTCACCCGTGTTCCGGTCGCTTCGGAACCATAGGTTTCAATCGCACCCTTGACGATGCCGTCCAGGGATGAAACAACAAAGACGGACACCCCGACAACAATCGCGAGCAACACAACAACGCCAATCAACACCTTTTTCATTCCACACCCCCGGAGAACCGCCAAAGCAATACAGTGACTATAGCAAGTTCCAGTGCCGTGAACAGTCCTGGCACTGTGCTGGCAGGACATCGACTTCGACAGGCGCATGCTGAAATGCAGGAACAAGAATCCGAAAGGGAAAACCCTGTTCCGGCATGTACCGCTCAGTGCGCGAGCTGCCTCGTTCAGTGAACGGCCGGGTATTCCAGACAAGCGAGAATGCGATCAAACTGGCCTTTCCCCGCGCTTGCAGGCGGGCCTGCGAACATGTGCACGCGCATGCTTCAGGGAAGCAGAAGCCGTGCGACTGCCCCGGTATCGAGGGATTACGCTTCCACGATCTGCGTCACGAGGCTACCTCCCGCTTCGTGGAGTCCGGCTTGTTCACCGATCTTCAGGTTGCCAGCATCACCGGCCACAAGAGGCTGCAAATGCTGAAGCGCTATACGCACCTGAGAAACGCCGACCTGGCCACCCTGCTGGACAAGGCCGGCCGACAACGTCAGGAAAGGCAGGGTGTTCCTTGATGCCGGAGCAGGACACTAACGATGTTTTGTAACCGGATCAGTCTGCTTTCTTTCCCTCCCACAGGGCGCTGACGGGCACGGCAAATAAGCCCTCTCCAAATGGCAGAATCATGTCGCCATCGTAAAGCACCACGCCGACGATGAAGTTGTCTCCCGCCACGGAGCGCAACCGTCTCAGGCCTTTGAAGTCCCCTCCATCCAGCGTCGCTCCCGCCTTGACTTCGACGCCCACAATGCCGCCGCCTTGTTGTTCCATGACAATATCGACCTCGTACTGATCCTTGTCCCTGAAATGATGAAAGCGGACATCACTTTCGCACCAGCTTGCCTGGCGGCACAGTTCATTATACACGAAGCTTTCCAGCAAATGACCGAGCATCCCCCTGTCCGCCTCCAGTTGGCACCGGTTGACGCCAAGCAATGCGGATGCCAGACCCGTATCCGTCAGATGAACTTTCGGCGCTTTGACCAACCGCTTTCCCCTGTTTGAATGCCATGCAGGCAGCACATCGATCAGGAAGATATTC
>CAZVLQ010000010.1:0-64179 GCA_964628185.1 uncultured Zetaproteobacteria bacterium | reverse complement strand
CTAGCCCGTCGGAGTCCCGGCCCCGGATGATTTTCAATAGTTCAATCCAATTTTCCGGAGTTTTAAACTCCGGAAGGCTACAAAACATTGAGAAGCACGGATGGAAACAGGCCGATCGCGATGACGGTGATCGTGGATGCCGCAATGGCAAGCGTGGCGGGCCATGGCGGGGTTTTGCTTTCCCCGGAAGGCGTTTTGGCGGAATAAAACACCAGAATGATGCGCAGGTAAAAATAGAACGACAAGGCCGTATTCAGCACGGCGAGAACGGCCAGGGCGATCTGGCCTGCTTCAATAGCAGCGCCGAAGGCCAGCAGCTTGGCCATAAAACCGGCCGTCGGCGGTAACCCGGCCAGGGCGAGCAGGCATATGGCCATGGCCAGCCCCAGACCCGGATGGCGGCGGCCGAGCCCCCGATAATCTTCAATGCGTTCACGGTCCTTATCCGCGAAGGCCAGCGCCGAGATAACGCCGAAAGCGCCGAGATTCATCGCCACATAGGCCACCGCATAATAAACGGCGGCCTCGCGACCCAGTGCATTGCCGGCGGAAAATGCCACCAGAATATAGCCGATGTGGGCAATGGAAGAATAGGCCAGCAGGCGCTTGAAATTGTCCTGGAACAGGGCCAGGACGTTACCGACGGTCATGGTCGCGGCTGCCAGCAAGCCGATCACGGGCAGCGTGGCTTCCCAGGCCCCCGGCATTTGCAACATCAGCAGGCGAACAAGAAAAGCCAGCACCGCCGCCTTGGCCGTGGTGGCGAACAGGGCGGAAACCGGGGCGGGAGCCGCCTGATAAATATCGGGCGCCCACATGTGGAAGGGGACGACGGCAAGCTTGAAACCGGCGCCCACCAGCAGCAGGGCCACGCCGGCGAGGACGACGGGATTGGTCTGCCACGACATGGCGGCCACGAATCGCCCGGGCGACATGCTGCCGGTTTCCGCATAAATCAGAGCGATACCGTAAAGAAAGAAGGCCGCGGCAACCCCGGCAAGAATGGTATATTTGATGCCTCCTTCAACGGCGCCGGTTCTTGCGGGCCGCCAGGCGACAAGCGCGAACAGGGGCACGGCGAGGATCTCCAGGCCCAGAAAGGCCGTAAGCAGATGTTCGGCGCAGGCGAGCAATGCCATGCCCAGAGTGGCAAACAGCAGGAGGCCGAAGAACTCATCCCCGGCATCCTCCCGAATGGGGGGATGAGCGTGGGCAAGCAGGGCGACGCCGGCCGTTCCCAGGCTGAACAGGATCACGAACAGGCGGGCGGCGGGGTCGAGAACGATGAGTCCCGCGAGCGTACCGGGCGTGTTCCAGAAGAGGGCGGCGCAGGCGGCGGCTGCCAACAGGAAAATCAGCGTCGTAATCATCAGGGTCAGCCGGGAGACGGGCCGCGGCCATACGCCGAGCGCGAGCACGACGATTCCACCGGCGGCCAGCAGGATGAAAGGGGCGAGGGCGGAGAGGTCAACCCACATCGAGGATGGCCGGAGCCAGTTGCAGCACGTCATGCAGCGGCATTCTGGCCGCATCCAGGAAGGTGACCGGATACAGCCCGAGCCAGAACACCGCGAGAGCAAGCATGGTGAGAAGGAGCCGTTCGCGCCTATCGAGATCAAAGCATGCGTACGTGCCATGCATGTCGCCCAGCATGGCCCGCTGGTACATCCACAGCAGATAAACGACGCCGGCAATGATGCCCAGGGCGCCCGAGATCGCCCAGACCGGGGTGATCTGGTAGGCCCCGGCGAGTACGAGAAATTCACCGATAAAGTTGGCCAGACCCGGCATGCCCATGGCCGACAGGGTAAACAGCAGCAGCAGCGCCGCCATGCGGGGCATCGGGGCGAACAGGCCGCCGAGTTCGCTCAGTTTTCGGGTGTGCGTGCGTTCTTCCATCATGCCGACCACGGCGAACATGGCGCCCGTAGTGACGCCGTGGGCCAGCATCAGGATAAAGGCGCCGTTCAGGGACTGCTGGGTCCAGGCATAAATACCCAGCACCACAAAGCCCAGATGGCTGATGCTGGAATAGGCTATCAGGCGCTTCATATCCTGCTGCACCAGCGCCAGCAGGGCGCCGTACAGGATGCCGATAACGCCGAGCGTCATGCCCACGGGCGCAAAGCTTGCGGATGCATCGGGGAACAGGGGAAGGCAGAAGCGCAGCAGACCGTAGGCGCCGGTTTTGAGCAACAGGCCGGCCAGCATGATACTGCCCGCCGTGGGTGCTTCGGTATGGGCGTCCGGTAGCCAGCTATGGACCGGGAAGACCGGCACCTTGACCGCGAAGGCGGCGAAGAAGCCCAGCATCATCCACATCGAGGCCTGACGGGGAAGATGCGTTTTGAGCAGCTCAAAGTAATCGAAGGTGTAAAGGCCGCTCTGCTCGCCGTGAAGAAAATACAGCCCGAGGATCGCCACCAGCATCAACAGGGAGCCGGTGACCGTGAACAGGAAGAATTTGTAGGCGGAATAAAGCCGGCGGCCATGGCCCCAGAGCGCGATGAGGAAGTACATGGGCACGAGCATCAACTCCCAGAAGACATAGAACAGCACGAGGTCCAGGGCCAGGAATACCCCCATGACGCTTGATTCGGTTGCCAGGATGAGAAAAGCGAAGGCGGGCCAGTGATGATCAATAGCGCGCCATGAGACCAGTATGCTGATCAGGCTGAGCAGGGCGGTGAGGACGACCAGCCAGAGGCTGATGCCATCCATGACCAGCAGGTACTGGATGCCGACCGAAGGAATCCAGTCCATGCGCTCGATGCGGGTTCCATTGCCCGCTGCGAAGGCAAGGGCGATGACGATGACAAGCTCGACAATGGTGACGAGGAGCGAGCCCCGGCGCGCCCGCTCTGGACGGCCCCGGGCGGTGATCATGATCAGCAGGCCGCCGGCCAGCGGCAGAAACACCAGGACGCTCAAGGCATGCATCTCAGCCTCCCACGGCCCACAGGCAATAGCCAAGGACCAGTACCGCGCCGGCGGCAATGCTTGCGGCATAGCGGCTGAGCAGGCCATTCTGCGTGGCGCTGAGCAGCAGATGCCCCCGGCGCATACCCGTCACAAGACCCTCCAGCGCCGCCTCAATGGCGGCAAATTCCACCTTGCGCCGGTTAAAGCGGGCAAAGCCGATAAAGCCCCGGGCAAGCGCCGCCACGCCGCCTTCCACGGCCGCCTCATCAATCCATCGCCGCACTCCATTGGCCAGCATCCGGTAAGGACGGACAAAGAGGGCGGCATAAAGCGCATCGAAGCCCCAGCCGGCGGCAAGGATTTGCATGACCGGCGGCATGGCGCCCCGCCGTTCGCGCCGCACCAGGGGAAAGGCCAGCGCAATGCCGCCGATGGCGCATGCGGCGCCGGCGAATTGCAGCATGTAGGCCGTGGCGCGGGCGGGCGCCACGGCCCGGCCCAGATCGGCGGCAAGCCAGTTCGACCACAGGTGCGCTCCGGGCCAGCCGTCCGGCCATTCAACAAGGCCCGCGACGATGCTGAACAGGGCCAGCGCCAGCAATGAAATTGTCATGCTTCGCGGCAGGGTCGCGAGGGCCGGCGCCGGCCCCGTGCCGGGAAAGACGAATAGATAGACGCGAAAGATATAGGCGCCTGTGAGCAGGGCGCCCGTGACGGCAAAGGCCCATAGCAGGGGACCGGCGGGGGCGGCCCAGGCGGCGGTGAGGATGGCATCCTTGCTGAAAAAACCGGCCGTGACTACGGGCACGGCCGCAAGCGAGGCGGCCCCGGCGAGAAAGCAGTAGTGAAGCAGGGGAATGTGTTTGGCCAGACCGCCCATGCGATGGATGTCGTGTTCGCCGTCAAAGGCGTGGATGACGGCCCCGGCGGTAAGAAACAGCAGGGCCTTGAAGAAGGCATGCATCGTCAGATGGAACAGCGCCAGGGCATAGGCGCCGCAACCGACCGCCAGGAACATGTAGCCGATCTGGCTGATGGTGGAGTAGGCGAGCACCCGCTTGATGTCATGCTGGGCCAGCGCCGAAGTAGCCCCGTAAAGGATGGTCACGGCGCCGATCGCCGCCACCAGCCATTGCACCTGAGGCGCCAGTTCCAGCAGCGGATGAATGCGGATCAGGAGGTAGACGCCGGCGGTGACCATGGTGGCGGCGTGGATCAGGGCCGAGACCGGGCTGGGGCCGGCCATGGCGTCCGGCAGCCAGACCTGCAACGGCAGTTGTGCGGACTTGCCAAGCGCTCCGCCCAGAATCAGGGCCGCCGCCAGTATCGCCGTGCCCGAGCCCGGGCTCCACTGCCTTGCGGCGGCGTCAAAAAGTGCATCAAAGGACAGGACATGAAGTTGACTGAACAGCAGAAAGATGCCGATCGCCAGCGAGGTGTCTCCGATCCGGGTGACGATAAAGGCCTTGCGGCCGGCCGTGGCGTTGACCGGATTTTGATACCAGAAGCCGATCAGGGCGTAGGAGCAAAGGCCGACCATCTCCCAGCCGAGATAGAGCAGCAGCAGGTTGTCGGCGAGCACCAGCACCAGCATGCCGGCCAGAAAAAGGTTCATGAAAAAATAGTAACGGCGCTGGCCGGACTCCCCGGCCATAAATGAGACGGAATACAGGTGAATGAGCAGGCCGACGCCGGTGACAATCGCAACCATGACCAGCGCCGTGCGATCCAGAGTCAGGCCGAATGTCGGTTGCCATTGTCCGACGGGCGCCCAGACATACAGGGTCTGGTGCAGGCTGTGCGACGCCGCGCCGCCGAACCAGAGTACAAGCACCGACGCAAAAGAGACGGCGGCGGCGGCGCAGGCCAGCCAGGCAATAAATGCAGGGCGCATCCTGCCGCCCGCAAGGGCAATTACGAGCGCCCCGGCCAGGGCGCCGCCGGGAATCAGCCAGAGCCAGTCGCTCATGAAGCGCCCCGATCGCGCAGCCGGGTGATGTCTTCCACGCGTACGGCGCCTGTCTGCCGGTAGGCAAGAAAGATAAGGACCAGGGCGACAACCAGTTCGGATGCGGTGGCGGTGATCAGGAAGATGGTCAGCACCTGCCCGTCCGCGCCGCCCCAGCGCTGGCCCGCGGCGATCGCCGCCAGTCCGGCTGCGTTGAACATGACCTCCAGCCCCATGAGCACAAACAGCAGTTCGCGCCTGACCGCCACGATGCTTATGCCGATCACGAACAGGGCGGCGCTGATTATGAGGCTGTGGCTAACGGGGATCATATCCCGCTCCATGCCTTTTTCTGATGCTTCGGCTCAGGTAGATAATGCCAACCAGCGCGGCCAGCAGCAATATCGCCGCCAGTTCCACGGCGAGGAGATAGGGTCCGAACATGGATTGCCCCACGGCTTTGGGCCCGATCATGATCGATTCATGCAGCAGGCCCCCGGGCGCCATCGCCAGAAGGGCGAAAAGCTCGCCCAGCAGGACAAGGGAGAGCGCCAGCACCAGCCGCCAGCGGCCAAAAATAGCCGTGAGATCCCGGCCGGGACGCAGGTTCATCACCATCATCAGGAACAGGAACAGCACCATGATGGCGCCCGCATAGAGCATCACCTGCAGGGCGGCCAGCAATGGCGCCCCCAGAAGAAAATACAGCACGGCCAGGGCCAGAATGGATACGATGAGATAGAGGGCGCCGTGCACGGGATGGCGGATAAACAGCACGGCCAGCGCGGTGGCGATCGCAATGGCGGCGGTGGCGTAAAAAACGGCTTCATACATGCTGCGATTCCCCTTACGGCAGATTTGAGTCACGGTCCACGGGGGCCTTTTCCTGCTCACCCGCGCCCAAATCCTTGCCGGGCGTGGCGATGCCGGCGTGGCGATAGAAATCATATGCGGTATCCTTGCCCGTGCCGTTGATCAGCAGGCGGTCCTTCTCGTAAATGAGGTCATCATGGCCGTATTCGCACATTTCAAAATCAGGCGTAAGCTGGATGGCCAGGGTCGGGCAGGCCTCCTCACAAAGTCCGCAGAAGATGCAACGGGCAAAATCAATGCGGAAGCTCTCCGGATAGCGCCGTCCGCCATCGCTTTCCGTCGCCTGCAGGGTAATACAGTCCACCGGGCAAACAGCCGAGCACAGATAACAGGCCACGCAACGCTCCTCCCCGTCCGGATCGCGCGTGAGCACGATGCGTCCGCGCCAGCGCGCCGGCAGGGAGCGTTTAACCTCCGGATACAGCACGGTTTCGCGCCGCCTCCAGCTATGCCGCAGCGTGGCCCACAGGGAAAGCCACATTCGCATCATGACGCCGCCCGCGGCGGAATTCATCGCCTTACGCCCCCATCCAGTACAATCCCGCCAGGGCGGTGACAAGAAGATTCAACAGGGCGGCCGGCAGGAGAATGACCCACCCGAAAGCCATTAACTGATCGTAACGAAAGCGCGGCAGGCTGGTACGCAGCCAGAAAAACACGAAGATCAGGGCCAGTACCTTGATCGTGAACCATGCCACGCCGGCAAGCCAGGGGCCGTGCCAGCCGCCCAGAAACAGGACCGTGATCAGGGCGGCGATGAGCAAGACCCCCATGTATTCTCCCAGATAGAAAAATCCGAACTTGATTCCCCCATACTCGGTATTGTAGCCGCTGGTCAGTTCGTTTTCCGCCTCGGGCAAATCAAAGGGGAGACGGTTGACCTCGGCGACGCCGGCAATCAGGAAAATCAGGAACCCGGCCGGTTGTAGCAGTATAAAGGGGATGTCCTGGGCGGCCACGATATCCACCAGGCTGAAGGAACCGGCCAGCAGGGCGACGCCGACCAGGGCCAGTCCCATGGGGAGTTCATAGCTGATCATCTGCGCCGCCACGCGCAAGGCTCCGAGCAGGGAGTATTTGTTGTTGGAGGCCCAGCCGCCCAGCATAACGCTGTAGACGGACAGGGAAGACAGGGCCAGCACGAACAGCAGGGCGATATTCATGTCGGTGAGCCACCATCCTTCTCCGGCGGGCACGACCGCGAAACTCAGCAGGACGGTCAGCGGAATGATCAGGGGTGCGATGTTGTACACCGGTCCGTCGGCGAAGGGCGGCGTGAATGATTCCTTGGTCAGAAGCTTGAAGGCGTCGGCGAAGGGTTGCAGGAGGCCGAAGGGGCCTGCCCGGTTGGGACCATAACGGTCCTGAAGCAGGCCCAGAATGCGGCGCTCGGCATAGATCAGCAGGGCAACGGTAATCAGCAGGCCGGTGAGCACCAGGACGAGCCCCGACAGCGTGAACAGCCATTGTGCGGCGTTCATATGGCCGCCTCGATCCGAATGAAATCGCCATGGGCGGCGCCGATCGCGGACAAGGCCTGCCGGGAAAGGCCGACGGCGCTTTCCGCCATGGCCGGATCGTGGACAAGTTTCATTTCCACGCTTCCCGATCCGCCGCGCAGCACCAGGCGCGCGCCGTTGCCGGCGCCGATGGAGCCGGCTGCATGCGCTGACATGCGGACGACATTTTTCGGGGCGAGGCCGGCAAGGTCCGGTGCGAATCCGGCCAGCGCATCCTCGCCATACCATGTGCACAGGGCCGCCTGCCAGTCGCCGGTTTTCGGTTTGCTCCGGACGGATCGGCGGCGGGCCGGGAAGAAGATGGCCGGGGCATGCCTGCCAGGGTCTCCGGGAAGCGGAATGCAAAAGCCCGGCATGGCCGCATGCAGCAGCGCCGTGGCATCCGGCGGATCAAGACCGAGCAGTTGCGCAATATTCCGGATTGTCTCAGCGCCGGCGGGCAATGGCGGATGGCGTTCGTAAGCCTTTCCGAAGGCCTGCACCCTGCCTTCGTAGTTAACGAAGATGCCGCTCCGCTCGGCCCAGGCGGCGACCGGCAGCAGTATATCCGCCGCGCGCACCGTGGCCGTATTGATGCAATCAAGAACGATCAGGGTATCCAGTTTCCCGCATGCCTTTTGCCAGCGACCAGCCAGTGGGCCACTGCCGACGGGGTCCTGCCCCGCAACAAGAAGGGCCTTGACCCTTCCCGCTTCGATGGCATCAAGCAGGGCTTCGGCGCCGCCGACGGGATGAAACAGGGCGGCGCCACAGGCATCGGGTCCGGGAAGAGCGAAAGCGACCCGTCCTTTCGATGCGGCTGCGAGTCTTGTCATGGCATGAATGGCATCCACGCCCATGGCCTCGGCGACCCCCAGAAACAGTGGCCGCCCGGCCCCGAGCAGTGCCGTGGCGAATGTCGCCCGGTCATCGCCGCCGGGGGCTTTTTTATCCTTCAACAGCCCGTAGAGGCCATCCATCCATGCCGGTATTTCCCCGGGAGGAAGCAGTGCATCCAGCGAGCAAAAACGGGCCAGGGGCGCGGGCGTGCTGTGCAGCAGGGCCAGGCTGGCCTCATGACTGACGGCCTGACGGACGGCCAGGTCCATCATCGGGGCATGGCCGGTGAGATCGCCGACGACCAGCACCGCATCGCTTTGCTCGATTTCCGCAAGACAGGGTGCGGGTCCGTTTTCCCGCAAACAAGCTACAGCCGCTTCGGTGGCGGCTTCGGTCGCGGGGTCGGAAAAAGCCGCGAAGATACCGCCCGTTTTCCGGGCGAGGTGATTCATTATTGCCAGGCATTCCAGATCCTCGCGTGCGGATGCCAGCACCCCCAGGGCCTTTCCTGCCTTGCGCACGTATTCGGCGGCGGCACTGAGCGCGGCTTCATGGTCGGTTATAACTCCGTTTATATGTGCAAGGAGGGGTCGCCCGGGATGTTCGCTGTAGGCGTGGCCGTAACGGCCCCGGTCGCATATAAAATAGCGGTTGATGTCGGGATGATGGCGGTTGCGCACCCGCCTTAATGTGCCCTGGCGCGCACCCGGCAGGATGTTGCAGCCCACACTGCAATGCGGACAGATGGATGGTGCGGTCTCCAGGTCCCACACACGGGCGAAAGAGCGCCGGAACACCTTGTCCGTGAATACGCCGGTGGGGCATATTTCCACCAGGTTGCCTGCGAACGGGCTTTCCAGCGGGCCATCCGTAAAGCGCCCGAAGTACATCTCGTTTCTCAGCCGCATCGCGCCCAGATCGGTTCCCAGGGCATAGTCCCGGTAAAAGCGCGTGCAGAGGTAGCAGGTGATGCAGCGATTCATTTCGTGATGCACCAGCGGGCCGAGGTCCTGGTTTGGAAAGGTGCGCTTGCGGCCGCGGTAGCGGCGATAGGCGGGACCGCAGGCCACGGTCATATCCTGCAGGTGGCATTCCCCGCCTTCATCGCAGACGGGGCAGTCATGGGGGTGATTGGTCATCAGCATCTCGATGACCCCCTGCCTGGCCCGCACCGCCTGAGCGGCGCTGAGTGAAACCCGCATACCCTCGCGGGCGGGCTCCAGGCAGGACATGGTGACGCGTGGCCCTTTCCCCTTTTTGTCTTGCGGGATTTCAACCGCGCACAGGCGGCAGGCGCCAAGGCTGCCCAGGGCCGCGTGATAGCAGAAATGCGGAATGGCGACACCCGCCTCAAGGGCGGCCTTGAGGATATTGTCACCCTCGGTAAACGGGATTTTGCGCTCGTCGAGATAGAAAAAGCTCATGCCCGCCACCCAGCGCCGAAGGGGCAGCCTTTCTCTCGGATATGCCGCTCATAAATGTCGCCAAAACAGCGAAGACTGCTCTTAAGCGGCATGACGCCGCCCGGGGCGAAGACGCAGAAGGCATCCGGACCGATATTGCCGCATAAATCACGCAACAGATCAAGATCATCCAGGCAAGCCTCGCCCTGTTCAATGCGTTCCACGATATCCACGGCGTAGGGGAATCCGTCGCGGCAGGGCGTGCAGAAGCCGCAGGATTCGCGCGCAAAGAAACGCATGAGATTCAATACAAACCTGACCGGGCATGTCGCGTCATCCAGCACGATCACGGCTCCGGTCCCGAGCACGGTTCCGGCCTCGGCGAGGACTTTGAAGTCCAGAGGCAGATCAAGCTGCCCGGGAAGCAGAAAACCCGATGAACTTCCTCCGGGCAGAAAGCCGAGCAGATTCCGGCCCTCCGGCACGCCCCCCGCATGTTCAAGGATCAGTTCTCCGGCGGTTGTGCCGGTCGGCAGTTCATACAGGCCGGGCCGATTGATCCGGCCGCTTACGGCGTACAGCTTGGTGCCGCTGCCGCCGTTAACGCCAAGTCCCTTGAACCCCTCAGCGCCGTGCAGAATGATGTATGGCACATTGACGAGGGTTTCGATGTTGTTGACCGTTGTGGGCTGGCCCCACAGCCCTTTTTCACTCAGATGCGGCACCTTGTGGCGTGGATTGGGGCGTCGCCCTTCCATGGCGTTGGCCAGGGCCTTGTCCTCACCGCAAATATAGCGGCCGGCGCTGATGTGCACCTCAAGCTCCATGCTGAAACCGCTGCCGAGGATATTATGCCCAAGCAATCCCGCTTTCACGGCCTCGCTTATCGCCTGTTCAAGGCGCTTCGCACCCTGTTCATAGTCGCCGCGTACATAGACAAAGGCGCGATCCGCCTGCAGGGCGTAGGCGCACACGATCATGGACTCGATCAACAGTTGCGGATTGCCGTAAAGCAGATAACGGTCCTTGAAAGTGCCCGGTTCGGACTCATCCAGATTGCAGATCAGATAACGTGGCCGGGGCGCATCCATTCCCCGCAGACGCCACTTGACGCCGCAGGGAAAACCCGCGCCGCCGCGGCCATACAGATCGGCTGCTTCCACCATTGAAATAATTGCTTCCGGCGGCATACCGAAGGCGGTTTCAAGGCTCCCGTAGCCGCCCGTCGCCCGGTATTCTTCAAGCGTCGGCGGCCGCCCGTCCTTCCTGAAATGCCGGGTCAATACCCTCATGGTTTTTCACGGGCCAGACGATCCAGTATTTCGTCCAGCTTTTCATTGTTGATCGGGGCGATAGCCTCGCCGTCCAGCAGGACGGCCGGAGCCTTGTCGCAAAGTCCGAGGCAGATGTTGGGCAACACCGTCAACTTACCGTCCAGGGCAAGCCGGCCGGCTTCCATGCCCAGGCGTTGGCCAAGATGCGCCATGCATTCCTGCGCACCCTGCATGGCGCAGCAGACGCTGTCGCATACCTGCAGCACATGGCGACCCATGGGCCGGCGGAAAATCAGGCTGTAGAAGGTGGCGAGTTCTTCAATCTCGGTAGTGGACAGGCCGGTGATTCCGGCGGCTTCTTCAACCGCGGCATCGTCCAGCCAGCCACGCCGGGCCTGGAGCAGGCGCATAACCTCCACGCTTGCGGCCCGGCGCTCGGGATGGCGGAGGGGGAGAGCCGCCAGACGTTCCGTCAGTTGTTTCAGGTCTTCCATCGTTCAGCGGTCCAGATCCGACAGGACATAGTCGATGGAGCCGAGGATAGCGATCAGGTCGGCGAGCAGGTGGCCCCTGGCCATGAGCGGAAGCGCCTGGATATGTGGAAATGACGGTGTACGGATTCGCAGACGGTACGGATGTTCGGCGCCGTCGCTGACGACGTAATAAGCGGTCATTCCCCTGGGGCATTCGGTAACGGCCATGCTGTCGCCGGCAGGGAAGCGCATGCCCTCTCCCACGGCGATGAAGTGATGGATCAGCGTTTCGATGTCTTCAAGCGTTTGCTCCTTGCGCGGAAAGGCGAAGCGTGCCTCATCGCTGAGCACGGGACCTGCCGGCATGTTTTTCACGGCCTGCTCAATAATGCGCAGGCTCTGACGCATCTCCTCAAAACGCACCTCGGTTCTGGCCAGGGCATCCCCTTCACTTGCAGTCGGTATCTCGAAATCATAGTGCTCATAGCCGCTGTAGGGCCGGGCCTTGCGCAGATCCCAGGCAAGCCCCGTGGCGCGCAGATTGGGGCCGCTCATCCCCCAGTCGATGGCCTGCGCCGTGGTAAGCTTGCCGATGTCGCGGGTGCGGGCGCGAAAGATCGGATTCCTGGTGAGCAGCGCCTCGTATTCATCCACGGCCGCGGGCATGCGCTGCAAAAACGACTGCAACGCTTCATGCCATCCAGCCGGCAGATCAAGGGCCACGCCGCCGATGCGGAAGAACTCCGGGTGCATGCGACCGCCGGTAATCAGTTCCACGGCGTCGAACAGGTATTCCCGGTCGCGGAAGGCGTAGAACGGAGGCGCCATGGCGCCGGTGTCGTGGCCGAAGCTGGCGATCCAGACGAGGTGGCTGGAGATGCGGAACATTTCGCACAACATGACGCGGATCGCCCGCGCGCGCGCGGGAACGTGGACGCCGGCCAGGCGCTCCACCGCCAAAACGTAGGGTAGCTCATGAGATACCCCGGTCAGGTAATCGACGCGGTCGGTGTAGGGAATATAGGCGTGATAGGTCTGGCGTTCGGCGATCTTTTCCGCACCGCGATGGTGATAGCCGATGTCGGGCCGCACGTCGCGGATTTCTTCGCCGTCGAGATGCACGATCAGGCGCAGCAGGCCGTGAGTGCCCGGATGCGTGGGCCCGATATTGAGCACCATTTCTCCTTCATTTTCCCCCATTTCCGTGTAGTCCTCGGCACGATAGCTTTCCATGATGCGCCGATAACGTTCCTCCGGCAGGGCGTAGGGCGGCATGCTGGTGGCGCGGTTGGGGTGGTCCTTGCGCAGCGGGTATCCCTGCCAGTATTCCGGCATCAGGATGCGTGTCAGGTTCGGATGGTCCGTCACCTCAATGCCGAACATGTCGTAGATCTCCCGTTCATACCAGTTGGCGGCCGGCCAGATGCCGCAGGCCGAGGGCAGGCGGGGTCGCTCCGCCGGGAGGGAGACCAGCAGGCGCAGATAGCGGTTGGCGGACAGGGAAAACAGATGGTAGAAGACCGTAAAGCCTCCCTGCCGGCCGGATTCGTCAAT
This sequence comes from uncultured Zetaproteobacteria bacterium, assembly GCA_964628185.1. Taxonomy (GTDB): domain Bacteria; phylum Pseudomonadota; class Zetaproteobacteria; order Mariprofundales; family Mariprofundaceae; genus CAZVLQ01. The sequence continues at coordinate 51,393 of CAZVLQ010000010.1, read as the reverse complement.
CGCCGACAGATCAAAAAGCATTTCATAGCGGGGTTCCGCTTCATGTTTGAGATGGCTGAGGGTTTCCAGGATATGTTCCGGGGCGATGTAGCAGGACGTGATGCCGTCGGCGGACAGGTTTTTTGCTTTTGCAGCATATCGGTCGATTAATGCGACACCTGCCGCGTTCACGGTTCAACCCTCAGGCCGAGGGGCCGTTGATCCTTGCCTATCGCTTCCTGAAGCATGACCAGGCCCTGCAGGAGTGCTTCCGGCCGGGGCGGGCAGCCGGGAACATAGACATCCACGGGCAGGATCAGGTCCACCCCCTGAACGACGCTGTACACATCGTACATACCGCCGGAATTGGCGCAGGAGCCCATGGAGATGACCCATTTCGGTTCCAGCATCTGATTGTACATGCGCACGATCATCGGCGCCATCTTGATGAACACGGTGCCGGAAACAATCAACAGGTCAGACTGGCGCGGCGAGCCGCGCATGATTTCGGCCCCGAAACGGGCAATGTCGTGCCTTGGCGTAAAAGCGGTCATCATTTCAACAAAACAGCAGGACAGACCGAAATTAAACGGCCATAACGAATATTTGCGCGACCAGGCGAGCGCCTGTTCAAGACGGGTGAATATCGCGCTCAGATATCCCTGGCGGGTCTGTCCGGACTCCACGAGAGCCCTCCTTTGCGCCATTCATAGATCAGGCCGAGAAGCATCACAATAATGAACAGGCTTGCGCCAAGCGCCGCGGCGGTTCCCATCTCCCGGTAGGCTACGGCCCAGGTGAACAGAAAAGCCGTTTCAATATCAAATACCGCGAAGGAGACGGCGACGACATAAAAATGCACCGGAATATGCAGACGCGCATCGCCGGTGGGAGGAATGCCGCATTCAAAAGGCTCCTCCTTGTCCCACTGGGGGATGTATTTGCCAAGCAGGCGTTCCAGGCCGAGCAGGCAAATGAATGCGGCGAGAATCAGCAGGGCGAACAGGGGGAGAATAATCACGGGCTCATGGTTCATGGATGGCTCCACAGCCAGTCACCGCTCACGAATTTTGCAACTGGTTCGTCAGCGTCACGAGATTCAGTCCCGGTCCGGTGGATGGAAACTGATTTTCCGGGACTTAAACAAGCGCTGACCATGACATCATTCATTTTAGAATATGCGCACGGGGAATGCCAGGGCGGTGGCGCCGTGATTGCTCAAATGAGACCTGCGTATCCGTGTCCACGGATGATATTTGTGCTATTCTAGCAAGGAAGATAAAAGTGTTTTGTATGGCGGTCCCGGTGAAACGGGGGATGCGGCCAGACTGATGATACTGAGGTCCAATTTTATAAAGGGGAGGAATTGTACATGAATATCAGATCCGGAATCGAACGGATGGTGGCAATGATTGATGAAAATGAAACCGTACTGGATGCGGCCCGGCTTATGAATGAAAAATACATCGGCTCGGTTGTGGTATCCTGTCACGGGGAGGTAACAGGCCTGTTTACGGAGCGGGAACTGATGATGCGCGTGGTCGGCAAAGGCAGGGATCCTTCCAGGGTGCAGGTGAAGGACGTCATGCGTACCGACCATGTGAAGGTCAGTCCGGAGGAAAACGTAAGCCGTTGTCTGGATTTGATGAAGGAGAACCGCTGCCGCCACCTTCTGGTTTTCGAAGGGGGTGAGTTTATCGGAATTGTTACGCTGCGCACCATGGTGGCGCTGCTGATTCAGGAGAAGGAAACCCTGATTGACCAGTTGCAGTGCTACATCACCGGTTGACCCGCGCATTTCATAAAGTCGGCCGGCCGGCATCATGTTTCGGGCCTTCACGGGAAATGCGGCCCCGGGGATTATGAAGAAGCCGGTATTTAATCCTGCTATAATCAGTGGTGGAATCGCTGTAAGGAGGCGCTGTGCTGTTTCCGGAGCGAATGAGCAGACTGGTCTGGTTCGTGCCCGAGTCCCGGCTGGGCGAGCGTCTGGCGTGGCTTGCATCCCGTTACCGGTTTCATCCCGGTGAACAGGTCCGTCTGGGTGGAACGGAAGACCTGAGTGATTTGCGCAGGCAATTTGAAGCGCAACAGTTCCATGCCCGATTTCTGGAGGCTCGCAAGCTGCTTTCCATTATACCCGGGACGTCCTTGCTGCACTACAGGCCGGGTGAGTGCCGGGGCGCTGTTCCGGCAGGTGCACTGGCGCTTGACGACAGCGGCCTTTTTCTGTGGGCCGGAGAAAATGAGCCACCCGATCACATCAGGGAATACCTGTTTCCGGAATCCGTGCCCGAACCGCCACCCATGCCGGTCCGGCTGAGCAGGGAGCAATGGGACTTGCTGTTTGCGAACGCCTCATGCATCGGTCACTTGTCCGGCTGGGCCATCATTGACGGCTGGCTGCCGAAGCACGAAGCCGAACGGCTCGAGTGCAGTCTTAAGGGAGAAGCCTGCATCCTGACCGATGCCGAACGCAGCGGGCTTCCCATGGACGCGGTTCCGGTATTGTATTCCCGGCCTCCCTGGCTTGCCGGGTTCGGTCGCCTTATGGGTCTGTTCGGGGTCACGGGGTACCGGGAAATCGATCCCACCTTTTTTCTGGCCTTCGGCTTTACATTGATGTTCGGCATGATGTTTGCCGATCTTGGCCAGGGACTGGCGCTTTTTGTCGCAGGCATGGCGCTGCTGTGGCACGGCGGCAGGACGGGCGACCGCCGCTGGATCGAGACGGCGGAGGTTGTGATTCCCGTGGGGCTGTCAGCCGCCTTTTTCGGAGCCCTGTTCGGCGTCTGCTTTGCACGCGAGGATGTCATCGCACCGCTGTGGTTCCGGCCCAGGGATGAAATCCTGTTCTATCTTGGCGCCAGCGTGGTGCTGGGCGCTGTTACCATCATTTTCGGTATGTTGCTCGGCCAGGTCAATGCCGCCCGCACGGGCCGCTGGCGGGCGCAATTATGGGAGGTGTTCGGACCGTTGGGGCTGACGTTTTTCATCGCCCTGGTCACGGCCGCCGCCGCCTGGACGCTGGACATGGACGCCCTTGCCCTGGCCATGTGCATCCTGGCCGTTTGTATTCTTGCGGTGATGTTTGTGCGCCATAGTGTTCGACTGGCTTCACAAGGCATTCTGATGTGCATCCTGATCGCCCTGATCGAGACCTATGACTTTGCTATTCGCTTTGTCGTGCAAACGTTTTCTTTCGCCCGTATCGCCGCCTTTTCCATCGCCCACGTAGCGCTTTCATCCGCCGTGGTGCTGGCCGCCGACAGTACTTCATCCGCCTGGGCGTCGTTGAGCATCATGATGCTGGGCAATGCCGTCATCATCGTGGCGGAAGGGGTGATCGTGGCCATTCAGACGCTGCGCTTGAACTTTTTCGAGTTTTTCACCAAATTTATTCAGGGCAACGGCCGCGCCTTCACGCCGTTGGCCACGGGAGGAAATGGATGATAGGCAATCTGTTTGGCAAGCGAAAAGGACTGGCATGGATATGCGCCGGCGCCATTATTCTGACGATCATGGTTACGATCATGTTCGCCGGCATGACGGATGTGGCCGCCGCCGAGGTGGAAAGCAATGCGCCGGCACACTGGGGCTATTATATGGCGGCGGCGCTGGCGACAGGGATTGCCTGCGTCGGGGCGGGCTATGCCGTTGCCCATGTCGGCGCGGCCGCGGTTGCCGCCATCTCGGAAAAACCTGAAATGCTCGGGCGAGTGCTGATTTTTGTCGGTCTGGCGGAAGGGATCGCCATCTATGGCCTGATCATTTCCTTTATCATTATTGCGCGGCTCGGATGAAGCGCCTTGCTTTTCACGGCGGTGAAGAACTGGCGTTGCTGTTTGCCACCATCGGTGTTTCCGCGTCGGAAGGCAAGACGGAAGGCGCGGTTATCGTCGATCGGGAAAGCACGATCGACGATGAGTCCGGTTGTTATGTGCGGCTTCCCGATCCTGAGGCGCCGCTGGCTGAAACCGGGCGTCTGGCCCGTATGCTCGGGCGCGCCGTGGGTCTGGGGCAGGTCCGTTGGTAAAGGATGCGAAAGCCGTCAATGCGTTGCTGTCGCAAATTACGGCGAAGCGCCAACAGCGCCTGGCGGAAATAAGTGCCAGGGAGAAGGAGGCCGCCGGCCATCTGAAACGGGAAGCCGCTGCCAGACTGGAGGCTTTGCTTACGGAGAGAAAACGGAAGCGGATACATGAGTTGCTGGCGGAACATGAACGTAGGCTGAGTGAGGCGGGGGAGGCCCGTCGGGTGAAGCTGTGGGCCTTTGAGCAGGAAAAAATAAACGAGCTGGAATCGGCCGTACGGGACGCCCTGGAGGGTCGGCAACCGGATGTGGAACAACTGCGCCGATGGGTCAACAGGGCAAGAAAGCAACTCGGCGCCCGCAAGGAGCTTGTGCTGGAGGTAAAAGCCGAGTGGCTGAACCTGCTGAAGAGTTTGAAAGGCGTGGAAATCAGAGCCGGGAACATGTCTGGAGGGGCCTTCCTGACGGATATGCAGAGCGGCATGCAGGTGGATGCCTCCTGGGAAACGCGATTGCACGATTTAATCCCCGAACTCCGGGATCGGTGGAGGAAGGATGTCGGCGCGGATCATCAGGATTAACGGCCCGCTGGTCATCTGCGACCGGCCGGAACTGTTTTCCATGTCCGAGCGGGTGGCGGTGGGTGAGGCCGGCCTGATCGGAGAAGTGATCCGCATCGAACCGGGCCATGTGGCCATTCAGGTTTATGAAGACACCACGGGGCTGCATCTCGGCGAACCCGTCAACGGCAGCGGCAATGCGCTTGCGGTGGAACTGGGTCCGGGTCTGCTTGGCGGTATTTTCGATGGCATCCAGCGCCCGCTGACTGAGTTGTACAGGCTTGGCGGTGATTTCATCGGCCGGGGAGTGGCGATTCCGGCTCTGGACAGGAAACGCGCCTGGCCCTATTCCCCGCTGGTGCAGCCTGGAACGGAAGTGGATGGCGGCGCCGCCATCGGCGAGGTGAGTGAAACGTCCGCCATCACGCACAGGGTGCTGCTTCCTCCCGATTGCCGTGGAAGCATTATCAGCGTGCAAGACGCAGGTGAATACCGCGTGGACGAACCGCTCGTCAGGATCAAAACCCCGCAGGGAGATGAACGGGAAATCACAATGGTCCAGCGCTGGCCCGTGCGCATCAAGCGGCCCGTGCGTGAGCGTTTGCCGCCCACCGAGCCGTTGATTACCGGGCAGCGCATTATTGACACCTTTTTTCCCATTGCCAGAGGCGGCAGCGCCGCCATTCCGGGTGGATTTGGCACCGGCAAGACGGTTACCCAGCACAACCTGGCCAAGTGGTGCGATGCGGATATTATTGTTTATATCGGCTGTGGGGAACGGGGCAATGAAATGACGGGCGTGGTCAGGGAGTTTCCACATCTGACGGATCCGTTAACCGGCCGTCCCCTGCTTGAGCGAACCGTGATGATTGCCAACACCTCCAATATGCCGGTGGCGGCGCGTGAGGCATCAATCTATACCGGCATCACCATTGCCGAATATTTTCGGGATCAGGGCTTCGATGTGGCCCTGATGGCGGATTCCACTTCAAGGTGGGCGGAAGCCCTGCGCGAGATTTCCGGCCGTCTGGAGGAGATGCCGGCGGAAGAGGGCTTCCCGGCCTATCTTCCCACCCGTACGGCCGAGTTCTATGAGCGTGCGGGGCGGGTTCGAACCCTGGCGGGTGAAATCGGCTCGGTCAGCGCCATCGGCGCGGTTTCACCGCCCGGCGGTGATTTTTCCGAACCCGTGACCCTGCACACGCGCCGTTTCGTCAAAAGCTACTGGGCGCTGGACAAGGACTTGGCCAGTGCGCGTTTTTTTCCGGCGATCAACCCGCTGGAATCCCATTCGGAATATGCGGAAGACCTCGCCGAGTGGTGGTCGAATCTCGATGATAACTGGCGAAACAACCGCGATGAGGCCATGCGAATTCTTCTGCAGGAAGTGCAACTTTCCCAGGTGGTGCGCATTATGGGTGAGGAAGGCCTGCCGGATGAGGAGCGCAAGGTATTGATCGCGGCGCGCCTGATCAGGGATGCGTTTCTCCAGCAATCGGCATTCAGTGAGAATGATCGTTTTGCTTCACCGCAAAAACAGGCAAAGATGCTTGCGCTTGTAATGGCAACGGTGCATGCCGTCCTGGGTGATTCCGGGCCGGCTGAAGAAATGCCGGAAAAATACCGTCTGTCCGAACTGATCCGGCTCAAGGATGAAGTATCATCCGAACATCCGGGTGCGCTGGATACGTGGAAGACATGAGCGATCCCGTCATTTATACCCGCCTCGACAGTATTGAGGGGCCTCTCGTCACGTTGACTTGCCCCCTGCGGGAAATCGGTTTCGGTGAATCCGTGCAACTGGTAGACAGCCGGGGAAGGATGCGGCGGGGGCGTGTGGCCCTGCTGGACGGGGACCGCGTCATCGTGGAGGTGTTCGAGGGTACGCACGGGCTGGCCCGGAGCGGTTCCAGGATACGATTCATGGCCGAGCCCGTGTCCCTGAACCTTGACGCCTCCATGATCGGCCGGCGGCTGAACGGCATGGGAGAGCCCATCGATGGCGGACCGCCCCTGACAGGCGCCTTGCGCCGGAACGTGATGGGGGCGGCCATCAACCCGGTGGCGCGCGATTATCCCGTGGATTTTATCCAGACGGGCATATCCGCCATTGACGGTATGAATGCCCTGGTGCGCGGCCAGAAATTGCCGATTTTTTCAGGCTCCGGCCTGCCTCACGATCAACTGGCCATTCAGATCGCGCGGCAGGCAAGGATTCGCCCCGACCTGCATGCCGGGGAACAGGTGGAAGAAGCGCCGCTGGTCGTGGTCTTCGTCGCCATCGGCGTCAAGCATGACGTAGCCGTGAAGTTCTACCGCGAGATACGGGGTGAAACGATATCATTCCTGAACCTGGCCGATGATCCCCCCATGGAGCGGCTTCTTGCCCCCCGCATGGCCCTGACGGCGGCGGAATACCTGGCCTTTGATCTCGGTATGCATGTGCTCGTCATCATGACGGACATCACCAATTACTGCGAAGCGCTGCGCGAGATTGCCACCGCCAGGGGGGATGTGCCTTCCCGCAAGGGATACCCCGGATACCTGTACAGCGATCTGGCATCCCTGTACGAGCGGGCGGGAAGGATTCAGGGCAGGGCCGGCTCCATTACCCAGATACCGATTCTGACCATGCCGAACAATGACATTACCCATCCCATTCCCGATCTCACCGGTTATATCACGGAAGGGCAGCTTGTGCTTTCCTCGACCCTGCACCGCCAGGGCCTGTATCCACCCATGGACCTGCTGCCATCACTTTCACGGTTGATGAAGGATGGCGTCGGCGAGGGGCTTACCCGTGCGGACCACTTTCCCGTCATGACCCAACTCTACGCGGCCTATGCCAGAAGCACGCAGGCGAGGCTGATGAGCCGGATTGTAGGGAAAGAGGATATCTCCGAACTCGAACGCACCTATCTGCATTTTGGCGATATCTTCGAGCGCCACTTTGAGGCTCAGGCCGTGAATGAAGAGCGCAGTATTGAGGAAACCCTGGATCTTGCCTGGCGATGCATGGGCATCCTGCCGGAAAGCGAGCTTACGCGCTTGCCCGTTGAACTCATTCATGCACACGAAGAGCTGCTGAGTGCGGGCAGGGAAGCGATCACGGCATGAACGGCAACGGTACCAGAAGGCCGGCGACCAAGGCGGAACTGGTCCGGGTCCGGGCGGAACTTGGCATAGCCCGGGAAAGCCTGAGCCTGCTGGAAAACAAACGGGACGCACTGATTGCCAGGGGAATGGAACTGCTGCGTGATTCAGCCCGCCGGCGCCGTGAACTGACGGAGCGCTGGTCGGAGGTCGAGGCGCTCTGGGGTGAGTGCCTCGCCATGGAAGGCTTGGAACGGTTGCGCTCGCTGAGCGCCGGGCAACAACCCGGATTTGATCTGCATGGCGGGGAAAAACCATGGATGTCCGTCCGGCTGGTGCAGCTCAATCTGGAACCACATCGGCCGGCCCCGCTCGGCGCCGTATTTGATTGCGGGCTGCGGCCGGACCAGGTGCGCGGACTGCTTGCCGCCCTGCTGCCCGATCTGGTGCGCCTGATGGGCGTTGAGACCAATATAAGGCGGATCGCATCAGCGCTCAAACGTTGTCAGCACCAGGTGAATGCCCTGGATTACGTCATCCTGCCGAATCTTGAAAAAGAACGCCTGCGCATCGGGCAGGGCCTGGAGGAAAAGGAGCGCGAGGCGTTGTTTCAGATCAAACGCATGAAGGCGGCGGGCGGATGAAGCAACATGAACTGGAATTGTTTGTCGGCATGCTTGCCGATGCCGAGCAGGAGGCCGCAAAGGCCATCGAAAAGGCTGAAGGTGATTCCCGCAAGCGCCTGAAAAGGCTTGAACAGCGCCTGCGGCGGAAGATGGAGGTGGCGATCAAGGCCCTTGACGGGGAACTGGCCGGTGAGGCCGGACGCCTTGAAAAGGAAGCAGAGGAAGAAAACCGGATTCTTGACGAAGCCCTGGAAGAACGCATCAGAGATATGCAGGCCCGCCACGACCAATGCAGGCATCGCCTCGTGGACCGGGCGGTTAAACGGATCACCGGCCCATGAATGCCGCCCTGTGGACAAAGCTGAAGGCGGCCGGGCCGGTGCGGAGCGTGCCCGAGGAACTGGAGCGCTTTCGGTTCTGGTTGCCGGTTAGCTGGCAGCCGTTGAACACCTTGATCATCAGCGCCGTGGCCGAGTTTCAGACACTGGCTTCAGCGAACAAGCGGTGGGATTTTGAAGATGATGTATTGAACCGGACCAGGCAATACCTGGGTCTGCACGGGAATATTTTCTGCGTCGACCTGCTCAGGGATTTCGTGGAGGAGGTCAAAAGCTGTATTGAACGGAGCAAGCAGCTGCGTCTGCGGGCCCTGAACGGAGAGCGCGTGGAGCATGATGCGGAGGAGGAGATGGTGCGCGGGCTCAGGCAGTGGCTCCGCATGCGTAAAAAACCTGAGTGCCGGGCGCTACTCGCGTGGCTGGAACGTATGCTTGAGGCATGGTGGCAGGCTCGCGTATTGCATGAAGGCGGCCCCATTCAGAGGGCAGGGGACGGATGACGGAAGGTTTATTTAATTTTACGCAGCAGGCGGCTGATCAATCGGCTCACGCCGGGGACGCCTGTCTGTACGATCACGCAGCTGTGGCCTGATTCTCTGGCGATGCGCCTGGGGATGTTTCCCAGGATCACGTTTTTCCACAGGGGTCGCTGAGTTGCGCCGAGAAAAATAATGTCCGTCTCGTGCTGCACTTTCAGCAATGTGGACGTAATACTGCGCCCTGCTTCCAGCCGTTTTTGCACCTTTATACTTCCGGTTTCCTTCAGGAATGGTTCCCAGAAGGTATCCGCCGTACTTTCAAGTTCAGACTGACTTTTGACAACATGCAACAAGGTAAGATTCGCTCCTGCGGCCCGGGCCAGTCGACAGGCCAGGCGCACGGCCAGATGGCTGTTGGCGGTTTCATTCACGGCCACAAGCACATGTTTGAGGGCCTCCATTTTGTGCGGATGCACAATAGCCAGGTCGCAGGGAGGGAAGGCCAGCAGCGGGTCGATCACGGAACCCAGCATACGGCCGCGGCTTTTCGTGTATCCCGGCCAGCCGAGGAGAAGCAGGTCCGCGTGAAGCTCGGTGGTGGTTTTTCGTATCGCTTCGGCGACATCCCGGCCCAGGCGGATGAGCCTGTGCACCGGCACCCTGTGTGCGGATGCGGCTTCATCCACCCTGCTCAGCAGCGCTTCCCGGCGCTCCAGCATGACGTGACCGTGGCCCAGGGCGAGCGGGCGTGGCACGCGAATCACGTTTAAGGCCGCCACTTCCCCTTTTTCCGCCCTGGCAAACAGGGCGGCAAGTGATCCCAGTTTTGCGGCACTGCGCCCGTCCACCACCGGTGTCAATACCGTATAACCCCGGCTTTCCTCGATTTCCTCAAATACCACCTCTCTGGGCAACACACGCTCGGCGCGCGGAGCGAAGTAGAGAAAATAAGCGAGCATGCCCGTGACCACCCATGCCAGGGCCATGCCCCAGGCCGCGGGATGCAATACGTACATGAAAGCAGCCAGTCCCGCATTGGCGATGATGGCGGCAAGCGGCAGATATGGCACGGCGGGCATGCGGAAACCGCGTGCAACCCCGGCTCCGGTATAGCGCTGCACGATGACGGCATAATTTACCTGGATGAAGATGAGTAGAAACATGATACTGCCGGCCGTGGCCGCCGCCTCGATGGGAAGGACGATGGCCAGCACGAACATCAGCGTTCCCGATACGATAACGGCCGTGAGAGGGGCGCCGCTTCCCGCCTGAATGCGGGCAAAGATGGCCGGCAGATGACATGTGCGTCCCATGGCGAAGGCCACGCGCGAGGCGGAATAGGCGGCCACATTGAGGGCCGAAGCAGTGGCGGCCAGGCCGCTTAAAAGCATCAGAAAACCGCCGCTGCCCCAGGGAAAAATCTGGCGTGCAACGTCAACAATAGCCATTTCCCTGGCCTGACCGAGATAGGCATGCGCCGTTTGTCCCGGTGGAGGCGTTACTGCGCCCAGCGTCACCCAGGCGACGAGCACATAAAGGGTCACGGTGACGCCCATGGCCAGGAAGATGGCGCGGGGGATGTTGGATTTCGGACGCATGACTTCCTCGCCGGACTGGGCGATGATTTCAAAGCCTTCAAAGGCGATATAAGTCAGGCCCATGGCGAGCAGCAGGCCCGTGGCTCCGTGCGGCATAAATGCCTGTTGCAGGTGCAGAGCGGGTGTGCCGTGGCCGGCCATGAAGGCGAGACCAAAGAGTATGAACAGGCCCAGAATGACAAGTTTGGAGGAGGTCACGACATTGCCCGTGTATGCCATCTCTTTCGCGCCCAGGGCATTAACCAGGGTGAGGGAGAGAATGATGACCGCCATCCAGGCCTGCGCCAGGACATGGCCGGTCAGGCCGAAGGATGGCAGCCCCATGGCGAGCCATGCCTCGGCGGCGAAGCGGCCGAAGGCCAGGGCGTAAAGGCTGCCGGCCGCGATATACGCGAACCAGCTCATCCAGCCGCAGAGAAAGCCGTGCACGCCGCCCACCGCCTCGTTGACCCATACGTAGCCGCCGCCGGCTTTGGGCATGGTGGAAGCAAGCTCCGCGTAGGCCATGGCGGTGGGAAGCGTCAGCAGGCCGTTCAGCAGGAAGACGAGAACGAGCGCCGGACCGGCCAGTCCGGCGGCAATGCCGGTCAGGGCAAAGATGCCGGCGCCGATCATACCGCCGATACCGATCATGGCGGTGGAAAAAAGGCCGAGGTCGCGGCTGAGCGAGATTCTGGACTTGGGCATGGTCATGAGCGTAATGGAACGGGCCGGTTTGAGCAAAACAGGGGACAGGGGGCAGAGGCCTGAGGGCTGAGGACTGAGGACTGAGGACTGAGGACTGAGGACTGAGGACTGAGGACTGAGGAACGCCGGTGACTTGTGATTGGTGATCAGGGGATGTATTTCAGGTGGCTTTTGCAGCCCCGGCGGCAATCCGAGGCGCCGAAGCCGGGGACGGGGATGATACCCGGCGCCTGCTGATTGACCCTGCATTCCGGCGCGGTGAAGACGCGCACATCCGTCACTTCGGCCGCGGGGTGGTTCAGCAGATAGTCAATGTGCCAGCGCAGTTTTTTTTCGCGCCTCAGGTGGCGGGCGATGCGACTTTCAAGATTGCGTCTGGCGCTGCCGGTGTACACATAACAACCGGCCGTAAAGTCGAATTTACCCAGGCGACCCACACGGATACGAGCACCTTCATGCAGCCGGATCATGAGCTGATAGGTGACCGGCGTTACGCCGGGAACCCTTAACTGATTTCCATCAGGCATTCATCGGGATTGACGTTGTCGCCGACGTTTACATGGATTGCCTTGATCGTGCCCGAAACCGGCGCATGCACCGGGTTTTCCATCTTCATGGCTTCCACTACCAGCACCGTATCGCCGGCTTCCACGGTCTGGCCCGCGTCTGCATGAATCGCGACGATCCGCCCCGGCATGGGCGTGGTGACATCACTGTCCGAGCCGGCTTTTGGCCTGAGCGAGCCCCTGGATGCCTTTCTGGCGTCAATAGACCCGTTCGCGGTGGGGACGACTTCGGTGAGCGTTTCAACCATGACCTCTTCGAGCACATTATCCACCTTAACGTAGAAGGGGCGAACATCCGCGCTCTTGTGTCCGGTACCCTCAACACTGACATGGTATTCTTCCCCGTGGATGGTCAGATTGAATTCGGTGGGCGCCAGTGGCATGGCCGCGGGCGCGGCGGCCGGCACGGGTTCGGGAATCTCCAGCGGCTCGGGTTTGAATTTGCCGGCGGCGCGTTCATCGAGAAATTCAAGCGTGACAGCGGGGAACAGGGCGTAGGAAAGCACGTCCTCCACACTTTTCGCCCTGTCGCCGACTTCGCGTGTCAGCGCGTCCATTTCGGGTTCGAGCAGGTCGGCGGGACGCACGTCCACCGCCTCTTCATCGCCCAGGGCCAGCTTGCGCACCGCTTCATTCACCTCACCGAGTGGCTTGCCGTACATGCCTTTGAGACAGGCCCGGGTTTCATTGGTGATAATCTTGTATTTTTTGCCGGACACCACGTTCAGTACGGCCTGTGTACCGACAATCTGGCTGGTCGGCGTGACCAGCGGCGGAAAACCGAAATCTGCGCGCACGCGCGGTACTTCCTCCAGTACCTCGGCCATGCGCTCCAGTGCTCCCTGTTCCCTGAGCTGGTGGGCGAGATTTGAAATCATGCCGCCGGGAATCTGGTTACTCTGCACGCGTGTATCAATGCCGGTGAAGTCCGACTCAAAGCGTGCATATTTCTTCCGCACGTCACGAAAATAAGCCGCGATATCCTGCAGAAGACCGAGATTCAGGCCGGTATCAAAATCGGTACCGGCGAAGGCCGCCACCATGGCCTCGGTCGGTGCATGGCTGGTGCCGCCGGACAGGGGTGAAATCGCGGTGTCAATGATGTCGCAGCCCGCGTGCACTGCTTCCCATTCCACCATTTCACCCAGTCCCGCCGTGGTGTGACTGTGCATGTGCAGCGGGATGGAAACGGCTTGCTTGATCGCCGTCACCAGTTTCCCGGCGTGTTCCGGTGTAAGCAGGCCGGCCATGTCCTTGATGGCCAGCGTGTCGCAGCCCATATCCTCAAAGCCCCTGGCCAGGTCCACGAAGTAGGCCAGCGTGTGCACCGGGCTGACGGTATAGCAGATGGCGCCCTCCGCATGCCTCTCATTCTGCTTCGCCTGGGCGATGGCCACGCGCACATTTCTGAGATCGTTCATGGCGTCGAAAATACGAAACACATCCACGCCGTTGGCGCAGGCCATGTCCACAAATTTTTTGACCACATCATCGGCATAATGACGATAGCCGAGCAGATTCTGGCCGCGCAGCAGCATCTGAAGGGGGGTGTTGGGGATCGCCTTCTTCAGCTCGCACAGGCGCACCCAGGGGTCTTCCTTGAGGTAGCGCAGGCAGGTATCGAAGGTGGCGCCGCCCCATGCCTCGATGGACCAGAAGCCCACGGCATCCAGCTTTTCGCAAATGGGTAACATATCGTCCAGGCGCATGCGCGTGGCCAGCAACGACTGGTGGCCGTCGCGCAATGCCAGTTCGGTAATCGCCAGTTTCTTTTTTATAACTCTTGTCATCCATAATCCTTTTTATCGCGGAGGATGGGGAGAACGCAGGGGGTCTTTGTCATATGAAAAAGTATAAAACCTGTGCGTCCATCGCGTCCTCCGCGGTGAGTTGTTTTTTTACAATCCGGCGTGGGCCGCAATGGCCGCGGACACGGCCGCGGCGATATCTTCCCGCCGCTCATAGGGCTGGTATTCAAGCAATTCCGGATGTTCTTCCAGAAATCCCGTATTGAAAATCCCGTGCATGAATGCTTCCGAGGCGGCGATATGACGGTAGAGGGGAAGCGTGGTGGGCACGCCGCGAATATCGTATTCATTCAGGGCGCGGCAGGCGCGACTGACGGCAAGCGGCCAGTCCGGGCCCCATATCGTGAGTTTGGCGCACATGGAATCATAAAATGGCGGGATGATATAGCCGGGATAAACGCAGCCATCCACGCGCACGCCCAGGCCGCCGGGAGAAAAATATCGGGTGATCCTGCCGGGTGTGGGCAGGAAGTTGTTGCGCGGGTCTTCGGCGTTGATGCGGAATTCAATGGCGTGGCCGGAGAGGCGAATATCGTCCTGCGTGACACCCAGAGGCTCGCCTGCCGCCACCTTGATCTGTTCGGCGACAAGGTCCACGCCGGTGACCGCTTCGGTGATGGAATGCTCCACCTGTAAGCGCGTATTCATTTCCATAAAATAGAAGTTGCGCTCGTGATCCACCAGAAACTCAACCGTTCCCGCATTGACATAGCCGACCGCATGTGCCGCCGCCACGGCGGTTGCGCCCATGCGCGCCCGCATCGCGTCATCAATGAAATTGGAAGGGGCGATCTCGATCAGCTTCTGATTGCGACGCTGGATGGAGCAGTCGCGTTCAAACAGGTGAACCACGTTGCCGTGCGCATCCGCCAGAATCTGGAATTCGATATGATGGGGCTGAACGATGCATTTTTCCATGAACACGGCATCGTCGCCAAAGGCCGCCTTTGCTTCCCTTCGTGTGATTTCAAGATTCTCCTTAAGCCCGGCCGGCGTATCACAGCGGCGTATGCCGCGACCGCCGCCGCCGGCCGCCGCCTTCAGCATCACCGGATAGCCCATGGCATCCGCCTGTTCCAGCGCTTCATTCAGCCCTGTCAGGGCGCCTTCCGAGCCGGGAATAACGGGAATGCCGGCCTCGATCATCGCCGCGCGGGCCTTGGTTTTATCGCCCATGTCGCGGATTGAGGCGGGGCCGGGGCCGATATAACTGATACCTGCATCCATGACACGTTCGGCAAATTCGGCGTTTTCGGACAGAAAGCCATAGCCGGGGTGAACCGCGTCACAGCCGGCCTTGACGGCGATATCCACGATGCGGTGGATGTTCAGATAGCTTTTGACGGGGTCCGGCCCGATCAGTACGGCCTGGTCCGCCTTTTTCACATGCAGGGCATGGGCGTCTTCCCCGGTAAAAATAGCAACGCTTTCAATGCCAAGTTCACGGCAGGAACGGATGATACGAATGGCACATTCGCCGCGATTGGCGACCAGAATCCGTTTGAACAAAAGCCTGTCTCCTTTCTTGCAAAAAGATGGCGATACTACCTTGACCCCTCCATGCGGACAAACGGAAGCGATTGGACAATGCGGACGGTTTCTCCGACATGGCTGTGTTCAAACAGGTCCATCATATCCGGATTGCGCATGCGGATGCAGCCGTGCGAGGCGGGGACGCCGATCCGATCCTCGGCATGCGTACCGTGGATGTAGATAAAGCGTGATTTTGTATCCACCCGTCCGCGCCGGTTAACGCCCGTCTGCATGCCTTCCAGCCACAGGATGCGCGTGAGAATCCAGTCGCGGGCGGGATTGTCATGCGCCGGGTCGTAGATACCAACGGGCCGCCGGCCCCGGAATACCGTATATATTGGAAGTCCGTCTCCGATTCTGGCGCAAATACGGTGCCTGCCGAGCGGAGTCATCAGGCTGCCACGCATGTTGCCGACGCCTGCCTCGGCGGTGGAAACCGGATACGCATACCAGACACCCGTTTTGCGGCGCTGATAAAGCGTCTGATCGGCAATGGAGACCGTAATCACACCCCAAGCATAGCTTTTTTCTCGAAATATGCTTGTGCCGCAAGGGTATATGTCTACAATGCACCGCGATTTTCCAGTTTCAGGCATTACAAGGATCGGGAATCGGGAAAATGGGTGAAGTTTGGCGGCTGATCCGATGCGGATGCAGCCAGACGTGAAATTACGGCTTTCATCGACCGCTTCTTGATTTCTGCTTGACCTGGGCGTTAGCCCGCGTCATAAAGTGAAACCAGCGGTTTATGCGATGACAGCCGCATCAAAAGGGATTGCCGGGTGGCAATCAAGGGAGGATTTATGTCCATGACAATGGTACCCGCGGCCCTGGGCGTGGCCGGGCTGGCCGCAGCCTACGGTATCCACCGCGTAGTGATGAAGAGTCCCGCCGGCGAGGATAAAATCGTTCGCATCGGCGATGCCATTCATCTTGGCGCCATGGTGTTTCTGAAGCGTGAATATACCATCCTGGCTTCCTTCGTCGTGGTCGTTGCGGCGCTCCTTTTCTGGTCTCTCGGGCTTCATACCATGATTGCATTCGTGACCGGCGCCACCTGCTCGATGCTGGCCGGGTTTTTCGGCATGTTTACGGCCACGCGCGCCAATGTGCGCACCACAACGGCGGCACATACCCAGGGCGCGGCCGCGGCCCTGTCCGTCGCCTTCTTCGGTGGTTCCGTCATGGGCCTGACCGTCGCCGCGCTCGGCCTTCTGGGGCTGGGCACCCTGTACCTCTTCTTCGGCGGAGACCCGGAGACGGCGCATGCCATTCACGGTTTTGGCATGGGGGCATCCTCGGTTGCATTATTTTCGCGCGTGGGCGGTGGTATTTTTACCAAGAGCGCCGACGTCGGCGCCGATCTGGTAGGCAAGCTTGAGGCGGGGATTCCGGAAGACGATCCGCGCAATCCGGGTGTGATTGCCGATAATGTCGGCGACAATGTCGGTGATATTGCCGGCATGGGATCGGATATTTTTGAGTCCTACTGCGGCGCGTTGATTGCTACCATTGCCATTGCCTCGACCATGTCCATGGATTTACTGGGACCGGTGGGTTCGCGCTCGGCGCTGATGTTTCTACCGCTGGCCATGGCCTCGACCGGCCTGGTATGTTCCGTTCTGGGCATCGGTCTGGTCAAGGCGATGTCGCACAAGCCGGCGGATGTGGCATTGCGCTTCGGCACGATTGCGGCGGCCGTGCTGTTCATCATCGCCGCCTTTTTTGTCATCCGTGCGTCGGGTGTGTCCGCGGGCGCCTGGGGCGCGGTGCTGGCCGGGGCCATCGGCGGCATCATCATAGGCCTGGTCACCGAATATTATACGGGCGGCAAGCCGGTGCGAAATATCGCCAAGGCCGGGGAGACGGGAGCGGCCACGGTAATGATTTCCGGCCTGGCCCTGGGTATGCAGTCCGTGGTTGTTCCGATACTGGCCATCTGCGCCATTATTTTTATTTCATCCCATCTGTGCGGACTTTACGGCGTGGGTATCGCCGCCGTCGGCATGCTGGCCACGGTGGGTATCACCATGGCCGTGGACGCCTACGGGCCGGTGGCGGACAATGCCGGCGGTATCGCCGAAATGGCGGGCCTGGGCAAGGAAACGCGCGCCATCACCGACCAGCTTGACGAACTGGGCAATACCACTGCGGCCATCGGCAAGGGCTTTGCCATCGGCGCCGCGGCGCTGGCCGCGCTGGCCATTGTCACAGCCTATGTACAAACCGTATCCCTCCATGTGGCGAATTTCAGTCTGCAACTGAATGATCCCGAGGT
The DNA here is from genome assembly GCA_964628185.1 of uncultured Zetaproteobacteria bacterium. Taxonomy (GTDB): domain Bacteria; phylum Pseudomonadota; class Zetaproteobacteria; order Mariprofundales; family Mariprofundaceae; genus CAZVLQ01. Next base: position 33,815 of record CAZVLQ010000010.1, on the reverse strand, counting down.
GCTGATCGGCCTGTTCATCGGCGGTCTGCTTCCTTTTCTTCTCGGCGCTCTGACCATGACCGCCGTCGGCGATGCCGCCTTTGACATGATCAAGGAAATACGCCGTCAGTTTAAGGAAATCCCCGGGCTTCTGGAGGGAAAGGCTGATCCGGATACGGCCCGTTGCGTGGATATCGCCACCACGGCCGCGCTGAAACGCATGGTGTTGCCCGGCATGATCGCCATGCTGGCGCCGGTTGTGGTCGGTTTTGGCATCAGCGCGGCCGCATTGGGCGGCCTGCTGGGCGGTGCGCTCATCAGCTGTGTGCTGCTGGCGCTGACCATGGCCAATGCCGGTGGCGCCTGGGACAACGCCAAGAAGCATGTGGAGAAGGGCCATCATGGCGGCAAGGGCTCGGATGTGCATAAGGCCGTGGTGGTTGGCGATACGGTCGGCGATCCGTTCAAGGATACATCCGGTCCGTCCATGAACATCCTGATCAATGTGATGGCCATTGTGTCGCTGGTGATTGCGCCTTTACTTGGTTAATGTTTTGAAGCACCGGGGTAATAACGTTACCATGTGAGCATGCAACAAAGTGGCCGTGATCCCGTAAAAAGCCCGTCATTTAATTCGCGGCCGACGCCAAGGCGGCGCATTTACAATATTCTGGAGCAGCCCGGCGGACGCCGGGCCGGAAGACTGATTCACATCGCTATCATGGTGCTGATTGTCGCCAATGTGATCGCGGTCATGCTTGAGAGCGTGCGCGATATCGGCGCGGCCCACCAGCGCTTTTTCAATACCTTTGAGCTTTTTTCCATTATAGCCTTTGCCGTTGAATATGTGTTTCGCGTCTGGGTAAGCGTTGAGGACGGGCGCTATAGACGGCCGCTGGCCGGCCGGCTGAGGTACATGGTCACGCCCATGGCGATCGTGGATCTGGTAGCCATCCTGCCGTTTTTTCTTGGTGCGTTTTTTAATGTGGATACCCGTATTTTGCGTGTGCTGCGCTTGCTGCGGGTGTTCAAGCTGACACGCCACTTTGCCGCGCTGGAGATACTCTTCAAGGTTATTCGGGCCGAATCCCGTTCGCTTGGCGCCGCCCTGTTCGTTCTCCTGGTTTTGACGGTGCTGGCATCGGCCGGCATGTACGTGGCGGAACGCGATGTTCAACCGGAATTCTTCGGCAATATTCCAAAATCAATGTGGTGGGCGACAGTGACGCTGACTACGGTAGGTTACGGCGATGTCGTGCCGGTCACGGATGCGGGACGCTTTTTCAGCGGCATCATCGTGATCCTGGGTATCGGCATCGCCGCCCTGCCGGCGGGCATTATCGCCGCGGGTTTTACCCAGGAACTTCAGAAGCGGCGTGAGTCCTACAGGCTGGTGGTGCGCAAGGTGCTTGAAAAAGGCATGATAAATGAGGATGAGAGGCATTTGCTGGAGGGAACCCGGGCCGATCTCGGTCTTGACCGGGATGAGGCGAGCCTGCTTTTGCATGAGGAAATGGCCGAGAGCAGGACGGAGCAGGCGTCGGTCCGTTGTCCGCACTGCGGCAAGCTGTTGGATGAGCGCAGAAGGCCGCCGGGCAGGATATGAATGAATTCCCGTTGCGCCATGGCCTGATCTATCTCAATCACGCCGCCGTGGGCGTCTGGCCGCGGCGCACCGCTGAAGCAGTGAGGGAATTTGCCGGGGAAAACATGCGCCAGGGAGCGGCGGATTATCCCCGATGGCTGGAGGTGGAACGCGAGTTAAAGGGCAGATTGAAGCGGCTGCTTAATGCCGGCGGCGCGGAGGACATCGCCCTGGTCAAGAATACCTCCGAAGGCCTGTCGCTGCTGGCCTATGGCCTGGACTGGGGATCCGGCAGTAATATCGTTTCCGCCCGGGGGGAGTTTCCATCCAACCGGATCGTCTGGGAATCGCTGAAGGGCGGGGGCGTTGAATTGCGCCTTGCCGATATTGTCGGCGATGATCCGGAAGCGGCGCTGCTGGCGTTGTGCGATGCACGCACGCGGCTGCTTACCGTCAGCTCCGTCCAGTATGCTTCCGGCCTGCGACTGAATCTTCAGCGTCTTGGCGCGTTTTGCCGGGAGCATGACATTATTTTCTGTGTCGATGCCATTCAGAGTCTTGGCGCGCTGCGTTTTGATACGCAGGCCTGCCGCGCCGACGTGGTCGTAGCGGACGGTCATAAATGGATGCTCGGGCCGGAAGGCCTGGCCGTGTTCTACACTCGCCCCGCATTACGTGAACGCCTGCATCTGAAGCAGTACGGCTGGCATATGGTTGAGCATGCCGGCGATTTTGAGCGCATGGAATGGGCGCCGGCCAAATCCGCCCGCCGTTTCGAGCCGGGCAGTTCGAACATGCCGGGTATTCACGCGCTGAACGCCTCGTTAAGCCTGCTGGAGGAGATCGGCATGGAAACAGTCGAGGCCGGAGTGCTGCAACGCGCCAAACGACTGACGGATGCCGTGATGCATGAGGACTCGCTGCAATTACTTTCCAGTTCCGATCCCAAACGCATGTCCGGCATTGTCACGTTTCGCCGCAAGGATCTGGATGATAACGGGCATGCCGCCCTGTACCGGCATCTGATGGATTCAGGCGTTATCTGCGCCTTAAGAGGCGGCGGCATCCGTTTTTCACCGCATTTTTACACCCCTTTGCAGTGCATCGAAACAGCCGTCGCCATGGCCGTCGCTTTCAACCCCACCCACTTCTTTGCATGAACTGATCTTGCAGGTAGGCTGCGCCGCCTTGGTTCCCGGAGGTTTTACAGGCGATGACACAGCGCACCTTTTGTGGTGATTTTACGGCTGATCACATCAACCGGACAGTGCGGCTATGCGGCTGGGTGCAGACCAACCGCGACCATGGCGGCGTTGTGTTCCTTGACGTACGTGATCGCTTCGGGCTGGTACAGGTGGTGGCGCACCCGGATACCCCGCGGGTGCACAAATTGGCTCACTCGCTGCGTCAACAGGATGTAATCGAAGTGATCGGCAAGGTGATTCCACGTTCACCGGAAACGATCAACTCCAGGCTGGCCACCGGAGCTATCGAGGTGAAGGCCGCCGACATCCGGGTGCTGAACCGGGCGAAAACGCCGCCGTTTCTGATCGAGGATGACTGCGATGCGGGGGAACAGCACCGGCTGGAATACCGCTATCTGGACCTGCGCCGTCCCGGGATGCAGGCGAACATGGCGCTCAGACACAAGGTCATGCATGCGGCGCGCAATTATCTGGACCAGCAGGATTTTCTGGAAATTGAAACACCGGTCCTGAACAAGTCCACACCGGAGGGCGCGCGCGATTATCTGGTGCCCAGCCGTGTTTATCCGGGATCTTTTTACGCCCTGCCGCAAAGCCCGCAAATATTCAAGCAGCTTCTGATGGTGGCGGGTATGGACCGTTATTACCAGATCGCCCGCTGTTTCCGCGATGAGGATCTGCGTGCGGACCGGCAGCCGGAATTCACCCAGGTTGATCTCGAAATGTCATTTGTCACGCAGGATGATGTCATAAATGTGGCCGAAGGCCTGGTTTCCGTGATGTTTGAGGCGGGGCTGGGCGTGAAGCTGGAAACACCGTTTCCACGCATCACCTACCCGGATGCGATCGCCCGCTATGGCCTGGATCGCCCGGATATGCGCTTTGATCTGGAGCATACGGATATCACCGCATTGATGCGGCAGGCTGATTTCAAGGTCTTCCGCGAGCCGGCCGAAACAGGTGGCATGGTGAAGGTGCTGAGAGTGCCCGGTGGCGGCGCCCTGACCCGGAAGCAGATTGATGGTTACACGGAATTTGTCGGTATCTACGGCGCCGGGGGACTGGCATGGATCAAGGTCAATGACGCCGATGCGCTTCCTTCGGGTCTTCAGTCGCCCATCGTCAAGTTTCTCTCCGATGATGTGCTGCGCGGCTTGCTGAATGCATGCGATGCGGAAAATGGCGATTTACTGTTTTTTGGCGCGGGAAGCACGAAGCTTGTTAATGAAGCGCTGGGGCATTTGCGCGTCCGAATCGGTCAGGACCTGGGTTTGTTCAGAGAAGATGACCATCACTTTGTGTGGGTGGTGGATTTTCCGATGTTTGGCTGGAACGAGGATGAAAAACGGCTGGACGCCCTGCATCATCCCTTTACCGCGCCCGTGGCGGAGGATATGGCGCTACTGGATTCCGAGCCGCTTGCCATGCGTTCCCAGGCCTACGATCTGGTATGGAACGGCACCGAAATCGGCGGCGGCTCCATCCGTATTCATGATACCGGAACCCAGTCGCGCGTATTCGCCGCCCTGGGCATCTCCGGCGAAGAAGCCAGGCGAAAATTCGGTTTCCTGCTTGACGCCTTGCAGTACGGCGCTCCACCGCACGGTGGTCTGGCCTTTGGCCTGGATCGCGTGCTGGCGCTGATGCTGGGAACGGAATCCATCCGCGATGTCATCGCCTTTCCAAAAACGCAACGGGCTGCCGATCTGATGTGTGAAGCACCTTCGCAGGTGGATGATGCCCAGCTTAAGGAACTGGGTTTGCGCCTGCGCCGTACGGCGGCGGTTCATCAGTAATAACTGGCCATTAATTCAGACAAACGACAATCTTGTGAATTGTTTAAGGGGGGAATGATGAAAAACAGGCCATTCTATCTGGTTGCCGTCGCATTTATTTATTTAACCGGCATGCCGGTTCAGCTGTGGGCAGATGATAATGCCCCTGCTGTCAGCCCTGTGCACATTGCAGGACAGACGCAGCCGGCCGATGTTTCGAAGGAAACCGCAAGGCAGGCCCGTGCCGCGCGCCTGCGTGCTAAAATCAGGGCCATGGAGGAAAGGCGCCTTCATTCGGGGGATGCTGTGAAAGCATCCGCGCCGAAAAAACTGGGAATGACCACGGTGCGCGGCAGTGACAGGATCAAGGCGAAAATGAAAGCCGTTGAGGAAGACAAATCGGATTCACGCAAATGGCTTCAGAAATGGTATACCAGGATCAGGAAAGGCATCGCAAAGGGCAACAAAAACCGCCGTGAGAAATTTAAAAAGGCCCTGGAAAAGGAACGAGCCGCGAGAATGGCGAAAAAGCGTGCAAAGGAAAAATAGCAGTCTGATCTTTCCGGTCAGCAGGCAGGCGTTCCGGCCGTCCGGCGGGGATGATTTCACGGAGGCGGGTCATTACGACTGAACGGTTTCGGTGCGGCACCGTGGCGTTGCTCGGCAGGCCGAATGTCGGCAAGTCTACATTAATGAATTGTATTATTGGCGTTAGGGTGGCAATCGTAACGCCCAAGCCGCAAACGACACGTCATCGCATTCTGGGTATTTATACGGATTCAAACCGCCAGATCGTGTTTATTGATACGCCGGGTATCCACAGGGGAAAAAAATTACTGAACCGCAACATGGTGCGCATCGCCTATGCCGCCGCCGCGGAAGCGGATGTGCTGGCTGTTATGCAGGATGTAACAAGGCCCCTGGATGCAGGCACCCGCGCCCTGATCGCACGTTTTGCGGACGGGTCGCTTGCCCGGCCCCGCATCCACGTGTTGAACAAGGTGGACCGTATCAACAAGGCCGCCCTGCTTCCCCGCCTTGCCGAGATGCAGGTGCTTGACCCGAATGCCGCCGCCTGGATCCCTGTTTCCGCCAAGCGAGGAGTGCAGGTTGACGACTTTCTGAATGAACTGACAAGGCATTTGCCGGAAAGGCCGGCAATCTACGATAGCGACTGGTATACGGATCAGAGCCAGCGGCAACTGGCAGCCGAGTATGTGCGTGAGCAGGTGTTTCTGGCCATGCAGCAGGAGATTCCGTTTCAGACCGCGGTGGATATCGAGGCCTTTTGTGAATCGAAATCAGGCGTGGATATTGAAGCCGTAATTCTGGTGGGCAATGCACGGCACAAGCCGATGCTGATCGGCAGAGCCGGAACACGCATGAAGGCCATCGGCATGACGGCCCGTAAAGGCCTGGAGGCGCTGTTTGGTTGCCATGTCAATCTGAAACTCTGGGTCAGGGTGGATCCGGGCTGGTTTGATCATCCGGGCAAGTTGAGCGCTCTTGGATTATAGGCTTTTTCACCACAAAGGGTTTCATTTACGCGGATGAGCATCTGATGGCGGAAATACGCGATGCGGCGTTGCTTCTGCGCCGCATTCCCTATGGTGAAACATCGCTGATTGTTCACGTGCTGTCGGCTGAACATGGCAGACTGTCACTGATGGCGCGCGGCGCACGAAGGGCGACCAGCCCGTTTCGGGCCACTCTGGCGCCATTATATGCCCTGAAACTCGCATGGCGGCCGGGGCGTAGCGGTATGGGATGTTTAACGGATACGCAGCGTGGCCGGGCTATGGTCAGCGAAGCGCGTATGCTGGAAGGATTACAGATCAATGCGCTGGCGGCCGGTCTGTTTCACGAAGGCGATCCGCATGGCTTCATGACCCTGTGTCGGGCCCTGGCGGTGATGAATGCCCGTCCGGGGGACTCCGGCATGCTGGCCGCGGCATGGTATCTGCTGGGAAAAGAAGGCTGGCTGGGACAACTGGATCATTGCTGGCACTGTGGCAAACGTAAAGATGTTTTGATATGGAACGAGGGTGAGCTTTGCTGTCGTGGTTGTGGCGCCGGCGCGGAAGTGAGCACCGGCCTCAGACGAGGAATTCTTGGCCACATGGACAGCCCCACGGTATATTTGCCCGGTCATGATTTGATGATGTGGCGGCGAATGATCCAGGATGTGCTACATTGCCATGGCTTGAAACCGTTGTTACTGAATGGTGGAATATCAGGAGATTTCGGCAGGGGAGGAGAAACGTGTGCATCTGGGCGTGAACATTGATCATATTGCCACCTTGCGGCAGGCCAGAAAGACGGATTATCCTGATCCGGTCAAGGCTGTTCCGCTGTGCCTTGCGGGGGGTGCGGACGGCATCACCGCCCATTTGCGTGAAGATCGACGCCACATCCAGGATGCGGACATGCGCCGGCTCGCCCGGACGCCGGGGCTGCATCTGAACATGGAGATGGCCGCGACCAATGAGATGGTGGCGATCTGTTGCGAACTGCAACCCGCCGCCTGCTGTCTGGTGCCGGAAAAGCGCGAGGAGCTGACGACGGAAGGCGGCCTGGATGTCGTGGCGCACCGGGTCAGGCTGGCAAGCGTGGTGAAGCGTCTGATGGACGCCGGCGTGCGGGTGTCCATGTTTATTGATCCGGAGGCAGATCAGGTAGCGGCATCTCATGCCATCGGTGCGCCGGTGGTGGAATTGCATACCGGGCACTATGCCAATTTGGAAGGTGAAGCCCGCAAAAAGGAACTGCTGCGTATCGAGGCCGCCGCCCGGCTGGCGAAGGAGTTGGGCCTGAGCGTGCATGCCGGGCATGGCCTGACTGTGAATAATACGCCGGATATCGTGGCCATACGTAACATTGAAGGGCTGAATATCGGCCACGCCATTATCGCCGATGCCCTTTTCAAGGGGCTGAAGCAGGCCGTGGCCGATTTCAGAGCGGTGATGGAGCAGTGATCGCCGGAATCGGTACGGACCGCGTGCCGGTTATGCGCATTGCCACATCTCTGGAGCGTTTCGGCGAGCGTTTTTTACACCGTGTTTATACGCCCTCCGAAATCGGGCAGGCGAAATCAAAAGGACGACTGCCGCGAAGGCTGGCCATGCTGTTCGCAGCCAAGGAGGCCGTGGCCAAGGCGCTGGGTACGGGATTCAGACAGGGCGTCGCCCCATGCCATATTGAAACCATTCATCAGGCTTCCGGCAAGCCGGAGGTATTTTTGCATGCCGGCGCAGCGGTGGCGGCGCAGCGGCTTGGCGTGATTCGCGTGCATATTTCACTGACCGATGATGACGGGGTGGCCATGGCCTTTGCCATTGCCGAATCGAATCCATGCAACTGATTCTCACGGCGGAGCAGATGCGCCGGGCGGATGCGCGGGCCATCGCGGATGGCGTGCCGGGAACGGTGCTGATGGAACGGGCCGGACGGGCGGTGGCGAAGGCGGCGCTTGAATGCGCGCCGGATTCCGGCCGCATCGTGATCATTGCCGGCGCCGGGAACAATGGCGGCGACGGCTATGCGGCGGCGCGTTTTCTGGCGCAGGGGAATGTGGATGTCACTGTTGTTGCGCTGGTTGCGCCGGAATCCCTTCACGGCGATGCGGCCGAACATGCCCGGCTGGCAATTCAGGCCGGGGTCAAGATTCGGACGGCCTGCGGTCCGGAAGCGATGGCATGCCTGAACGGCTGGATGGCGCGTTCGGTGATGCTGGTGGACACCATTTTCGGAACGGGTCTTGCCCGGCCGGTGGAGGGCTGGATGCGGGAAGTGGTGGAACGGATCAACGCCGCCGGCCGGCCCGTACTGTCCGTGGATATTGCCAGCGGCGTCAACAGCGATTCCGGCAGGGTGATGGGTGTGGCCGTAAAGGCCGCATGCACGCTGCCGATCGCTGCCACGAAATGGGGGCACTGGCTGGGCTCGGGGCGCGAATATGCCGGCCGGTTGATGCCGGCGGCGGATATCGGTATCCCGGATACTGCCATTGATGATGCATGGCGGACGGAGGAAAACGGTGTCCGCACAGCCGTGGTTATCGACGAAGGCGTTGTGAGATCGGCATTTCCGGAATCGGAACGGACCGCGCACAAGGGCAGCTTCGGTCATGTCTGGGTGTTTGGCGGATCAAAAGGCTATACCGGCGCGCCGAGGCTGGCTGCGGCGGGTGCCATGGCGGTGCATGCGGGGCTGGTCAGTATTGCCTGCCCCGAGGATGTTTACGCCATCATCGCAGGGTCAAGCCTGGAGGTTATGGTACATGCGCAGGATGCGGCAACATGGCATTCCGCCGATACTCTGATCGCGGGCCCCGGCTGGGGCGCATCACAGCAGTCCATGCTGCTGCAACTGCTTGAAGCTTCAACGCCGCTGGTACTCGATGCCGATGCGCTGAACATGATCGCGGCGGATGACAGTCTGCGCCGGCTGGCCTCCGGTCGCGGCGCGATCACCGTTTTTACGCCTCATCCCGGCGAGGCTGGCAGACTGCTTGGTTGCTCGGCCGCCGAAGTGCAGCAGGATCGCCTGAGGGCTGTGCTGAACCTGGCACGGTCGCTGGCCGGCTGGGTGGTGCTGAAAGGGGCCGAAACCCTTGTTGCTTCCCCGGACCGGCGCGTCTGGTTGTGTCCGTTCGGTTGCAGCCGGCTGGCAACGGCGGGAACCGGTGATGTGCTGGCGGGCATGATCGGCGGACTGCTGGCCCGGGGCTTGGCGGTGGAGGCGGCCGTGCCCGCCGCCGCAGGCCTGCATGCCATGGCCGGGGAACGAAAGGGCTGGTATCGCGCCGGCCAGTTGCCCGTGTTGGCAGTTGCCGTACGCGAGGCTCTTTTGTGAGTATTTTCTTCACGCGCAAGCCGTTCAGTGCTATAACAACGGCATGGATGAGAAACGTGCCGTGGCCGCAATAAACCGCCCCCTTTCACCGCGACTTTCCATCTATCGCTGGCGGCCGCCCATGCTGGCAAGCGTCGCCCACCGGGCCAGCGGCATCGCGCTGGTGCTGTTCGTACCGGTCTATTTATGGCTGCTGCGGGTACTGACCGGCCCTCCCGAGGATTTTGCCGCCGGCCTTCATTTTCTGCATTCGCCTGTCGGCCGCCTTGTCCTGTGGGTTGCCGGCGCTTCATTGATCTATCATTTTTGCAACGGCATCCGTTTTATCTGTCTGGATGCGGGCTGGGGCGAAAGCCGTGAAAGCATGCGGTTTACCGCGTGGCTGGTTATCGGCATCGGTGTACTGGCCGTGCTGTTGCTGGCGGGTTTGTTATGGTAAGCGGTGGCCGTTACGGAAGCGCGCATAACGGTCTCGGCGAGTGGTATTTGCAGCGCCTGAGCGCGGTGATTCTGGCTGTTCTCCTGCCCTTGCCGCTTATGTTGCTGATCGGCGTTTACAGCGGTCATATCAGTCAGACGGGCCTGCTTGAGCTGCTCGATCATTTTTTCTCCCGCCTGCTGCATACGATGCTTGTTCTGGCGCTGCTCGTCCATGCCTTCATGGGCCTGAAGGTCATCCTTGAAGATTATGTGCACAGTACCGGATTTCGCATACCGCTGGTGGGCGGCATGCTGACGGTCATGACCGGCGTCGGTATCTGGTGGTTGTCCATCGTGTGGGCCTGGTAGCCGGATGGCCTATCTTTCCACGGATCGGGTTGAACATCATTTTCATGATGTGGTTATCATCGGCGCCGGCGGCGCGGGGATGCGCTGCGCCCTGCAACTGGCCAATGCCGGGCATCGGGTGGCTGTCGTGTCCAAGGTGCTGCCAACCCGTTCGCATACCGGGGCGGCGCAGGGCGGTATCAATGCCGCGTTGGGCAATGTCGTATCCGATCACTGGCTGTGGCATATGTATGACACGGTAAAGGGCTCGGATTATCTGGGCGATCAGGATGCGATTGAATATATGTGCCGGGCCGCCCCCCTGGTGGTGCGTGAGCTGGAGCATTTCGGTGTGCCGTTCACGCGTCTGGAGAATGGCCGCATCTATCAACGTGCCTTCGGCGGACAGATGCGTGAATTTGGCAAGGGGGGACTGGCCAAACGTTCCTGCGCCGCTGCCGACCGCACGGGACACGCTATCCTGCACACCCTGTACCAGCAGAATCTGCGCGCCGGTACGCATTTTTATGAGGAGTTCTTCGCCCTTGATCTGATTCATGATGACGAGGGTTGTCATGGCGTCATGGCCTGGGATATTGCCAATGGTCGTTATCATCTGTTTCAGGCCAAGGCCGTGGTGTTGGCGACAGGCGGCGCCGGGCGCATCTTCAGGGTGACGACCAATGCCCATATCAATACCGGCGATGGCGGCGCGCTGGTGCTGGACGCCGGATTGCCGATGGAGGATATGGAGTTCTTCCAGTTTCATCCCACCGGGATTGCCAATGTCGGGCCGCTGATTACCGAAGGCGTACGCGGCGAGGGCGGTTATCTGCTGAATAGCGAGGGTGAACGCTTCATGGAGCGTTATGCGCCGACAGCCAAGGATTTGGCCAGCCGCGATGTGGTGAGCCGTGCGATTGCGCTGGAAATCAGGGAAGGACGCGGCTGTGGCCCGAACAAGGATTACGCTCTGCTCAAGCTGGATCATCTGGGCAAGGATCTGATTTTGTCCAAATTGCCGAATATTCATGAACTGGCGCTGCGTTTCGCCAATGTGGATTGCATTAAAGAGCCGATTCCGGTGCAGCCGACGGCGCATTATACCATGGGCGGCATCCCGGCCAATCGTTTTGGCGAGGTGGTAACGCCGGGCGACGATGGCAAGGAGGCTGCTGTTCCCGGTTTGTTTGCCATCGGCGAGGCTGCTTGCGTATCCGTGCACGGGGCCAATCGCCTGGGTTGCAATTCACTGCTTGAGATCGTGGTGTTTGGCCGTGCCTGCGGCAATCAGGTCATGAAGCGCTTGAGCCGGCATCGCTATCATCCCACCCTTGATCCGGATTGCTGGAAGGATGGGGTGGCGCGCGTGGAACGCTGGATGGGCAAGCATTCGTCAGATGTTACGCGGCGTGTCAGCGACATTCGCCTGGACATGCAAACGGCGATGCAGGAGCACTTCAGCGTTTATCGCACCGGGGAAGTGATGGAGGAAGGCATGGAAAAGCTGGACGCCCTTGCGCGCGAACTGTCCGAGGCCTCGATTGATGATACAAATGGCATCTTCAATACCGAATTGATTGAGGCGCTGGAGGCGGAAAACCTGATGGCGATGGCGCGGGTGACTGCGGCAAGCGCCCTGGCGCGTACGGAGTCACGCGGCGCGCATGCGCACGAGAATTATCCTGAACGGGACGATGAGAACTGGCTGAAGCATACGCTGGCGAGCATGAAGGAGGATCAGGTTTCGCTGAACTACAAACCGGTGCGCATGCAGCCGATGACGGTGGAATCCTTTCCACCGAAGAAGCGGGTATACTGATTGTGGCTGAATTGATTCGTTTGAAGGTGTTTCGCTTTGATTCCGAAGAAGGAAGCAAGCCCTTTATGCAGGACTATACGGCTCCGGTGACGAAGCCGGGCATGAAATTGCTTGATGCACTGAATCACATCAAGTGGCATGTGGACGGCACGTTGACCTATCGCCGTTCATGTGGCGAGGGCGTGTGCGGTTCCGACGGCATGAATATCAACGGCGTCAACGGGCTGGCGTGTATTACGCCGGTTGCGGGCCTGAAGCAGCCGATCCGGGTGCGGCCATTGCCGGGCATGGATGTGATTCGTGATCTGGTGGTGGATACCACGCATTTCTTTGATCAATACCGATCCATCAAGCCATGGCTTAAGGCTGAAACGCCCGTGCCGGAGCATGAGCGCCTGCAAACGCCGGATGAGCGCGCCGAACTGGATGGCATGTATGAATGCATCCTGTGCGCCTGCTGCACCACGTCGTGCCCGTCCTGGTGGTGGAATGGTGATCGTTTTCTGGGCCCGGCCGCGCTTTTGCAGGCCGACCGCTGGATTAAGGACTCTCGCGACGAGAGCGCAGGCGAACGCCTGGACCAGCTGGAGGATGCATTCAGGCTGTATCGCTGTCATCAGATCATGAACTGCATGGAGGCCTGTCCCAAGGAGCTGAATCCCACCCGGTCGATTGATCATATCAAGCGTATGCTGTTGAAGCGTAAATCCTGAGCCGTCCTGCCGACATGGATACGGGCGACATGGCTGAATCCGAGTGCGAAATGCGGAAATTGCGCTACCGCATCAGGCGCCAGGGCATGCTGGAACTGGATGCATGGCTGTCGCGTCTGGAACCCGCCCTTGAAAACGCCAAACTCGATCTGTGTTCCGCCCTGGTACGGCTGCTGGAATGCGAGCCGCCTGAACTGCTCGCCATGATGCGTGGAGACCGGCCCGTACCGGAGCCGCTGCGCCCGTGGTTGCAATCCCCCGGGCCGGATGCCGGGGAGATTGCGGTTAATTCCTTTACAAAATAGCTGGACGGTTGGTGCTCGGGCAGTGTATAAATCCCCCATGAAAAAAAATACCGTTATTGCTCCTTCTATTTTATCCGCCGATTTTGCCGATCTTGGCGCCGAGATACGGGCCATCGATTCGGGTGGTTGTGACTGGGTCCATGTGGATGTTATGGATGGCCGTTTCGTGCCGCCGATTACCATTGGCGACAATATCGTCAAGGCCATTCGTCCGCATACCGAAAAACCGCTGGATGTTCATCTGATGATTGTTGAGCCGGACAAGCAGGTGGAAGCATTTGTCAGGGCGGGGGCGGATTATATCACCGTGCATCAGGAGGTGAGTTTTCATCTTGAGCGTTCGCTTCAGTTGATTCGTTCCTTTGGCAAGAAGGCAGGCGTGAGTCTGAATCCGGCGACGCCTGTGTCCACCATTCGCCACGTCCTGCATTGCGTGGACCTGATTCTGCTGATGAGCGTGAATCCCGGTTATGGCGGCCAGAAATATATTCATGCCGTCACGGACAAGATTCGCGATGCAAGAAAGATGCTGGACGAAACAGGTTGCGACGCCCGCCTGGAAGTGGATGGCGGCGTCAATGCTGAAACCATGGCTGAAGTGGCGGGCGCCGGGGCGGATTCTTTCGTCGCCGGTTCCGCCGTATACGGCAAGCCGGACTATGCGGTGGCAATCCGTGAACTCCGCGCCCTGGCGGATAGCGCATAAGTTTTTTTAACCCGGCTTTTTCTTGCAATAATACGTCTTTATTTTCAAATAGTTGAACCCGGTACAGCAGTATCGGGGATATTACCTTAGTTATTTTAGGGTGTAAAAGAGATTGAAACCAATTAGGATTCGGGCTTGTTTGCGGGCATTGCGTCCGTATAGCTAAAGCATTTATCTGGGGGGGGATGCTTCATGTGGGGTACAGCAAGCGTACTGTATATCAGGAACTGGCGCGTGTTATTTTTGCTTGCCGCGGGGTTTCTGCTGCCCCTGGGTGCCTGGGCGGATGATGTCAGCAATGATCCGCAACCAATCGAATTCCCGCATGTGAGACACGCCAGCAAATTCAAGATTAACTGCATGTATTGCCATACCTATGCACGCAGAAGCAAGGTGGCCGGCATCCCTCCGGTGGCCAAGTGCATTGGCTGCCATAAGCATATCCCGTCCGTTCGCAACAAGCCGCGGATCAAGAAGCTGTTTTCCTACTGGAAGCGGAAGCAGCCGATCCCGTGGCTTAAGGTGCATGATATGCCGGATTTCGTGTACTTCACCCATAAGCGTCATATTCAGCGTTTTATTTTCAAGGATGGCAGACCCACTCAGCAGGTGTGCGGCATGTGCCATGGCGATGTCAAGACCTTTAGTGTGGCCAGAAAGATCAGGCCCCTGACCATGGGGTGGTGTCTGAGTTGCCACAAACAGTTTCAGGGTAATTCGGATATCGGCAAGCCGATGCCGGCTGAACACTGGATGATCCCGGTAGCCGCGACCGACAAGCCGGTGATGAATGTCAAATTTCCGCAGCCGGCGGTGCTTGATCCCGAGCGCCCCAAGACAATGAAGCATTCCCAGATCGAAAAACTTACGGAGCGCCTGCCTAAAAAAGTGCGGGAGCATCTGGTGCATGCGCCGCATGATTGCTGGAAATGTCATATCTAATGGAAAAGTTCCAGGCCATGAGTATTGAGGAGAGGTAGACGATGAACCACAAGACATGGAGCCGCCGGACATTCCTTAAGGCGATGGGTCTCGGAGGGGCGGGGAGCGCCCTGATTCTCAGTGGCTGTGGCGACACCGATATCATCAATGAAGTGGACCTTGAGGTGCGCAAGGAGAAGGTTGAACCCCAGGTTGACCCGCAGGATTTCGTACGTCCCGGCATTGCAATGTATTACGCCTCGACTTGCCGGCAATGCCCGGCGGGTTGCGGCATTCATGCGCGTATACGCCAGGGCCGGGTGCTGAAGCTCGAGGGGAATCCGGGTTCACCCGTTAATTACGGGCGCCTGTGCCCGATGGGACAGGCGGGTCTGCATGCCCATTACAATCCTGACCGTCTTATCAGGCCACTGATGCGCAAGGGCGGCAAGATGGTCGAGGTCTCATGGGATGAGGCCGAGGATGCCTTGAAAGGGCTGATGGGACGCAAAAATGCCAGTCTGGCCTGGCTGAACGGTGCCGTCAGCGGTCATCATGCGGCCCTGATCCAGGCTTACATGCATGCGGCAGGGTCAAAAAATTTCTTTGTCTTCGATACGTTGCCGCCCGCGGTTGGGCATGCGGCCAATGAGGCCATGTTTGGCGCCGCCATGCCGAAGTTCGATTTCGGCAAGGCAAAATTGATTCTCTCTTTCGGAGCTGATTTCCTCGCCACGTGGATGTCGCCCGTTCACTTTCCGGCCGAGTATGCCAAATTCCGTGATGCTCCACGCGGCACCCTGGTTCAGGTTGAGCCCAAGATGACCCTGACGGGCGCCAATGCGGATCGCTGGGTTCCGATCCGTCCCGGCACGGAGGGATATCTTGCCCTGGCGCTGGCCGCACTGCTGGCCAAGGATTCCCGCTATTCCGCCAGGGTAACGCCTGATGTCGTGCGCGGACTTAAGGCCGTGGATGTTGGCGCTGTTTCAAGGATAACGGATGTGCCGCTGGACCGCATTCATCATTTGCATCACATGCTGACGATGGCTTCACCCAGCCTTGTTTTGTCGGGTCCCGGCGCGGAAGGAGTTGAGCACGGCTCGGAGACCGCACGCGCCATTTTGCTGCTGAACGTCATGCTGGGGAACACGGGCAAAACGATCCTGCCGCGCAGCAAGGCGCCGTTCCCCGATCTTGCCCCGCGTATGGGCGGATGGGCGGAAGCAAAGGCTTTTCTGGACGGCCTTGCCGACGGACATTTTGATACCGCTGTCGTGTTCGGCAGTAATCCGCTGTATCAGGCGCCGGCATTCATGCAGGCGGACAAGGCCTTTGCCAAGGCCGCGCACCGTATTGCGTTCTCCATGTTCCCGGATGAAACTGCCATGGCCTGCGACCTGGTGCTGCCCATTCATTCCTATCTGGAAGAATGGAATACCGTCATGCCCGCCTATGCACCGGAAGACGGCTATCTCGGTTTACAGCAGCCGGTCATGAATCCGGTATTCGGGGATTCCGGTACGCGAGCCTTCGGTGATCTGATCCTGGGGTTGTTGCGTGGAATGGATAAATCCTTTAAACGCTGGGAAAACTATCAGGCCTACGTGCAGGATGCACTGTGGACCATGCGTTCGGCGCTTGTTGATCCGCCGAAGCCTGTCGTTCCGGGGCAGACTGCGGAGGAGGCATACAAGCAGGGTATTCTCTCCTCGGGCTTTGTCCGTATGAAGGTCAGGAAACCCTCCGCGATCCGGGTGAAGGCGGAGGCCATCAGACTGCCGAAGGCGCCAAAGAAAAATACCGTATATCCCTTCAGACTTATTCCCTCTCCGCGGCTCGGGCTGTGGGACGGCAGACATGCCAATCTGCCGTGGTTGCAGGAATTGCCGGACCAACTGGCCGAGGTCGTGTGGGATTCATGGATTGAAATTCACCCTGCAAAGGCGAAGGAACTTGGCGTGGAGACCGGTGATGTCGTACGCGTCACTTCTTCAAAGGGATCGCTGAATGTGAAGGCGGTGGTGTTTCCGGGCATCCACCCGGATGCCGTGGCCATTCCCCTGGGCCAGGGCCATACCGAATATGGTCGCTATGCCAGGGGCAGGGGTGTGAACCCCTATCATATACTTGCACCGAATTTTGATGCCGGGACGGGCGAGCTGGCCACTTGTGCCACCGATGTCCAGGTCACCAAGGTGGCGGATCGAGGCCCGATCGTGACCCTGGCGCATGGCGACCTTGTACTGGAAAACGGCAGTGATTCACAGGCCGGCCGTGAATTCGTCAAGAGTGTGACGGCCAGACAATTCAACCGTACCGAGGAGGCGTAACTCATGGCTCTGAAACGGATGCTGGAAAACTGGTCGGATTTCCGCAAGAGCGACTATTATGAAAACGAGCCCTATATGTGGGGCATGGCCATTGATATCAACAAGTGTATCGGTTGCGGCGCCTGCGTGACGGCCTGTTACGCGGAAAACAATCTGCCGGTGGTGGGTAAGGAGCACTTTTCACGCGGCCATTCCATGCACTGGATGCGGATCGAACGCTACTGGGACGAACCGGAGGGAAACCCCGAGATTGATCAGCAGGAAAAGGGCGAATATCCCGAGCGGGGCGCACACTATCTTCCGATGCTTTGTCAGCAGTGCAACCATGCACCGTGTGAGCCGGTCTGCCCCGTGGTAGCGACCTATCATTCCCCGGACGGGCTGAATACCCAGGTATACAACCGCTGCGTGGGATCGCGTTATTGCGGCAATAACTGTCCGTTCAAGGTGCGTTATTTCAACTACTTCAATTTCTGGAAGGATCTGCCGCATCCGCTGGAGATGCAGCTCAATCCCGACCTGTCCGTGCGCGACAAGGGCGTGATGGAGAAATGCACCTTCTGCGTACAGCGCCAGCGTGCAGCCAAGGATGCAGCCGAGGATGCGGGTCATCCGGAATACGTCGAAGACGGCGTTATCAAGACCGCCTGTCAGCAGACCTGTCCGACACAGGCCATCGTTTTCGGCAATCTCAAGGATCCTGAAAGCAAGGTTGCCAGGCTGTGGCAGGAGCATCAGGTTGAATTGAACCGTTTCGAGCAGGATAAGGATAAGGACGTCCGCGGTTACCGTATTTTCGAGGAACTGAATGTCGAGCCATGCATTATGTATATGGATCGTGTTCGTGATACGGAAGCCTGAGCCGGTGCGTTTAAACGTCTGCATTACCGCTGGCCCGGATTGACGGGCTAAAGAGGGGATGGACTGAATGGACAGCATGAAGGATATTGAATGGGCCAAAATCAACAAGGATGTGCTGGCCAGCCTGGAGGCGCCGCGCAAGACCTTCTGGGTTGTGATCGGTGTTTGCGCTCTGCTGGTGATGGCCGGCGTTGCGGCGGAGTCGTATCAGTACCGGGAAGGCCTGGGTGTGGCGCTGATGAACCGCCCGCACTTCTGGCAGTTGTATATTTCAAACTTTGTGTTCTGGATTGGCATGAGTCATTCGGGCACTTTGCTCTCCGCCATCCTGCTGCTGACCAAGGCGGACTGGCGCAAGCCGATTTACCGCTTTGCCGAGGCCATGACGCTGTTCTCGATCCTGACCGCGGCCCTGTTTCCCGTTATTCACCTGGGCCGGGTATGGAATATGTACTGGGTGCTGCCTTATCCCAATGAGCGCACGATCTGGCCGAACTTCCGTTCGCCCCTGCTGTGGGATGCCGCCGCCATTACAACCTATGCCACGAGTTCCGCCCTGTTCCTTTACATCGGCATGATTCCCGATCTGGCTATTTGCCGGGATAACGCGAAAGGCTGGCGCAAGAAGCTGTATACTGCTCTGTCCCTTGGCTGGATGGGCCGGGCGCGCGAATGGATGGCTTTCCGCAAGACCTACGTGCTTATGGCCTGTTTTCTGGTGCCGCTTGCGGTCAGCGTGCATTCCATCGTGGCATCGGACTTTGCCATGTCCATCGTGCCTGACTGGCATATCACATCCTTCCCGCCCTATTTTGTCGCCGGCGCCCTTTATTCCGGCTGTGCCGCCATTATTACGCTGTTTGTCATGCTGCGTTATATTTTCAAGTTTGAGGCCTACATGACCGCGGACATCATGGACAAGATCGCCAAGCTGACCTTCGCCATCGCCATGGTGTGGAATTACCTGAACCTGAGCGAGTATGCCGCGATCTGGTATTCCAACGATATGTTCGAGCATGAGGTGCTGATCCAGAAATTTATCGGTCCTTACTGGCCGGTGGTGTGGGGCATGCTGCTGTGCTCGACCGTGGCGCCATTCGCCATGGCATTCAGCAAGGTTCGCCGCGACATGTGGCGCATGTTCGCGTTGTCACTGGTGATTCAGCTGGGCATGTGGCTGGAGCGCTTCCAGATCGTCAGTCCTTCGCTGGCCAGCAATCATGAGCCGTGGACCTGGGCCGTGGTATGGCCCGGTACCGTGCAGCTTACGCTTACGGCGGCCAGCTTTGGCTGGTTCACCATGCTGTTTCTGATCTTCTGCAAGGTATTTCCGAGCGTTTCCATGTATGAAGTGAAGGAACTCGTTTTCCATCACAGGCGGGCCAGTTCGCGCTCCCGAATAGAAGACCTGAGCGAGGAGAAGGAAAAGATGATTCGGGCGCAGGAGGGATTGGTATGAGAGCGAAGAAACAATTGCTGTTTGCCCTGTTCGAGGATTTTGACAAGGCGCGTGAAGCAGTGAGGGAGTTAAAGATTCTCGACCTGAAAGAAATGGCGGTGGAGGATATCGAACTGTATTCGCCGATCGAACATCCCGAGGTGGAGGAAATCCTTGGTGAGATCAAGCAACCGATTGAACGTTTCACCTTTTTCGGCGCTATTACCGGCGCCGTCTGCACCTTCCTGCTGGTGGCGGCGGCGGCACAGTCCATGTTCACGGTGCAACCGCAAGGCGGCAAGGCTGTTATTCCACTGCCGCCCGATCTGGTGATCACCTATGAGGGGACAATTCTGTTCGGCGTCTGGATTACGCTTATCGGCTTTCTTATCTATGCCGGCATGCCGAAGCGGCTGAAAAAATTCTACAGTCAGAAGGTCAGCGAGGATCAGATCGGTATCGAGGTTCATATGAAGGCAGAAAACAGGGATAAAGTGCGTGCGGCTTTTGAGAAGTGCGGCGCGCTGGAAATCAGGGAAATTTAAGATGATGAAAAGAATTCTTCTGTTTCTGTGTATCCTGGCATTACCGACGGCGGCACTGGCGTGGCCCTGGTCGCGTGACTTCATGAATCAGCCGTCCATCAAGCCGCAGGAACCGCCGATCAATACCTTTCCGAAGGATTCGGTACCGGTTGGCGGACCCTGGACCAGGGTAGCGGATCGGGATGCCGCCGAGGATATCCCCAATCCGGTACCGGCCACGAGTGAATCCATTGCCAGGGGCCATTCACTTTTCATGATCTACTGCCTGCCCTGTCATGGAGAAAACGGCAAGGGCGACGGTCTGGTCGGGAAGGTGTTTGAGCTCCAGCCGTCGGATCTGAGTTCGGATTATGTCAAGGATCTGACCGATGGCTGGATCTGGGGAACGATTACATTCGGCAGTTATCTCATGCCTCGCTACGGCTACGATATGTCACCTGCCGAGCGCTGGCATGTGGTGAATTTTATTCGCAATGTCATCGAGAAACGCATGAATGTCAAAACAAAGGAAGAGCGCGCCAGGCAGGTTATGACCCGTACGATCGGGAAGGGCAAGGAGTAGAGGATGAATTCATACGCAAACTGGGCTGTGCTGATGGATAATTTTCTGTTTACCCTGTATATCCCCCTGGCGGCTATTTTCTGGTCGGCGGTATTGCATCTGGTCAATGGAAAATGGCGCTATGAGGTTCGTTTTCTGATGGCCTCGGCCACATCCCTGTTTCCCCTGGGATTCATCTTGCTGCTTGTCATTCTTGCCAGCGGCGCTAAATGTTTTCCGTGGATGGGCGGTGAAACATTCGGCCAGCCTCTGAACGGCTGGCATAACATCACCTTCTTTAATCTGCGTGAAATTATCCTGTATCTCGGGGTCTGGGCTTATTGCATCTGGTTTGTCAAACTTCAGCGCAGGGAATTCCCGGGCGCCGATCCGGTCATTCGACGGCGCTTTCGCAACGCGGCCCTGCTGGCGCCTTTTATCTACTGCATTTACGGCACGATTATCGGCTGGGATTTTGAAATGACCCAGATTCCCCGCTGGTGGAGCCCCATCTACGGCCCGTATCATTTTGAAAGTATGATGCGCGTTTTCCTGGCCTTCTTCATTGTCGCGCTGTTTGTCCTTCGCAGGATGGATATTCTGAAGGTGGCCATCAACGACTATGTATTCAACTACCTGGCCCAGATCATGCTGGCGCTGACGATTATCTGGACGTATGCCTTCTTTGTTCAGTATCTGGTCATGTGGTACGGCGATCTACCGGAGGAAATTGTCCGCTATCACAAGATGATGGACGGGCCGAACTGGTTTCTGTTCTGGGCATTCTTCTTCCTCAATTCCTTCGTGCCGTTCCTGATGCTGATTTTCACGGCCATGCGTCACTCGCCCGCATTGATGCTGTTTCCGTCCGTCAGCATTCTTATCGGCACGTTTCTTGAGCGTTATATGTGGATTATCAGTCCGCATGCGGATGACATCGATCATACGCCGCTTCTTTCCTCGTGGACCGACGTGGGGATTACCGCATCGGTTTTCATCGTGGCCTGCCTGCTGTGGGCGCGGCGCATGCGCAAGGACCATCTGTTCAGGGATCGCACTGTCACGGCCGGGGAGCAGGCGGCATAGGTAAGCCCTGGCCTTTGTACACACAAGCCCTGTAGCGAGTCGTTGACCGGACAGATGCAAGACTCCTTAATCCGGGCTATTGCTGACCCGCACAGGCCGGAACAAATCCGAATCGGATATTATTATGTCATGGAATAATGTATTTGTGAGAAGTCATCTTCCTTGACCGCCCTCAGGGGGCTTTCTACACTCCCCATTCCCTCGCCGGGGGGTTAACCCGTATATTGCATGAAGGCGGACATCTGATGGACAGGATATTACGTTATATCAATGGTTCACACAGAACCAGGCTGTTTTATCCGTGGTTACACTTTGCCCTGTCCGGTTTCAGGCCCGATCAGGCCTGGCATCCAGGTCGCTCGGCCTCAAACCATAGCTACGGCTATGCTTTGTCGCCCGATCAACCAGCCTGCCAAGCCTGCTCAAGCCTGAATTCCGAATCCTTCATGCAATATACGGGTTAAAGGAGTTATCGTCCGTCTCATGCGCGAATTCGACAAGATCAAACGCCTGCCCCCCTATGTCTTCTCCGTGGTTAACAAGTTGAAAATGGACCTCCGGCATGCCGGGCATGACATTATTGATTTCGGCATGGGCAATCCGGATCAGCCGACTCCCCGGCATATCGTGGACAAGCTGTGCGAGGCGGCGCGGGACGGACGCAACCATCGCTACTCCGTGTCACGCGGTATTCCCGGTCTGAGGCGCGCCGTATGCGCCTGGTACAAGCGGCGCTTCGATGTCGACCTCGACCCGGAATCCGAGGCAATTGTCACGATCGGTTCCAAGGAAGGACTGTCGCACCTGGCCGTGGCCATTACCAGCCCCGGCGATCTGGTTCTTTGCCCGAACCCGGCCTATCCGATTCATCCCTATGGCTTCATTATCGCCGGAGCGGATATTCGGCATGTACCCATCGGTCCCGGCGTGGATTTTTTTGAAGGCATCGCCAAGGCGGTGCGTGATTCCTGGCCGAAACCAAAGGTGCTGGTGGTCAACTTCCCGTCCAATCCGACGGCTCAGGTGGTCGAACTCGATTTTTACGCCAGACTGGTGGAAATGGCGCGCGAGTATGATCTGATCGTCATCTCTGATATTGCCTATGCCGAAATCTGTTTCGATGATTACCGTTGTCCTTCTATCCTGCAGGTTCCGGGCGCCAAGGATGTGGCTGTTGAGTTTTACTCCATGTCCAAGACCTACAACATGCCCGGCTGGCGCATCGGATACATGCTGGGAAACCCGGAAATCGTGGCGGCGCTCGCCAAGATCAAGTCCTATCTTGATTACGGGACATTCCAGCCCCTGCAAATCGCCGCCTGCGCGGCCCTGAACGGACCGCAGGACTGCGTGGCTGAAATCCGCAATGTGTACCAGTCACGCCGGGATGTGCTGATCGACGGCCTGCACAAGATGGGCTGGATGGCCGAGAAGCCTAAAGCATCCATGTTCACCTGGGCCGAGATACCCGATGCATTCAAGCCCATGGGATCACTGGAGTTCTCCAAAAAACTGCTGACCGAGGCGGGGGTCGCCGTCAGTCCGGGCATCGGTTTTGGAGAATACGGGGACCGGTATGTGCGCATTGCCCTGATCGAGAATGAACACCGGACAAGGCAGGCATTGCGCGGAATCCGGAATTTTTTGAATGCAGGCGCTTGATCAGGGGCCATGAATCAGGGTTCAGAATTTCTGATCCCTGATTCCTGGCCCCTGACCCCTGATATGGAGAGGTTGATATGAGTGAAATTCGCGTAGGAATTCTTGGTCTGGGTACAATCGGGACCGGGGTGGCACGCATTCTTCTGGAGCAGCAGGGGCTGATTTGCCGCCGTCTGGGAAGAACGGTGCGACTTGTTGCGGCGGCTGACCGTGAGTTAGGGCGCGATCGAGGCCTGGATCTGTCCGGCGTGCGCCTGTCCGATGACGCCGGAGATATCGTCGCCGCGGAAGATGTTGACCTGGTCGTTGAACTGATCGGCGGCTATGAGCCGGCGCGCAGCTTTGTCTCATCAGCCATTGAACATGGCAAGCATGTGGTAACGGCCAACAAGGCGCTGATTGCCAAACACGGGGAAGATATATTCCCGCAAGCGGTAGAAAACGGGGTGGCCATCGGCTTTGAGGCGGCGGTGGGTGGCGGTATTCCCTGCCTGAAGGCGTTGCGCGAGGGCCTTGCCGCCAATGCGATCACCTCGGTGCACGGGATTCTGAACGGAACCTGTAATTATATCCTGACCCGGATGGAAAATGAGGGAGAAAGCTTTGCGGATGTTTTGAAGCAGGCGCAGGCACTGGGCTACGCCGAGGCTGATCCGACGTTTGATATCGAGGGTATTGATACGGCCCACAAGCTGTCGATTCTGGCGGCTATGGCGTATGGTTCGAGAATCAGGTTTGATGAGGTATTCACCGAGGGGATCACACGCATCACGCCGGACGATATCGCTTCCGCCAGCGAACTTGGCTATCGCATCAAGCTGCTCGGGATCGCCAAGCCCCATGGCGACAGGGTTGAAATGCGCGTACATCCGACGTTGATTCCGCTGGACAGTCAGATTGCGCAGGTATCAGACTCTTATAATGCGGTGATGATTTCGGGCGATTTCGTCGAGCATACGATGTATTTCGGGCGCGGTGCGGGGGAGCGTCCGACCGCATCGGCCGTGGTAGCCGATATCATGGATATTGCACGTATCATGTCCGATGGCGGGGCGGATGCCATCCACAGGCTTGCGCCGCCGATGGGCTTTGTGGAAGAACATCGCAGGGATCTGGAGACCTTGCCGATGGCTGATATCGAATGTGAGTACTACCTGCGCCTGATGGTGACGGACCAGCCGGGCGTGATCGCTTCGGTGACCTCCATCCTGGCCGATCACCGAATCAGCCTGGAAGCGGTGATGCAAAAGGAACGGAATGCGGCACGCGCCGTTCCCGTTATCATGCTGACGCACAAGACGGCCGAAGGAAATTTGCAGGCGGCTATCAGCCGTATTATTGCGCTCCCCTGTGTTGAGGGGGACGCCCTGATTCTTCGCAAGGAAACGTTTGGAGCCTGAAACATGCCACGATATGAAGGAGTGATTCACCGATACCGGGCCTTTTTGCCAGTCGGTGAAAATGACGCGATCATCACGTTGTATGAAGGCGATACACCGCTGCATGAGTCGATGAACCTGCGCAATGCGATCAATCCCGAGCTGAATATTTTTCTCAAGTTTGAAGGGTTGAACCCGACCGGTTCATTCAAGGATCGGGGCATGACGATGGCGGTGACGCAGGCCTTTAATGCGGGCTCGCGCAAGGTGATTTGCGCCTCTACCGGCAACACCTCCGCCTCGGCGGCCGCCTATGCGGCTAATTGTGGCATGAAGGCCTATGTGCTGATTCCGGAAGGAAAAATCGCCCTCGGCAAGCTCTCCCAGGGCATCCGATACGGTGCCAGGGTTATCCAGATTCGCGGCAATTTTGATGATGCGCTGGCGCTTGTGCGCACGATTTCCGCCGACGGTTCGGTGACGCTGGTCAACAGCGTCAATCCCTATCGTATTCAGGGGCAAAAAACCGCCGCCTTTGAGGTTGTGGACGAGCTTGGCTTCACGCCGGATTACCATGCGCTGCCGGTCGGCAATGCCGGCAATATCACGGCCTACTGGATGGGCTATAAGGAATATGCCGACAGACGCATCAGCAAAAGCCTGCCGAAGATGATCGGTTTTCAGGCGGCGGGCGCGGCACCCATCGTAAACGGCGCGCCCGTGGAGAATCCTGAAACAGTGGCCACTGCGATTCGCATTGGCAAGCCCGCCTCGTGGAAGCAGGCCGAAGCGGCGCGCGATGAATCCGGCGGTTGCATCAAGGCGGTGTCGGATGAGGAAATTCTGCGGGCCTACGACATGCTGGCCAGTCTCGAAGGCGTGTTCTGCGAACCGGCCAGCGCGGCATCGGTGGCCGGCGTGATCAAGCTGAACCAGGCCGGTTATTTCCACCCCGGCGACAGGATTGTCTGCACCCTCACCGGTAACGGCCTGAAGGATCCGGATACTGCCATGAAGGACGTGCCGAGCCCGGTTACCATCGATGCAAGCGAGGATGCAGTACGAGAGGCGCTGGATTAGCCTGTATTCGACAACGAAAAGTAATAGTATTTCACAGACCGCAGCCCTCGCCGGATATGGACAAAGGCGCGATTGACCGTGTTCGCAAAGGGGTTCCCGGAAAAGGGAGGGTGTGAGCACGATGCCGCATGTTATGCTCGTCAGTGACGGTTTAAGCCGGTCCGGTTCGGGACTGGCGCCGCATCCGGCGCTGCTTTCCTGGCAAAAAGCGATCAACGGACGTAAAAGGGCGTGGTTTTCATGCCCTGATAAAACACCACTTGAATGGTATGCGGCGATGATGGATGTACCCCCCGCGGCATTGTTGGCGGCGCAATGCGGTGGCATTCCGGCGGATGCAAGGCAATGTTGGGTAGCCTCGCCGTATTACGGCCAGCTTGGCCGGGATCAGGTGAGAGTGATGCCTGAAGGCTCGGTTCCATGGTGTGAGGAAGATGCGGCATGGTTGTGCGACGAGTTAAATCCACTGCTGGAAGGGGAGGGGATGAGCTTGTTACATGCCGGTGCGGCATTGTTGCTTGCCTGTTGCGAGCCGATACATGCCCGGCCTCAATCGTTCGCCATGATTGCCGGGAAAACACTGCCGAACCGCCATCCTGAAGGCGAGGACGGCGGGCGACTGATGCGTTTAATATCCGAGATTCAAATGACATTGCATGGCAGGCAAGCTCCCCAACGTAGCAGCCAACCGGATATTCACGGATTGTGGCTTTGGGGCGGATGTGCATGGCCTGCCCATGTGCCTGAAACCATGCCATCGGTCGCGACCCGTAATCCTTTTTTGCATGCGGTGACGGAGGAAATGAATGCACGTCTGCTGATTACCGAAGCTGAACGGCTTCACACACTGGTGAGGCAAGACTCCGCCTTGCCGGACAAGACCATTCTGGCCGGCGAGGGCCATGCGGTATTGCTGACGAGATCCCTGCTGTCAGGATTGGGTAAGGCGGCATGGATGCCGAAGTCAGCCGGAGCTGAATCTGCATTGCTATCCATGCTTTGAAACGCCAATGATGCCGGCGGCGAGGATAATGTTACGGTTGTGATTGCCGAAGCGGTGAGCGGGGGATAAGTTCTTCATCCATGAAAAAAAACATATCCAAAATAAACTATTACCGTTTGCGGCCGGAAAACATGATGAAATCAGTATCCGGCATTACGAACAGTGAGGGGCGATAGATGTTGCCTGAAGGAAAGACGGCCAGAGGGTACAGGCTGGCCTGGAGAAATGGCCCGCTGACCGCCGATGATCCGCTGGCGGCATGGAACGGGCTTCTGGCGGCACGGGGATTGACCGAGGCCGATCCGTTTTTTTCACCACGCCTTGCGGAACTGCCCGATCCGTTTGCCATGCACGATATGGAGAAGGCGGCTACGCGGGTAGCCGTCGTTATTACCAATCATGAAAAGATTCACATCTTCGGGGATTTTGATTGTGACGGCGTTTGCGGGACGGCAATTCTGGTCGAGGCCCTGCGTGCGGCCGGGGCGGATGTTTCCTTTTCCATCCCGCATCGGGTGGATGATGGCCACGGCATTGGCATAGAGCCCGTTCGTACAGCCTGTGAGCAAGGCGTACATCTGGGTATCAGCGTGGATACGGGAATCACCTGCTTTGATGCCTGCGCCGAGGCGAAGCGGCAGGGATTCGATCTGATTGTTACCGATCATCACTTGCCCGAGGCGGAGCTTCCGGGCGCCTTTGCGTTGCTCAATCCGGCCCGGAAAGACTGCGGATTCGCCGGACGCAGGCTGTGCGGCGCCGGCGTCGCGTTTTTTCTGTTGATGGCGGTGTGGCGGCGACTTAAGGCGGACGGGCAGGCGCCCCGGTTCGACTTGCGTCAATTGCTGGACCGCGTGGCCCTGGCGACGGTGGCCGATATGATGGACCTGGTGGATGTGAACCGGATTCTTGTCCATTACGGTCTGCAACGGCTGAATGCCCATCCATCGGCGGGCATGCGCGCACTCATGGATGTGGCGCGCGTGAAGTCATCCGTTACGGTCGAAACCATCGCTTTTTATCTGGCGCCGCGCATCAATGCGGCCGGGCGCATGCGTCATGGCGAGGAGGCGATGTGTCTGTTATCCACGCAGGATGCGGAAGAGGCAATACACCTTGCCGGCATACTTGATGAGGCAAACAAACAGCGGCGGCGAATTGAGGCCGAGGTGTTCCGCCAGGCGGAAGATAAACTGAACGGTGAGGGTGTGCTGGCGACGTATGACGAAAGCTGGCATGCCGGCGTGGTGGGCCTGGCGGCAGGCAGGCTGGCGCGCAAGCACGGCAGACCCGCGGCAGTGGGTTTTGTTACGCCCGACGGCAGTATCCGGATTTCATTGCGCGGCAGGCCGGGCTTTCATGTGGGCGAACTGCTCAATGCCTGCGCGGAACATCTGCGAGGTTTTGGCGGTCATGCCGGCACCGGCGGGGGCACCGTCAGAAAGGGGAACTGGGATGCGTTTGTTCAGGCCTTCGGCAAGGCCATCGAGATACAGGCCGAATCAGCCGCCGATGCCTGCCTGCTGTCCGTTGACGGCGTGCTGGACCTCGGAGCGATGCATGCGGGTCTGGCGCGGCGCCTGGAGCGTTTTGAACCGCTGGGACGGGGCAATCCAGCTTTCACATGGCTGATCAGGGGAGTGCAAATCGCGGACCGGCGGAATCTCAAGGGTGGCGTACTGCGCCTGAGGCTCAGCGACGGTCCCCACCGCCTGGATGCCGTTGTGTTCAGGGCAGGTCCGCTGGATGAGGCCCTGCGGTCCGGCAGCGTGGCTTCCCTGATCGGACAACTGAAACCTGACAACTGGCGCGGCGGCAATGCGATTCAGTTTATTGTTGAGGATGTGCTGGCCGGTTGATGGTCAGCCCGCAGGCGCTCCGCCAGTTCTTCACGGGAGATCGAGCCAACTGCTGTTTCCATCACCCAGGTGAAAATATCTTCTACATTATATTCCAGATCAACGGCGTTTATGTCCAGAAATACCAACATGCAGGCTGCTGCCACACGTTTATTGCCATCCACAAAGGGATGATTTCGGGCCAGTGAATATCCGTATTGCGCCGCTGGCTCAAAGATGTCTTCGGTGTACGACCATGTTTGTTGCGCCTGCCCGAGAGCGGACTCCAGACCATTCTGATTCCGCAGGCCGTGGCTGCCGCCGAAGGCTTCGATCTGTTCCTGATGAATCAACAGGGCGATAGGCAGATCAATGAAAACAGGCTGGTTCAAACGTCAGCCAGTTTCTGAAATGCCGCCCGGTATTTTCTGATGATTTTATCGTGCGATGCCCTGGCCTGATCCAGTTTTGCGTTCAATGGCATCATTACGATGCGTCCGTTTTCCTTGGTAATTTCAAGCTGCTGGCCTTCGTCCAGATGCAACTCCTGCACGACATCGGCAGGGATGGTCGTGATCAGACTGGAACCGACTTTTCTCAATGCGACTTTACTCATGAGTCACCTCGTATATACATAAGTATATATTGACCCATTCAGATGTCAAAATTCGATTAAGATAAGGCATTGGCGCGGTATTTAACGCACTGGAAAATGCCCAGAAACATCTCACTATCAGGTGCATTGCTGGCTTTCCGGAACCAAGCCGAATTTTCCGTTGATATGACATGATGCAAAGCACGGTTGATTTGAGCGGATGGATATGTACCTTGCTGATTCCCGGTTCAGGGGCATCTTTTCACGGAGTAGATCATGAGCATTGAAGATCGGATTGCAGGCTTCAGGGCGCGGGCCGAGGACTTTGCAGGCCGCTTGCAGGCGCTGCGGAGGTCTCTTTGACCTGGATGCCAGGGAGAAGGACTTACGCGAACTGAACGCCCGTATCGAAGAACCGACGTTCTGGGATAATCCCGACGAAGCACGGAAATTGATGCAGGAACGTACGCGCCTGGAACGGTCGCTGAAGGCATTCCACTCCACCACCGAAGCGCTGGATGAGCAGCTTGTGTTGTTTGACATGGGCGCCGAGGAGGGTGATGACGAAGCACAAATTGAGGCCGTGGATGGACTGGATGCCGTTGAAACAGCACTGGAAGCGCTGGAACTGGCATGCATGCTGGGTGGCGAAAACGATGCCGAGAATGCCTTTCTCGAGGTCCATTCCGGCGCGGGCGGCACCGAGGCATGTGACTGGGCCGAAATGCTGTTGCGTATGTACCTGCGCTGGGCCGAGCGCAGGGGCTTTACGGCTGAACTGATGGAATGCACGGCGGGCGAGGAGGCGGGCATCAAGTCGGCTACGGTTTCGATCAAGGGTGAATATGCTTACGGGCTACTCAAGGCGGAGACCGGCATTCACCGGCTGGTGCGCAAGTCGCCCTTTGATTCCGGCAACCGGCGGCATACCTCGTTCGCTTCGGTATTTGCCTGGCCCGATATAGACCGGGATATCGAGATTGATATTGATGAATCCGAGGTGCGCGTGGATACCTACCGCGCCTCCGGCGCCGGTGGCCAGCATGTGAACAAGACGGATTCCGCCGTTCGTCTCACGCATCTGCCCACGGGTATCGTGGTGCAATGTCAGAACGATCGTTCCCAGCACAAGAACCGTGCCGCCGCCTGGAAAATGCTCAAGTCACGCCTGTATGAACATGAACTGGCCAGGCAGCAGGAAGAAAAGCAGGCCATGGAGGAAGAAAAATCCGATATCGGCTGGGGGCACCAGATTCGTTCCTATGTGCTGGACCAGTCGCGTATCAAGGATTTGCGCACCGGGCTGGAAACCGGCAATACACAGGCGTTTCTCGATGGCGATATTGACAAATTCATTCATGCGCAATTGATGGGTGTGCATCGCACAGGGACATGAGGGCATACGGCACCGTAACGTATAATCCCTTTATTTTTCGGTGAAAAACGCTACAATGCCGCGCCCTGTCAACTGGAGGTATCAATGATCAAGCTGTATTCGGACCCGGCCAGCCCAGACTCCCATCGTACGCGCATCGTTCTGGCCGAGAAAGAACTACCCGGCGAGATTATTGATGTGGAAGATGGCCTGATTCCCCAGCAACTCCTGGACCGGAACCCGTCCGGCAAGCTGCCGACGCTGGAAGATCGGGACACCGTTCTGTTCGAGGCCTCCGTTGTGAATGAGTATCTGGATGAGCGTTATCCCCATCCTCCGCTTAAGCCGGGCTCACCGGCTGAACGGGCGCAGATGCGGCTGGCGGTTTTGCGCATTGATCAGGAACTGTATCCACAGTACGCCCGGCTGGCGAAAGACCCCGAAAACGCCGAAGCAAGAGCCTGGCTTTGCGATTATCTTGAAGCACTGGACACCTATCTGGCCCGTCAGGTCTATTTTGTAGGCGATTGTTATACGCTGGCGGATGTATCCATGGCCCCGATCCTGTGGCGTCTCTCACCCATGGGGATAGATACGGCCAGATGGTCCGGTCTTGAGGCCTATATGGACCGTCTGTTCGAGCGTCCTGCTTTTGAGCGCTCCCTTTCGGAGCATGAACAGATGCTGCATCAGTAGTCATCAAGGTCAGCCGGCCAGTGTTCGGCGGATGAAAGAAAGATAATGCCCGGCTCATCGGGCCGCCGGTAGTGCGCCAGCTGCATATCCAGCACGCGGAGATCGGCATCCGAAACATCTTTTCCTTTCTGTATTCGCTGCCTGATATGGCGGCGCAATATTTTCTCATCTACATCCAGCCACAGCATCCGGCTGTTTACCGCCATGGTTTGCGCCAGTTGCCTTACGTGATCACGATCCTCACGGCGCAGGAATGTGGCATCGAGAATGACGGAAAAGCCGGCGGCCAGCGCCTGTTTCGCGCAGGTAAACAGGGCCCGGTAGGTTCTTTTATTCATCGCCGCGCCATACAGGTCAAGTCCGGCGTGCATGCGCGCCAGCCGTTTACGGGTGGCGTCGGAGCGGATCATGATGGCTTGCTCGGGTCCGCAGCCCAGACGCGCCAGCCGACTTTTTCCGCTGCCTGACAGCCCGCCTATGGCGAACAGGCGCGGCGGCCTTGATTTCGCATAGGATTCCGCCAGAGAAAAATAGCGCCTGGCCTCGTCGACCTGCGCCATCCTGTCTTTCTGGTCCAGGTCAGCGTCCGCGGAGAGCAGACAGGCAACCTTGCCACGAACGCAGGCGCGGTAGGAAAGATAAAGCGGCAGCAGCATCAAGCCGTCATAATCCCCGCTGTATTCCAGATAGCACGACAGAAAGCGGAAGCCGAGATCGGGCCGTCCGCGGGCATCACAGTCCATCACCAGAAAGGCGATATCATTCATGGTGTCAATCAGGCGGAATTCATCATTGAATTCGATACAGTCAAACACCCTCGGCATGCCCTGATACAGGGCCATGTTTCTCAGGTGGAGATCGCCGTGACATGCCCGGATATGGCCTTTTTCCTGCCGCTTCCGGAGGCGGCCAGCCATACGCGAGAGCAAATCGCCGTTGTACGTTCTGATCGTGTGCAGCTGGTCTTCACGAATGGCGGTTCCGGTGTGTTGAGCGGCGATATCCAGATTGGCATCCATATGTTCACGCAGAAATTGCAGGTTTCCAAAACGTCGAATATCCGGACCGGCTTCGGCAGTGGCATGAAAAGCCGCCATATCTTCCGCCAACCGGTCCATCCAGTCCGGGTCAAAGCGATCTTCCTCCAGCCTCCGGTCAAGCAGGTCATCCTGGCTGAACTGAAGCATTTTAAGACAGTATTCCTGAATATTCCGGCGGTCCCCCAGCAGGTATGTGCCCTCAACGCGGCTGACGGGCAGCACTTCAAGATACAGTTCAGGGGCAAGGCGGCGATTGAGTTGCAGTTCGCGTTCGCAGAAAAAACGGCGTTTGTCCAGAGTGGTGAAATCAACGAAGCCGAAATCCACCGGTTTTTTGACCTTG
This sequence comes from uncultured Zetaproteobacteria bacterium, assembly GCA_964628185.1. Classification (GTDB taxonomy): domain Bacteria; phylum Pseudomonadota; class Zetaproteobacteria; order Mariprofundales; family Mariprofundaceae; genus CAZVLQ01. The sequence continues at coordinate 1,367 of CAZVLQ010000010.1, read as the reverse complement.
TAGGCAAATTTTCCGGTCAGAAACACCCATGAAATATGGGTCTGGACAAGCCGGATGTCTTTCGTGGGGTGGGGATAGAAATCCGGCTGCAACATGGCGGTTGTCAGCGGATGATCATGGCTGGAAGACCTTGTCAAAACCATTCAATTTATCCCCTTGGGGTCGTACCCTGCACTATTCATAAATAATGCCGCGCCCTTGCTTGCCACTTTGCCCGCAACGAATTCCTCGTACCCCAGGGCATATTCTCTTGCGCAAGCGCAATTCACCTGATCGGTCGCCCGTATGCACGGCTACGCTCTCCTTCCTCAAAATCCGTTGCGAACAAAGTTCCCGCGCACAAAAAGGCTGAAGGCCGTTTGGACGAACTTCTGGTCGCCCGCAGGGTGAGGGTCGCAGACCCGAATCAATCATCACGGCAATTCATGAATAGTGCAGGGTAGGGATAAACGCAGCTACCCGACGACGGTAATCCGCGTAATCAGGATGCGCACTCAACATGCGGGCCTCTTCAAAACGTGAGCCGATAATAAAGTACATACATATCGCCAATGAAAAATGCAGACCATTCCATGTCTGCTCAGGCATTGCCAACAGGATCAGCATGGCTCCCGCATACATGGGATGACGTAGCCAACGATAAATTCCGCGAACAATAAATGGATCATTTCCTCCTTTCGCCATTCTGAGACCAAGAAAAGCCGGGCCATCAATGGGTTGAAAGGCGGCAAGAACTATGGCCAATCCCAGTATCTGTACCGCTACCAAGGCAGCCCGGATCAGACCACCGGTTTGATATAAAGGGGTGTCCGGCAGTTGGTGAACATAAAAGACCCAGATACCCGTCGCCAGGACGGCCAGGATTGAGTAAACCAGTCGATAGCGTGGTTCCCGCAGGTCATGCCTATAGGCCCACCGCTTACAGGACTGTGATGCCAGCAGGCTATGGCTGATGGCAAAGAGCAGGCCGGTCAACCAGACCCATGCCGCACTTTCCCACTCAGACATGCTGATGCATCTCCTGCAACAGTTTGCCGAGCATGGCGAACTCGGTGCTACGGCTGCTGCCTTTGTGCCAGGCAAATGATTTATTGATTTCGTTTTTCCACATTCATTGTTATAAGTCAAAAGCTACCAACTGAGGTTTCCAGGTTCAAATATTGCAGTGTTGAAAAATTTCAACGATACCGGGATCAAACTGTTTACCCGCGGCATTCCGTAAACGTTCCAGCGCCTCCTTACGGGAAAGGCCTTTCCGGTAAGGACGATCAGCCGTCATAGCGTCATAGGCGTCAGCGACAAGCCAGAATCCAGGTAATAGGGGTCAGGTCTCACAATCCAACATATTCTATGCTATTATGCTGTCA
>CAZVLQ010000009.1:0-73930 GCA_964628185.1 uncultured Zetaproteobacteria bacterium | reverse complement strand
AAGACATGCGCTATCCTATTGTTATTGAGCCGGGCGATGATTCCCATGCCTATGGCGTCATTGTCCCCGATCTGCCGGGGTGCTTTTCCGCCGGAGATACGCTGGACGAAGCAATTGCAAATGCCGGCGAGGCGATTCTTCTGCATATTGAGGGACTGCTGGAAGCAGGACAATCCGTACCGGAAGCCAGCCCCATCGAACAGCATCGAAACAATCCGGATTACAAAAATATGCTGTGGGCTATTGCAAGCGTCGATATGGCGAAGATTGATGAGAAAAGCAAACGCATCAACATCACCATGCCGGAACGTATTGTCGCCATGGTGGATACAGCGGCCAAACAGGCAGGGGAAAGCAGGTCAGGATTTTTGGCAAGGGCAGCCATGGAGAGGCTCGCACATTAGCCTCAATTGGGGTCTGGTATTGTACACAGACCCATGACGGGTAGAGGAAACAGACATATTCAGGCCTGTATTTTGTTTTGTTATAACATCATTATACCTTGCCGTGTTGATGCCGCCTTTCCGTTCAGCCAAGGGGTGTGAAGGCCAGGATTGATCATAAATGCGTTCAGTTGTTGGCCTGACTTCAGCACCCTACTTGATGGTAACAGACATCAACATAATATCGTCTTCGACGGCATAGTCCCCGTCTCGCATGATCTCGTTGACAATAGCATCGTTGATGTACGCGCTGCTGGCGTCGTGGTGGGTGTCAAGAATCCGTATTATTCCCTGCACGCCAAACATCTTGCCCTGCTTGTCCACAGCTTCGCTGATCCCGTCGGTATAAAGTATGATCCTGTCTCCCGTCGTCAGGCAACGCCGGTTAACCGAACAACTCACCAGCAGCGGGTGCTCGATACCCACAAAGGTAGTCTCTGATTTCAGCAAATCGGTCTTTCCAGTTGAGGCCTGATAATGAAGCGCCGGCGGATGCCCGGCGCCGGCGTAGGCCATGCTGGCCTGTTTCATGTCGATAAAAATGGCGTAGAGGGATGCATATATGCCTGTATGGGACAGGCGGTGGCACAAAAAACGATTAAGCGCATCGATCAATAAACCCGGGTGTTTAAAGCCTGCCGCATGGGTCAATACGTGGGTGTTGATGCGCGCCGCAAACAGGGCCGAGGCAACATCATGCCCGGTAGCGTCGCACATGCAAAGAACCATCTTCCTGCCGTCTACCGAAAAAATGCTGCAAAAGTCCCCGCCAATCTCGCTAAACGGATGTGAATACACCGCAATGTCCAGGAAGTCATTGGCGAAGGAGCTTGGCAAAAAGCTGTAATGGACCGCTGCGGCCTTTTCGGCCTCCGTCTTAAACAAGCGCTGTCTGTTTTCGCCGCCCTTATCAATCACGCTGGAAATGGAAGTAGTCCCATCCTCCGGGAAATGCGTCCCTCCGCTCATCATGCAGTTCGCTTCGGGTGGGGAAGGTGTTTACGATCATAAACACAAGGTCTTGAGTAGCAATGCTAATCTTACAGGCGGAAGGATGCTTAACCCGCATATTGCATGAAACTATCATCAAATGACAACAGAAAAGGAGCCGGGAGTCTTTTTAATATTTGGGCGCATCCCTCCCGACTGAATTTGCAGCAAGGCTCCCGGGGCATCTCCCCACGATTCACCACACACTGGACCCTCCTGAAATGCTTCATTTTCCGAGCGTAAACACTAGAAATTATTGTGACAATTTGCCTCACTCAGAAACAATCCCGGGAATACCGGGTTGACACGGGTTGTTTTATGGACAATATTGGCGCAAAGTGGGTAAATGTGGTGAAATACTCCACACATTTTCACCGCCGGACATGGGGAGGCAGTCGGGCCATATGTTTCAGGGTGAGCACAGAAACGCCATGGATGAAAAAGGACGCGTCAATATCCCTGCCTCCTTCCGTGAAACCCTGCGCACGCGTTACGCCGATGAGCATGTGATTGTGACGCGCGATTATGACGGCTGTCTGCGCGCTTATCCGCCAAAGGAATGGGAACGTTGCGTGCTGGCCAATGTGCGCAGCCGCAATATTGATGATCCATGGCGCCGGTCCTATGAACGTTATGTTGTCAGCGCCGCCGTCACCTGTCTTCCCGATAAACAGGGCCGCATCCTGCTGCCGGCAACGCTGCGCGAACATGCGGAACTGGGCAGAACCGTTCTGTTTGCCGGCGGCGCCAGCCATTTTGAGATCTGGGATGCAGCGCAGCGTGAAGCACGGCTTAAGCAGGATCTGGCCGTGTTAAAAAACGGGCCGCCGTCTTCCTGATGTGCATACGCATATTCCTGTATTGCCGGAGGCGTTTGTCGATGCGCTCTGCATCGACCCGGATGGAAATTACGTGGATGCCACATTCGGCCGTGGCGGTCATGCCAGGGCGCTGCTTGCCCGTCTCTCGGCCAGGGGCGGACTGCTTGCGCTGGACCGGGATCCGCAGGCTGTTCATGAAGGCGAGCGCCTTGCCGGAACCGATGCGCGCTTTCGTATCCTGCATTGTTCATTTGCCGATCTGGGCGCTGCACTGGACGGGGCGGGTTGGCGGTCCGTGCACGGCATCGGGTTTGATCTTGGCGTTTCCTCTCCGCAACTGGACGATGCACGGCGAGGCTTTGCTTTCGGCAAAGAGGGGCCGCTGGACATGCGTATGGATACGAGCAGCGGCAAGACGCTGGCTCAGCGTTTGCAGCGGGTGGGTGAGCGCGAGCTTGTCCACATTCTGCGAGAATATGGCAATGAGCGTTATGCCGTTCGCATCGCCCGCGCCATCCTGCGGGCCCGGGACAGGGGGGGATTGATGCGCACCCCGGATCTGGAGAATATATGTTTTCACGCCGTGCCCCGGCAGGCGCGTTATGGCAAAACCCATCCCGCCACCCGCAGCTTCCAGGCCCTTCGCATCTGGGTTAATGACGAGATGGGACAGCTCGAAAGGGGCATTCAATCCGCCATCGACCGGCTTACCCCGGGTGGGCGGCTGGTCGTGATATCCTTTCATTCCGGCGAGGACAGGCGGGTGCGTGATCTGATTGAAGCCGAAGTACATCCCTGCACCTGCCCGCCGCAGTTTCCCGTTTGCGTATGCGGCAGGACGCCGCGCATGCGCTGGGTCCGGAAGAAGCCGTTGAGGCCGTCGGAGAAAGAGATCGAGCGCAATCCCCGCAGCCGCACGGCCAGGTTGCGCATCGCCGAGAGGCTAGTATGAAACTGCGGAGGAACTTGATCGGAGCATGGCTGGCCCTGGCCCTGGTGGCGGGCGTGACCGCCGCCTTGCAGGTGGGGCTGTCCCACCAGCGTCTGGCGCTGGCGAAACAGCAGCAAAGCCTGCAACATCAGGCGCACCGGTTGCGCGCAGGCATCAACCGCCTGACCATTGAACTGGCGATGCTGACCCGCCCCGAGAGACTCAGGCAACTGGCCGCGACAAAACTCGGCATGCGGCCGCCCCTGCCCATGCAGGTGATACGTCCGTGAACGTCACACCGGAACTGTACATCCGCCGCCGTATCGAGGCGGTTGCGGGCCTGTTTGCGCTGGGCTTTGTTCTGCTGGCCATTCGCGCCGTAGATCTGCAATGGTTCCAGTCGGAAAAATTAAAGCATCTGGCTGAAAATCAGCGGCAGCGGGAGTTCTCTATATCCGCGCCACGCGGCCCCATCGTTGATGCCCATGGCCGCATGCTGGCTGAAAGCATACGGGTGCCTTCCATTTCCGCCATCGGCAATGAGGTGCCGGCTGCGCGCATTCCGGAACTTGCAGGTGCGCTCGGCATTCGTAAAACGCGCCTGCGCGAGCGTCTGCATGGCCGTTCCGGCTTTGTCTGGCTGGCCAGGCAGCTTAACCCGGCAAAGGCCAGGCGTGTCATGGCCCTGAGCATTCCGGGCGTCCGCCAGGTGATGGAATGGCGCCGTTATAATCCGCTGGGTCCGGCCACCGGGCAATTGCTCGGGTTTGTCGGCGTGGATGGAAACGGACTTGAGGGTCTGGAATACAGCCTGAATACGGAATTGTCCGGACGGGCGGGTGTCATGCAGTTGCGGCGCGATGCACGCGGTCACTCCCTGCCCGGTGCCGCATGGCTTGTCCGTCCCGGCAAGGGAAAGCGGGTGCAGCTTTATCTGGATGCAACCATCCAGAGCCTTGCCTATGCCGCGCTGGCCGAAGGCGTACGGCGTTCAGGCGCCAGAGCAGGCTCGGTCGTGGTGATGCGGCCCGGTGATGGCGCAGTGCTGGCCATGGCAAGCTGGCCCGGCTTTAATCCGAACGACTTTCGCCGCTTTCGGCCCAGCCAGTGGCGCAACCGGGCGATTACGGATGTGTTCGAACCCGGTTCGGTGCTCAAGCCCTTTACCGTCGCCGCGGCGCTTAATTCCGGCCGGTGGAAAGCAGCCGCCCGTATTTTTTGCGAGAACGGACATTTTCAGGTTGCCGACTATGTCATTCACGATGACCATCCTGAAGGATGGTTGAATATGACCGGTCTGCTTGCCCGGTCCAGTAATATCTGCGCCGCCAAGCTGGCATTGGGCATCGGGCCGAAGCGTTTGCGACGGATGCTCACCGAGGCAGGTTTCGGGCAACGGACGGGTATCGGAATAAGCGGAGAATCGCCCGGGATTCTGTCCCCGCTGCAACGATGGGGGCCGGTTGAAACAGCAACCATCGCCTTCGGCCAGGGTATCGCCGTTACGCCGTTGCAGCTTGCAACGGCCTTTTGTATTCTGGCCAACGGTGGCATCCATGTTACGCCCATGATGATCCGGGGAGGCGCCTACCCGGCGCCCCGTCGCGTCATGTCCGAAAGCGTCGCGCGCAGCGTGATGCGCATGCTGAAACACGCGGCCAGTTCCGAGGGCACGGGTGCGCTGGCCGTTCCCGCCGGCTACAGCGTGGCCGGCAAGACGGGTACGGCGCAAAAGCCGGATGGCCGCGGCGGCTATGCCGCGGGCAAATTTACCGCGGTTTTTGCCGGCGCCGTGCCGGCTGAGGAGCCTCAGCTGGTCATCGCCGTTGTCGTGGACGAGCCCCACAGCAGCATTTATGGCGGCAAAATCGCCGCGCCGATTTTCCGTCGTATTGCAGCGGAAGCCCTGCCATATTTCGGTGTGCTTCCGCATCAGCATGCGCATGGCTGGCAGCGGGTTTCCGCGCCGGCCGGGGCGCTCCATATAGCCGGACTGAATGGAGAGATTCCTTCCCTGTATGGCTGGTCGCTGCGTGAAATCTCCAGGTTGGCGGCGCGCGCGGAATACCAGTTGCGCGTTCATGGCAGCGGCTGGGTCGTGCGCCAGCGTCCGGCCGCCTTAAGCCGGCTTCCTGCCGGCGGCAAGCTGGAGGTATGGCTAAATGACTGAGCCATTGATCACACTTGGCAAACGCCCGGCCCAAAGCCTGAGCAGCCTGGCTGAAGAGCGTGACTGGCTGCGTGGAGATGCTGAAGTAAACGGCATTTGCGATGACTCACGGCGGATTCGGCCCGGAGAGGCGTTTCTCTGCCTGCCCAGGGCAGGTAAACGGACAATCAATTTTATCCATCAGGCCGAGGATGCGGGCGCTGCCGGCGTCATCTCCGTAGGCAGCCGGGTGCTTGATATGCCGATTCCCCACCTGGCCTTGCCGGATATGGAGTCGGCCGGCCGGGTCTTGCGCCGCTGGTTTGGCACGGAAGATACGGCCGTGCATGTGCTGGGCGTTACCGGCACGGACGGCAAGACAAGCGTGGCGTGGATGCTGCGCGAGGCCTTCGCCCGGAAGTACGGACGCGCCTGGGCCGTGGGGACGCTAGGCTGGACCAGGGATGGCAATGATTTCCGGGATATCGGCAACACCACGCCTTCCATGCTGACCCTGCATCGCCTGCTGGCCGCGGCGACGGAAAGAAAGGTGCCGGTGATCGCCTGTGAAGTTTCCTCCCACGGCATCGCCCAGCAACGCATTGCCGGTCTTCCGATCCAGACGGCGATCTGGACCAATCTGGGTCATGATCATTTGCAGGCGCATGGCGGTTTCGAGGCCTATGCGGCGGTCAAGCAGGGTTTTGTCCATCAGGTAGCGGAAAGCGACGGTATCGTGATCTGCAATGCGGATGACGAGGAGGCAAATATTCGTGCGCCGCTGGCCGCGGCAAGATACGGTCACGGCCTGTATCGCGAGGGCCTTGCCATGGGCTGGGAGCAGGAACTTCCCGGCATGCTGCGGTTGCGGGATTTTACCGGCAAAAAGGTGGTCGAGGTGCGCATCGAAGATATCCCGCTGGGCGATTTTCATGCCGAGAATCTTGCCGCGGTAGCCCTGGCGCTGCTTGCGGGGGGTCATGCGGTCATCGGAGAACTGCCCGAACTGCTTGCCGGAATCAGCGCGCCTCCGGGACGCATGCAACCCATGAATATCGGACGCTGGCAGGTATTTGTCGATTATGCTCATACGCCCGAAGCCCTTGTCTCCTGTCTTACCGCCGCGCGCAGGCTCACCTGGGGTCGTCTGATCGTGGTGTTCGGTTGCGGTGGTGAACGGGACCGGGAAAAAAGGCCGCAAATGGGTGAGATCGCCACCCGTCTGGCCGATGTCGTCTGGGTGACAAGCGACAATCCGCGTGGTGAATCACCGGCGGTGATTGCCTCTGAAATCGAGCAGGGCATGGCCCAGCCCTATAACGCCGAGGTACATCTGGAACTGGATCGTGGCCAGGCGATCGCCGGGGCGATTCATGCCATGCAGCGTGGCGATACGCTGGTGATTGCGGGCAAGGGGCATGAGGCCTATATCGAGGTTGCGGGCAAGCGAACGCCATGGAGTGATGCGGATACCGCGGCAGCCGTATTGCACGAGAAAGCGAACATGGTGGAATTCAGGGCATGCGCATGAGCGGATACGCCCTGCAAGCCTGCACCGGGGGCCGCTGGCTGGGATCGCCCGTGCGAGAGATATTCGGGTTGAGCACGGATACGCGTTCCCTGAAAAAGGGCGAGGCATTCCTGGCTTTGCGCGGCGACCGCTTTGACGGTCACCGCTTTGCCGTAGAGGCGGTGAAAGGCGGGGCTTCCGCCCTCATCGGGGATGAAGCCGGGGCCGCTTTGTGGCGCGATCCGGGGCCGCCCTGTCTGTTGGTGGAGGATACGCTTGGCGCCCTGGGTGAAATCGCGGCGGCATGGAGAAGGGAACTGGATACCACCGTCATTGCCCTGACCGGATCCTATGGCAAGACCACGGTGCGTTCGATGCTGGAACATGCGCTGAAACGGCTGGGTCTGAATGTTGCGGCAACGAAGGCGAATAATAACAATCTCATCGGCGTGCCGCAGACGTTGCTTGCCGTTGAAAACGATGCGGACGCGGCCCTGGTGGAATGCGGCGTAAGCGAGGCGGGTGAAATGCGTCGCCTTGCCGGGATGACAAGGCCGGATATCGGCATCATCACCGGACTGGCCGTGGCCCACGCCGAAGGACTCGGCGGTCTGCGCGGCGTGGTGCATGAAAAAATGACCCTGTTGCGGCATATGGCACAGGGCGGATACGCCATCCTGGGTGGTGGCGTATCCGCCATCCTGCGCGAGCAGGGCATCTGCATCCATGATGATGTCGTGGACATGGATGCGGCCGATGATTCCGTCGTGCACTGGAAAGTGCATGGCAACATGGCGTGCCTGGCGCAACAGGGCGAATCCACCGAAATCAGGATGCAACTGCCCGCATCGCACTGGGCGGCGGATCTGGCGCTTGCCGCCACGGTTGTCCGGCGCCTGACCGGACGCAACCTTGCCGATATTGGTGCGGCGCTTGCCGGCTGGCAGGCCGTGCCCGGACGCATGCAACGGTTAAGGGGCATGCATGGCGAGGTCATCATCAACGACGCCTATAATGCGAATCCGGCTTCGATGGCGGCCGCTCTGGACACGTTGCGCCTTATGCCGGGACGCCATTTTGCCGTGCTCGGGGATATGGCGGAGCTGGGGGATGATTCCGATGCCCTGCATGCGGGGCTGGATGTTTCGGGGCTTGACGGCCTGATTCTGACCGGTCCCGGGATGCGCTCACTCACCGGCAAGGATGGCGCCGCCTGCTGGGTACCCGATGCCGAGGCGATCGTGGCGGCGGTCAGGACGCTGGAACTGCGGGCGGGTGACGTCGTGCTGGTCAAGGCCAGCCGTTGCCTGGGGCTGGAAAGCGTCGTTGCGGCGCTGGCGCCGTCCCGGCCGGAGGCAGTCGATGCTGTATAACCTGCTTTATCCCCTGTCGGACCAGTATGCGTTTTTTAACCTCTTTCAGTATATCACCTTCCGGACGGTCTACGCGCTGATTACCTCGCTGGTGATATGCTGGCTGCTTGGCCCGGCCTTTATCCGCTGGCTTTCGGCGCATCAGGGAGAGGGCCAGCCCATCCGTCATGACGGTCCGGTTTCGCATCTGGCCAAGCGCGGCACGCCCACCATGGGCGGCACCCTGATCCTGCTGGCGCTGGCGGCCGCCACGCTTCTTTGGGCTGATCTGACCAACGCTTTTATATGGCTGGCGCTGTTCCTGACCCTCAGTTACGGATTGATCGGTTTCTACGACGATTACCTGAAAATTCTTCGGGGCGATCCGAAGGGACTGTCCGGGCGCCGGAAGCTTTTCATGCAGGTTCTTGTTGGTACGATTACCGCGGCGGGATTGATGTATTTGACCCGGCCGGTGGTGGATATTCCTTTTTTCAAGATGCAGATGAACATGGGTCTCTGGTATATTCCGTTTGTGGTTATGGTGCTCGTCGGCAGTTCCAATGCCGTTAATCTGACGGATGGTCTGGACGGCCTGGCGGTAGCGCCGACCTTCATGGTGGCGACGGCGCTGGCCGTCGTGGTCTATCTCGCCGGGCACGCCAAGTTTTCCAGTTATTTGCTGATTCCACATGTGGTCGGCGCCGGTGAACTGACCGTTTTTTGCGGGGCTATGGTCGGCGCCTGTCTGGGTTTTCTGTGGTTCAATACCTATCCCGCGCAGGTGTTTATGGGGGATGTGGGCGCACTGGCGCTGGGGGGCGCCCTGGGCTTTGTGGCCAGCGCCGTTCATCAGCAGTTGCTGCTGGCGATTGCCGGCGGGCTGTTTGTGCTGGAGGCGGTGAGCGTCATGGTTCAGGTGGCGTCATTCAAATTGACCGGACGACGTATTTTCCGTATGGCGCCGATTCATCATCATTTTGAACTGAAAGGCTGGGCCGAGCCCAAGGTCATCGTACGTTTCTGGATTATTTCACTGCTGCTGGCCCTGATAGCCTTGTCCACGCTGAAAATCCGATGACACCCCGATCAGGAAACCATACTCAGCCAGACACCGCCGTCATCGGCATGGGGCGGACCGGCTGCTCCGTGGTCCGTTTCCTGGAGCACCGGGGCATGGCCTGCGCCGCCTTTGATGAGCATCTCAGGAAACTGCCGGAAGGGATTCATGCCCGTCTGCATACGGGCAGGCTCAAGGCAAAGGCGTTGCAGGAATTTAAGCGGATTATCGTCAGTCCCGGCGTTCCCTGGCGGCATCCCGTGCTGACGGAGCTGCGCGAGCAGGGAATACGGCTCAGCGGTGACCTGGATCTGTTCAATGAATATTTTTCAGGTGATCTGCTGGCGGTGACCGGTACCAACGGCAAGAGCACCGTGGTCCACCTGCTTGGCCTGATGCTCGAGGTTTTGCCTGGAGGCGCCGAGATGGGGGGAAATATTGGCATTCCCATGCTGGAAACATTGCTGGGCAGGGAGCAGCCGGCGCGCGTCGTGCTGGAGCTTTCCAGTTTCCAGCTTGAGCGTTGCCACGGCATCCGTCCCGGCTGGGCCGTGCTGCTCAATGTGCAGCCGGATCATGCCGATATGCATGCAAGTCAGGAAGCGTATGCCGCCGCCAAGCAGAAGCTGTTTGACGAACAGGGTGAAGGCGATACCGCCGTGCTGCCGGTCGATGAGCACTGGGATACCCTGGCGCACAGGCTGACGCAGCGCGGTGTGCGGGTGCGGCGCTTTGGCGTGGTCGATGATGATTCCCGGGCGGATGCGGGGCTGCTGATCCACGGTGAGCAACACAGCCTGTTCTGGACGAACAAAAACAAACGCCGGCATGTCCGCCTTGACCATGTCATGGTGCGTGGGGCGCACCAGCACCTGAATCTGGCGGTTGCGGCCCAGGCGGCGGCGGATTTCGACGTATCGACGGGCGTGATTGCGGAAGCGGTGACTGCATTCCGGGGTCTCGATCACCGTCTGCGTTACATTGGGCATCACTCGGGCAAGCCGTGGTATGATGATTCCAAGGCAACCAACCCGGATGCGGCCGCAGCGGCGCTTGTCTCTTTTGAACACGTGATCTGGATTTGCGGCGGCTTGACCAAGGGCCTGGATTTGACACCGCTGACCGACGCGGTCAGACGGCATGTGGCGTTTGCCTGCGTAATCGGCAAACAGCCGAAGCCGTACCTGAAATTACTGGAACAGGCGGGTGTGCCCTTTAAAATTGCCGGTGATATCCGCCATGCCGTGATGCTGGCCGCACAGGCCGATATACCCCTGCCGGTGCTGCTGTCACCGGCCGCCGCCAGCCAGGATCAGTTCAGGGACTATGCCGAGCGGGGCCGCCGCTTTGCCGAGGCGCTGGCCTCCCTGGAGAAGGCGGCATGATGAGGATGACGCATGCGAAAATGTCCGGCACGCCCGGAAGGCTGTTGCCTTTTGATCCGCTGATGCTGGGCGGGGTTCTGCTGCTGGCCGCGACCAGCCTTGTCATGGTGGCCAGCGCCAGCATGAGCGTGTCCGAAGCGCGCTATGGCGACGCCTGGCGCATCATCGGCCACTGGCTGGTCTACATGCCGCTGGGCCTTGCCCTGATGTGGTGGATGTCACGGATTGACGTGGACTGGTGGCGTGCGACGGTCATGCTTTTGCTCGGCGGTGCCATGCTGATGATGGTGCTGGTGCTTCTGCCGGGCGTCGGCGGGGATTTCAACGGGGCCAGGCGCTGGTTCACCCTGTTCGGTCTGACCCTGCAGCCGGTTGAATTGCTCAAGCCCGTGCTGATCATTTATATGGCTTATTACATGGCGGCGTTTCCGGAACGTTTGCGGCAGTTTTCCACGGGTCTTGCCCCGATGCTGGTCATGCTGGTTGTTGCCGTCATCCTCCTGCTGTTGCAGCCTGATTTCGGCAATGCCGCCCTGCTGGTGGCGCTTTGTCTTTGCCTGTGGTTTGTGGGGGGAGTTCCCATACAGCACCTTGCATTGCTGCTTGCAAGCGTCATTCCCCTCGGCGGCGTTATTTTGCTGGCCGAGCCCTATCGCTTTCAACGCATACTCAGTTTCATGGATCCCTGGGCGGATCCTTTCGGTGACGGCTATCAGCTTGTCCAGTCCATGATCGCTTTTGGCGCCGGCGGTGTGTGGGGCGCGGGTATCGGCCAGGGCGTTCAAAAGCTGTTCTATCTTCCCGAGCCGTTTACTGATTTCATCTCCGCCGTGCTGGCCGAAGAGACGGGGCTGATCGGCACGCTCGGGCTGATCGCGGTTTTTTGCATTGTATTATGGCGCGGTATGCTACTCGCATGGCGTGTGCAGGACGTCTACCGGCGTCTTCTGGTGCTGGGCTGCGCGGCGCTTCTGGCCGCCACATTCCTGATTAATATGGGTGCGGCCATGGGAATCATGCCCACCAAGGGAATGCCCATGCCCCTGATGTCCTATGGCGGCAGCGCCTTGCTCGGCGTCTGCATGCTGCTGGGACTAATTTTTTCCGTGCAACGCCATCTGCCCGAGAATATACGCAATGACGGCCGGAAAAAGACGGGATCAGGCCCCGCCGGGAAGCGTTCGACATGAGACGGGATCAGGCACTGCTGTGTATCGCCGGCGGCGGCACCGGCGGGCATGTGTTTCCGGCCCTGGCCCTGGCCGACATCATCCGGGGCCACTGGCCGCATCTCAAGGTTCACTTTATCGGCGCCGAGCGCGGTCTGGAGGCCAGGCTGCTGCCCGCGCGGGGGGAGCAGGCGCTGCTTCTTCCCATACACGGCATGCAGGGCGCAAAAAAATTACAGGGCTTGCGTGTTTTGGCCTGGGAACTGCCACGCGCGGTGCTGCGCATCTGGCGGCAATGGCGCCGGGCACGCCCGCGGCTTGTGATCGGGGTGGGCGGTTATGCCAGTGTCGCGGGTGTTGTCGCCGCCCTGCTTCGTCACATTCCGGTGATTCTCTATGAACAGAATGCCGTTCCCGGCATGGTGAACCGCAGGCTGGCCCGCTTCAGCCGCGGCATCCTGCTGGGCTTTTCCGAAGCAGCGGCTTCATTGCCTCGGGACAAGTGCGTGCATACCGGCAACCTTGTTTCTCCCGCGCTTCGCAGGCTGCGCCGGCAGGCGCATACGCCGCCTCAACTTGCCGTGCTGGGGGGGTCCCAGGGCGCGACTTTCCTGAACGAAACGGCGCCGGCGGCCTGTCATCGACTGAAGCAGGCGGGCCACGCCTTTTCGGTAATGCATGTGGCGGGAGAAGGCCGGGGCAGGATCGAGGCGCTTGCAAAGGCGTACCGGGATGCCGGTGTTCATGCCGAGGTGATTGCGTTCTGCACGGACATGCCGGCCCTGTATGCCGACAGCGATCTTGTAATCGCCCGGGCCGGCGCCATGACGGTCAGCGAGGTTGCGGCGACGGGGTTGCCCGCCATCTTTATTCCGCTTCCGCATGCAGCGGACAATCACCAGTTCCACAATGCCATGGCGCTGGCCGCCCGCGGCGGCGCCGAGATTATCGAACAGGACGAATGTGAGGCGGGCGCGCTGGCCGAACATGTCGCCCGGACCCTGTTTGACCGGGAACGTCTGCAATCCATGAGCAGGGCGGCGGCCGGCCTCCTGCCTGAAAACGGAGAGAACAGATTACTGCGCGTGCTGCAGCCGTGGCTGGAGGCGCCGGCATGAAACGGCGTGTACAACGAATTCACTTCACCGGCATCGGTGGTATCGGCATGAGCGGTATCGCCGAATTGCTGCACAACCAGGGATTTATCGTGCAGGGGTCGGATGCAGTGGAAAACGCCAATGTCAGGCGCTTGCGCGGTATGGGGATACGGGTTTTTATCGGCCATGCGGCCGGACATCTGGGCAAGGCGCAGGTCGTGGTGGCATCATCCGCCATTCCCGGCGACAATCCGGAACTGGCCAGAGCGCGCGTGCGCGGCATTCCGGTCATTCCACGCGCCGAAATGCTGGCGGAGCTGATGCGCATGAAACAGGGCATCGCCGTAGCCGGCAGTCACGGAAAGACCACCATCACGTCCCTGATCGCTCACGGCATGGAGATGGCCGGGCTTGATCCTACCTACGTCATCGGCGGCCGGCTGATCGCCGGAGGCGGCAACGCCCGGCTTGGAGAGAGCCCCTGGCTGGTGGCCGAGGCGGATGAAAGCGACGGCTCCTTTCTGCGCCTGACGCCCACGATTGCCCTGGTCAGCAATATCGACCCCGAACATCTCGACCATTATGGCGATTTCGATCACCTGCTGGCCGCCTTCCGGCAGTTTGTCGGGGCCGTGCCATTCTACGGTTGCGCGGTGCTGCATCACGAACATCCGAAGGTGGCGCTGTTGCGGGACGGCCTGCACAAGCCCGTGGTGACCTATGGTTTGAGCCCCCAGGCTGACATTCATCTTCTGTCCAGGCAGGTACGGGAAAATGGACAGCAGCTTGAAGTCGGCCTGCCGGGGGGCGGGGCGGCGGAAGAGTTCTTCCTGCCTATGCCGGGATTGCACAATGCCGAAAATGCACTGGCCGCCATCGCGGTTCTGCGCGAGCTGGGCCTTGGCGTGGAGGCCATCCGGCGGGCCATGGCCTCGTTTGCGGGCATACAGCGGCGTTTTCAGTGCGCCCGTATGGGACGCGGCACGCTGGTGGACGATTATGCCCATCACCCGCGGGAAATCATGGCGACGCTGGCGACCGCGCGCGAATGCTGGCCGGACGAAGCCTTGCTGGTACTGTTCCAGCCGCACCGCTACACGCGCAGTCAGGCGCTGATGAGCGACTTTTTTGGCGCTTTTGATGAGGCGGCCGAGGTGGTACTGCTGCCGATTTTTGCCGCCGGTGAAGCGCCTGTTGAGGGCGTTGACAGTGAAGCGATGGCGAATGGCATGCGTCTGCGCGGACACAGAAATGTGCGCTGCTGCGCCGGACTGGATGCAGCGCGCCGGCTTGCCGTCCGAGCCCTGGCCGACGGCCGCATCGTGCTGATGATGGGGGCCGGTTCCATCGGCGCACTGGCGGGCGAATTGCGCCGGAGCATGCGGGAGAAGGCCGCCTGATGGCCTGGCAACTGCAATTGAAGAAGCTGGGCGGCTTGCGCGCCCATGAGTCCATGGCCCGCCATACCACGCTGGGCGTGGGCGGAGCGGCCCGGTGGTATTTCAGGCCCGCTGACAGAAATGCGGCCATTCAGGCCATGAAACTGATCCCGCGTGATTTGTCCCTGTTACCGATCGGCAGGGGCAGCAATCTGCTGGCGCCGGATGAGGGATTTTCCGGGCTGGTGATGGATTTGGGCAATCTGGGCGGCATCCAGCAGGATGGAAGCTGTCTTGTGTCTGAAGCCGGCGTACGCATGAGCAGGCTGGCCGGCCGGTGTGTGCAACGGGGCCTGGCTGGTCTGGAGTTCATGGCCACGGTTCCCGGCGATGTGGGTGGAGGTGTTGTGATGAATGCCGGCGCTTTCGGTCAGCAGGTGTCGGATTGTTTACGGGATGTGGAAGTCGTTATGCCGGGCGGTGAGGTTGCCGGACTGGCGGCATCCGCACTGGAAATGACCTATCGCCGCACCCGGTTGCCGGCGGGTGCGCTGGTGCTGTCGGCCCGGTTTGAATTGCGGCCGGATGATGCGGAGGCGATTCGGGGGCGCATGCGTGAAATGCGCGCGAGGCGCAGTGGAAGCCAGCCCGTAGAGAAGCCGAATTGCGGGTCGGTATTCAAGAACCCGCCCGGGGATCATGCCGCCCGCCTGATTGAGGCGGCGGGATTGAAGGGTCTGCGTGTCGGTGGCGCACGTATTTCGGACAAGCATGCCAATTTTATCGTGAATGAAGGTAGTGCCAGCAGTCGCGATGTGCAGGCATTGATCCGCCGGGCGCAGGATTTGGTTGAGCGGCGCTTTGGCGTTCATCTTGAGCCGGAAGTGTGCCTGCCGGGGGAGAAACGGTGAGCGGCGCCGTGGGCAAGGAACTGGCCCGAAAGAGGATCGGCGTCCTGATGGGCGGTATTTCCAGCGAACGTGAAATCTCGCTGAAATCCGGTCATGCCATCCTGACGGCATTGCGGGAAAAAAATATGGCTGCATTCGGGATCGATCTGGATGGAGACTGGATCGAACAAATTCGGGATGCGCGGATGGACATGGCCGCCATCGCCCTGCATGGCCGCTGGGGTGAGGACGGCTGCGTGCAGGGTGTACTGGAAATTCTTGAGATTCCGTATACGGGGTCAGGGGTGGCGGCTTCGGCGCTGTGCATGCACAAACGCATGTGCAAGGCCGTGCTGGCACAGGCCGGCATTCAGACGCCGGTGGACATTCCGGTCAGGCGGGAAGGCCCCGTCCGTTACCCGGTGGTGGTCAAGCCCGTGGCCGAGGGTTCCAGCGTGGGCCTGCACCTGCTTAAGGATAAGGAAGACTGGCGTGGGCTGGTGATTGACGAGACGGAACAGTGGATGGCGGAGATGCCGGTGAAAGGGGTGGAAGTGGCGGTTTCCGTCCTGGGCGCAACGGCGCTGCCGCCCGTGGAAGTCGCTCCCAGATCAGGGGTGTATGACTTTGATTCCAAATACACGCCCGGGGCAACCGAGTATTTCTGTCCGGCGCGGGTGCCGCCGGAGATATTGCGCCTGTGCATGCAGCGGGCCGAGGAGGCCGTTGCCGTGACCGGCTGCCGGGGAGCCCCGCGCGTTGATATGATCGTGGCCGATGGTGGAGAACCGGTTGTTCTGGAGGTTAATACCATTCCAGGCATGACGGAAACGAGTCTGCTGCCAAAGGCGGCCGCGGCGGCCGGCATTGATTTCCCCGATTTATGTCTGCGTATGATGGGCATGGCCGGACTCGAGGGCGGCAGGTGAAACGATGATACGACCCAATCGCAAATTGAGACGCAAGCATCAGGGAAATGACAAGACGACTGCGGGAAGGATGGCCGGGCGTATCGGCCGCCTGTGTGTGCGAACGGGCATCGCGGCGCTGTTGCTGGGCTGTGGCTGGTGGCTGGATCAGGCATTTTCCGTCAGGGCATGGGATATCCATGGCGTGCCTCAGCCCCTGAAAATGGAAGTGGATCAGGCATTGATTGCCATGCAGCCGCTTGATTTTGTTCATGCATGGCCCGCCCGCCTGCGCCGTCTTCTGCTTGCCCGATTGCCCGATCTTGCCGACGTGAGTATTTCCCGTCGTCTGCCGGATCACCTTGTGATTACGGCAAGGCAGCGGCTTCCCGTCGCCCTGTGGCAGGACGGAAGCGGCCGGATACTGTTGGTGGATGGCAAGGCGGCGTCTTACCGCGGGCTGCGCAAGGGGGAACACCCGGACCTGCCCCTGCTGCGAATGCCCGCCGGTGATCTTGACCGGGCCGTGAGTCTGTTGCTGGCGCTGAAGCAATGGAACAGGGATCGCTATCTTCACCTGAGTGAATGGATCAACGAGGGAGATGCATGGCGGCTTGATTTTGAGCGCGGCCGCAGCTGGTTGCTGCCGCGCGGCCGTGAGATGGCGAACCGGATGCAAGGCATTCTTTTCCTGATACAGAAAAAACGCTGGCGCAACGGGAACTGGCGCATCGATGCGCGTCTTCCGGGGCGCTGGTTTGTCCGCAAATCCAAGCATGGAGGCGTAATCTAATGCCCAAACACGATCAAATTCTCGTCGGGCTGGATATTGGCACCAGCAAGATCGCCTGTGTCGTTGCTGAAGCCGGGCCGGATGGAAGGCTGGATGTTATCGGTATCGGCACCCACCCGTCGCGCGGCCTGCGCAAGGGCGTGGTCGTGAACATAGAAAGTACGGTTGAATCCATCCGGCTGGCGGTCGAGGAAGCCGAACTTATGGCCGGCATCGAAATAAAATCCGTTTTTACCGGTATCGCCGGAAGCCATATACGCGGCTACAACAGCCATGGCGTTGTGGCGAGCAAGGGTGGAGAAGTGACGCCCGAGGACGTGGAGCGTGTGATTGACGCCGCCCGCGCCATGAACATTCCGGCCGATCAGAAAATTCTCCACATTCTGCCGCAGGAATACATTATTGATTCCCAGGACGGTATCCGGGAGCCGGTGGGCATGAGCGGCGTTCGTCTTGAGGCCAAGGTACACATTGTTACCGGCGCCGTATCTTCGGCCCAGAATATCATCAAGTGCTGCAATCGTTGCGGACTGGATGTGGCCGATATGGTGCTGGAGCAGGTGGCCTCCAGCGAAGCGGTACTGGCCCAGGATGAGAAGGATATCGGGGTTGCCCTGGTGGATGTGGGCGGCGGCACGACGGACATTGCCGTGTTTCTTGACGGAGCCGTGCGTCATACGGCCGTCATCCCCATCGGCGGCGACCACCTGACCAATGATCTTGTGGTGGGGTTGCGCACCAGTGCCCGGGAGGCGGACCAGCTCAAGAAAAAGTACGGTGCCTGCATGGTGTCGCTGGTTTCACCCGAGGAACAGGTGGAGGTGCCAAGTGTTGGCGGGCGTCCGCCCCGGCCCATGCCGCGCCAGGTGATGGCGCAAATCCTTGAGCCGCGGGTGGAAGAACTGTTCGAACTGATCAAGGCTGAATTGCATCGCTCCGGTTTCCAGGAGTTGATGGCCGCGGGGCTTGTCCTGACCGGCGGCAGCAGCCTGCTTGACGGCATGGTCGAACTGGCTGAAGACATATTTGATATGCCGGTCCGGCTTGGCCGGCCCCATGGCGTTGGCGGCCTGGCGGATGTGGTGTCCAGCCCGATCTACGCCACCGGCGTCGGCCTGATTCAATACGGTCAACACTACCGGCAGGCATCTCCAATGCGTGGCGGGGGAAATACGCCGTTGTTTGCACGTGTATGGAAGCGCATGCGTTACTGGTTTGGAGACGCGACATGAATATAGAAAAACATCACACAGGAGGAGAATCATGAGCACTTTATATACACTGGACGACACCATGGGCCAGTCCGCCAGACTCAAGGTGATTGGTGTTGGCGGCGGGGGCGGCAATGCCCTGAACAATATGATCAGTCAGCATCTTCGCGGCGTGGAATTTATCATTGCCAATACGGATGCCCAGGCCATTGAAACCAGCAGTGCGGACATCAGGGTCCAGCTTGGCGCGGAGATTACCCGGGGTCTGGGAGCGGGCGCCGATCCGCAAACCGGCAGGGTGGCGGCTGAAGCGGAACGTGAGTGTTTGCTAGAAATTCTTTCGAACACGGATATGGTGTTTATTACCGCCGGCATGGGCGGCGGCACCGGCACAGGCGCCGCGCCGGTGATTGCGGAGGTGGCCAGGGAAGCGAACGTTCTGACGGTTGCGGTAGTGACCAAGCCGTTTAATTTTGAGGGCAGGCGCCGGATGCGTCAGGCGGAAGCGGGTATCGCCGAGCTCGGTAAGCACGTGGATACGCTGATCATTATTCCCAATCAGAAGCTGATCGGGGCTGTGGGCAAACACACGACCATGCTGGAGGCCTTCCGCAAGGCGGACGATGTACTGCTGCAGGCGGTGCGCGGTATCGCGGAGTTGATTACGCATACAGGCTACATGAACGTGGATTTCGCCGATGTGAAGGCGGTGATGAGCGAAACATCCGGCATGGCGATGATGGGCAGCGGTAGTGCCTCAGGCGAAAACAGGTCGTGTGAGGCGGCGGAGCGGGCGATTTCCTCGCCGCTGCTGGAAGACGTGGATATTCACGGCGCCCGTGGCATCCTGGTCAATGTTACCGGCGATGAAGACATGACGCTGGCCGAGTATGATGAAGCGGTCAGCATCATCCACAACATGGCGGATGAGGATGCCAATATTATCTGCGGCATGGTGTATGACAAGAACGCCGGTGATGATATGCGCGTGACCGTGGTAGCGACCGGACTCTCCGGCGAAATCGCCAAACCGCGTCCGGTTGGGGATATAGCGTCAGAAACAAGGTGGCCGGGTATACCTGAAATTCCGGCTGTTGAAGCCATACGAAAGGGAGGAGAAAAGCCGGGCCAGGCCACGTTGTTTGAGCAGGATGTGTATGATGAAGACACCCTGCAGGTGCCGACGTGGATACGTCGTCAGGCGGACTGAGGGGTCCGGAACGGCAGGGCTTTGCGCACGGGCAATGTTTGTGTCAGCATTCCGCCTAGAGGGGGGTGTGGTGCGGAAGCATGGTGCGTCAGGGCACGGCGCGCCAGTCAGTGGATATTCCGCAACCTATCGGGAGGCAAGTATGATACCGCAGAGAACCCTGAAGCATCCCATCCGCTGTAGCGGTATCGGGTTGCATTCCGGTCGCAAGGTAGAGATGTCTCTGAGGCCGGCCGCGGAAAACGCCGGAATTGTTTTCCATCGCATCGTAAACGGGAAATGCATAAAAATCCCGGCGCGAGCCAAATATGTCACGGACACACGCATGTGCACCACCCTGGGCAGGGATGATGCGCGTATCGCCACGGTGGAGCATCTTTTATCGGCCATGTCAGGCCTCGGAATTGATAATGCAATTGTTGAAGTAAACGGACCCGAGGTTCCCATCATGGACGGGTCGTCAGCCCCTTTTGTCTTTCTCATTCAATGTGCGGGTATCAGGAACCAGTCCTCACCCAAGAAGGTGATGCGTATTCTGAAAAAAATCAGTGTGCAGGAAGGCGACAAGCGCAGTTGCCTTTATCCTTCCTCCTGCTTCAAGGTCAGTTATCTGCTGGATTATGATCATCCGCTGCTGCGCAGTTGCAAGGCAAGCGTGGATTTTTCCAAGCAGGCTTACACGCGCGAAGTGGCGCGCGCCCGGACATTTGGTTTTCTGCACGCGATTGAAGCGCTGCAGAAGGCCGGTCTTGCCCTCGGCGGTTCACTGGAGAACGCAATCGTGCTGGATGCGTTTCGTGTCGTAAACGAGGGTGGATTACGTTATGAGGATGAATGCGTGCGCCACAAGATTCTTGACACGGTGGGTGATCTGGCACTGGCCGGTTACCCGGTTGTCGGCACATTCGAGGGAGAGCGTACCGGCCATCAAATGAATCATCGCCTGGTGCGCACGTTGCTGGCGGATTCTTCCGCCTGGCGGATTGAGGAATTGAGGGATGAAGGCGTTACCATTCCCGAGTTCGAAGCGGAAACAGCCGTTCAGCCTGCCTGAAGGTTTTTGCCATCGACTGCATGGGTGCAGTCCAGGAAAAACAACAAGCTGAAAATCAGTCGACGCGGGTGCGTTCCTCGATTTCCTGAGCGGTTTTGCAGTCTATGCACAGCGTGGTAACCGGGCGTGCCTGCAGGCGTTTGGCGCTGATATTACCGCCGCAGCTTTCACAAATGCCGAACGTTCCATCCTTAACGCGATTCAGGGCCTGGTCAATTTTCTTGATGAGCTTGCGTTCACGATCGCGAATACGCAGATCAAAATTTCGATCAGTCTCCATGGTTGCCTGATCCGTGGGATCGGGAAATGAGGTCTGTTCATTCGTTTGCATGGACTGAATGGTATGATTCAATCCGGCATCGAGTTCCTTGCGCCAGGCAATGAGCTGCTGTCCGAATTTTTCGAGTTGTTTCTTACTCAGGGGCATGTCCAACCTCCGGAATCCATTTGCATGGAATGCATCCATTATTCCCGTCCCGTTTTCAAGGCGGCGAACCATAGCGACTCGCCGTCAGCCTGTAAATGTGTTCAGGGCATTCCCGTTTGCAGGCAGAAATAAGCATACCATGTCCGTGCCAGTATGCCTAGCGGCGGCGGCGTGCTGAATGCCGCCAGGCTGGTCACCGGCAAACCCGAGCCGCAGGGGTTGATCGCCGCAAACCATTTTTCTTCAACATCAACATTGAGCGCCATGCCGTGATAAGCAACGCCACGTGCGATGCGTATGCCAAGCGCCGCGATTTTGGCATCATCCGTCCATACGCCGGGAAAACCGCGGCGTTGCCGGGCATGGATGCCGCACCCCTGCAACAGATTGATGCAGGACTGTTCCAGCATGTGGACGTATTTCCGGGCTCCGATGCCGCGCCGGCGCAAATTGAGCATGGGATACAGCAGTAACTGTCCCGGTCCGTGAAACGTTGTCTCGCCGCCCCGGTCGGTATGCACGAAGGGCGCGGGCAGTGTCGAACGGAGGCGATTGTCCACCGCCCGGCGTCCCGTCGTATAGACCGCTTCATGTTCACATGCCCAGATGATTTCACGGGCCTTGTCATCCGCGATCGCCGTTGCCATTACCCGCATCATTTGCCACACGGGTCCATACGACCTGCGGCCCATCCATTCAAACGGAAGATCAGCGTTCGAGGATGACAAAGCTGTAGTCACAGGGGTTGTTCGCAGCGGCCGTATGGTCTTCACGGAAGGCTTCACGCCAGGCCGAGCTGTTGAAGCGTGGGAAATAGACATCGCCTTCAAAGCTGGCATGAATTTCAGTAATATAAAGGCGATCGGCATGCGGGAGCGTCAGCGCATACACCTCGGCACCACCTATGACCATGAGTTCAGGGGCGTCGTCAGCGGCCCGGACGGCTTCATCAAGTGAATGAACCACGGTGCAGCCTTCGACCGCCACATGCCGCCGGGTGAGGATAATATTTTTTCTGGCCGGCAGGGGCCTGCCGATGGAGGCATGCGTTTTGCGCCCCATCAGAACAGGTTTACCCATGGTCTGCCTGCGAAACCACTGCATGTCGGCGGGAAGATGCCAGGGAAGCCCTTTCGCAGTGCCGATCAGGCCCTTTTCATCCTGAGCCCAGATAAGTGAAATCCTGGCCTGCATGGTTCATGAACCGCCGTAATGATGAGGTCGGGCTACGGTTCCGTGACGTTCTGCAAGTATCGGTTCAGCGGGCATTTCCAGCTCCAGTCCGGTCAGGGTCCCGAAAATATATGACGCTTGCGTGAAAAAGCCCATGCCGGCGTTCGCCTTGGCCCGTCGGGGTGGCTACAATAGCGCACCCGGAAGGCAAACTTCAAGGAGCAAGAATGGCGAAAACCCTGTTCGATAAAGTATGGGATGAGCATGTCGTCAAGGAAAATGAAGACGGTTCCGTACTGCTGTACATCGACCGGCACCTGGTGCATGAGGTGACGAGTCCGCAGGCATTTGAGGGCCTGCGGCTGGCAGGCCGTATGCCGTGGCGCAGGGATACGGTTGCAGCCATGCCTGATCACAATGTGCCGACGATAGACAGGCGCAAGGGCATTGCCGATCCGGTTTCGCGAACCCAGGTTGAGGCGCTGGATGCCAACTGCCGCGAGTTTGAAATTCGCGAATTTGGTATGGATGATCCACGGCAGGGAATCGTGCATGTCGTGGGTCCGGAGGAAGGCCTGACGCTGCCGGGCATGACGGTTGTGTGCGGCGATTCCCACACATCCACGCATGGCGCGCTGGGGGCCATTGCCATGGGTATCGGCACTTCCGAGGTCGAGCATGTGCTGGCCACGCAATGCCTGATACAGCAGAAACCGAAAGCGATGCGGGTCCGTATTGAGGGAGAGGTTCCGGCTGGCGTAACGTCCAAGGATATAGCCCTGTTTGTGATTGGAAAGATCGGCACGGCGGGCGGTACGGGACATGCCATCGAGTTCGCCGGGCGGGCCGTGCGCAGCCTGTCCATGGAAGGACGCATGACCCTGTGCAATATGGTGATTGAGGCCGGAGCGCGCTGCGGCATGGTGGCGGTTGACGATGTCACCCTTGCCTACGTGAAAGGCCGCCCGTTTGCGCCGAAGGGTGAACAATGGGTAATGGCCGAGCATGCCTGGCTTGACCTGCATTCGGACGATGAGGCCGTTTTTGCCCGGGAACATGCATTCGACGCCGCTGATATCGCACCGCAGGTAAGTTGGGGGACGAGCCCCGAAATGGTCGTACCGGTGACCGGCGTCGTGCCGTCACCGGAAGATGCGCGTGATGCGGTTCAGCGCGAAAGCTGGCAACGGGCGCTGGATTACATGGGCCTGGAAAGCGGCACGTCCATCCTGAAGATTGACGTGGACAAGGTGTTTATCGGGTCCTGTACCAACGGGCGTATCGAGGACCTGCGCGCGGCGGCCGCGGTTGTCAGGGGTCGCAGGGTGGCGGATAACGTGAAACTGGCCCTGGTGGTGCCCGGCTCGGGGCTGGTCAAGCGGCAGGCCGAGGAGGAAGGGCTGGATAAAATCCTGTGTGCAGCCGGGTTTGAATGGCGTGAGCCGGGTTGTTCAATGTGTCTGGGTATGAACGCGGACCGGCTGGGATCGGGTGAACGCTGCGCTTCAACCAGCAATCGAAACTTCGAAGGTCGGCAGGGACAGGGGGGACGCACCCATCTGGTTTCTCCCGCCATGGCGGCGGCGGCGGCGATTGCGGGGCATTTTGTGGATATCAGAAGCTGGAGGCAGGAGTCAGGGGACAGGGTTTCTCCTTGCGCCTGACGATTCACCCCTTACCACGTTGAAGGAGACAAGCGTGCAGGCATTTACTGTTTTTGAAGGACTGGTGGCGCCACTGGACCGTGCCAATGTGGATACCGATGCGATGATTCCGAAGCAGTTCCTGAAATCCGTCAGGCGCAGCGGCTACGGCCCTTACCTGTTTGATGAATGGCGTTATCTCGATCACGGTGAACCGGGCATGGATTGCACGAAGCGGCCCGTCAACCATGATTTTGTGCTTAATCAACCTCGCTATCAGGGTGCCGGGATTTTGCTGGCACGGGAGAATTTCGGCTGTGGTTCCTCGCGTGAGCACGCGGTATGGGCGCTGGTCGATTACGGCTTTCGCTGCATCATCGCGCCGGGCTTTGCGGATATTTTCTACAACAACTGTTTCAAGAACGGCATTCTGCCGGTTGTGCTGGACGCTGGCATCGTAGACCGGCTGTTCCGGGAATGTGAGGCGACGCAGGGCTATACGCTGACGGTTGATCTGAACGCCCGGATTGTGGCGGGGCCTTTCGGAGAAACGATGCGGTTTGATATTAATGCTTTCCGCAGGCACTGCCTGCTCAATGGCCTGGATGATATTGCATTGACGTTGCAGGAGTCCGGCTTGATCCGTGCCTACGAGCGCAAACGGAAGGTGGAAGCACCGTGGCTGTTTCCGGGAGACGGCCAGACCCGGTAAAAGCACGGCGGGAAGGTAGAAAAACGGTCAGCCTCAGGGGAATGATTCCACTGCCGCATTATGTCCGTGGTGCCTGTTTCCGATAAGGAAACAGGCAGATGCAGTCCTCCGGCAGGTAGGCTTGCGTTTGGTTTTCGACTATGCTCGGTTTATGAATATAATCAACGAAGCGGCGCTTCCCGGCGTGGGACGGAAATTCTGGATTGAGTCCACGGGTGGCGGCCGCATTTCCATTATTGCTTATAAAAGCGGTGAATATGAAATCTACCTGACACCCAGGGGTGCGGAGTTTCCTACTTCCGCGGTTCGCCTTACATCGGAGGAAGCGCGGGCGCTGGCAACGGCATTTCCCGCGGGCTCCGGACCCGCAGAACCATCTTCCATGCCGGATATCACATGCCTTGTCGTGCCGGCCACCTCCCCGCTGCTGGGTGTGGATGCCGGTTCACTGACCTGCGGGGCGGCATTCGTGATGGCGGTATCACCGGTTTCCGAAAGTACTGTAAGCCCTTCCGGCGGGCACCCGTTGCATGCGGCGGATATCCTGTATCTGACGGGTCCGCCGGTGGATCGGGAGGCGCTGGCGCGAAAGATCCGGCACCATGATTGATGTCCAGGGCACGGGTGGATGGCTGCTGGGCCTAGCGGTAGCTTTCGGGTTCCTGGCCATTACGGGAGGGCTGGGGCTTCGATTGCGGTTTTCCACCGTCCCCGGCTATCTCCTGGGCGGCGTTATGCTGGGTGCGCTATTCGATATTCCTGAGTCGTTTCTGCATGTATTGATGACGCTTGGATCCATGCTGATTCTGTTTTTTGTGGGTCTTGAATTCTCACCCGGGAGCCTGGGGGATCGTTTCAGAGGTCTCGTGTTGCCGGCATTCTGGGATGCAATAATAAATATACCACTGGCTGTAGTTGCCGCGCTTGCTCTGGGCATGCCCGTGGTGGCTGCCATCTGTTTTGGTCTGGCTGCCTACGCTTCTTCTTCCGCCATCATTGCCAGGGGATTGACTGATTATAAACTGATTGTATTGCCGGAGGCTGAATGGTGCCTGGGAATGCTGGTCATCGAAGATCTGGTTATGGCTTTGCTGCTTCCTGTTTGTGTTGTCATGCTTGGCACCGGATCGCTTGCGCTGGTGGGGGGAATGGTCACGGCCCTGTTTGCCGGATTGTTGCTGCTGGGTCTGTTTATTTTGTTTGCCCGGCTCGGTCTGATTTCACGCTGGCTGAATCAGCCCGAAAAGGATTTGACCCTGCTGGTCAGCCTTGCACTGGTATGCCTGATTGCCGGCATCGGTGAATCTTCGGGTATTTCCGCTGCGGTCGGAGCGTTGCTGGTCGGCATGGTGGTGTCCGAAAGTGACAGCCGGGAAAAAATCGAGTCATTGCTTGTGCCCCACCGCGAACTCCTGGCTGTTGGTTTTTTCGCGGCTATTGGCGCGGGTGCGGACTGGCGCCTGCTGACGGACGGGTTTTATGTGGCAATCCTTCTGGTTCTGGTGACAAGCCTTGCCAAAATTCTGGGTGGGTATCTTGGGGGCAAAACGAGGTCCATGTCCAGCGAGGCGGCTATAAGGCTAGGTTTGATGCTTGTGCCCCGGGGAGAGTTCGCGCTGGTTGTGGCTGCGCTAACGCTTGGGCAGCCATGGGGAATCAGTTTTTACAACACGGTTGTTGCCTATGTGATCGTCAGCGCCCTGAGCGGAACGCTGTTGATTCGCTATCACATGGGCATCAGCCGCAGGCTTTCGCTGTTGCTGCCCTGACGATGTTGAGAATCCCCCGTTATATCCAATCCGTTGGTATAGCGATACTGTTCTTTTTTTCCGCCGTGCAGAGCGTGCAGGCAGGGATGTTTTCGCTCAGCGAACAGGATGAGATCAGCATTGGCAGGCAGGCCGCGGCCCAGGTTGAACAAAAGGTGCGCCTGTTGCGTGATCCGGCGGTCCAGAATTATGTGTCGAGGCTGGGTATGGAACTGGCCCACGCCAGCGCCCGGCCGAATCTTCCCTGGCGGTTCCGGGTAATCCAGGACAATCATATCAACGCCTTCGCTCTTCCGGGCGGATTTATCTATGTGCACAGCAAGGTGCTTGAGATTGCGGGCTCTGAAGCGGAGCTGGCAAGTGTCATCGCGCATGAGATCGGGCACGTTGAAGGCCGACACCACAAGGCGCAGATAGAAAAGGCGCAACGCTATCAAATCGGTCTGGGCGTGCTGGGCGCTATTGTAGGACGGGGTAGCGGAGGTAATGCGGCGCTGATTGCCGGCAGACTGCTGGCTCAGGGGCAATTGACGAAATACTCGCGCCAGGCCGAGGCGGATGCCGACCGGCGCGGTGTGGCCATTCTTTACCGAACGCGCTTTGATCCCATGTCCATGAGCCGGTTTCTGCAAAACCTGGTCAAGCTGGAGCGTGGCAATCGCGGTATGCTGGCGGGCTTCTTTGCCAACCATCCGGCCGCCCGGGATCGCGTTGCTTCTACGCGAGCACAGGCACGGGCCCTGCCGGTAAAAATATGGCGCGTGAGCAGCGCGGCCTTTTTTCGCATATCGAAAAAGATGGGCGGGCAGGCGGTGAAAGGCGGATTTCCAGGCACCGGTATTCGCAACCATACGGGCGACTATGAGGGCGCCCGCATCAAGCCGGAACGCAGCATTTCGCCACGCTTCGAAGGTGCGCGTATCCATCCCCACGAGCGTTAAAAAAGGTGCAATTCTTACCCCCGTTTGTGCATGTAATTTTCTGTTTGTCGTCTATACTAATAACAGAATGATATGAAAGGGGGCTATGGCGATGCGTAAAATGTGGATGATATTGCTTGGCCTGGCGGTGTTCGCCTCTCCTTCCATGGCCGGCGACAAAGGCATGATGGGGGCGTTGCTTGGCGCCGGTATCGGTGCGGGCATCGGACATGCCGTGGATCGTTCCGGCGGCGCCGGCAAGGGAGCAGCGATTGGCGCCATCGGCGGTTACATCATCGGCAGTCAGATGGACAAGAGCGAGCAGAAGGCCAGGGAAACCGGACGCAGGGAGGCCACGGCCCGGCAGCAGGTTCAACAACCGGCCGGTGGCGGAAAGATCAGCGCTCAGAATTGCGCCGAGGGTCAGGATTATTTTGATCGTTCTCTCAAGACCAAAAACAATGATGACAAGGTGTATTATCTGGAAAAGGCCGTGAAGCTTTGCCCCGGCGATGCCCGGGTTCACAATGATCTTGGTGTGGCCTATTACACCCGGAACGGTTCACATGACCGTGATCGCGCCAGGGCCGAGTTCAAAGAGGCGCTCAAGATCAATCCCGGCTATACCGTTGCCAGGGATAATCTGAGCAGTCTTTAGTCCGCAGTCCTGAGCAGGTTTCGTATATCCTGAATGCGGTTTGCGGCGGCGATGTTACGCCGTGATCGTGCTCGCTTTCCTCATCTGTATCGAGCATTGGCTCTTTTCCCGTCCGTATAGTTTCCGCCTGAGGGCGAGGCGGATTCGGTCCTGTCTTCATGCTCCCGTGCGATGATCGGATCTTGTATACATGAAATTCAAATACAAACTTGACTTTCACCGCCTTTTTCATTGATGATACAGTATTGGCGGAGGGAAGCGTATGTACCTTAAGCACTGGAATCTTCAGCATTTTCCATTTGAAGATGTTTCCAGCGCTATTGTGTTTTTTGAAACGGACGCACAGCGTGAAATTTCCGAGGATTTGACCGAAGCAATTACCCGCCGCAAGGGCACCCTGATGCTGACCGGAGATATCGGCTGCGGTAAAACCATGCTTAGCCAGCGAACGTTGCTGAATCTCCCGGAGGATCGCTACGATATCGCATTGATTACCTGGCCGCGGCTTAACGCTCTGGAGATGCTTCGTGAAATCAACCGGCAACTTGGCCTTGAATCCGCAGGTAATGACAAGGGGGAAATGCTCCATGCCCTGCAGCAGCACCTTGCATCCAATGCATCAAGCGGCCGGGATACCGTTGTTTGCATTGACGAAGCACAGGATATCCCGTCACTTGTGACCTTCGAGGAATTGCGGCTGTTACTGAATTTCCGCCTTCCCAACCGTTTTCTGCTTACACTGATGTTCATTGGCCAGCCTGAATTGCGTAAAAAGGTTTCCAGGGTTCCCGCCCTGCAGCAGCGTATCGCCGTACACCTGCACCTTGGCCCGCTTTCCTTGCAGGAAACAGCCCGGTATATCCTGCATCGCCTGCGCCTTGCAGGGAATGAAGGCGCCATTCTCACACGTCAGGCCGCTGATTTGATATACCGGCATAGCGGGGGGGTTCCCCGGCGCATCAATCACCTGATGGACCGCTGCCTTTTGCTTGGTATGCGCAAGGGCTATTCCATGGTGAACAGTTGTCTGGTTTGTGAGACGATAGAAAAATACGACTGGCGTCTATGCTGAGCTATATCGATCTGTTGCGATCCGGACATATTCCGAAGCGACCGACTTCCGCAGCGGTGGAGCGGGCTCCACAGGTTTCCATCCCGTCTCATCCCGGACAAATCCCGAACCGGCAGCCTGCAGAAGGGGCGGAGCAGGTCCGGCAGCCGCTGCGGGCACCTGCATCCGCACAGGAAACCACCGTAATTCCCCCGCCGGCTCCGGTCGCCCCGAAAAAAGTTGTTGCGTCTTCAGGGACAGGTCCGGCCGTCAGGAAGGCGGTTGAAAGCCGGGCGACATCCGATGCCGGCCGGCAGATGCAATCCAGGCAGGGTGTTGAGCCCCGGAACAGAAAAATGGCCGGGAAGGGGAAAGACAGGAAAGACTGGCTGGGTCAGTGCGTCACCCATACGCTGCGTATCTTTCAGGCGGCAAGCAGGGGGAGGCCGGTTCGTATCGATCACCTTTCAGCGCATATCCGGATACTGCTTCGTTTTCTGGTGAAAAAGCCGGAAGGCGTTAATCTTCTTGAACTCGCGATCAGCAGGAGCACGAGCCGTATTCGGGGCGTGGACAGGGATCTTGGAGATCTGGTTGAAAAATCCATCACCATGATGCTTTATGCCATCAAAATGGGAATACATCTTCAGCTTGATGAGCATGAACTTCATATGCTGGTGCTGGCCGCCATGTTGCATCATATCGGCATGGCCCGGGTGTCCGCCTTCATACGCCTGAAACAGGAGAAACTGAAAAGCGAGGAACGCGGGCAGATTGAACTTGCCTTAAAGGAGGGCGCCGCATATTTGCGCAGCTGTGGCGTCAGCGACAATCGTATTCTGGCTGCCGCCTCGCAGGCGCGGGAACGCTATGACGGATCGGGGGAGCCGCTGGGACTGAAGGGAAATGAAATCAGCCCTTCCGCCCGCATCATCGGCCTGCTTTCCATGTTCGAGGCCCTGATTCACTTCCGGCCCTATCGCAGGCGGCTATTGCCGCGCGATGCCATTCGCGAACTGATTATTCATCACAAGAAAGCCTTTGATCCGGCCATGCTCAGGAGTTTGATTGAATCGGTCTCGCTTTATCCCGTCGGTACTTATGTTCAGCTCAATACGGGTGATATCGGGCGGGTGATCTGCGTTCATCGCCGTCTCCCGCTGCGCCCGATTATTCGTCTGGCCTCGGATCGGCATGGCAACAGCATCAAGCCGCGTGATGTTGATCTCCAGAAACAGCCGAATTTGCAGGTGGAGCGCTGTATGTATCCTGAAGAGCTGGCCGCGCAAGAGCACCGGGATTAGGGCGTTGTGTATCTTGCAGCAATTCAAGCTGATTATACGCTTGTAAATGTAACCTATTGACGAGCAAAAGAAAACATGCAATCATATCTACCCGTGAGCAGGGGAATAGCAAACAACTATGTCACGGCCGTCCTGTTGGCGGTATGTGTGATCGGGTTCGCCGCATGCCGGACCGTGGTTCCCGCCCCTACCTCGGCCGTTACCGGCAGTGATTCGCCGCTTCCCAGCTACAGCCTGCACAATATTGGCCCGCAAAGGGTCAATGCCTCGCGTGCGATGGAACTGGCCGATGTCAATCACGACGGGGACCTGGATCTGCTCATCGGCGGTCGCGCGCCGCGCCATCAGGGCTTTCGTATCGAATGGGGGGATGGCAAGGGTCACTGGAGTCTGGAGGGCGGCCCGATCACCGGGATACAGCCCCGGGCCTTTGCGGTTGGTGATATCAGTGGTGACGGCGTCAATGAGATTGTCATTGGCGGGCAGGGCGACACAAAGGGTCTGCAGGTTTGGGCGCTTGATATGGAAAGGCATGAATGGCGTTTGCAGTCCAAGCCGGAGGAGGAAGGCATCTACAATGCTGTTCGTTTCGCCGATATCAATGAGGATGGCTGGCCTGATCTGGTGGCGATGCGCCTGGACAGCGAACAGAACGGTGGCATTTATATTTACCTGAATAACGGCAGGGGCGGCTGGGTGCGTGAAATCGGACCGATGGTGGAAGGACGTTTTAGCGGCCTTGCCGTGGCGGACGTCAATGGCGATGGCCATGCTGATGTAATCGCGTCGCGCCGGGGAGGAATGGGCGCCGCCCGCCTGGAGCGCCGGGTATGGCGTCAGGTAGGTGGTGTGCAGATCTGGTATGGCGATGGCAGCGGCCGGTGGGAGCAGGAATATCTTCCCGCCGATGGTGATGCGGAATCCGTGGCCGTGGCGGATATTAACGGCGACGGTCACATGGATATCGTTGCTGGTCTGTACCAGGCCGGTATTCGGGCATGGCTTGGAGCGGGACAAAGGTCATGGGACCGCAACACGATAACAGACAGGGGAACGTGGGTTTCACTCGACACGGGCGACCTGGAAAATGACGGCGCCCGCGAGATCGTAGCCGCATCGGCGGATGGTCACGGCCTTGGCGTGTGGAAATGGGATGGCGGGTTTTCCGAGGTTCACGGGCTTGTGCCGGATTTTGGTTTTTATTCGCGTGTAGCACTGGGCGATGTGGTTCTGCTGAATCTGCACCATCTTGATATTGCCGCCTTGCGGGCGGACGGCGCCGTGGAGGTATGGTCACGGGTGAGACCCCTGCAACGGGCCATGAAAGTATTTATTGGCCCTGAAACGGGCAAGCCGCTGACATTGCTGTTTGATACAGGCAAGGCCGATTTGCCGGCCAACGCCGGCCAGCGCCTGACGAACTGGCTGGCGTCTCTTCCCGGCCAGGGAAGGGGTATGCGTTATCGCATTGAGGGCCATGCCGATCTGCGGCCAATTCACGATAACGTCTTTTCCGACAATACCGCCCTGTCCCGCGCCCGCGCCCTGGCTACCACGACATTACTGGCGCGGCAGGGCGTCCACAGGGGTGATATGCGGGTGAATGCACTTGGCGACAGGAATCCCGCTCCTCCCGGCATGACGCCCGCCGCCCTGCGCCAAAACAGACGGGCGATTATACGGGCGTATGAGCCGCAACATATCCGCCTGCCTGATGTGACGGCGGTGCAGCATGCACGCGATCTGTTTCACATCAGGGAAAACAAGGTGTTCAAGACTGAAAAAGGCATCCCGCAATACAAGGTTGGAAAAGGAGACACCTTGTCCATTACCCTCTGGCAGGGAGGGACCCCGACCAGATACAAGGCCGATGTCCAGGTTGATGGAACCATATCACTTCCATTTTTCGAGGCCTTGCACGTGGACGGGATGACGGCGCAAGAGATTGATGATTTTATGACCATATCCATGGCCAGGATTGTTCGCCATCCCAGGGTAGATGTCATCGTTCTCAACACAAGAAGCAAGACCGCCAGTATTTTTGGTGAAATACGGGATTTGACCCGCCAGCCTACGGGACCGGGGACGTATTTTCTAACCGGTAAGGAAACCCTGGCGGAATTCCTTTCACGCGTGGGCGGGCCGACGAGAAAAGCGGATTTGACCAAGGTTCAGATTGTACGCAATGGCGGCAAGGTGGTGTTGAACCTAGAGCGCGCCATCCAGGAAAATGACTGGCGGGAGAATGCGATTATTGATGACGGCGATACAATTTTCGTGCCGTCGGTGGCGCAGTCCAAGCGACGGGTATATGTGCTTGGGTCAGTGAAAAACCCGGGGGTCGTGGACTACACAGGCGGCATCAGCTTCCTGGATGCGGTTTCCAAGGCCGGCGGCTTTGATGAGAGCGCCTACATGCAGGATATACGCATTATCCGGCAAAACCGGGACCGCCCCCTGATTTTGCCAATTGCCTTTAACCGGTTCATGGAGCAGGGCGATTTAACGCAGAATCCACAACTTGTGGACAAGGATGTGATTGTCGTACCAGCCGAGCCTATCGCCAACTGGAACCGCCTGCTTGATAAGCTGATGCCCACCCTGAATACCGTTCTGCAGGGTGCGACCGCCGCCGACGAGGTGATCATTGTACGTGACATACTGCGTGGTGCGAGCAGCAGCGCTGGCGGTGGCGCAGTTGTGACTACACCATGATGACTCAAGGACGCTAACGATGGCAGACCAGACGGCGACAAGCGGCTATGAACTGAATCTGGAGGAATACTGGCAGATCATCAAGCGTCGTCGCTGGGTGATTCTGGTTTGCGCGGTCTTCATGGGTGTATTCAGCTGGCTGTTTACCTGGGTGAACCAGCCGCCGCCGCTTTATGCTTCCAGCGTCATGGTCAAGGTGGCACAGCCCGGAAGCCTGTCGGATTTGCTCCTGCGGGGTGGACAGTTCGTTCGGTCGGAAGACATGAGCACGCAACTGGCGCTGGTAAAATCCTATACCCTGGTGGAGCGGGTGGCCAAACGCCTGGGCCTGGTTCCGAGATCTCTGAGCAGTGAAGAAATACGTAACAATCCACAATATATGAAGGCGGTGCTGGATCTCAAACGGGATATCAAGGCAAAGCAGGTCAACGACAGCCGTATAATCACCATCAAGACTGCCGCTTCCAATCCGGAATTCGCCCGCAATCTGGCCCAGGCGGTTGCCGAGGAGTTTCGCGCTTTCAATATTGAGGAAAAGAGCAAGCAGATCTTCAGCGCCAAGCGATTTATCCGGCAGCAGCTTGTTATTCTTAGCGGTCGTCTGAAGGAATCCGAGGAGGCCGTGAGTGATTTTCGCGAAAAAAATCATCTTTATACAGGTGCACAGGGTTCAAAGGTGTTGTCGAAGCTTGTTGCCGGCATGGAGAAAGAATACAGGAACGCAGCAGCGCATCTGAACGACCTTAAATTCGCTCTTTCCGAACTGAGTCAGCGTATTGCCCATGGCAGCTGGGATTACAGGGCGGTGAGCGTTCCCGGTAAGGTCAGTCCGTATTTTGACGAACTGAACAAGCGCCTGATGGCCATGGCCCTGAAGCATACCAAATTATCCACGCATTTCACGGATGCGCATCCCGCTGTTCAGGAACTGCGTTTACAGGCCGCCGATATCCTTGCCGGCATGCTGAGTGAATTGAAAAATCAGGTGGAAATTACGCAGAAGCGCATGACTGATTTACAACTCAATATTGAGGAAATGGAACGAAAATATCACGGTATGCCGGACCAGGTGCTGAAACTGCGCCGACTGGAGCGGGCGGTGGATACCAATGAAACCCTGTTCGGCCAGCTGGAGAAGAAATACCAGGAAGCCCTGATCAAGGAAGCGGAAAAAGTGGCTCAGGTCAGCGTCCTGCGTCCGGCGCTGCTTTCACACAAACGGATCAATCCCGTGCGCAGCGCGCGTACGGCCATCGCCGGTTTTATCCTTGGGCTGGCTCTGGGCCTGATTATTTCCCTGGTGCTTGAGTCCTTCGATTCATCCGCCGGAACCATTGAGGAGGTAGAGGGTTTTCTCAATGTACCGGTTGTCGGCTTCATCCCTCACCTCTCGCATGATGAGGCGAAAGCGCTGTTTTCCGGTATGAAGGGGTTGTCCACGAGCGGTAGCGAACTGGAACGGCAAATGCGGTTAATCACGCATTTCGCTCCTGCTTCAACCATTGCCGAATCCTATCGCAGCCTGCGCACCAACCTGCTTTATTCCCAACTGAAGGAGAATCGTGTAATTCTCGTCAGCAGTTCCACGATCAAGGAAGGTAAAAGCACGGTTGCGGCAAACCTGGCTACGGTTGTGGCGCAGCAGGGCGGTCGCGTGCTGCTGATTGATGCGGACATGCGCAAGCCCATGCAATTCAGGCTGTTCGGCCTGCATCGCGAGCCGGGCCTGAGCGAGTATCTGCTGGATCAGATGCCATGGCAAAAGGCCGTTCGGCGTATCTCCGATATCATGCTGGGCAGTTTTGGCGTGGACCATGCCCTGATGACTCCCGGACTGGATCAGCTGGACATTATCACCTGTGGCCGAAAGGTTTCCAACACGTCCGACCTGCTCGCCACGCCCGCCATGGACAGGTTGCTTGCGGAGGCCAGAAAAGAGTACGACATGGTCATCCTGGATGCACCGCCATTGTTGCACACGACGGATGCCACGGTCATTGCCGGAAAGGTTGATGGCGTACTGCTGGTCTACCAGATTGGCGCCGTTGCGCGCGCCGTACTGAAACGGATGAAAACCGGCATCGAATCCGTGGGTGGAAAGGTGTTGGGCGCCGCACTGAACAGCGTCCGTGGCGAAGTCTCCACCGACTATGCCAAGTTCAAATTGAGCCGCTATCAGGAGGCCTATGGTGAGTAGTTGCGGAGTCGGGGCGGGGTGCCTGCAAAGCCAGTCGCTGCCGGCTGTCCTGCCCGGCCCTCAAAAGGAGTGAAGTAGAAAGATGCAGCACGATCTGGACCATATACTGCGAAAGGAGCAGCAGCGCAGGCGTATCCGAATTATCGTGATCTTCCTGCTTTTTGCCGCATTGATGCTGGCTTTCATGTGGACATGCAGCAGCAAATTTGGCGATGAGTATAATCAGGGATATCATCCCTTTGACGAGGAGCGGTTGAAGCAACTGGAACAAGGGAAGTAAACATGAGCAGCATTTCTGTCAGGGTGCCGTTTCCCCCCGCGGTTATGTTTACCCTGGTGCTGGGCACCCTGTTGCTTTTTTCGGCTTATATGGTTGCGCCCGCGGCGGAGAAGACGGCGTTTCTGGTCAGCGCCGGCCTGCTGGTCGCGGTCGTTACGTTTTCCAGCGTTGAACTGGCACTCTACCTGCTTATCCTGTCTACCCTGCTATCGCCGGAATTGCAGTTCGGGGGTGGTGAAAAAACAATCGACACGCTCGGTACGACCGCTTCACGCGGCGTCACGATTCGCCTGGATGATCTGATGCTGATGATTATCAGCCTGACCTGGTTGTTCCGCATGGCCATACGGAAGGAATTGGGATTCGTGCGCAAGACACCGATCAATCAGCCGATTTTCTATTATTTAATGGCTGCGCTGCTGTCAACCCTGCTCGGTTTTGGCGCCGGCCGTGTGGGCAACTTTGGATTCTTTTTTGTTCTCAAATATGTTGAATACTTTCTCCTGTTTTACATGATTATTAACCAGGTCCATGATGAAGAAGCGATCAAGCGTTACATCACGGTGATGCTGTTCACCTGCTTTGTCGTCAGTGTGGTCGGTATTGCGCAGATTCCCAGCGGGGAGCGGGTTTCCGCGCCCTTCGAGGGTGAAGTCGGCGAACCCAACACCTTCGGCGGTTACCTGGTGTTGATGTTCTCCGTGACGCTGGGCATCTTTCTCGACGAAGAGAAAAAGAATATGCGCCTGTTCTGGATCATCTTGCTGGGCATCATTATTGTTCCCCTGGCCTTTACGGAATCGCGTTCTTCCTATCTTGCCTTTGTCGTGATGGGCGGGCTTTTTATTATCTTATCAAGGAAGAAGCGTTTTCTGATTGGCTGTGCATTGCTGGGTATGATGCTGATGCCTTTCGTACTGCCGGCCAATGTTGTTAACCGCGTGATGTTCACATTCACGCAACCGCCTGAAGCCGGACAGCTCGACGTGGGCGGCGTGCATATCGATACATCAACCAGCGAAAGGCTGGAAGCATGGAAGCTTGTGCTGACCAAAGATTTCCCCAAGCATCCCCTGCTTGGCGTCGGCGTGACCGGTGGTCGTTTTCTTGATGCGCAATATCCGCGCGTGTTGCTTGAATCGGGGCTGATCGGCCTGACGTTGTTTTTCTGGTTTCTGCGCCGTATCTGGGTGTTGCTGAGGAAATGCCATCGGGAGATCGGGGATGCCAGAATCAGGGGCGCGTCACTGGGAACACTGTGCGGCTTTGGCGGCTTGCTGTTTCATGCCGTCGGTTCCAATACATTTATTATTGTGCGTATCATGGAGCCGCTCATGATTCTTCTTGGTTTGATGCTTGCGGCCCTGCTGCTTGAGCGGGAAAGAAGGGGAGAGGCTGTGCAAGCGGAAGAAACAGCATGAAAAGGAGGTATTCATTTTTTTTGCCCGGTGCCCACCGGGGCGCGTGGGTTATCGCATTGCTGGCGCTAATCTGGGTCGATTCAGCCATGGCCGCCACGCCGGTCATCAGGGATGCCCGGGTCTGGTCGGCGCCGGATCATACGCGTATCGTGTTTGACCTGAGCGCTCCGGTGCATTACCGGGTCTTCCGGCTGACATCACCGGAACGTATCGTTATGGATGTACGGGCCGCTCGCCTGCATGTCCAGCTGAGTCATATCATCGGACATGATCCGGTGCTATCCGCGATTCGCCATGGAATGCGTGGCGGCATGCTGCGCCTGGTAATGGATGTAAAAGAGAAAGTTCGTCCCCGTTCCTTTCTTCTCAAGCCCATGTATGGCAAGCCGTATCGGCTGGTGGTGGATCTTTTTCGCAAGCGCAAGAAGGACCATGCCATGGTTACGGCCGCGCAGGTTCGTGCCCGCAAGAAGGTTATTATCGCGGTGGATGCGGGCCACGGCGGCGAGGACCCGGGTGCCATCGGGCCGCATGGCGTGAAGGAAAAGAACATTACACTGGCAGTAGCCAGAAGGCTGGCGGCCGCCATCAATGTCACGCCCGGCATGCGAGCCGTGCTCACGCGCAGGGGCGATTACTACGTGCCCTTGCGCCGCCGCGTGCGGCTGGCCCGCAGGGCCAGGGCGGATATCATGATCAGTATTCATGCGGATTCGGTGAAGCAGCATGGCGTTTCAGGCGCAAGCGTGTACACCCTTTCCGAGAAAGGAGCATCGGACCATATCGCAGCCATGCTGGCAAAAAAGGAAAATGCTTCGGATGTGATCGGTGGCGCCGCTCCGGGGGAGGTACGGGACCCCCTGGTCAGCCGTATTCTTGCCGATCTGGTCAAGCGGGACAGCCTGAACAGCGCCCAGTTGCTGGCAGAAGAGGTGCTTAAAAAAGTGCGCAAAATCGGCCCCGTCAAATATAGTGTACCCAAGCATGCCCGTTTTGTCGTACTCGGAGCACCGGAGATTCCCAGTGTGCTGGTGGAGATGGATTATATCTCCAATCCGAGGCGGGAGCGGATGCTGCGCAGTTCGCGGCACCAGAAGCGCCTGGCGCTGGCATTGCTGCAGGCCAGTGAGTCATTTCTGCGCAGACAGGGGCGCCTCTCCGCACCAAAACGGAAACGGCATATACATCGTGCCAGGGTCGGTGGAAGTCCACGGACCATGCTCATCGGGTCTGGCCCTGACCTTTACACAAAAGCTGCTGCGCACCATTCGAAGTCGGGCCACCTGTTTAGCCCGGCGCACCTGATTGACTGATTATGGCGATCTATCTGAGATTACTTGGTTTTCTGCGCCCTTATCGCGGTCGGGTGGGCGTGGCGATGTGCTGCATGGTGGTACTTGGTGCATGTACGGCAGCGCTGGCATGGGCGCTTAAACCGGCGCTGGATGAGGCCCTGTCCGGCCGGAATACCCACCTGATCTATCTGATTCCCCTGCTGGTGATCGGCCTGTATGTTATCAAGGGTGCGGCCTATTACGGCCAGGCCTATCTGATGGGGTTCGTCGGCCAGCGTGTGATTTACGACCTGCGCAACACGCTGTATGACTATCTCTCCAGGCAGTCCCTGGTTTTTTTTTCACACCGTAAAACCGGAGAATTGCTGGCCCGTATCAGCTATGACGTAACCCTGGTGCAGGCCGCGGTCAGCACGTCCGTGACCGCATTGATGCGGGATGCGATCAGCGTCATCTTTCTCCTCGGGGTGGTTTTTTTCCAGGACTGGATGCTGGCGCTTATTGCGATGCTGGTTTTTCCTCTGGTTGTGTATCCCATCGCACGTTTTGGACGCAAAATGCGGCATGCAAGTATGGATGGACAGGTTTCGATGGGGGAACTGACCAGCCTGGTTGAGGAAACCGTGGGTGGAATCCGGGTAGTGAAGGCATTCGGCATGGAGGATTATGAGCGCGGTCGCTTCCGGAAAATTACGGGCGATTTCCTGCGTCATCAGATGCGCATATTCCGTGTGCATGCGCTGTCTTTTCCCATTATGGAACTGCTGGCGGGTTTCGGCATCGCCGGCGTTTTGCTCTACGGCGGATTAAGGGTCGCTTCAGGCCAGACAACGGCGGGAACGCTGGTCTCCTTCCTGGCTGCTCTCATCATGCTGTATGAGCCGGTCAAGCGGCTATCGCGGGCCAATAATGAAATTCAGCAGGGACTGGCGGCAGCGGAACGCGTGTTTGACGTGCTGGATGACCCCGTCATGGTTGAAGATGCAGCGGATGCCGTTGTCTTGCCCGGCTTTTCCGAACTTATCCGCTTTGAACATGTAGCGCTGCAATATCCGGGTATGGGGAAGCAGGTTCTTTCGGATGTCAGTTTTGATGTACGGGCGGGCGAAGTGGTGGCGCTGGTAGGTCACAGCGGTGCCGGCAAAAGCTCGCTGGTGAATCTTCTGCCCCGTTTTATGGATGTGACGGAGGGAGCGGTGCTGATTGACGGCCATGACGTACGCAAGGTGACGCAGGCCTCATTGCGCGCCGGGATGGCGATGGTGGCCCAGGAAGTGATCCTGTTTAACGACACCGTGTTCAACAACATCGCCTACGGGCTTGAGAATATGGGCCGCAAGCGGGTGATCGATGTAGCCAGAGCCGCCAATGCGCATGACTTTATTGCCAAACTTCCCCACGGGTACGATACGCTGATCGGTGAACGTGGCGTGATTCTGTCCGGTGGTCAGCGCCAGCGGCTGTCACTGGCGCGTGCGCTGCTCAAGGATGCGCCCATACTGATTCTCGACGAAGCAACAAGCAGCCTGGATACCGAGTCCGAGCGCCTGGTGCAGCAGGCCATTGATCGCCTGATGCTGGGACGCACTGTGATCGTCATAGCGCATCGCCTGTCCACGAT
Organism: uncultured Zetaproteobacteria bacterium; assembly: GCA_964628185.1. Lineage (GTDB taxonomy): Bacteria > Pseudomonadota > Zetaproteobacteria > Mariprofundales > Mariprofundaceae > CAZVLQ01. The sequence continues at coordinate 34,392 of CAZVLQ010000009.1, read as the reverse complement.
TCGCCATGCCGACCGTATCGTTGTTCTGGACAATGGCCGTGTGGCGCAAACGGGAACACACCGGGAACTGTTGCAGCAGGGCGGGCTTTATGCCGAGCTGTACCGGCTACAGTTTGAACAGGCGGAGACCGCTGCTTCAACATCCTTGCCGTCCGCCGGATTACCGCTTGCAAGCAAGGTATGATTGACCGCCTGGTTTGCCGGCTCGTACCCCAACTTATTCGCCTGGTTTACCTGTTTCTCGCAGGCACAATCCGCTGGCAATGGGTGGGCAGGCCATATTCAAACTTACAGGGAGAACGGCATCTCTATGCATTCTGGCATGCACGCATGCTGCTGATGCCGTATCCCTTCCGGCGAACACTTTTGGGTTACAAGCAACGCAGATTTTACGGCTACATGCTTATCTCGGAGCACCGTGACGGAGCATTTATTGCGGACACCATGCATTTACTGGGAATCAGGACGGTGCGGGGTTCCAGTACCCGCGGTGGTGCGAAGGCCATGCTGAAAATGATCCGTTCGGTTAAAAAAGAGCATTGTAATCTCGGTATTACGCCGGACGGGCCAAAAGGGCCTCGCGAACAGGTCACGAAAGGAAGTATCCAGCTTGCCATGAAAACCGGCCTGCCCGTGGTGCCCGTATGCTTTGCCGCCAGCCGCTGCTGGCGGATCAATTCCTGGGATCGCTTCTACATTCCGAAGCCGTTCTCCAGGGGAGTGTTCGTGTTTGGCGAGCCTGTAGCCGTCTTGCCGAATGAACGGCTCGAAGAAGCGCTGGCAAAGGTGCAGGCGGGCATGGATGCCGCCCGGCGGACGGCGGACACCTACTTTGGCAGTTGATTGAGGCGGCCCTGCAGCCAGGCACCTTCAAGCAGACCTGCATCCACCACGATTAATTGCCTGTGTCGCCAGCGCTCCAGAATAGCCTCAATCATGGCAAGTCCGGCCACCATCAGGTCGGCGCGGCCTGTTTCTATGGTACGGATAGCCTGACGCTGATCGTGTGTAAGCTCCAGCAGGCGGTCGCGCAGGGCAAAAAATGCCGCCTTGCTGATAACATGATTGTTGATGCGTTTCACATCATAGGGCACGAGGTCCAGGTGAATGGCGGCCAGCGTTGTTACCGTTCCGGCCGTTCCAACCAGATGCGAAGGAATACGCCCGTCTTGCCAGCGGTGTTCAACTTCGGAAAGATGGGCGAGGCTTTCGTGGACCATGCCGACGTAATCCGTTGTGCCGGGTGGATCGCTTTTCAAGAATGCCTCCACCAGTCGAACCACGCCCAGCTTCCGGCTCTCTGCGTCGAGCATACGGCTCTCACGGGCGCGGATAAATTCGGTGCTGGCGCCGCCGATATCAAACAGCAGCATATCCTTGCGTACGTCCGGATGAAGCACGGCCATCGCACCGGCGAGTGATAAAGCGGCTTCCGCATCACCGTGAACAACCCGGATATCCAGGCCGGCTTCCCGGCGGATGCGCCGGCGAAACATTTCTCCGTTGGATGCCTCGCGCATGGCGGCGGTGGCAACGGCAAAGGTGTATTCCGGTCTGATGCCGTGGTCTGAAATGATACGTGAGAATTCTTTCAATGCCTTGATGGCACGCGCCATGCCGGTACCGGAAAGTCTGCCCGTGTGATGCAACCCCTCGCCAAGGCGGATGATGCGGTGCGTGTAATAAACGGTTTTCCAGGGTATGGATTGCTCAGCGGCAGCAGGGGCCGCAATCAGCAGCCGGAATGTATTGGAGCCGATATCAATTGCCGCCCGCAGTTCACTCACCGGGTTAACCCGGATATTGCATGAGATTGCGGATGGCTGGCGCAGGACAGGTGATGCCGGGGCGCGCTTGCAGGCAAAAAGCATAGCCGTTGCTATGGTTTGCAGCCGAAAGCGCGTATCCGGCGCGCCCGGACAAGCCGGACGCCGCAAAACGCAGGCCGTCATGCGAAAACAGGCGCCTGAAACAATACAATCCGTTAATGTCAAACATTTCCATTCCTTTCCGCTGCGGGTCTCATGCAATATCCGGGTTAATATGTTCTGGACAGCTCAACATACTGACGGGCGGAGGTGAGAAGAAAGGCGTTTTCTTCCTCCGTCAGCTCACGCCGTTCACGGGCGGGAACACCGGCATATAAATATCCGCCACGCAGCACCCTGTGCTCCGGGACCAGCGAGCCCGCCCCCAGAAAACAGCCGCTTTCGAGCACCGAAGCATCCATGAGGATGGCGCCCATGCCGACCAGACAGCGGTCCTGTACTTCACATCCATGCAGGATAACACGGTGGCCGACCGTCACATCGTTGCCGATGACGCAGGGTGAAACGCCCTCGCTGGTATGAATAACGCTCAGATCCTGGATGTTGCTGCGTTCGCCGATGACGATATCGTGCACATCGCCACGCAGCACGCATTGATGCCAGATACTTGAATCCGCACCGATTTTTACGCGGCCGATCACTTCGGACGATGCGGCGATGAAAGCCGAGGGCTCAATTTGGGGCTGCCAGTGCAGATACGGCGTAATCATGGATCAGCGCCGCCTTCGTGCAATATGCGGGCTAGCCCGAAGCGGCCTGGGGTGATGGTTTTGCATCATTTGCCGCCGCCACCTTTACTCTTGGGGCCTGTCTGACGTGCTCCTTGTCTTCGATCCGGGTGCAGCGGCCATTGACGGCGGCGCCTTCCGCCAGGGCGATCATGGCATACTCGACATCACCGTTAAGCCGGCCTGTTGTGCTGATTTGAAGGCTTTTTCCGGCACGGACATTGCCACGGATGGCACCGTGCAGGATCAGGCACGGTACATCCACTTCACCCTCGATAAGTGCTGTTTCACTCACGATCAGGGTGCCGTCGTTGTGCGAGCGAATGTTTCCCTCAAATTTTCCGTCAATGCGTACCGCACCTTCAAAGTTCAGTTCCCCGTGAAAATGCGCGTGTTCGCCGATCAGCGTGTCGATGTTGTGGCTGTCGGTATTGCCCCGGTTTGAAAGTTTGTTTCGTCTCATACCTGTTTATCCTCGTATTTCAATATCAATTTGGTCGCGTTCCCTGCCTCGCTGATTAAGTCGGATAATCAAAAGATGATCCGGTCTCCAATCCGCGTTCCACGGATAAATCCCACGCAGAAAGGTATGGCTTTCCATGCGGTAAGGCAACTCCGGCACTTCCCCCCCAAGTTGAAGGGTGAGTCTGTGTCCCGCACTGTCATGCGCAACCATACGCAATTTCCCGCTCACCTGGCGCGGATAATTTCCGCCTTTGACCAGCGTGATATCGTAACCCAGTTCGTTCGGAGCCTTCCACGATGCACCGGCCCGAAGAATACGCACGCCGACAGCCTTGCGGGCCTCCAGGATACTTACATAAGTCTGTATTCTCTGCTGCATGGATTCAGCCCGGGTCCGTGCATTTTTCAGTTCCGCTTTCAGACTGTTGATTTGCGCATCCCGCAGGGAAATTTCCCCCTGCGCTTCCGCCAGTTTTTCCGTGAAATCCTGATTGGTGCGTTGTAGCTGATAGTATCGGGAAGGGACGGTGGAAATACTTTTTGGCGTATAGAACCAGATCATCCATGCAGCGCCCGGTAGCAGCATCAGGACAATCAACAGAAGCAGGGCAGGCCTGATGCGGAAACTGCGCACGGTTTTGTTGCCCGAAGGATCCAGCAGCATCAGCTGAAACGACCGGAATATCTTTTTCATCGGCGGCCCGGAGTCTGAATCGGACGTCGGGCTCAGGGCCAGAGAGCGGTCGCGGGTAGGCCCATGGTCTCCTGGCAGGCAAACATGATATTGGCGTTCTGTACGGCCTGCCCGGCGGCGCCCTTGATCAGGTTGTCCAGGCAACTGATGATCACGGCTGTTTTATCGCCGGTGACCACGATTCCGATATCGCAGCGGTTGCTGCCGGACACAAAGGCGGTGGAGGGAAGCCGGCCCGCGGGCATGACCCGTATAAAAGGCTCATCCCGGTAGGCTTCCGCCAGAATTTCGTGCCAGCATTCCGGATCAGGGCCAGCAAGGTGCAAGGTCGTCAACATGCCCCGCGTCATGGGCAGGATATGCGGTACGAAATGCACCGTGATCTTTTCTCCCGAAAAAACACCGGCCCATTCTTCCATTTCCCAGGCATGCCGGTGCCGGGGAAGTCCGTAGGCACGTACATCTTCATTGATCTCGCAATAGAGCAAGTCTGTTTTTGCGCTCCTTCCCGCACCGGAGGCGCCTGATTTGGAATCCACAATGATTCGCGACACATCCACCACCCTTGCCCTGAGCAGGGGCAGCAGCGGCAACAGTGTGGATGTCGGATAGCATCCCGGGTTGGCTACCAGCCGTGCTTTGGCCACATCATCCCTTGCATATTCGCTCAGGCCGAATGCGGCGTCTTGCAGTAATTCGGGATACGGGTGGTCCAGTCCATAGGCCTGCCGGTAGATTGTCGCATCCCTGTGACGAAAATCAGCGGATAGATCAATCACTTTTTTACCGGCATCCAGCGCTTTCTTCACGATTGCGGCGGCTGCGCCGTGGGGCAACGCCGTAAAGACGAGCTGCACATCATCCGGCAACGGCGCATCGGCAGGGGCCAGTGTGATGTCGGCTGTATCGCCTGCCGTACCGGGAAGCACGTCGACGAGTTTTCCGCCGGCCCGTGAATGTGACGCCAGATGACTGATTCTGAAATACGGGTGAGTCTCCAGCAGACGGATCAGTTCCGCCCCGGCGTAGCCGGTGGCGCCAAAAACAGAGACGGGGATTTTTTTCATTGCCCCATCCTACGGATTCACCGATGGCGGTAAATACCGGGCTGGATTGAACATAAACAAAAAAGGCGGGGGAAACCCCGCCTTTTCAGCATCTGAAATCTTAAAAAATCAGCGCTTGGAGAACTGCGGCGCCTTTCTGGCCTTGTGCAGGCCGTATTTTTTTCGCTCCACCTTGCGTGCATCGCGGGTGAGCATGCCTGCCTGCTTAACCTGTGGCCGCAGGCCGGAGTCAAATTCGATCAGGGCGCGAGCCAGACCATGCCGTATGGCGCCGGCCTGACCGCTGGTGCCTCCGCCGTGCACCTTGATACGCACATCAAGGCGTCCGGATAACTGGGTCAGACTCAATGGCGAAAGGGCATGCTGGCGTACGATCTCGACGGGGAAATAATGGTTTGCTTCTCTGCCGTTGATTTCAATTTTTCCGCTTCCGGGTTGAATGACAACCCTCGCCACGCTGCTTTTACGGCGCCCCGTGCCGCGGTATATGGATTCTGCCATCGGTTTTACCTCGTTAGCCCAGGAGTCGGTTGAGAGACTCTACAGGCTCAAAATTTTGGGGTTCTGGGCTGCATGCGGATGCTTGTCACCCGCATAAACCTTCATTTTTTTGAACATCTTACGTCCCAGGGAATTCTTCGGCAACATGCCTCTGACGGCGGCTTCGATCACTCTCTCGGGGTGTTTCTGCCGCTGCGCTTTCAACGTGATGCTTTTCAGGCCACCGGGATAACCGGTATGGCGGTGATACAGTTTTTGTTCTTCCTTGCGCCCGGTCACGCGCACCTTGTCCGCGTTGATGATCACCACATGGTCTCCGCAATCGGCATGCGGGGTATACTGGGGGCGGTGCTTGCCGCGCAGGATGGTGGCCACTCTGGTTGCCAGACGCCCAAGCACGGCGTTGCTGGCATCGACGACATACCATTCGCGCTCGATACTGCCGGGGCGGTAAGTCCAGGTACGCATGTGTGCTACTCCATTACCCAGGCCACAATACGGGCCGTTTTTTCAAGAGGCGCGGAGTATATGCGCCGGCGGTTGGATGTCAAAACCTTTCACATGTGCCAGACGGCACTTACAATCCGGAATATTTTTTCCACCTCAACGGAAACCCCGGATTTCTTCGGATTGACAGGTTCGATACATCTCACATACTTGTCACTTGTGGTTTTAGAGTGCCGGTTAACGCCGCTTGTATGACTTGCGCCCCGGAAACCTGAACAGACATCTGAACTGACATGTTTTTCACACCGGACGGCGGCTTATCTTTCTGCATTTGGAGCATGCTTGAACGAACGACACGAACAAATCCTGGGTGAAGTTGTGCGCATCTATCTTGATACCGGCAAGCCGGTGGGTTCGTGCACGATTTCGCGGCAGGGCAGGATTGACTTAAAGCCTGCGTCCATTCGCAGTGTCATGAGCGAACTTGAGAAGCAGGGCCTGCTGTTTTCACCACATACTTCGGCCGGCCGTGTACCGACCGATGCCGGCCTGCGCTATTTTGTGGATAGCCTGATGGTGATGGACAAGGATATGCAGCAGTCTCTGGAGCGGCTTGTTTCCCTTCATCTGAAAGACGTGGAAGAAAAAAGGACCTTGCTGCGACGGGCGACGGATGAACTGGCCAGCCTGACGCATTTTGCCGGCATGGTCTGGGTACGTGAGCCCGGTTTTTACCGTATTCACAGGCTGGAACTCGTACCTGTAAGCTCGGAACGGATATTGGCAGTGATTGTGACCGATTCCGGCGATGTCCGGAATTGCCTGCTCAGGCGGCCCCCGCTGCTTGCCGGGAATGATCTGCACCGGCTTTCCATGCGCCTGAACGACATGTTGCAGGACTGTAGCCTGGAGGAAGCCCGTCTGCGCCTGCGACGTGAAATGAAACTGGACCGTATGCATATCCACCGTTTGCTGGCGGACTTGAAACGGTGGGCTGACGCCCCTATGGAGGAACAGGAAGACATCATCGTCAGCGGACAGCGGCAGCTGCTCAATATGCCGGAATTCGGCGTTATTGATACAGTACGTTCGCTTATGGCCACTTTTGAAGAGAAGGGGCAATTGTTGCGCCTGGTTGAACAGGTTGAACGTGAGGAGTACGGCGTCAGGGTATTTATCGGTAGCGAACACGCCCTGGTGGATATGGAGCAGGTCTCGGTTGTGCTGGCACGTTACGAGGGGCCGTTAAACACCGTTGGAACACTGGGGGTGATCGGGCCAAAACGCATGCATTATGATCGTGTACTGCCCATCGTGGATTACACGGCCAGACGGGTCAGCTGGATGTTAGGAGGAATGCATTGAAGAAAGACAAGGCGAAAAATCGGGGAGACAAAAATATCTCCGTAAAGGCTGCAACCATGGCTAAGGCCGAAGCAGCGGCGCCCGATGAGCCAAAGGAAGACAAAAAACATGAACCGGACGCTTTGGAAGCCGCACAGGCCGAGATTTCGGAACTCAGGGACAAGCTGCTGCGACAGCTTGCCGAAACGGAGAATGTGCGCAAGCGGTCCAGACGCGAAATCGAGGATGCCGGAAAATTCGCCATTGAGAGGTTCGCCGCCGGTATCCTGGATGTGGTGGACAATCTGGAGCGTGCGCTAAAGAGCGAACATGATAATGCCGATGCGCTGCGTGAGGGTGTGCAACTGACCCTGAACGCGTGGCATGATACGATGCGCAAGTTCCATATTGAGCGCGTGGATGCTCCGGGTCAGGACTTCAATCCTCATCTGCATGAAGCACTGGCGCAGGTGCCCGACGAGGCGCCGGCCGGCAAGGTGATTGCCCAGCATGCCGCCGGCTATACCCTGCACGGCCGTCTGCTCAGACCGGCCAGGGTGATTGTGTCCGCCGGGCCTGCAAAAGAGAAAGATGATACCGGCGCGAATGAACAGGGAACCGGCGCCGGGGGTTGAAATTACTTTCCGGCAGCCCCACTAACGTGAAAAGAACACAAGCAAGCGACGCTGTCCTGCCTGTCTGCATGCAGGCACGCACAGGCAGACCGTGCGAAAGTCAGGAATGGAGATAACAAAATGGCAAAAATAATCGGTATTGATCTTGGCACGACAAACTCGTGCGTGGCCGTAATGGAAGGCGATTCCCCCAAGGTGATTCCCAATAGCGAAGGCGACAACACAACGCCTTCGGTGGTGGCCTTTACGAACGGTGAGGAGCGACTGGTGGGCGCGCCCGCCAAGCGGCAGATGGTGACTAATCCCGACAAAACCTTTTATGCCGTCAAGCGTCTGATCGGACGCAAGGTGGATTCAAAAGAGGCCAGACACCACAGGGAGCTGGTTTCCTATCCCGTCGTGGTGGCGGATAATGGTGACGCATGGGTGGAATGCGACGGCAAGAAAATGAGCCCGCAGGAAATTTCCGCCATTGTATTGCAGAAAATGAAGCAGAGCGCCGAGGATTATCTGGGCGAGAAGGTGACTGACGCGGTAATTACCGTGCCCGCCTATTTCAATGATTCACAGCGTCAGGCGACCAAGGACGCCGGTGCCATCGCTGGCCTGAACGTGCGGCGTATCATCAATGAGCCCACGGCGGCGGCGCTGGCCTACGGCCTGGACAAAACCGAAGAGAACCACCTGATTGCCGTTTACGATCTGGGCGGCGGTACATTTGATATCTCCATCCTGGAAATCGGCGATGGCGTGTTCGAGGTAAAGGCCACCAACGGCGACACCTTCCTGGGCGGTGAGGATTTTGATCAGCGCATCATCCAGTATCTGGCGGATGAATTTAAAAAAGAGCACGGGATTGATCTGACGTCGGACAAGCTGGCCCTGCAGCGCCTGAAGGAAGCGGCGGAAAAGGCCAAGATCGAGCTTTCTTCAGGTGCCCAGACCGAAGTAAACCTGCCCTTTATTACGGCGGATGCATCAGGCCCCAAGCATCTGCTGATCAAGCTGACACGGGCCAAATTCGAGAGCATGGTGTCTGATCTGGTGGACCGTTCCATCTCGCCATGCAGGCAGGCGCTGAAAGATGCCGGCGTCAAGGCTTCGGACATTCATGAGGTTGTCCTTGTCGGCGGTCAGACCCGTATGCCACTGGTGCAGAAGAAGGTGGCCGGGTTTTTTGGCCGCGAACCTCACAAGGGCGTGAATCCCGATGAGGTCGTCGCGGTCGGGGCGGCGATTCAGGGCGCGGTACTGGCCGGTGATGTCACCGATGTGCTGTTGCTGGATGTGACGCCGCTGTCACTGGGTATCGAGGTTGAGGGCGGTCTGTTCAACAGAATCATCGAAAAGAACACCACCATTCCAACCAAGAAGAGCCAGATCTATACCACGGCCGCTGATAACCAGACGGCGGTAACGATCAAGGTGGCCCAGGGCGAGCGGGACATTTTCACCCACAACAAGCTTCTGGGCGTATTCAATCTTGAAGGCATCGCGCCCGCTCCCAGAGGCGTGCCGCAGATTGAGGTGACGTTCGATATCGACGCAAACGGCATTATCCATGTGCACGCCAGGGACAAGGGGACGAGCAAGGAAGCTTCGATCCGCATCGAGTCCGGTTCCGGCCTGTCAGATGAGGAAATCGAGCGCATGAAGCAGGACGCCGAGGCGCATGCCGAGGAAGACAAGCGGCAGAAAGAGGCCATCGAGGAGCGCAACCGTGCCGATGCGCTGGTCTATTCCACCGAAAAGGCGCTCAAGGAGCATGGCGACAAGGTGGATGAGGCAACCCGTAAATCCATTGAGGATGCGCTGGCTGAATTGAAGAAGGCCCTTGAGGGCGATGACGTGGATGCCATCAAGCAGGCCGGGGAAAAGCTCGCCCAGACCTCCCAGAAACTCGGCGAGGAGATCTACAAACAGATGCAGGAGGATGCATCCGGGGGCGCCGCCGCCGGCGAAGCTGAAACGGAGAAGGATAAGTCCGGCCCGCAGGACGCCGAAGTCGTGGACGCCGAAGTCGTGGATGACAATAAAAAGTGAGGATTGGGCCCTGGCCCGCCCTTTATACCCCCGTGCAGGCCATGCCTTACCATTGATTCAGGGAGCCTAGGTGCCGACCAAACGCGATTATTATGAAATCCTCGGCCTGGACCGGAACGCGGATGTCAATACGATCAAGCGTGCCTATCGCAAACTGGCCATGAAATATCATCCGGACAGAAACAGGGATGATGCCGATGCCGCGGAAAAATTCCGCGAGGTGACCGAGGCCTACGAAGTGCTCTCCGATGCTGACAAGCGCACCCGTTACGACCAGTACGGTCATGCCGGCGTGGATGATCAGATGCAGGATTTCTGGGCTCGCGGTGGTTTCCAGGAGTCGCAGGCCTTCCGTGATTTCGGTGATGTATTCGGCGACATTTTTGGGGACATTTTCGGCTTTAGCGGTGGCAGGGCCCGGAGCGGTCAGGGCGCCGATCTGCGCTATCAGCTGGAGATGAGCCTTGAAGACGCGGCCGCGGGTCGTGAGGTTGAACTTGAAATTCCCAGGAATGCGACATGCCCTGTCTGTCATGGCAGCGGCGCTCGTCCCGGCACCCACCCGACACCCTGCCGCACCTGTGGCGGGCATGGACAGGTTCAGATGCAGCAGGGATTTTTCGCCGTGCGCCGCACCTGCCCGGAGTGCCAGGGTCAGGGCAAGCGTATTGCATCGCCTTGTGTGAAATGTGCCGGCTCAGGGCGGGTTCACGTCACAAAAAAGTTAAAGGTGCGCATACCCGGCGGTGTGTATGACGGCGCCCAGGTTCGGGTCGGTGGCGAGGGCGAGGCCGGCATGCAGGGGGCTCCGGCCGGTGATCTGTATATTGTCGTTCGCCTGAAAAAGCATCCGATTTTTGAACGCGACGGGGCTGATCTGTATTGCGATATGCCGATCACCTTTCCGCAGGCGGCGCTTGGCGCGGAAGTTGAGGCGCCCACGCTGAACGGGCGGGTGAAGATCAGGATTCCGGCGGGAACCGAAGGTGGCAAGGTGTTTCGTCTGCGGGGAAAAGGCGTACCCGATATCCGGGCCAATCAGACCGGGGACCTCTATGTGCGCGTGCATGTCGCCGTGCCGCGCAGGCTGACCAGAAAACAGGAGGAATTGTTGCGGGAATTTGCCGAAGCCGCCGGTGATGATGTTTATCCCGAACGCTCAAGTTTTCTTGGCAAGGTGAAGGATTTCTGGGACGATCTGGCCGGGGAGATCAAATGATGAAGGTTATTGTCACGGGTGCATCCGGTCGCATGGGTCGCATGCTGGTTCGGGCGGTTGCGGAATTTCCGGAGGCGGAACTTGCCGGTGCAAGCGAGCGGTCGGGTTCAGGCTTCGTGGGCGGTGACGCAGGCAAGGCCGCCGGCATCGGCGCACTGGGCGTGATCCTGACGGATGATATTTCAACATGTCCCGGGGCGGATGTTCTGATTGACTTTACCACGCCGGAGGCATGTCTTGCCCATGCCCGGTTTGCGGCTGATCAAAAAATGCGCATGGTGATCGGTACAACCGGACATTCGGCTGAACAGTTGCAGGCGCTGAAACATACGTTGCATGCGTGTCCGGTGGTCATGGCCGCCAATTTTTCCGTGGGCGTTAATCTGGCCTTGCAACTGATCAGGCAGGCCGCGCACGTGCTGGGTCCGGAATATGACGCCGAAGTCCTTGAAGCCCATCACAGATACAAGGTCGACGCGCCTTCCGGCACGGCCCTGGCCATGGGGCGGTCAATAGCCTGCGGACGGGGAGTTGATTTTGAAAAGGCGTCCATTTTCTCCCGTGAAGGCATTACCGGCGAGCGCGAGTCAGGCAGTATCGGGTTTTCCGTGGTGCGTGCGGGCCAGATCGTGGGAGAGCACAAAGCCATGTTCGTTTCCGATGAAGAACGCATTGAGATTGGTCATGTCGCGACGGATCGTATGGTCTTTGCCAGAGGCGCCCTGCGCGCCGCGCACTGGCTGATGCAACAGCAGGCCGGCTGGTACGCAATGGATGACGTGCTCGGCTTGCGCGGCTGATAGCCACGCATGCGGCTGCCATATTTCAGAAGACGGAAGACAGGGGACGGATGACGGAAGACACAAATGAACCAGGCAATCTGACCCCTGAGCCCTGGATTGCCCACTCCGGTTTTGCATCCCGGCCGTTTGGCCTTGAACCATAGCTACAGCTATGCTCCCGCGTCCAAACGACCGGTCTGCTTTGCCATCACAAGCCTGAATTCCGAATCCTTCGTGCAATATGCGGGTTAGGGTTACGCCATGAGCTTCAGGGTTTGATACAGTATCAGAGGATATTCGTACCAGGGCCGGCCGGCAGGCTTCAGGCATTGTATCATCCGGTTGAAAGTGAACGAGCCGCCGTTGTTATCTGCCATCCCCACCCGCAATATGGCGGCAACATGCGCAACAAGGTCGTTTACTGGATGGCGCGTGCATTCGAAGACCTGAGCTGCGCGGTATTGCGTTTCAACTTTCGGGGCGTGGAACAAAGCGACGGCGTCTGGGATGAAGGTGCGGGTGAGGCGGACGATGCCGGCGCGGCACTGGACTGGCTGCATGACCGGCATCCGCATGCGCCATTATGGCTGGCAGGTTTTTCCTTCGGTTGCTACGCCGGTTTGCGGGCAGCGCGAAAGAACCGGTGCGTTGAACGGATGTTTGCCGTGGCGCCCGCCGTAAACCATTGGGATTTCTCATTCATGAATGGTGAAAGGCGGCCCCTTACAGTCATATCGGGCACGGCGGATGAGATTGTTCCATATGTTGCCGTGGCTGCCGCCGTGAAGATTTTGCCCAATGCGCATTTACATGCCGTCAGGGGCGCCGGGCACTTCTTTGCTACCCACAGAGAGCAGATGATTCGGGCGTTGCTGGCTGATACTTTTTCCTCAGTCGAAAAAATTTGACAAGGTTATATTTTGGTTATAACGTTGTTAATAGATTGAATCAGGAGGAAGACATGATTAAAAGACTTACCCCCATAGGAAACAGTCTTGGCCTGATTATTGACCGGCCCATTCTGGACCTGCTTGGCATTGACCGGGATACGGAACTGGAGATCACAACCGATGGAGAAATGCTGATCATTCAGCCTCTCGGGGAAGATGCGTCAGCCGGGAGAGCGGAAATCACCGGCAGGAAAAGAAAACCGGTCTCGATCAAAAAAGCGGGTAAAAGCTTTCTCGACGAATTGCGCGAAGCGCTCAAATGAAACGATTGTTCAACGTTTATGAGGTTTGCGGGCCGCAGTCACATACCGACCAGTGCAGAAACTCCCGGCTTTCCACTCTTGCCGGGCCGGTAAAGAAATTTTCCGCAGCACCCGTTTCAATGATGCGGCCATCACACATGAAAATCACCTGGCCGCCGAGGCGTTTTGCCTGCTCAATATCGTGCGTTACACACAGCAGGGACATGGATTCCGCCAGCCTCAGAAGAGATGTCTCAATCAGTTGTTTCGAGCGTGGATCAAGCGACGAGGTCGGCTCATCCAGCAGCAGCATGGACGGAGAAAGGGCCAGCGCCCGGGCGAGACAAAGTCGCTGTTGCTGACCGATGGACAGGGTTTCGGCGGATTCAAGCAGACGGTCCCGCACTTCATCCCACAAGGCGGCATGTTTGAGTGCCCGTTCAACAAGACCGGCCGGCGGGCGCCTGCGCGTCCCGCGCGGCAGGCCGAATATCACGTTCTTTTGAATTGAGCATGGAAAAACGGCGGGTTTCTGGCCGATGAGTCCCACCTGGCGGCGCAGTTCATCCGCCCCGCCCGGCCACCGGCGTGCATCGCGCCCCATGATATGTATCTCGCCCAGCCAGCTGTTATGCAACTGATTCAGACAGCGAAGCAAGGTACTTTTGCCCGCACCGGAGGGACCGATCAGAATATTCATCCCGGGCGCGGCAAGACTGAAGGAGATATCGCGCAACACAAGCCTTCCACCCAGGGCGTGGCTCAGCCCGGAAACACGCAGGCTTGCGTGCCCCGCACGGTCCATGACCTCATGGACGGGTCCGTCTGTCGACCTGATAGTTCGTTTTGCCCCTGATTTCATGTCGCCACCTTCACTCCGCGCAGCGCCGATGCGCCCAGGCTGAATGCTGTCACCAGACCCACCAGAATGACAGCAGAGGCCCAGGCGATGTCCACCGCATGCGCATTGGCGCCTTCCTGTGCCAGGTAAAAAATATGCGTTTGCAGGCTGGTGACCGGAGAAAACAGCGAATCAGGCCAGCTGACGCCGGAAAATACCGTGGCCGTGAACAGGATCGGCGCGGTTTCAGACAGCGCCCGCGCCATGCTCAGCAGCAGACCGGTCAACAGGGAAGGCCAGACGGCGGGCAGCCATACCCGGTGGAAAAGCCGGCCATCCGTCATACCCAGGGAGCGGGCGGCTTCAGTTCTTTCGGATGGAATGCGATCCAGGGCATGCACGGTGTTTAGCGTCAGTATGGGTAACACGATCACGGCAAGAATCGCCATGCCGGTGAGCAGGCAGATACCCCAGTGCAGCAGGTGCACCAGCACGATCAGGCCGCAAAGGCCATAAACGATGGGAGGCACGCCCTGCAACAGATGCAACAGTCCCAGCAGGATGTTTCGCTGACGTTTTGTGGCGCGCAGGGTATGGAACATCGCCACGCCCAGCGCCACCGGCGCGGCAAACAGACAGGCGCCGAGCATCAGCAACAGGGAGCCGGAAATCTGTGGCCACAGCACGGAAACAGCGCCGAAATCCCCACCGCCGGCAGGCCCGGCCAGCATGGCCCAGCTTAAGGCCGGCACACCTTTAAAGAAAATGAAAAGCAGGCAGGCGACGGGCAGTAGCAGTGCGGGCAGGGCCAGTAGAAGGGTGGCGGATTTCGCCATGCGGTTGCGTATGCCCGCGTTTGTTACGAAAAATGGGGTCATGGGGTCAGGTCTTGCATGGCGCACAAATCAGAAAAAAGAATCGGGCGGTGCGCCATGCAAGACCTGACCCCATTTTTCAAAACCTGACCCCATTTTTCCATTTTTTCATGTGGGCAAGCAGACTCACCGTTACCGTCGCCGCTGCCAGGCTCAGCCCACAGGCCATCAGGGCTGAAAAATGCATAGAGCCGAATGCCGCCTCGCCGATTTCCCGTCCGATACGGGAGGTCAGCGTTTGCGCCGGCGTCAGCAGGTTGTACCACGGATCGGGAATACGGTCCATCGAACCAACCACCAGCATTACCGCCATGGTTTCACCCAGCGCCCGGCCCAGCGCCAGCAGGACGCCCGAACGTATGCCCGGCCACGCCTGCGGCAGCAGGATGCGCCACAGGCGCTTGTCCCAGTCCAGGCCAAGGTTCAGGGCGGCATCCCGTTGCGTTTCCGGTACTTCATGCAGGGCGTCCTGGGTCATGACCATAATGGTCGGAAGAATCATGACGGAAAGCAGCAGTCCCGCCGCCAGCAGGTTGTGCCCGGTCAGCAGGTCCAGGCTGGATTGCAGGAATGGCAGCAGCGCCCACAGTCCCAGAAGGCCGTACACAACCGAGGGGATACCCGCCAGCACTTCCATGACGGTGCGCAAAATCCCGCGCCAGGCGCCGGTGAGAATCTCCGAACTCAGGACGGCGGCGGCGATGCCGCCGGGAACGGCGATGGCGAGCGCAATCAGTACAGCCCAGAAGCTTCCGATGATGGCGGGAGCCAGACCGAACAGACGTTCATAGGGATACCAGTCGCCGCTAAACAGCATACCAATTCCGTATTGCCGCCAGTATGGCCATGATTGCTCCAGCAGAAATCCCAGCATCAGCGCCACGACCAGCAAAGTGGCCAACGCAGACCCGCGCAACCAGAGGTTCAGCATATCAGGGATCAGGATTCAGGAACCATGGACCACATCGGCAGAAGGAGAATTCTGACCCAGTCTTTTGCCCATGATTACCTGATGCCTGAATCCTGATCCCCGTCATCTGACTGTCAGGTAGCCGGATTTTTTCACGATATCCTGCCCTTGCGGTGAAAGAAGAAAGTCCACGAAGGCGCGCGCCTCGGGAGGACCGTGTTTGGCCAGGATCACATGCAGGCCACGGCTGATGGGATAGCTGCCGTCGCGTACATGCTGAATATCCGGCAGCACGGAGTGATTGCCCTCGCCCACCGCCAGGCCGCGTACGGCATCGTTTAGCCAGGCGTTGGAGAGCATGCCGATGGCGCTGTTGCTGTGGGCGACCAGGGACTGCTCCTCATTGTTTGAACCTGAGATGACCGAGGCGCCGGGCGCGCGGGCATGCTCATCGCCCAGCACCGCTTTGGCGAATACGTGTCGCGTACCCCGGCTGGGTTCCTTGTCTATGACGAAGATGCGTGCATCGGGACCGCCCACCGCCTTCCAGTTTCTGATTTTGCCACGATAAATATCGGCAATCTGCGGCAGCGATAGCCGGTGTACGCCGCCAACATACACGGCTTTGGACACAACGACGGCCACGGCATCCCTGGCGATGGTGAACACGTCTACCTTGCCGTTCAGCTTCGAGGCTTCCCCGGCGTCAATCTCGCGTGAGGCCATGCCGATATCCGCCGTGTGCTGGATCATTGAGGCGATACCGACGCCTGAACCGCCGCCCGATACGGTGACGGTGATATCCGGATGCAGCCTGTGCCAGGCGTTGGCCGCCGTGGAAACAACCGGCAATACGGTGGTGGAACCGGCGGCGTGCAGCGTGGTTGCGGCAAGGACCGGGCCCGGCGCGGCCAGGCAGATCGCCCCGAGAAAAAACAGGATGGTTTTGCGCATGTTGTTATACTCCCCCTATGCGTGAATCACCATATCCCCCGGTCAGCGGCGGGCGCTTGCTTCCGATCAGGGAACCCGGGTCTCAATGGTGCGTCGCAATGAAAGCGGTCATATGGTCGGTGAGCACACGCGTATCTTACAGATTTCGTGACAGGATTTCATGAAATCGATGCTGCCGCGCACGGTGCTGGTTCTGGGCCTGGTCTCTCTTCTGAACGATACCGCCAGCGAGATGATTTTTCCCCTGCTGCCCCTGTTTCTTACCACGGTGCTGGGGGCCGGGCCGGCCGCGCTGGGTCTGATTGAGGGGGTGGCGGAGGCTGCCTCCAGCATCCTGAAGCTGGTCGCGGGCCGCCTGGCCGACCGTGGCTGGAATCACAAGCATATGGTGCTCACCGGCTACGCCACATCCAACGCCGCGCGCCCCCTGATCGGCCTGGCGCTTGGCTGGTCGAGCGTGCTGGCGCTTCGCTTCCTTGACCGGGTCGGCAAGGGCTGGAGGACCTCGCCGCGTGACGCAATCATTTCCGCTTCCGTCACCGCCGGCGTACGCGGCCGCGCTTTCGGATTCCACCGTTCCATGGATCACGCCGGCGCCATGCTCGGACCGCTTGTCGCCTTTGTCCTGTTGAAATCCGGCATGGATATGCGCAATGTGTTTCTGATATCCCTTGCCCCCGGGCTGATGTTGCTGACGCTGCTTGCCCTGAAATTGCCGGCCACGCCCGCTGTGGCAAAACCGGCAGTTCCCCTGCAATGGAATGCCCTGCATGGCCGCCTGCGCGCCCTGATCCTGGCCGCGGGAGGACTGGCATTCGCCGCTATGCCCGAGGCGTTTCTGATTCTGTGGGCCTGGCGGGGAGGCGTGGACACGGTCGTTGTTCCCCTGTTGTGGGCCGCGGCGCATGGCGCCAAATCGCTCGTGGCCGGCCCCGCCGGCATGCTTTCGGATCGTATTGGGCGCATTCCCGTGCTGGTCATGGCCTGGACATGCCGGGCGGGATCACTGACATGCATGGCTATTCTACCCCATGACGGCCTGCTGATATGGGGTTTGTTTATCCTTTATGCAGCCGCCCTGGCCATGAGCGAGGCAGCCGAGCGCGCCCTGATCGGTGATGTCGCCGCCGAGGACCGGAAGGCGACGGCCTTTGGCCTGTATCACCTGGCCGGCGGTCTTGCCGCGTTGCCGGGTGCGATTTTATTCGGCCTGATCTGGCAGTATGTCTCCATGTCCGCCGCATTGTTGATGGCGGCAGGCCTGACGGCCGCGGCGGCGGCTCTTTTTGCCTTGTCGCTGAGGCGGGTGCGGGAGTGAGGTGTCGGTTTTCCGTGAGTGGGCGGGCCTGCATGACTTCATAAAACATACAGGGTAGCATGCACCGTGAACAACGTGGATCAGGGGGGATTAGCAAGCCTGTGATAGCCGATCTTTTCCAGTTGCCCGTCTGCCTGGCATTTGTCGCCAGCGTGGCTTCATGTCTGTATATGATATACTGCATGCGGCGTATCCCCGCATTCTTGTCCCGCCCGCCCGGGTCTTCCGGTTTTCATCCTCCCGTGTCCATACTCAAGCCGTTGTGTGGTATGGAACATGAGCTGTACCGGAATTTGCGTTCTTTCTGCGAGCAGGATTATCCGGATTACCAGGTCATTTTCGGCGTACGCGACGCGGAGGATCCCGCCGTCGGTGTTGTCAGGCGGATCATGGCTGAATTTCCCCGCCTTGATCTGGTACTGGTCGTGGACGGTCATATCCACGGGGCGAATCTCAAGATCAGCAATCTTGTCAATATGCAGGCTGCGGCAAAACATGATTTTCTGGTCATTGCGGACAGCGATATGCGCGTCGGCCCTGATTACCTGTCAGTGGTTGTGGCGCCGTTTAAGGATGGTTCGACCGGCGCCGTAACCTGCCTTTACCGGGCGACGCCGGCCTCGACGCTGGCATCCAGATTCGGCGCCATGCATATCAATGCAGATTTTCTTCCCTCCGTGCTGGTTGCCGCCGCCCTGTCGGATATTCATTTCTGTTTCGGGGCCACAATGGCCGTGAGGCGTACGGCGCTGGATGCCATCGGCGGTCTGCAATCCCTGGCGAACGTGCTGGCGGATGATTATCAGCTCGGCAAGTGTGTGAACGAGGCCGGGTTCACCGTTCGCCTGTCCGGCTATGTCGTGGAAAACATCGTGCATGAGCCGGATTTCAAATCGTTGCTGCTGCATGAATTGCGCTGGGCGCGCACGGTGCGCGCATCCAGTCCGTGGGGATACGTCGGTTCCATTCTGACGTATCCGTTACCACTCGCGCTGCTGTTCCTGGCTGTTTCCGGCGGCTCACCGGCCGGGCTGGTCCTGACTGTCGTCGCCATTGTGCTTCGTCTGCGATTGCGTCATTGCGTGCGCTACTGCTTCGGTATAGGGGGCAAGCCCCTGTGTTGTCTGACGCCGCTGCGTGACCTGCTCTCGGCGGCAATCTGGCTGGCCAGCTTTGCGGGACGAAGCGTGCGCTGGAAGGGATTCCAATTCGCCATAGACCGGCACGGGCAAATGCATGTCATGGGGCGGGCGTTTTTGTGAAGAAGACCCTCTTCCTGAATCCACCCTCCTTTGAAGGCTTTGACGGCGGCGCCGGCTCTCGCTACCAGGCCAGGCGCGAAATACGCTCGTTCTGGTATCCCACCTGGCTGGCCCAGCCGGCGGCGCTGGTGGATGGAAGCCGCCTGATTGATGCGCCCGCACGCGGTTTGTCATTGGCGGACGTGTTGCCACTGGCGCACGACTATGAATTGCTTGTTGTTCACACCAGTACGCCGTCCTTTACTTCCGACGTGAAGGTGATTGATGCCTTCAGGAAGGCCAATCCGGCATTGTTGACCGGTTTTGTCGGCGCACATGTGGCGATTACACCGGAGGCGTCGTTAAAGGCCTCAGAAAATATTGATTTTGTCGCCCGTAACGAGTTCGACTACACGATTAGGGATGTAGCAAAAGGCTTGCCGCTGGCCGATGTCGCGGGCTTGAGCTATCGTCGGGGCGATCAGGTTATTCACAATCCCGAGCGCGCCCTGATCGAGGATATGGATGCGCTTCCCTTTGTCACCGAAGTCTACAAGCGCGATCTTGTCATCGAGGATTATTTCATCGGCTATCTGCAACATCCGTATATTTCCCTGTATACAGGGCGCGGCTGTAAATCACGCTGCACCTTCTGCCTGTGGCCGCAGACCATCGGCGGCCATCGCTACCGCAAGCGCAGCCCGCAAAGTATCGCCGAAGAAATTGCCCTGGCGCGGGAATATTTTCCGCAGGTCAAGGAATTCTTTTTCGATGACGACACCTTTACCGATGACCTGCCGCGGGTGGAGGAAACAGCACGCCTGCTCGGTACGCTTGGCGTCACCTGGTCGTGCAATGCCAAGGCCAATGTGCCGTACGACACGCTCAAGGTGATGAGGGACAATGGCCTTCGTCTGTTGCTGGTGGGCTATGAATCGGGCAATCAGCAAATTCTGCACAATATAAAAAAGGGCATGCGGGTGGAGCGGGCGCGCCGGTTTACGCGTGATTGTCACCGCCTCGGCATTGTCATTCATGGCACCTTTATCGTTGGCCTTCCCGGCGAGACGAAGGAAACCATTGAGGAAACCATACGCTTTGCCCGCGAGATCAATCCGCATACCATTCAGGTTTCCCTGGCGGCGGCTTATCCCGGCACGCATCTGCACCGGCAGGCGCAGGAGAACGGCTGGCTTCGGGATGCGCATCTGATTACGGATACAGGCGTGCAGGTCAGCTCCCTTGAGTATCCGAATCTGTCGCATGAGGAAATTTTCCGGGCCGTCGAACGATTCTATAAACGCTTTTATTTTCGCCCGGCCAAGATTGGCGAAATTACATTCGAGATGATGAAAAGCTGGGATATGACCAAACGCCGGCTGCGTGAAGGGGCCGAGTTCTTTCAGTTCCTGTACGGGAGAAAGGACGCGGCTTGAGAAGCCTGATTGTCACGGGTGATGACTATGGCGCTTCCATCGAGGTGAATGAGGCTGTTGAAGCCGCACATCTGCGGGGCATCCTCAATACCGCCAGCCTGATGGTGGCGGGCGCCGCGGCGGACGACGCCGTTGCCCGCGCCAAACGGTTGCCGGCGTTGCATGTCGGCCTGCATCTGGCCGTCACGCGGGCGTCTTCCATACTGCCGCCGGAATCCGTCCCGGCGCTCACAGGGCGGGCCGGTTGCCGGTTGCCCGAGCATCTTGGGATCGCAGGGTTACGGTTCTTTTTTCTGCCTGCGGTCCGCCGGCAGTTGCGGGCGGAGATTCGGGCTCAGTTCGAGGCATTCCGCGCCACCGGCCTTGCGCTTGATCATGTCAGCGTCCACAACCACATGCATCTGCATCCCACCGTGCTTGGACTGATCCTTGGGGTTGGCCGGGAATACGGCTTAAACGCCGTGCGCCTGCCACGGGAACCCGTGCGTGCTTCCTGGCGTTCCCTGCGGCAATTCGGTTTGCGCCGGCTGGGGATGGCTATCTTCCTGGGGCCGTGGGTTGCCATGATTCGCCGGCGTTTGCGCCGGGCGGGAATGCCATGCAACGACTGGATGTTTGGTATGCATGACAGCGGACATATGTCGCGCGAACGCGTGTTGCAAATTCTCGCCGAGCTGCCCGGCGGCGTTTCGGAAATGCATTTCCACCCCGCCACGGGCGCATGGGCGGGAATGGATGGGGGTATGAAATGGTATGAGCATGGCGCGGAGCTGGATGGATTGACGTGTGCTGATGTTGCCTGTGCATTGAAGAGCCGGGGCATCCATCTCGTTTCATTCGCTTCCCTGCGTTTGCATCGAATATGAAGCGCATGCTCACGATAGGCGCCTTTGCCGGTATCGGTCTGATGCTGGTTCTGCTTGTCCACAGCGGCATTGCGGATGTGACGCAGGCGGTGATGCGCGTCGGCTGGACGGGGCTCGGGCTGATGGCGCTGGTGCGATGCGTACTGTTTGCCCCCTGCGCCCTGGCCTGGTGGCTGCTGTCTTCCCGGCGCACGGGCCGGGGCATATTTGTCCGGGCAAGCTGGGTACGCGCCGCAATCGCGGAGCTCTTTATTTCTCCGCCGCTGGCCAGCGAGGCCGCGGGCATGCGGATTCTGACCAATGGCGGCATGCGCCTGGTAGATGCCGCCGCCTGTACCGTGGTGGATCTGACGCTTGACCTTGGCAGCCAGGCAGCATTTGCCATCACCGGCCTGCTGTTCCTGTTCCTTAACTTCCCCGCCTTTCCATGGCTGTTGCAGGGACTGGCAGCTTCACTGCTTGCCGCCGCGGCCATCGCCGGTTTTGCCCTGGCACAGAAGGGCGGCCTGTTTTGCTGGCTGGAGGACCGGCTGGCGCGCTGGAGTTCCGGCCGGCTTGCCGCGTCGCGCCTGTCCATGCAGGGCATGCACGAGCGGGTTGTAGAGATTTATCAGCGCCGGAGACATCTCGTTGCCGCCTTCTTCCTGCAATACGCCGTGTGGATGACCGGCACGATTCCTACATGGATCGGGCTGTCGTTCCTCGGCCATCCGCTGGCCTGGCAGCAGGTCATCGCCATGGATGCGGTGGTTTTTGCTTTAAGAGCGGCGGCGTTCATGTTGCCCGCCGGCGTTGGCGTGCAGGAGGGCGCCTATATGCTGCTTGGCCAGTTGTTCGGCCTGGATGCGGTCAGCGCCCTGGCGCTGTCACTGGCCAGACGTGCGGCGGACTGGCTGGCCACCTTCCCGGCGCTTCTCGTCTGGCAGGCGGGGGAGGGCAGGCGTTTGCGCAGGGCCTGCCGGCCCGCGCAGGAATGATTCATCCCGGGTCCGTCAGACTCCCGGGTTCATATTCTTTCACGTGAGGGGATAGCCCTGTTCGCCTGCTCGCCTCGCATCCGGTGTTGCCGGGAGGGAATGAATGATAGCAGGGCCGGTTGAACGATGAGCACGCATACGAGTACGGCGGCTAGGGCAATCGTCAATGTGATGCCAAGGCAGGCCATGGCCGTATCACCGGAAATGGCCAGACTCCCGAACGAGCACAGGGTGGTGAGGGCGGAAAACAGCACGGCCCGCGGCGTGGCGCTGGCAAAAAGGCCGTGGATGCCTTCCATGCGCTGGCGCAACGCCAGATAAATACCGTAGGAAACGCCAAGCCCGGCCAGCAGGGGGGCTACGATGACGTTGGCAAGGTTGAGCGGGATGCCCAGCAGTTCCATGACCGCTGCCGTCAGTAGTACCGCCAGCAGCAGCGGAGCGAGCACGCCCGTGCAATACCTGGCGCTTCTGAGGCTGAACGCCAGCAGAATGGCGACAAACACGAATGCCAGCATGCTGGCCTGACGGAACGCCAGGGCGACGGCGTGGCCGCCGGCCACCATCATGACGGGATCACCACCGGCATTCGGGGCAATGAGCCGGGTTTGCCGCACAAAGCGTTCCATGTTGCCGGCATCGTCCAGATCGAGGCTTGAATAAACCTTTACGAGAGCAGGGCCGTCCGCCGCCAGGAAACGGCGTGTCAATGATGCCGGCAGCGTGTGGATATTTATTTCTTCCGCCTCCAGCGCGGTTGCGAGCATCCTGATCTGACGCGCGAGTCCTTGCGTCAGCACCTTCTCGAGCGCCGGCAGTGCCCCGGTATCGCCGGAGGAATGACGCAGGAAATCCCTGATACCACGGGACAGGGCGCCGGCACGGGGTGCCAGCGGATTCCGTGCATGCCGCCGGGCATACTCATCCAGTACATGCACCATGCGGGTGAGGGCCGCCGCGATGGCCGCGGACGAGGATGGCACAGCTTTCGTTACCTGCAGGGTGAAGGGCGGCATGAGCATGGCCAGGTCGTGAATGATGGCGAGTTTTTCGGTCTGATCACCGGGCACGAAACTGCCCAGGGTCAATACGCGCGCTACGTTGTTTCGGCGGCGCAATGATGCCGCAAGCTGTTCGGCGCCGGCCTGATCAGGCGCCAGGATTTCAATCGCATAGGGCGATGTCCCGGATTCTTTTGCCAGATCCCTGAATGTCTTGACGGCGGGTTCATTCGTGTCCAGCAAATGCAGGGGGTTAAAATCAAAGGCAAGATGCATGGCCGGTATCAGGGCCGCGCCGGCCGAGATCAGGGCCGCGCCGGCAATGGTTCGTGCATGTGCTGAAATCCACGCAGCCGGCAGGCCGGGGCGTGGAGTGCCGCGGGTGGTTTTGGTCAAAGGCCGGGTAACCGGTAAATGCATCAGGCCCATCAGGGCTGGCAACAGGGTGAAGGTGGCGGCAAGCGCAAGGGCCATGCCGGCGCCGGCAATCACGCCAAGGTCGGCAAGACCTTTGTAAGCCGTCGGCGTAAAGGAGAGAAAACCCGCCGCGGCTGCCGTGGCGGAAAGCGTCATGGCGGCGCCCAGCCAGGCGGTTGCGCGGCGAACCGCAGTGGTGGCACTCCGGCCCTTCCCGGCTTCCCGGCGGCAGTGCATACCAAACTGAATACCGAAATCCACGCCCATGCCGACAAACAGTACGGCAAAGGAGATCGAGATTACATTGAGCGGCGCAGTGGCGTACAGGGCGAAGGCCGCCGTCCAGATAAGGCTCATGGCCAGCGTAAGGGTTATGGCCAGCACCATGCGAGCGTTCCTGAGAGCGGCAAACAGCAACACCAGAATCAGGGCGCTGGCCAGCAATGTCGCCAGTCCAGCCGCCTGCATGGCGCCCTCCAGCTGTACGTAATCCAGCATGGCGGAACCGGTGAGACGGATGCGGATGCCGTGAGCGGGAGTCAGCCCCAGTGCGGTGATGGCCTGCCGGATGCTTTCGATGGATCCTGCCGCAGGCTGGATAGCGTCGTGATCCGTGTGCGGCGTTACTTCAATCATACGCCTTCGCGCCGCCAGCACGGATGCATCGCCCGCCATGATTTCACGCCACGGAAAAACGAAAAAACGGTGTTGTTCCACCGCACGCAT
The DNA here is from genome assembly GCA_964628185.1 of uncultured Zetaproteobacteria bacterium. GTDB lineage: Bacteria > Pseudomonadota > Zetaproteobacteria > Mariprofundales > Mariprofundaceae > CAZVLQ01. The sequence goes on along the minus strand of CAZVLQ010000009.1, from coordinate 9,884 downwards.
GGCGCTGCGCCATGCCTCGAACAGGCGGACAAGTGTTGCGCGTTGGTCCGCCATGCCTGAACCGTCCGGCCCCAGTGCATCCCCGATGAGTCCTGCCAGACCGGGCAGGGTTGTATTCATCGCCAGCCGCGCCAGTACGGGTTGCATGCCGGCGAGCCTGCCTGCTACGTCCTCAAGGTCTTCCGGACTCAGATAAAGCAGGCCGTTTTTCCGGAAAAAGGCACTGCCGCCCCGTTCGGAGAAGTGATCAGCCACCCCTGGATGCCGGGAGAGCCATGCCGTCATGGCGTGTACCGTGTATTCGGCCAGATCCGCGGTGTCGCCGTCGATAACCAGAATTACCGTGTCATTATGACGTGGAAATGCCTGCTCAAGGAGCGCCTGGTTCTTCGCAAAGGGGAGCTTGTCGGACAGCAGGGCGTTGAAGTCTGTGCTGACGGCCGTGTGGGTCAGGATAAATTGCAGGCACAAAGCGGTGAGCAACAGTGCGCCTGCCGCAACAATCCCTCCCCGGACATGGCAGAATCCGGCCAGGGCCGACAACAGGCGAGGCCGGGATGGATCAGGGGCGGGCAATGTGCTCCACCTCCTGAAGGTGGCCGTTCCGGCACAGTCTGAAGGCACGCCCCCGCCAGTGCACATGCCGGCCGAAATAACTGCCCAGCCAGACGGCAAATGAAATTGCGTCGCGCAGGGGTAGCAGCAAGGTGTTGGCCTGAAGCGGCAGGTCGCGCAGTCCGGTGATGCAGACAGGCGTGGCCGCGCGCAACAGCAGTGCCGCGCATGGCATGCTCCATGCAAAAGGCGCGGTTCGGGCCAACAGAAAGGCGATCAGTGTCAGCGGCAGGGCGTGCGTGACGATGGAGAAGGCATGGCCCACGGGTTGCAATATGCGCACGGCCCGCACCCAGCGCATTTCATGCCGCCAGAGGCTTGAAAGGGAAGGCTCATGCACCACGGTATCAACCATGTACGGAGAAAGCACGGTCTTCAGCCCCCGCCGGCGTAACAGCCGGGCCAGCATGTAATCATCCGCCAGATGATCGCCCAGCACCGCAAATCCGCCAATCGCATCCAGCACCGATTTGCGCAGCGCCAGGGTCGCACCAAAGCCGAAATCCCGCATGCCCAGCATCCAGCCGGTCATGATCGAGGGGGTGAAGGATGCGTTCATGTACAGCGCAGCCATACGTGACCAGAAGGAATTCTCCGGGCGGGCGCGGTACAGGCATGTGATGGCGCCGATACCCTCCTCTTCGAAGCCGCCGGCCAGGCGTAAAAGGTAGTCCGGGCCCACAGCCGTACTGCTGTCGGAAAGCACGAGATACTCGTGGGAGGCATGCTGTTCCATACTGGCCAGATTGCCGATCTTGCGGTTGACACAGGCATTTTCCTGCTGCACTACGATACGAATACCCAGCCGCTGAAATTCAGATTGCAGGCGTTGCGCAATGGCCCATGCGGGGTCATCGGCGGACTGGACGCCGAAAATAATCTCAAAGCAGGGATAATTCTGCTCACAGAATGAGCGCAGGTTTTCATACAGGAGCGGTTCGAGGCCGCACAGGGGCTTGAGGATGCTGACCGGCGGCATGGCGGATGGTGTCGGCAGCCGCCGTCTGGCCCATGCAAACAGGGCAAACAGGGCGAGGCCCTGGTAGAGAAGTGCGCTGCCGCCAAGAATGAAACCCGCCCAGGCGAGATATTCCGGATTATTCATATTTGCCGGCACACAAAAAGTCCCGCCCGAAGATTCCCGGCAAGATCGTGGATTTCACATTCCAGATACATGGGCGGAGGCGGGGCCGGCAGGCCGCACAGGCCTGTTTCAACAAGCAATATACCTTCCGGTTTCAGCCATGCCGGTGCATGTTCAACCAGCGTTTGCAGGTAAATCAGGCCGCTGGATTCATCGGTCAGCGCATGCCGGGGTTCAAAACGCAGTTCCGATTCCAGCGTATGGATTTCGTCTTGTGCCACATACGGCGGATTGGAGATAATGGCGTCAAAGCGACCGTCCTGTTTCCGCAGGGCCGCGAACATGTCGCCCTGGCGGAACTTGAGGCGTGCAGCGACGCCATGCCGTTTGGCATTGCTGCGGGCGACGGCAAGCGCCTCGGGAGAAATATCCGTAGCGGTCACCATGGTATTCGGGTATTCACAGGCCAGTGTGACGGCGATGCAGCCGCTGCCCGTGCCGATATCGCAAAAATGCAAATCTTTTTTTGTATCCGTAAAGTATTCCATGGTGGCTTCAATCAGGTGTTCGGTTTCCGGGCGGGGAATGAGCACATCCGGCGTAACGAAAAAAGGACGCGACCAGAATTCCTTTTCTCCGAGAATATAGGCCACGGGTTCGCGTGCGCGCCGGCGCTTCAGCAGGAATGTGAACCGGGTTTGAATGTCTGACGGAACATCGTCATCCGCATGGGCGATCAGCCAGGTACGTTCCTTCTTCAGAGCCGTTGCCAGTAACAGTTCCGCATCCAGACGGGGGGTGCCGCAGCCGGCCTGACGCAATGTAAGCGATGCGGAACGAAGAATTTCCCCGATGATCATACTCCGTGGGTTGCGAGTAATTCCGCCTGTTGACGGGTGATCAGCGCATCCACCAGTTCGTCCATTTCCCCGCCGAGGATCTGATCCAGTTTATACAGGGTGAGATTGATGCGATGATCGGTCACGCGGCCCTGCGGGAAGTTGTAGGTGCGGATGCGCTCGGAACGATCGCCGCTGCCCACCATGCCGCGGCGGGTCTCGGCGCGTTCATCATGCGCCTCCTGCCGGGCGGCGTCATACAACCGCGCCTGCAACACCTTCATGGCCTTGGCCTTGTTCTTGTGCTGGCTCTTTTCATCCTGACAGGTCACGACGATGCCGGACGGGGTATGCGTGATGCGCACGGCGGAATCGGTGGTGTTGACGCTCTGCCCCCCGGGCCCCGAGGAACGGTAGACATCGATGCGCAGGTCTTCCGGGCTGATGCGCACATCCACCTCGTCCGCCTCGGGCAGCACGGCCACGGTGCAGGCGCTGGTGTGAATGCGGCCGCCGGTCTCCGTTTCCGGCACGCGCTGCACCCGGTGAACGCCGGATTCGAACTTGAAACGGGAATAAGCCCCGGCGCCGCTGATCTGGGCGATGATTTCCTTGTAGCCACCGATGCCGGTTTCACTGGCGGACAGCACCTCCACCCTGTAGCCCTTGCGCTCGGCAAAGCGGCTATACATGCGAAACAGATCGGCGGCAAAGAGCGCGGCCTCGTCGCCGCCCGTCCCCGCGCGGACTTCGAGGATGACATTACGCGCGTCATTTGGATCTTTGGGCAGCAGGAGCCACCGGAGCCGCTCGTTCAGGTCCGCGGATTCCGCCTCAAGCTCACCAACCTCGATCCCCGCCATTTCCCGCAGCTCGGCATCGCAAGCGGCATCCTCCACCAGTTCCCGGTTCTCCATGATCTGCCGTTCCAGCCGCCGTAGCCTGGCAACGATATCGGCGACCGGCCCGATTTCGGCGAATTCACGGGAAAGACGGGTGTATTGTCCGGGTTGTCTGGTAATTTCAGGGTCGGCGAGCAGCCGGGCAAGTTCATCCTTGCGGGCAAGGATGTCATCGAGTCTTGTGTTCATCGCTTTCCTTGGAAATATCGGATGCCGGGTCGTTCAGGCTGAAAAGCACTCGCGCCGCGCCCATGAACAGATCGCCCTCAATATCCTCGGGCAGGGTTTTCAGCGCGCGCATGGTCGGGTGCATGAACCGTTTCATCAGGGCGCGGCTGAAACGATCAACCGCCTCATATTGTTCGGCATCGAGCGATTTCAGATAACGCGCCTTGGCCAGTTCATCGCGGCGTATACCATCCATCCTGTCCTGCAGGCGGCGGATGATCGGTACGGATTCCAGCGATTTCAGCCATGAAATAAATTCCCTGGCATCTTCCTCAAGCAGCAGGCGGGCGGCGGCCGCTTCCTTCTCGCGATGTTCACGGTTGCCCTGCACGACATGTTGCATGTCGTCGATGTCGTACAGGTAGACGCCTTCCATGTCGCCGACGCGGGGATCGATATCCCGCGGTACGGCGATATCCACGAGAAATATCGGCCTTCCGCCCCGCTTCTCCTGTGCCTTCAGCATCGGTTCCGGCAGCAATACATAGGTGTTGGCGCCCGTGCTCGATATGACGATATCCGCCGCATCCAGGTAGTCGCTCAGTTGATTCAGCGTCAGGGCGTGGCCGTCAAACTCCCGGGCCAGATTTCTGGCCCGTTCCAGGGTCCGGTTGGCGACCAGTATCTGTTTGACGCCATTGCCCTGCAGATGCCGTGCGGCCAGTTCCGCCATTTCGCCCGCACCGATCAGCAGCACGGTTTTTTCAGTCAGATCACCGAAGATGCGCTGGGCCAGTTCCACGGCGCAGGAGGAAATATTCACCGCCTGCCTGCCGATATCCGTCTCCGTGCGGGCGCGCTTGGCGGCGGCGAAGGTGGCCTGGAACAGGCGGTGCAGGATATGGCCCGCGGTTCCGGCGGCAAGGGCATGTTCATAGGCGGACTTGACCTGTCCGAGAATCTGCGGCTCCCCCAGTACGAGTGAATCAAGGCCCGTCGCAACGGCAAAAAGATGGCGTACGGCTGCTTCAGTGGTATGGGAATAAAGGTGTTCGATGATGTGATCCAGGGGCAATTCCGCGGTTTCGGAGAACCATTCATGCACCAGTGCAATGGCTGCATCCGGATCATGGGTCACGAGCGTGAATTCCACCCGGTTGCAGGTGGACAACAGGGCTGCTTCACGCACCGGGGAAGCCGAGGCCAGTTGTTGCAAAAGCGCGGGAATATCCGCTTCGGCGATTGCGGCCCGCTCACGCAGTTCAACCGGCGCGGTTTTGTGATTCAGGCCAATGTGGCATATCCGCATGATGACGAAGCCTATCCTTTATGGCCCGGACGGTACAAGTGGCCGTCTTCCAGCAGGGTAAGCGGCAGCTCGGTCATTCCCGTCGGGCCGGGAGCGCAGAGCATGGCTTCCAGCCTTCCCCTGGTGTCCATGCGAACCAGCAGCAACGGCAACGGACGCAGACGCGCCGTCAGGGCGTCGTCCGCCCCGGCAACGGCCCGCAGCGCTTTTCCGTGCAGGGACGCCGGGCTGTCGCCATGCGGAGCGGAGGTAAAAATCGCGAGCGGTGCAATGCCGTCCGACGCCCATGCCCGCATCACGTCTCCTGTCCGGCCGGGACCGGGCCGCCCCTGATTCAACAGGAAGACGGTTTCTATCGCGTCGCGCCTTCCCCCCGCCAGCCCGAATGCCGCCGCCGGCGCAGTGTCCATAGCCTGGTGAAGCAGCGTTTGCATGGCATGCCGGACGATCGTGAGGCCGGCTCGTGCCGGAGAAGTATCGTGCATATCCAAAAGATGAAGTGGATAATCTTGCGGGTCAATGGCCCGATTTCGCATGGATGTTCTTGACAATTTTTTTTCACTTGGATAGCAATCAGCCTGGGTTGGAGGCGTATTTGAAGTTTAAGCAATGTTCACTGATGCTGGTTCCCGATGGCGGCCGCGTTCGCAGCCTGCGCATCGGTTCCCGCCTGCTTGGCACGGCGGGCCTCGGCATTGTATTTGTTCTGACCCTTGGCGTGTGGGGGGGATGGCAGGTCTGGCAGGGCACGCAGAAGGATGCCCGTATTCATACGCTGAAAAATCAGTTATCCATGCTGCGGGAACGTTTTGACCGCAAGGCGGGTCATATGCAGGCTCGCATGGATGCACAGGGCAGAAAACTGGCCGTTTATGCGCGCAACATCGGAAATATCCAGGCCCGGCTGGCGCGGCTGGATGCGCTGGGCTTGCGGCTGGTCGATGTTGCCTCGCTGGATGCATCCGAATTCAATTTTGGCATACAGCCGGCCTATGGTGGTCCCCGCATTGCGCCGTCTCCGGTGGAAATGAAGGGGCTGGATACTTCGATTGATCGTATTGATATCAGGCTTGCCGATGTGGATGCGCAACTGGCCGCCATTGACTATCTGCTGGAACAGCAACGTACGGAGCAGATTGCCAAACCGCACGCATGGCCAACCGAAAAGGGCTGGATCAGTTCCCGCTACGGCATGCGCGCCGACCCGTTCACGGGAGAGCGCGAGCTGCATCGCGGCGTGGATATCGCCAACCGTTTCGGCGCTCCGGTGCTTGCCGCCAGTCACGGCATCGTGACGTTTGCCGGAAAAATGAAGGGCTTCGGCTATATGGTGGAAGTGGATCATGGCTATGGCTACATCACGCGCTATGGCCATTTGTCCACCCTCGCGGTTCATGCGGGCGATGAAGTCGGGGACAGTCAGTTGCTCGGCCGCATCGGTTCAACCGGCAGATCTACCGGCCCGCATTTACACTATGAAGTGCACCGTTACGGCCGCTTTTTAAACCCCGTCAAGTTTCTGCCGCGGGGATAGATTCTCACCGCTTCCCTGCTTCCGGCTCCGCCGGCTCAGGGCATCTGCTCATCATGCTGATCGGCGGCGCGGGCGGCTGCAATAGCGGCGATATTGACGATATCATCCACGCTGGCACCCGTCTGCAGCACATGTGCCTGCCTGGGCAGGCCCAGCAGGATAGGTCCGATGGCTGTTCCGCCTCCGAGATCCCTCAGCAGCTTGTAAGCGATATTACCGGCCTGCATGGTCGGAAAGACGAGCACGTTGGCGGCATCCTTCAGCCGGCTGAAGGGGTACTGCGCGAGCAGTTCCGGATTGACGGCCGTATCCGCCTGCATTTCTCCATCCACGGCCAGATCGGGGTGGCGCTCGTGCAGAATTTGAACAGCCTCGGCGACCTTGTTTGATTCCCTGTGCGGCGAGCTGCCGAAATTGGAAAAGGAAAGCATGGCCACGCGCGGTTCAAAGCCCAGCGAGGCTGCGGTGTTCGCCGACAAAACGGCCAGTTCCGCCAGTTGTCCGGCATTCATCTCCACATTCACCGAGGTGTCGCTCAGAAAATAGGCGCCTTTATCCGTCACCATCATGTACAGGCCGTATACATGGTAGTGGTGTCCGCCGGCATCATGTCCCAGTACCTGCAGAACCGGGCGCAGCACATTGGGATAATGGGCGGTGCGGCCGGAAAGCATGCCGTCTGCGAGCCCCTGTTTGACCATCATGGCGGCCAGCACGTTGGCGTCATGGCGCAGCGCATGCAGGGCGTCCTGGCGCAATACGCCGCGGCGGTTGCGCTCAAAATAGTAGGTATCGGCCAGGCTGGAAAAACGTGCATCTTCCCGGGTAGGGTCAAGAATTTCGATGCCCTCAAGGTTGAGATGCATATCCCGGGCATAAGCCCGGATACGCTTCTTTTTGCCGATGAGAAGCGGATGCGCGATACCCAGTTCCTGCATCAGGACCGCGGCGCGAATGACGGTGGCGTCCTCACCTTCGGGCAGGACCATGCGCAACGGTCTGGCCCTGGCCTTGTCCATGATCCAGCGCATGAACAGCCGCGAGCAGTCGATGCGCGCCGCCAGCGCCTGCCGGTAGGCGGGGATGTCGCTGATCGGGTTCTTCGCCACGCCGCTTTCCGTGGCGGCTTTCGCCACGGCGGCGGGCACTTCCTCAATCAGGCGGGGATCAAACGGCTTGGGCAGGATATATTCCGGTCCGAAGCTCAGACGTTCGTTGCCATAAGCCTTGAGCACGGTGTCGGGCACTTCCTGCCGGGCAAGTCCGGCCAGGGCATGTACGGCCGCCACCTTCATTTCCTCGTTGAAGGTGGTGGCGCGGGCGTCCAGCGCACCACGAAACAGAAAGGGGAAACCCAGCACATTGTTAACCTGGTTCGGGTGGTCCGAGCGCCCGGTGGCCATGATCAGGTCCTTGCGCGTGGACATGGCCAGATCGTAGGCGATTTCGGGATCGGGATTAGCCATGGCGAACACGATCGGCCGCTCGGCCATGGATTTCAGCATATCCGGCTGAACCACGTTGCCGGTGGAAAGGCCCACGAATACGTCGGCGCCGCGCATGGCTTCCGTCAGCGTGCGCTCCGGGCGTTCGGTGGCGAAATAGGCCTTGTGCGGCGGAATTTTCCCCTCGCGGTCTTTTGCAATTACGCCCTTGCGGTCCAGGAACAGGATATTCTCATGCCTTGCGCCCAGCTCCTCGATCAGTTTCATACAGGCAAATCCCGCCGCCCCGGCGCCGAGGCACACAATCTTCACATCTTCGATTTTCTTGTCCTGTAATTGCAGCGCGTTGATGAAGCCGGCAGCCAGAATGACGGCCGTGCCATGCTGGTCGTCATGCAGCACGGGAATGTTCATGCGCTTTTTCAGTTCCGCCTCGATGATAAAGCACTCCGGCGCCTTGATGTCCTCCAGGTTGATGCCGCCGAAGGTCGGCTCCAGCCGGGCCACGGTTTCGACCAGCGCCATCGGGTCGGATTCATTCACCTCGAGGTCAAACACGTCAATATCGGCAAAGCGCTTGAACAGCACGCCCTTGCCCTCCATCACCGGCTTGCCGGCCAGCGCTCCGATATTGCCGAGGCCCAGCACGGCGCTTCCATTGCTGATCACCCCCACCAGGTTGCCGCGCGAGGTATACTCGTAGGCAAGTTCCGGCGTCTTCTCGATCTCAAGGCAGGGAACGGCCACGCCCGGCGTATAGGCAAGCGCCAGGTCGCGCTGGGTGATGCACGGTTTGGTGGCCTGAATGCTGATTTTTCCGGGTGTCGGCTTGCTGTGATAATTCAGCGCATCCTCACGCATGGAGTCCTTGGACATGATTTCTCCCTTTCCCGGTCGCTGTTTCCCTCTATAGGCAGGCGCCGTGGATGCGCTATGCTAGCGCCATGTCCGGGCATGACCAGCCAAAAACAGCCAGGCCGTTCCATATCGGCATTGCCGGCGCCGGCGCCGTTGGCTGCCACTATGGCAGCCTGTTGCGGCAGGCCGGGCACAAGGTGACATTCATGGCCCGGGGCGCGCATCTTGAGGCGCTGCGGAGCACCGGGCTTGTGCATGTGACAGACGGGCAATCCCGGACCATTCCCGTGACGGCCGATGACGATCCATCCGTCCTGGCGGCAGCCGATGTCGTGGTTTTTACCTGCAAGATGACGGACCTTGATGCCATGCTGGATATCGCGGCCCCGCATGCCGGAGCATCCGCCCTGCTGCTTACCCTGCAAAACGGCGTGGAAGCGCCCGACCGCGTCGCGGCCGCGCTGCCGGGTCACGCCGTGGTTGCGGGCACGGCCTTTATCGGCGCCCGCCTGGAAAAGCCGGGCATGGTGATTCATTCCGCCGCCGGCGGCATACGGCTCGGACTGTGGCGGCATGGCGCGGGTGAGCGCTGGCTGGCGCCGCTGATTCAGGCGCTGGCGCAGGCGGGCGTACCGGTGCGGGAAGAGGCGGACGTGTCCCTCATGCTGTGGCGCAAGCTCTTGTGGAACTGCGGCTTCAATGCCCTGACGGCGATCACGCGCCGCTTCGCCAGGGATGTCGCCGCCGGCGGGGAAACGCTGGCCATCGTGCGGCAATCCATGCAGGAGGCCGTGGCCGTCGCGCAGGCGCTGGGTGTCGCGCTCGGCGAAGCGGATATCCGAAAGCACATCGGGGTGACGCTTGAAATGGGGCCGGTGAAGACCAGTATGTGGCAGGATATCGAGCGGGGCAGGCGTACGGAGGTGGATGCCATCAACGGTTATGTGGTGCGCCGGGCTGCGTCCCTGGGCCTGAAGGCGCCGGTGAACCGCATGCTTGCCACCCTGGTGCATGCCATCGAGCAAGGCATTCATTGACCCCCGGCGTATGCTTTGGTACAAATCGCGCCCCCTGGTTCCTGGGGCGATTAGCTCAGCGGGAGAGCACTGCCTTCACACGGCAGGGGTCGC
>CAZVLQ010000008.1:0-87054 GCA_964628185.1 uncultured Zetaproteobacteria bacterium | reverse complement strand
GCACAAGTATCAGAATCATTTCAGGAAAACCAATCCCAAACACGGCGGACTCCTACGGAACCAGAGAAGAAAAGATCAAGCCCGAATGGACGTGAATAGATGTGAATCAGAAATCATCGATCCCATCTTCTTCCATTTGCGTCCATTCGCGCATATCCGCGGCTCTCATGGTTGTACTGACGGTTCGGCTTATGATCCCTCTTTGACCGCTTCATCCACGGATGCAGCAGACGTATCGGAAGAAGCCGGATGCGACGCACCCTGCATCTCCGACTTGTCATCCATGGCGCTTCGGAACTTGCCAAGTCCCTTCCCCAGTGCCTCTCCCACCTGGGGAAGCTTGCCTGCGCCAAAAATCACGAGAATTATTACCAGAATAATCAACAGTTCCGGGAATCCGAGTCCAAACATAAAAACCTCCTGGGCTTAGCTCGCCCTTTATGCACAAATCGCTCTTCAGAATCCTTTCAAATCAGGGCTATCCACTCTTTCTTCTTTCCATCCAGCTATTTGCATCTTCTTCCCTGCAACCGTCCTGCCTGACCAGGGAAAGACCGGCGTGGCCGCTCATCTCGCTGCATATGCGGTTTGCCAGCTGCCGGCCCCGAGCAATACGATCACGAATAGAAATACCGTCCAGAAAGTTCCCGCACAGATACAATCCGGGTAGCAGGCGTAACTGCTTCGCTATCGTGGCAAGACGCCGTTGATGCCCAAGTTGATACTGGGGAAGCCCGTGGCGATGGCGAATGATGCGCACCACTTCAGGGTTGCCGTGAATGCCCAGCATTGCTTTCATGTCCGTCATCACCCAGTCCAGCAACTTTTGGTCATCATACTCTACGGCATCGGGTCTGCGCAAACCACCCACATAGCTGGTCAGCAACGCTCGGCCGGCCGGAGCGCGATGAACGAACAAACTTGAATTCCATAGGGAGCCGAGAATCCTTCTGCCTTCCCTGCCCGGAACAAGACAACCGATACCATCCAGGGGATGCCTGATATCATTTTTGCGAAAACCGGTGAACACAACCGCCATCGGTGCATAAACCACGCTTTTCAACTGAACTGCAAGTACATCGGAAAGTGGATCAAGAAGCCGTGCGGCAGCCTGTGCCGGCACAGCCAGAATAACCGCGTCAGCTTCCAGCGCAACCGGGCATCCGGAGTATTCAGCTTCAACCTTCCATCTGCGTCCGCTGCGGGTGATGCTCTTGACCTCAGTGTCAAGAACAAGGCGATTGCCCAGATAACGGGCCAGTGCATGCGGCAAGGCCTCCATGCCGTCCCTGAAGGAAAACAGACGTGTCGGGTAACGCGATTTCCTTCCTGACAACCTGCTCGCAATCACCCCCCGAATAACGCTTCCGTACTGCTGCTCCAGCCCATACAGACGGGGCAGCATGCTCCGTACGCATGCCTGTTCGGCATCACCGGAAAACGTACCGGCTATAAAAGGCTCAATGGCCTGCTCAAACAGCTCCCGTCCAAACCGCCTGCGAACAAAATCCGCCACCGTTTCCTCGCTTTCCGGCTCTGAAGCGGGAACAAACGGCTCCATGGCCATCCTCAGCCTGGCCGTCCACGGCCAGAAGGATGACGTCATCATCTCAAATGCCGTCAGAGGCACTGCCTGTGTTATTCCCTGCTTTAGCAGATAGCGCCTGCTCGCCTGTTTATTACGAAAAATTTGCTCCCCGGAAAGACCCACGGTCTCGCAAAGATGATTCACCTCGGGCAGGAAGTTTGCCAGGCAATTGGCGGCGTAATCCAGCGTATAACCATTGGTATGCTCACTGCGGATTACGCCGCCAGCGCGCGAATCGCGTTCCAGCACGGTTACTTCAAATCCATTCTGCCGCAGCCAGAAGGCCGCAGCCAAACCGGAAATCCCGCCTCCGATCACAACGACATTTTTGCCCGCCTGTTTCAAGCCAAAATCCTCAACCGTATTCTGTAATATTTCATTCAAATAAAATGATCAATATGGAATACCGAATTCATCCTCCGAAAGCAAAAAGCTGAAAAAATATACAAAAATGAGTAACCAGTATATTTTAAAAGCAAAATCAATGCCAACTTTGAATTAAGTTTAAATTATGGTCATGAAGAACCGCTTGCGCAAATGCCGGCAGCGTAATCCTACGCTCCCAGGCAAGAAAGAAACTGATTTTTGCGGCGCTTGACTATTATTCCACCGTCTTGATCGTTGCCGTCATGCCGTCATGCAGCATGCAACGGATTTCATAGACGCCTGGCTTGTCCAGCTTGAAGGTAAAGGATGTCCCCGGCTTGTCCACATGATCAGTGACCTCGGTTCTTTTCATACCGCCAACATCTTTCCCGGCAAGCGCGGATGGAATCATCAGACCGAGCGATAGAATCTCGCCCAGTGCGCCACCCGGTAACTGACGCGTTACTCGCGATTTATGATCAAAAGGGTCTTTGTTCTCGACCCGAATCGACTGGCCTACGTGTACCGTTTGTTCTTCCGGGCTGTATTCAATGTCCTGTTCCGTGATCGCCGCCGTATTTATGTTCTCCGCTGCTTTCGCGCCATGCTCCGCCATCATGACGCCCAGCATCAGAATTCCCGCCATGACCGGCATCAGGCATTTGGTTCGTGTCATACTGCGCGCCTTGTTACCAGCTGATCCGTTGCCGGCAAACAGCCATTCATCATTCTTTACCCAATGGCTGCAGAGCCAGCCGAGAATCCCGCCATATACAAAGTGCGCAATATAAACGGTTAGGGTCATGGTTGGCATATCGCTTCCCATAAAACCGATGCCCAATGACTGCACGGGAGGGCTCAACAGAAAAACAGTGCCAATGACAATGCCATACACGATCCCCCAGGCGGGTGATTTCCTGCCCAGAAAGACGGCAAATATGATACCAAATGAAGCACCGTTCCAGTAATGATAGGCATAGCCCAGAAAATCCGAGAGGTGCGAGGATCCCTGCATAAAACTGTCGGTAAGCAGCACCCCCATCAATCTGGGCAAATCTCCGGGCATGCCACCAAGGTGAAAGCTGCTCAAACGAATCACTTCAAGACCCGCCGTCGCAACAAGTCCGGCACCAGCCCCCGCTATCACCCGATTTACAAGGCGTACATGCCCGCATCCCCATGCAATCAGAAGGGAAACAAGCAGGATGGCCACAGCGGGAATAAGTAGCCATATAGCCAGGTCCTTCATGTTGGCCATGCCCGCCTGCGCTGCCACGAAGATATTGGGAGACACCCCCGCTGTGGCCAGAATAATCAGGCTCAACAGAATTTCTTCACTTAATAGCCGTCTGATGAGGCCGCTCTTTCTGCCAGATGCGAGGGCGTATTCCATATCCGTATTATTTGCCCAGCATACCCGTCATCTTGGCAAGCTTGCCGTCCAGCATGCCCGCCACCTTGCTCATCATGGGGTTGTGGTATACAGCAAGCACGCGTGACGGCGGCACATAGCTAACTTTGGTCGTGCCATCCGTATCCCGGTAAACATTGATACGGACAGGAACCGCTATACCCGCGCCGGGGTTGGCCGAAAACAGCTTCTTTCCAACCTTGGCATTGCCGACGAAAATACTTTCGGACTCAATACTCAGGCCCACCATGGACATTACCTTTCCCTGATGAAGTTCGCCCATCACCATCATGCCGTTCTTGTGCACCATGCCCTTAAGCTTGGCGATGACATCTGACACTGAACCCGCGGCTTTCACCTGAACGGCCAGACCTGATCCGGCATGGGCAATGGACGGAACACCCATAAACAGGGCCACCGACAGAACCGCCGGCGCAAAGGCCGCTAACGCTGTTTTGGAACTTTTACTGATCATATCTACCTCCTGTAATAATTGGCTATCCCTCCACAACACAATGGAGAGCCAATGGTCGAAGACTTGCATGGAATCTTACAGATATTTTTATGGATGACGGCATTGTCCGCTTTCCGTCTGCATTCCAGATCACGACATGATCATCAAATGCGCGCCCAGCACCCGCCTGATCAGCGGCTTGTGTATTCTCCGAATGAGCAGCCTCTTTTACATCGCACCACTCCTTTTCCCGCGACAGCCTGCTTCCTCCGGGGGCGATTCAATGCGCCGGCTTCGTTCGCCGAATGGCCCAAAATTCAAGCCCGATAGCCAGCATGAAAGCAAGGATGGGCAGGAAATAGTTGGAAAGCGGCGGTGATTTCTCCAGCAAAACAAAATACCATGATGAGATATCGCGCCGTAAGCCGAATTCTTCATTGGCGCCATTCCATACATTCACGGCCAGCGGGATCAGGTGTCCGGGCTCCAGCTGAACATCCCCGGCATCCTTCGTATGCAAAGCCCGCTTGATCACCACGCTCCAGCGGCCATCCTCAAACACACCCTTGCCCTGCGCCTGCCAGCCAGTTGTTGGCTGAACCTTGGGCGGGGCCTTGTATCCGGCGGCATTTTCCTCGCGCACGGCATGCGACGCATCATCTTCCTGCCAGTCCGCTCGCCATTGCCACAGGTTCACCGGATGCTCGCCATCGCCCTGCACCATATGCGGCATGATCGGGCCATCGGGAATGTGAACAGGCCATTGCAGCATCACGCCATCCGGCAAATCCTCCATGCGCTCGTCGGCGGGATAAAGAACGGGATAGGTCTGACCGAATTTAGCCGCCAGCATGGCCCTCTTTTCCGGACTTGGTTCAAAATCGGTATTTTCGGTTCGGTCATCCCACTGCAGCCACAGCGCCAGTTCCCTGTCGTTGTATAATGCCTTGACGCGAACCAGATCCACATCCGGATTCTCGTTTCGGGGCGCAACATGCACCTGCCCCGTCAATTCCACATCCAGTGCGGAAACGCCCTTCCAGATATCCGCTTGCGGATCAAGCGACAAGTCCTGCTTAATCTTTTTAGCGCGTATCACCGCCTGTCCCGCACCCTGTTTCGGCTGTTGCAACGACTGCACATAGTGCGCCAGATCCCAGCGCTCGGCCTCCGAGAGCTTGTCCAGCGGTGCCGTGGGCGGGCTCATGGGCGTGCCGTTCAGCCCCGTAGCAAGCCGGGTATAAATCTCCTTCGCCGTATGGCCGCCCTTGTAGCGCCAGGGCTCGGTGAAATTTCGCGGCATGACGGGATCGCCGCGGGCATCCACCAGAAAATCCTCGACCAGGACAAATGGACCATTGCCCCTGCCATTATCACCATGGCAGTTCAGGCATTGTCCCTTGCCATGGAACAGCACCTTGCCCCTGGCAATGCTTTCCGCCGATGCAGGCGGCTCCGCGCCAATGGAAACGGGCTGCGGATGCGCGCCTTTGAATTTGGTGGAAAAAGTCTTGATATAGTGCAGAACCGCCCAGCGTTCTTCTTCCTTCAGGCGGTGCTTCCACGAAGGCATGGCCGTGCCCGGTATGCCCCGGCTGATCGTACGAAACAGATCGGCATCCGTGGGCAACTCTCCGAAACCGGTGCTGCGCAATTTGAAATGGGCTTGCGTAAAATCGCGAGGCCGGGGATTCAGGGTGTTGGCGACGGGTCCGTCGCCCGCGCCGTCAAGGCCGTGACAGGGCCAGCAATAGTGCTGATAAATGGCCTTTCCCCGTTGCAACACCTCGGGCGTAGCAGCTACCTGTTTTGTTGGTTTCTCATCGGCCTGCGTGGGCCCATGGCTCACATCCTGTTCGCCGCCGAAACCCGACAACGCCAGCCATATCCCCGCCATGAACAGGCCCGCACCTGAAGGCACACGTAAGCAGCTCATTTCAAGCGCTCGGGCACGCGCGGTTCAACGCCGGCCGTATCATATTCAGCCAGGATGATTTTCCAGATTTGCGCATCGGTCAGTTCATATTTCCATGTCGGCATCACCGAGTTCCAGGGCGTGGATTCAGTAGGCAGGCCACGCCCACCCTCCTTCACGCGCCAGAAGGCATAGGACTCCACCACCGTGGCCAGCGTACCCGGATCGGAAAAATTAATTGGCCGCAGGCGAAATCCTCCCGCCATGGGGCCGTTGCCATCGGCCTTGGAACCGTGACAGGGACGGCAGTTCATCTGATACAGGGCTCGGCCCTCCTGCAGGATTTTCCGTTGTAATTCCTTTTTTCCCTCTTCCAGCGATACAGTTTTCAAACCTGCCTTGCTGATATAATCCCGCACCATGGCCTCGCCGGGATTGCGGAAGGGATTAACCAGATTTTCAAACCGGCCGGGAATGGTCGGATGCTGGATTCTCAGGCCTGTTGGCGTCTTTACCTCGGTGGATACAATCGAATAAGCGCCCCATCCGGTAATCAGGGGGATGACCGCGAGAATGACCATGCGCAGGCTCCGCTGCCATCTGTCCTCATAGCCTTGCAAGAAGCGAATAATCGGCGACATAAAGGCATCAATATTCTCTCGGCTGGATGTGATATGGATAGCCAGTCCCATCAAGGCGACGGCGAAATACATCACGGCCAGCGTGGTGGGAACATAAAGCGGATGCGAACCACCCATGATCCACATCGAGCCATAAGGAATAACGAACCGGATCAGTACATAAATCCCGAGCAGGATGGAGATCGTCCAGGCAAACAGGTTCTTACGCGGCATGCCTCACCTCCGAACTTGGTAAGGTTAGAACAATCGAACCGCGAATGGACGCGAATGGACGCGGATAAAAACCCCGATCATGACTTCCGGCTATCTCTCTTTTCCTGCAAGCAACCAGGACCAACATTCGATGGCATGATGGATTGAGCCTTTCGATCGTCATTCGCGTGCATTCGCGTGTATTTGCGGTTCTCATACCTAACTCAGCGTCAGTACAAAGGCCAGGATGTTCTGGAACTCTTGCACCGTCAGCACGTCGCGAAAGTTGCCGGGCATGGTCGAGGTCTTTTGCGCCGCCATGCGCCGTATATCCGACTTGGCGATGTGATGCAGTTTCCCCTGTTTGTCCATGATCTCCACAAAATCACGGGTTTCCTTTCTTTTCATTCCGGCAATGAACTGCATGCGTTTGGTCACCACCAGATACGATTCAAAGCCGGAGGCAATCACCTTGCTTGGCTCCAGAATGGATTCGGTAATAAAGCGTGCGTCGCGGGTGGCGGCGACATGCGTCAGTTCCGGCCCGACATGGCCCCCCTGTTTGCCCACCGTATGACACTTGATGCACACCACCTTGCCATGGGTATCAAAGAATATCGCTCTCCCCTTCTTTGGATCTCCCGGGAAATACGGCTTCCAGGCAGCGGCGCCGCCGCCCTGCTTCTGCTTTCCCGCCGCCCGCTTCAGAGCAGCATAGAAACGGCTGTTTTTCAGAGCCGCCACATCCACCGTGCCACCCAGCGATTGAAAATAGGTATCAATGGCCAGTATCTCTTCCGGTTTGAGGCCAATCGGAGGCTTCCACACCGTTGGCATTTCATTCTTGTAGCCTTTGACAACATAGGCGCCCGGATTGAAGTGGCTCTCCACGAGATAATCAGCCGGCGTATAGGGCTTGCCGGTCTGGGCCGTACGTTCCCTGGCACGCGTAATGGCGCGAAAACCGATGTTCCCCTGATTCGGTCCACGGATGGCGCTGCCACGCTTGCCGACGCTGTGACAGGTCCAGCATTTGCCCTTGCCCCAGAACAGCACTTTTCCCGCCGCCGGATTGACGCCCTTTACGGCGGTTGTTGCATGTTTCGCACCGCCCGAAATCTCGGTAACCACATAGGCGACATAGATATACGCGCCACAAACGGCAAAGGTGAACATGGCAGCCTTGGCAAAGGAGCCTCGCATCCACCCTGTCACGGCCTGCATGGATTCAGTCTTAATCTTCATCACGAGATACCGATACAGTGGCGTTGCCGTCCGCCTGTTCAGCTAACGCCGGAATCGCTTCCTTCTCGCCGCGCTGGGCCAGCCAAAAGAGAAACGAAACCGCACCGAGAAACAACACGACGCAAATACTGACCATCTCGGCCATCAGGAAGTTGTCCGGTGTCCAGGAATCCGGGGACGTGTCCTGCATCACCGCGTAAATGTGCCAGTTTTCCCGTAATCCCGAACGCACAAAACCCATCAGGCCGATAAGCTGGACGATCCATATGCAGAGAAAAACAAGGACGTACTGGGAATAATTCGGAACCTGTCCCCACCTCAGCGGCCCGACCACAGGCGCTCGCCGGAACAGGAAGATATCAATCGTGGCGATATAAAACAGACTGGTCATCAGAATAATCCACTGGGTAAGCGCCACATTGCGTAAAAACGGGCTGGCGACAGCCATAATTGTGTAACCGTACAGGCCAAGAACAAACGTGGTGGAAAAAATGGAAATGCCCAGATACGCCAGTTGCGCCAGCTTGCCGCGATCAAAAAAGGTAAGCATGAGCGTCAGCAGCAGACTGGCCATCTGGATGAGCAGCAGCACGGCCGGAAGCATGAAGTATTTGGCCTTCTCCGGTGCCAGATCCATGCTGGCCGGATCCAGATGGAAGAGGGTATAGGCATAATTTCCCAGAATAGCCAGACATATAGCGGAAACGACGCCCAGGATGACCTTGGCGCCCATACCCTGTTGGGAGATTGGCATGCCCTCGCCCTTGTTTGCCCGCCGGTAGAGCAGAAAACTCAGGAACGTGGTAAGAATAATCAGATTGATCACCGCATTCTTGCCCGACATCAGGCCAAGATACTTCAGCGTAGGATGATACTGGCCCCCAACCATCATCTGTTCCTCCGCCGTCAGCGGGAGGTTATGCGGCGTCATCCAGACGGCGAATGCAATCATAATCGTGATACCCAGGTACTTGATATACCGTTTGTAGCGTTCCGCGCCGGGAATCCGATCCATGCCGATCCATAGATAATAGTTGGTGGCCACGAAGATGCCGCCAATCAGGATCGCCTGAATGATGAAGGTCCAGGAAAACGCACCGCCCATCATGTTGTTGCCCATCACGGCGCTGGTACTGTACACCTCCCGGCCCAGATAATAGCCCGCGAATGGAATAGGGAGCAGACCGCAAACGGCGACAAAATTGCCGACATATCCCATCCAGTCGTAATGCGCCTTTTCCGCCGGCGTTTTCGACCCCAGAAATTTAATGGCCGCATATGCGCCGCAGATAAAACCGCCAAAGGCGATGTTGCCCAGGATGCGGTGAAGGGTGAGCGGGAACCATAGAGGGTTGAAGGTCGCCTGCCAGACGGTGCCGATGAAATCCCCTGTTTTTGGATCCACACCGACAGGAGACATCATGAAGGTCACCCATGAATTGGCTACCATCATTAAAACAGTGCCCCAGACATTGAGCATGACCCCCAGAAAAATATGCCAACCCTTGTGGTTGTGCATGGGTTTCCACAAATAATAATACAGATACAGGGTGGTGGACTCGACAAAGAAGAGCAGCCCGTAAACAAACATCGAATCGTGGAACACGCCCGTCATGTAATCCATCAACCTGGGATAAAGGCCGAACAGGGAGAAACCAAATAATCCGCCGAGCAGGGCGGTAAAAGCGTAAGCTCCCGTCAGCAGTTTGGTAAACTCATGCGCCAGCACATCATAGCGGGGATCACGGGTTTTGACGCCGACAAATTCAATGATGACGGCGAAAATGGGAACGCCCAGAACAAAAGCGCCGAACATCAGGTGCAACTCGGCGATGATCCAGACGGTCAGCCTGGAATCCAGGCCGAAGAAGGTGCGGTAATCGGTGGGACCCGCCTGCTGTGCCAGGGCGGGAGTGGCAAAAAGAAGCAGCAGCCCAAGCGCAAGCAGGGATACCAGGCGCCGTTTCGGCCCCGGCACGGCATGGCTTAACGATGTAAGCGGATGCGGAGTGGAAAATCCCTGCCTGAAAAACCGCCCCCTACTCATTTTTCATTGAGGCTGCCACATGTACGGTTTCATTGGCTTTAACGGTCACGGTTTTATTGACCAAGCCCAGGGTCTCCTGCCAGAACTCAAGCGTATATGTACCCGGAGGCACGCCGGTGAGGGTGAACCGGCCGTTGGCATCCGTCACGGCGTAGTAGGGATTTTCCGCCACGACAATCCATCCGGCCATCCATTTATGAATATCGCACTGCACCTTGATGATCTCGGGAACAGTGGGATTGACCGTCAATGTCGGCGCGCCCGCCGGTTGGGCCTGATTGAGTTGCGGATTGTCGAAGGAGAAGGTGTGGATGTTATGGGTAATTGGATCGACATTGGCCACCACAACTTCACCGCCGGTTTGAACCGTGAGCACATGTGGACGAAATCCGCAACCTTTCTGGGTCAGCGTAACCGTTGCTGATGTAAGTGGCTTGCCCCTCGTGATATCCGTCAGGTGCACGACGACATTCTGAATTCCTTTATGCTGGCCCACCAGCAGATCCTGAGAATAAATGGGCGTTTTACCACACACCTGCTTGTCTTTGTTGACCACGATCGGTTTAAGGGCCGGAGGCGTTCCCGTGAATGTAACGATGCCACTGATCGTTCCTCCGTCTGCAACCGCCTCTCCCTGGTAGGCGGCCTGGGCCGTGGACGGAGTTGACAATATGGATGCCATCAACAACAGCATACCCGCATAGACTGCATGCAAAAGTGCGCCTGATTGTTTCATCATTGTTTTCCTCCCTTGTTCCTCCCCTCATTGCCCTTCAGGGATTCCAGATAGGCCAGAATGTCGCTTAACTGTTTCACGCTCATCAGCTTGGCGTAATTGCCGGGCATCATGGAAAGCGGCTGGAATTTGCGTCGTCTTATCTTGTTCTTGGAGATCGTCGTGAGCTTGCCCGCGGCACTCCTCGCATCCCTGATAACCAGCTTGTCTTTGGTATCCGAAACCACGATACCCGTAATCAGGCGATGACCCGTCGTCGCCACCATCGTGGTTTCAAATCCCGTGGCAATTTCAGCGCTGGGGTTAAGAATGGCGCGCACGAAGAAACCGGGCGGATACACAGCGCCGATGCCCGTCAGGTTCGGCCCCACCTTGCCGCCCTGATCGCCAACCGTATGACACTTGGCGCACGCCACCGGACTGGTCTTGCTCCAGAAAAGCTTCTTGCCCGCCGCGGCGTTTCCCTTGAAATATTCCTTCCAGGGCATCACGGGGTTGCTCACCACGGAGGGAAGACTGATCTCGAACGGATCGGGCTTGCCGCCCTGGCTTTGCAGGTAGACGATAATATCGGTGAGTTCATCCGGCTTCAGACCGATGGGGGATAAATACGTTTTGGGCATGTCGTTGATGCGACCCGAAACGATATAGGCATCGGGATGGACGACGGATTGAACGATATAATCCGTACCGGAATCCAGTTTCAGTTTTCTGGCCAGGCTTCTGGAGCGGCGCCCGATATCCTGAAGATTCGGCCCGCGCGTGCCCTTTCCCTCTTTCCCCAGCTTATGGCAATACCAGCAATGCGCCTTGCCCCAGAATAATTTCTTGCCCAGCTTCACTTCGCGGGGCTGCGTCTTGCCGAGCGCCAGTTTGGGGAGCGTGAAGCTTCCCGTCGTCGAAACCACGGCCTTCATGCCACCGTGGTTATTGCAATACAGGACAAACACGCCCCTGGATTTGACAGGAAAATTAAAGTTAAGCGTCGCCCCGCCCTTCACCACCGTTTCGGGAAGAACCTCATGGTTTGGATCGGATGCATCCACCATGTTCAGCGAGTGCTCAAACGGATCCATATTCTTGAACACAAGCTTGTCGCCCGGCTTCACCTTGATCTGTGATGGATGAAATGCGATTTGATTCATGTCCACTTCCACTGTCGCCGCCATAGCGGCAACAGGATATATAAACATAATCCCCGTCACCAAGCCTGCACTGATGCCCCTCAGCACAGTTCTTACATGGTTTACCGGCATACTCCCCTCCTTGTCAGGGGTCAGGGATCAGGGGTCAGAAGTCAGATCAATCCCGAACCCCGAACCCTGAATCCTGATCCCTGAATCCTGATCCCTGACCTCTGACCTCTGACGGTCAATGGCTAACGCGTAAATCAGAGCCACGCATGCCGAACATCACATGCAGGAAAGGCTGGCCGAAGAATTTGTCGCCCTGCATCATGGCTTGCACCATCTTCTCCTTGGTATGCGCCATGAGCGCCTTGATCTCCATCATGCGCTCCATCTTCGCCTTTTTCTGCGCCGGAGTCAGGGACTTCATCGCTTTCAGCATCTTCATCTTCGCCATCATGAGTTTCTTGATGGCAGGAAACGGAGCATAACCTGTTTTCACCGGCGCCAGCACCGGCCCCTTGGGACTGACCTTGTAGGGCGGCACCATCAGATGCATGGTCATGCCGTGCGGATCCACGCCGCCGTCAAACTGGAGGTCCTGCTTGTTGCCACGGACAAACTCGCCCACCATCACATGAATAATCTGCCCGTCATTGACCAGCTTGCCATTGCGGTAAATCTTGCCCACCCCCCAGAATCCGGCGTAGGTGAACTCTGTCGGCATCAGGCGCGTGCCGATAGCCGTGCCGCCATGCAACAGATGGTTGGTCACAACGCCGCCAAAGAACGGGTATCCCTTACCGTGCGGCAGCGCCTTCTTGCTCACCACGCGATAGGTAAATTTTCCGTCCGGGCTCTTGAAGGTGGCATCAAAATCAACCTTGTCCTTGGTCCTGGCACCATCAATAGCCGTTGCATCGACCAGATTCATCTTGACGCTGCCAACGCCCACCTCCATCCAGTCGGAAAACGGCGTGGCATGATCCACGAAGGTATATTTTCCGTATTCCGATCGCCGCCAACTGGGTTGCATGCCGATCAACGGAAACGGCGCCTGCTCCCAACCAACGGGATGCGCCGGGGTGCCGAAGACGGCCGGGTCAAGAAAACGTGGACCGGGCAACACCCAGCGGGTGCTGGTATTCTTCTTTGTTAAACCCACCCTTAACGGCCCGCCCAGCAAATCCGGCGGGTTTGCAACCTTGGCATGGCTCATGGTGTAGGCATACAACCCTATGTGAGGCAGGCCCTTGTCCAGGCCGGGCATGAAGGATGATCCGCCTTTTGCCGCATGGGCCGGATGTTTTCCTGCGCCGATACGCGCACCGCCGCTTCCAGCCACATTTTTGATTGCACCGACGCGCGTAAACGTCAGTTTGCCCGGACCGGCCGATACATCAATACCGGTGGTAGTGCCGGAAATCTCGATTTTCACCCCCCGTGGATTGTGCAGGCTCATGGTCACGCCACCGACTATGGCGGACAGCGAACCACGCGTAACTGTAAAATCCCCGTTCAAATCATTGATAGAACGAGCGCCTGTCACGGTGCCCTTGCCGGTGAAATTGGAAACGCCACCACCCAGGAACTGAAAACCCTTGATTTTGAAATGCGCGATTTTACCATCCAGTGTCACGATTGCCGTTCCTGTCTGGTAACCGAGACCGGCGGCCGCATACGTCAGGTCAACGGTAATTTCACCTGCCGCGGCCTGTGCGGGTTGGGGCATCATCGCCCCGATCGCCAATGTTGCAAAAGCAAACAACCACTGGAACCTGAATCGTCTGGAAATATGCATGGGCTTAACCATGCCCTCTGAAATGTCTGACATTATCACCCTCCTAGGCCCTTTGTATCACGACGGCCTTCGCACCCCCTGTTCTTGCGGATATGCATGGGGCCGTACACCGTATCCTCAGCCGTGGATACCAGGACATAGTATAGACGTTACAGAGAGAAATTCATTACAACACAAATGGAAGATTAAATGAGAACAAGGCAGGGCTAGGAGCCTGCCGGACTTATGGAAAATCTACTGCGCGGCAGGGATAGCGGTCCAAAAAGTTCCGTATTTTCGTTACATAGTTACCACTATGCGCCTCAAATCCGTAGCTTTTTGTCCTCGCTTCCCCACCTGCTCGCTACGATTCCCCTAAGTTCGACAGGCTCCTAGCAGCACCCCCCGCCACTGGAGCCGGAATGCGTGCCGCCCTTGGTCATGGCGGCGGGCCGTCGGGTCCCTGCCGGAGCGCAGAAGCGGCTTGGCTTCTCCGTATGTACCGGCGTGATTCCGATAAAGTGCTCCCTGAATGGCCCCTCGGTAAGAAAATGATAGGTGTGCTCGCAAACCGCCATGCGCTCACCGCGATAATAGACATGACCGTCATCATCATAAACCTCGGAAAACGGTCCCTTGTAGATTACGGCATGACCATAATTCAGGCATTCAGCATCTTCCGGCCTGACCGCCGTCAGCGTCATCGAGCGGAACTCGATGCCTTCCACTACCTGCCAGGGTGCCTCATCCCATTTGTCAATGGAAACACCCATGAAACCGGCATCCAGGAATACCTTGATAAACGCATGCTCCTGGAAGGCGCCGGAGATGCAACCGCTCCATAATTCGGGGTCGCGCTGCAAATGCTCGGGCACTTCTTCATCAGATACGATGTCCGAGACAGCGACACGCCCCCCGGGCTTCAGCACACGGAAGATTTCATGAACCAACTGATCTTTTTCCACTGCATCCACCAGATTCAATACGCAATTGGACACGACCAGGTCCACGCTTCTGTCGGCGATCAGCGGGTGATCTAGTTTCTGCTCGTCCTGAAACTGTTTCAGCGCCACCAGATCATCGCCGTTTCTTACAGGGTGAGTGGACAACCATTTTTCCGTCGCCGTCAGGTCCAGGGCCAGATCCTGGATATGCCCCTTGTGAAAGGACACGCGATCACCACCGATCCTGGCAGCCATCTCATGTTGATACTTGCGTGCCAGATCCAGCATGTCGTCATTCATGTCGACGCCAATCACGCGCCCCTCATCCCCGACAAGCTGGGCCGCCATATAGCAGATCTTGCCGCCGCCACTGCCCAGGTCCAGCACGACATCCCCCGGGCGAACATAGCGTGAGGGATCACCACAGCCGTAATCCTTTTCAATAATTTCTTCGGGCAGCAACTTCAGCAGTTCGGGATTGTAATCCACCGGACAACACAGGTCCGCCTGCCGCTGCTCCGCCCCTTCCGAATAGCGCTCCAGTATGCTTGATTGCATGCTCATGACCGATTCAAACTCCTTGTTTTGCAATTACCTCTTGATCGACAACATTATGCCCGACATGTCCCGAGAACATCAAGAATCCTCGCAGGCTCCATGCGTTTCGTATAGTCCGTATCGGCAAAGGCATCCATGATCAGGCCATCACCGCCGATGACGAAGGTGGCCGGTATGGGTAATTTGAAGCTGTTATCCCCGTTCCAGGCCGGCAGATCAATGCCGAATTGCGCGTAGATCGGGCGCAGCGCCTCCGGCAGGGTAAACACAAGCCCGTATGCCGCGGCCACACGATTGCCATGATCACTGAGTACCGGAAATGCCAGCGCCTGTTTTTCCGACGTGGACAGGGAACGGTCCGGCAATTCCGGTGAAACCGCGATCAACTGCGCGCCCAGTTGCTGAATTTCCGGCAGCGCCTGTTGCAAAGCATGCAGCTCAAGGTTGCAATATGGACACCAGCCACCACGGTAAAAGCTCAGCACCACCGGACCCTGCGCCAGCACATCAGCAAGATGCGTATGGCTGCCCTGAGCATCGGGCAAGGTAAAATCGGGCGCGGCCTCTCCCGCCTTCAGGCTGTGGTCGAGTACGCCCGAGCCGGCAAGCTCTTCCGTTGCTCGTGCCATCACGGCCAGCGTCTCCTCCGGGATTTGCTGCATCATCTGCGCCTGCAGCGCCTGAATATCATCATCAAGACTCATGAACGCTCCCTGTTACCGTTTCCTCCGGAAGTGGGACCTCCCGGTGGGGATATGGATATTGTCTATCCAGACGCACGCTTCGACCCGCGGCCAGTACCACGCGCGCATGTTCCCGCTTAAATTCCCTGGCATCCCTCAATCCACAGGAATGGGCGATCATATTAACATCGCTGTTGATCCGCCGGGCATAATTGGCCGCCCGTTCGGCCTTGTCCGTCACCACCAGACCGCGTTGCAGACGTTTCTGATGCGTGGTAACGCCCGTTGGGCAGGTATCAAGATGGCATTGCATGGATTGTATGCATCCCAGTGAAAACATAAATCCCCTGGCCGTATTGACAAAATCCGCTCCCATGCACAGCGCCCAGGCCACGCGCGACGGAATCATAAGCTTGCCGGAGGCGATGACCCTGATCCGTTCCTTAAGCCCGTATTCCATCAGCACGTCCACCAGTAACGGTAGCGACTCGGTGACGGGCAGACCCACATGATCCGCCAGGGCCTGCGGCGCCGCGCCCGAACCGCCTTCTCCGCCATCCAGCGTGATAAAATCAGGGGCGCCGGCTGATCCCCGCCGCAGGATCGTCTCGCATAACATGCGTGGATAGATATCGGAGCCGATCACGGTCTTGATCCCAACCGGCTTGCCCGTCACCCGCCTTACCCGCTCGATCATATCCAGCAGATCGTCCGGTGTTTCAATATCCAGATGCCGGTTCGGACTGAGCGAACTCTCTCCAACCGGAATGCCCCGGATGGCCGCGATCTCTTTCGTCACCTTGACACCCGGCAGTACGCCGCCCTTGCCCGGTTTGGCGCCTTGCGCCAGCTTGATTTCAAAGGCACGAACCTTCTCACCCATCTTGCGCAGACGCGCATCGTCCAGGCTCCCCTTCTCGTCGCGCACCCCGTATTTGGCCGTGCCAATCTGAAAGATAATGTCCCCTCCGCCTTCCAGATGATATGGCGACAGGCCTCCCTCGCCCGTATTCATCCATACGCCGGCCGCCGCCGCGCCACGGGAAAGCGCGCGCACGGCAGGGGCCGAGAGGGCGCCGAAACTCATGCCGGAAATATTAACGATATGACGGGCCTTGAATGGATGCAGCGCATCAGGACCGATAACCCGCGAACAATCATGGCACTGCTCTCCCGCCAGTCTGGCAAACGGCGAGTTAACGAAGACGATGGAACCCGGCTCGCGCAGGTCGTTGGTGGAACCAAATCCAATCAGCCCTTTTCCACCCTTGGCGGCCTGGTAGACCCAGTTGCGCGTGGCGCGATTGAAGGGCAGTTCCTGGCGGTCATGGGCAAAAAAATACTGCCGGAAGTACACGCCCTGCCGCTCCAGAAAGTAGCGCATGCGGCCAATGACGGGAAAATTACGCAAAATCGCGTGCCGGGTCTGGGTGACGTCGCGCACGAACATCACGCCCAGCACCAGTATGGCGGCGGCGCCAATCCAGCCAATGCACTCAATAACAAACCGGGCAAGCGAATAAAACTGATCCATTGTCATAATTCACCCCCGGAATGAATGACAATGAGTTTTTCCGACTGCATCTCGCGCATGGCATAGCCGATGCCGCCGGTGCCCAGGCCCGAAACCTTATGCCCCGCGAACGGCATCCAGTCCACACGAAAGGCGGAATGATCATTGACCATGACGGCGGCGGCATCCAGCGCACGGCTTGCCGCCAGCGCGGTATCAAGGCTGGCGGTAAACACCGCTGCCTGAAATGCAAAGGGAAGTGCATTGGCGCGCTCCACGGCCTCCTTTACGCCAGCGCATGGATACACGCAC
Organism: uncultured Zetaproteobacteria bacterium; assembly: GCA_964628185.1. Taxonomy (GTDB): domain Bacteria; phylum Pseudomonadota; class Zetaproteobacteria; order Mariprofundales; family Mariprofundaceae; genus CAZVLQ01. The sequence goes on along the minus strand of CAZVLQ010000008.1, from coordinate 69,542 downwards.
GCCACCGGACCAAACACCTCCTGACGGCTCATCTTCACATCATCCGGAGGATCAAACAGCACCGTCGGCGCATAACAGCTCCCGTCATGACAGCGACCGCCAACCGGTTCGCCGCCGCACAGCACCTCGCCGCCCGCCTGGCTGGCTTCTTCCACCCATGCATGTACACGCGCCACTTCCCGCTGGCGAATCAGCGGACCTACATCCGTGCCGACATCGAGCGGATCACCAACCGTTAGTCTTCCTGCCGTCGCGGCCAGCCTTTCGGCCAGTTTCCTGGCGATGGATGCATGGGCAAACACCCGCTGGACGGAAACGCACACCTGCCCGGCGTGATAAAATGCACCTTTAGCGAGTGCCGGGATAACCACATCGGGATCGGCATCTTCCGTCACAATCACGGGGGCCGCACCGCCATGTTCCAGGGCGCAGCGTACGCCCGGGGACAGTTTCGAGCGAAGCATCCAGCCCACCCTTGCCGAACCGATAAAACTGAAAAAACCCAGCCGCTCATCGCTGACCATGCGTTCGGCCAGTTCCAGATCATCAGTCACCACGGGCTGGCACCAGCCCGCGGGCAAGCCTGCGTCTCGCAGAATCTTCACAAAGCGCAGGCACGACAAGGGTGTGGCTTCGGCCGGTTTGATGATGACGGGACAGCCGGCGGCAATGGCCGGGCCGACCTGGTGAACAATCAGGTTCAGCGGATGATTAAAGGCGCTGAAGGCCAGCACCACGCCGATGGGCTCATATTGCGTAAACGCCAGGCGGCCCCGGGAAGCAGTATTCAGGTTCATGGGAATCATCCGCCCTGCCTGTGTTCGCATCGCCTCAACGCAGAGATGGACGCCATCCACGGCGCGAGCCACTTCCACCCGCGCATCCACGAGAGGCTTGCCGCCCTCCCGGGCGATCAGTTGCGCCAGTTCATCGGCCTGATCCGCCATGATTCGGGCGGCCCCGGTCAGGATGGCGCTCCGCACCTCAATGGACAGCCATGTATTCTTCTGCTGATAAAGAGCGGCGGCAGTATCAAACGCCTGTTTAACGGCTTGTGCATCGGCGGCCTCCACTGTGGCAATCAAACTGCCATCGTAGGGGGAGCGCACATCCAGGGCCTGCCCAGCCGTGGTAGCACCGGGGATCATCAGCGGAATCCGGGCTAAATCGGGCATACCAGTTCACCCAGCTTTTCAGTCAGTTTCATGTTCTCACTGTAATCCACCGGGCAATCAATGATCACCACGGTGTCATCCTTCTTTGCCCGCGCAAGCGCCGGCGCCAGTTCATCGGCGGCTTCAATGCGATAACCCCTGGCGCCAAAGCTTTCGGCCAGTTGAATAAAATCCGGATTGCCAAAGGAAACATGGGATTCGCGCCCGAATTTTGCCATTTGTTTCCACTGGATCAGGCCATAATGATCATCATGCCAGATCAGGATAATGACGGGGATGTGGTAGCGTACGGCTGTTTCAATCTCCTGAACATTCATCAGAAAACCGGCATCTCCCGTCACGGCCACAATCGTGCATTCCGGACAGGTCATTTTAGCCGCGATCGCACCCGGCAGGGCGATACCCATGGAGGCGAAGCCGTTTGAAATAATGCAGGTATTCGGCTGTTCCGCCTGGTACATACGCGCCATCCACATCTTGTGCGCCCCGACGTCGGAGATGACGATATCCTCGGGATTCAATGCCTGGCGCAGGTCCCGGACGATCTTCTGAGGCTTGAGCGGAAAGCCGCCGTCATCGGCAAATTGTTCGTATTCATTCACTATCGTCCGGCGCAAGCCTGCGTAGAGCGCTTCATTTCTGGGTGACACCCGGGACGCAATGCCATCCATGGCGAGCCCCGGATCGCCAACAACCCCAACCTCCACCTGGTAGTGTTCATCCACCTCGGCGGGCATCGTATCCACATGCACAATCCTGTGGTCCTTATTCCTGTTCCACAGGTAGGGATGATACTCCACCATATCGTAACCGACGCATATGATGACATCCGCACAGTCAAAACCGCATGATACATAGTCCCTGGCTTGCAGGCCCACGGTCCCCAGGGACAGGGGGTGCGAAAAAGGCATCGCACCCTTGGCCATAAAGGTTGTCGCCACCGGAATGTTCAACCGCTCCGCACAGGCAACCAGCCGGGCACAGGCATGGGCGCGAATCACGCCGTTGCCCGCCATAATGATGGGCCTTTTCGAACTTTCCAGTACGTCAATCGCGGTCGCAAGCCTCGATTCAGCAGGCACGGACAATTCGGGCCGCATGGAATTCAGGGGCGTCATGTCCGGTATATCCATGCCGGCAATATTCTCGGGAAATTCAATAAAGCAGGCTCCCGGTTTCTCCACCTCGGCAACCTTGAAGGCCTTGCTGACGATCTCGGGAATAATCTCCGGCTCCCTGATTTGCGTACTGTATTTGGAAACAGGATCAAACAGCCGCGTCAGATCCAGTACCTGATGACTTTCCTTGTGCATACGCGTGGTCGCGGCCTGGCCGGCAATGGCGACCACGGGCGCCCGGTCCATATTGGCATCGGCCACGCCGGTGACCAGATTCGTAGCGCCAGGCCCCAGGGTGGCCAGGCAAACACCCGCCTTTCCGGTCAGTCGGCCGCGGACATCGGCCATGAACGCGGCTCCCTGTTCGTGCCGCGTCGTAATGAAGCGGACGGGACTGTCCAGCAGGGCATCCATGACATCCAGATTCTCCTCACCGGGAATGCCGAACATGGTTTCAACACCCTCATTCTCCAGACATCGCACAAACAGTTCCGCTGCTTTCATAAGCCGTTACTCCTTTGCTAAAACCTTTATGAAGGTATTAGTAATGCCCCGCCGCAACTGGAACCCTGCCCGGCGGTGCAGCCATAGCAATGATCCATCACGACAATCGGATTGCCTTCGATATCCTCGCCGATCAGTTCGGACAGATGGATGTGCGGCTTTCCATTCCAGCCCAGAGGCAGATCCAGCATCTGATTAAAATCACAGTCATACGCAAAGCCCCGCCAGTCCACGCTGATCATACCTCGACACATCACATCCTCCAGGTTGTCCTCGCGGTAGGCATCCTTCAGCAATTGCATATAATCAGCAAACTGCCCCCTGGAGATAAGCGTACTGCCAAAGCGCTGGATGGGCATGTTGGTAATCGTGAACAAATGGTCAAATACAATGCCGAAGCGACGCTTCAATTCCACCTTGTAGCTCGCCTCCAGCGCTTCCTGATTCGGCGGCAGACTCGGCCCCGGCGGATTGTACACCAGGTTCAGGACCAGCCCCGTTTCCCGTGCGCCGTAACCCAGCGCATTCAGCCGCTTTAAGGCATGGATGCTTAAGCCAAACACGCCCTTTCCGCGCTGGGCATTGACATTTTCTTCCTCATAGCAGGGCAGGGATGCAACCACCTCCACCTGATTCGCGGCCAGAAATGCCGCCATATCCTCGTAGCCGGGTTCTTCAAGAATGGTCAGATTGCACCGGTCCATCACATGCACGCCCAGCCCGCGCGCCGCGCTGACCAGTTCCCTGAAATGCGGATTCATCTCGGGCGCACCGCCGGTCAGATCAAGTTTTCCTGTGTTGGACGCCACCAGAAAATCAAGCACGGTCCGGACAGTTGCGGCGTCCATAATTTCCCTGCGCCGCGGGCCGGCATTCACATGGCAATGCAGGCAGCTCTGGTTACACAGATAACCCAGATTAACCTGCAACGTCTCCAGCGTCCTGCGCCGGATGGCCGGAAAATCCGTTCCCCGCAATAGCGGTAATGTTGCGTGCATCCCTGTCCAGACCCCAGTCCCAATCGCCGCTCATGAATATTGCAAGCGGCTCATATAGTCGCGCATTCCGGCCACATCTTACTTGCGCCAACCCTGCCACACAGCGGAACCCCTTGCGCTGCACCCGCTGCGCCGTACTATCACATCCCGGAAGATTAACACTGCCGCCACGGCAAAACGAGGAGGACAAATCCATGACCGCTGATGAAGTCGTGCAAGCCGTCAGTGAGGGGCGTAATCTGTCCGGCCATAATCTCTCCGGTCTCGACCTCTCCGGGAAGGATTTGAGAAATGCAAGGCTTGCCGACACCAACCTCTCCGAATGCAATCTTCGCAATGCGGACTTGCGCGGTGCCGATCTGACCGACGCCGATCTGTACGGGGCGGACTTGCGCGGCGCCAGGCTCCGGCGCGCCAACCTGACACGCGCCAACCGCATGCTGGCCAAAATCCGTAAATGGGGCCTGAAAGGTGCATATATTGCCGGTCCAACGGCTTACACGGAAGAATAGATGACTGAACGCATCCTTATTACCGGCGGTGCCGGCTTTATCGGCGCCAATCTCGCCGCCGCATTGGTTAAAAGGCCCGGAACCGATGTTGTCATCGTGGATGATTTCAGCTTCGGCAACTGGAAAAACCTGGTGCATGTAGATTGTGAGGTGCGCGCGCAAAGCATCGACAGCCCCTCCCTGCTGGAAGAAATACGAACGGGTGCATTCGCGGCCATCCTTCACCAGGGGGCCATTTCGGATACGACTGTTCTGGATCAACGCCGTATGCTGGAGATCAATACCAACGCCTTTGCCGCCCTGCTGGCGGCCAGTAGTGTGTCCTGCACGAAAATGGTGTATGCCTCCTCCGCCGCCACCTATGGCAATGCGCCTGCCCCGAATCGAGCCAGCGGTATTGAGGAGCCGGCCAATATCTACGGATTCTCCAAGCTGTGCATGGACCGCATCGCCAGACGCTGGTATGACCGCCACCCCTCCACAATTGTCGGATTGCGTTATTTCAATGTCTATGGTCCCGGTGAGACGCACAAGGGCACGACGGCATCCATGATTTTGCAGCTTTACCAGCAGATTAAAAACAGAAAACAGCCAAGACTTTTCAAATATGGCGAGCAGCGGCGTGATTTTGTTTATATCCGCGATGTAATCACCGCCAATATGGCGGCACTGGAAGCGCCACGCTCGGGGCTGTGCAATGTCGGCTCGGGCACGGCGCGCTGCTTTAACGATATCATCCGCAATCTGGAATCCTTGCTGAACGAGAAGCTGGACGTGGATTATTTCAACAACCCTTATGACTTCTACCAGAATCACACTGAAGCCGACATTTCCGATACCTGCAAGTTGCTGAACTGGAAACCGGAATGGGCGCTGGAGAAGGGTATGGCTGAATACGTCAGGCTGCTGGAATCAGGCCACCAGGGACCGGTGGAGGCGGCGACATGAGGTTATCGGCTATTACGATCCTGCTGCTTGGGCTTGGCGGCTGCCTGCAACATGTCATCCACCAGGGCAATATGCTCAAGCCGGGACTGGAAACCACCATCCAGGAAGGCGATACCCGTTTTCATGTGGAATCCATGCTGGGCACGCCCATGCTCAGGGATGATCTGCACCCCAGTCGTGCCATTTATGTTGAGGAATATATGGATCCTGACAGCGGTAAGAAGTTCACGCGCCGCGTGGAAATTATCTATGACAGGGCGGAACGTGTCAAAAGCATCAAACGCTTTGGCTTTGAGAAATAATAATGATATCGAACAGGTGCCGATTTTCGTGCACGCCCCCGACCCGGAAATCCTGCTGACCGACTGGCTGAACGCGCTTATGTATGTCATGGCCACCAGAAAAATGCTGTTTAGCCGATTTGAAGTATGTATCGAGGATGACCGCCTGCATGCACACGCATGGGGCGAACCCGTCAACCGCCTTCGCCATCAACCCGTGGTCGAAATCAAGGGTGCCACTTATACCGAACTGGCCGTGACGCACGATGAAACAGGGTGGATTGCCCAATGCGTCGTAGATGTGTAGGAGCACAAGGCGCGGGGTGGGGATTGAGAAAGCGATGACAAGTAATTGTGATCCCTGACCTGAGTCCTCAGTCCCCAGTCCTCCGTCCTCCGTCCGGGCTATAATACAAGTAGAGGTTGTTTTGCATGGAACTCTCTCTGCTGGAAAAACACTCGCCGTATACGTGGATCATCAAGCCGCATGGCCCCATGCGCGTACCGGGAATCATTTACGCCGATGAGAGGCTGATTCTGGAGATGGACCGCAAGGTGTATGAACAGGTCGTGAACGTCGCCGCCCTGCCCGGTATCGTTTGCGCATCCTTCGCCATGCCGGACGCCCACTGGGGTTACGGATTTCCCATTGGCGGCGTGGCTGCTTTTGATCCCCTGCAGGGCGGTGTCGTATCCGCCGGCGGCGTGGGTTTCGATATTTCCTGCGGTGTTCGCACGTTGACGACCGGCCTGCATGAAAACGACATTGAAGCCGTCAAATACAAACTGGCCGACATCCTTTTTCAGTCCATTCCGGCCGGAGTGGGAAGCACCGGCCGGGTTCGCCTGAACAAAAAAGAGATGCGCGCCATGCTGACCGGTGGCGCCCGGTGGGCAATCAGTCAGGGCTTCGGCCGTGCGTCCGATCTTGCCCGTATTGAAGAATGCGGGCACATACCCGGCGCCGACCCGGATGCGGTTTCCGATCTGGCTAAAAAACGGCAGCGCGATGAAACCGGCACGCTGGGCTCGGGCAATCATTACCTTGAAGTCCAGCGCGTAGCCCGTATTGAAGACGCCGAAACAGCGACCGCCTTCGGCCTGGAAGAGCATGCCATCGTCGTCAGCGTCCATTGCGGTTCACGCGGCCTCGGCCATCAGATCGGCACGGATTATCTGCGTCGCATGGTGGTGGAAGCAAACAGGCATGGCTTCAGCCTGCCGGATCGGGAACTGGCATGCGCTCCCCTGCAGTCGGAAACCGGCCGGGATTATCTTGGCGCCATGCGCGCGGGTACCAACTGCGCCTTTGCCAACCGTCAGATCATTACCCATCTGACCCGGCTGGCTTTCTCGCAAATCTTCCCCGAAGCGGACCTGAATGTGCTCTATGATGTTTCGCATAATATATGCAAGGAGGAAACACACACCGTCGATGGCGTCAGAAAGCGGCTTTTCGTACATCGCAAGGGGGCCACGCGCGCCTTTCCGCCCGGACACCCGGACGTGCCGGAATGCTTTCGTCCGTTTGGTCAGCCGGTGTTGATCGGCGGCTCAATGGGAACCGCATCCTATGTGCTGGCCGGTGAGCCCGGCGGACACGCTTTCAGCTCGGCCTGCCACGGCGCTGGCCGTGCCATGAGCCGGCATCAGTCGCGAAAACGCTGGCGCGGTCGAAACGTGGCGAACGAACTGGAAAACCGGGGCATCCTTATTCGCAGTGCCAGTATGCGCGGAATCGCTGAAGAAGCCCCCGGCGCCTACAAGGATGTGTCAGCCGTAGTCGAAGCCGCCCACCAGGCGGGGCTGGCCCGCAAGGTGGTCCGGCTGGAACCGCTGATCTGCATCAAGGGCTAGCCCGTATATTGCATGAAGGCGGACATCTGATGGACAGGATATTACATTATATCAATGACCTACACAGAACCAAGCCACCTTATCTGTGGTTACACTTTGTCCTATCCGGTTTCAGACCCGATCAGGCTAGGAGTCTGTGTTCTCGAGCCGGTGCACGACAATTTCCGGGGGGCAGAAAAAACGAATATCAAGGATCGAGGTGCCGCAACCACGCGAGGTATAACCAAGCATGCCCCGGTAACGCCACGCACCGCGACAATACCGGCGCGGCGCATCGCAATGATAGGTCATCGCCCATCCGCCAGGAAGACACACCTGACCGCCGTGGGTATGGCCGCAGAGCATCAAGTCCATCCGCGCATGCGCCGCCTGCCGGAATATCCGGGGTGAGTGAGCGAGCAAAATCACCGTGGCGGCCAGTGGCACATCGTTCATTGCCCGCGCCAGATTATCGAGCTGGTAGTAATGCGGATCGTCCACACCAACGAGAAATATCCCCTCGTCCAGGCGCAGTGACTCATTAAGCAGCATGCGGATGTTCAAGTCCTCAAGGGCAGGCACCATGGCCAGACAGTCATGATTGCCCAGGACGCCAAAACAACGCACCGGCAACAATGGCCGTAACCGCCCCATCATTGCCAGCATCCGGTCGATCGACCCGTGGGTTCTGGCGCGAAAATCGCCGGTTAATACCGCGATGTCGGCGCTGATCCCGGCCAGCGAAGCCGTCAGGGCGTCGGCGGTATCTTCGGCCATGTCCAGATGCAGATCGGTCAAATGCAGGATACGCAGACCCTCGGCCGCGGGTGAAAGATGCATGAGCCTGACCGGATGCTCAACAATCTCATGCCGCCTGGCTTGCCGCCGGCCCAGTTGCTGGATGCCGGTAAAGCGAATCAGCCAGCGAGCCAGTTGTTGCGCCGATACCCAGTTTTCAGGATGCAGCCAGCGGCCGTGGCCGAACATCTCGACTGCATGATCCTCCTCGATGCCCAGACGCTGCATGACATGCACCCGGCCCAGCCGCGCCGTCAACCGATCCAGTTCGTCAGGTTCAGGCTGGGCCTGTTTGAAACGCTGCGGCATACGTCCGGGTCGGCTAGGAGCCTGTCGGACTTAGGGGAATCGTAGCGAGCAGGAGCAAGCGGCGCTGTCCCGCCGCGCGATAGCTCAAGAACAAACCCAAAATAGCATGATTGTGACTCGGGCTTACAGCCCTCGGGGCTTGCGCCCCGCCCTTGTGTGCGTCCAAACGGCCTGCGGCCTTTTTGTGAGGCGCATAGTGGTAACTATGTAACGAAAATACGGAGTTTTTTGGACCGCTCTCCCTGCCGCGCAGTAGATTTCTCATAAGTCTGACAGGCTCCTAGTCCGCCAGCAACCCGGCCATGCACCGGCCCAGCAGTGTTGGGTTGCGCTCCACGGCCACACCGGCCGACTCCAGCGCGGCGATCTTGACTGCGGCCGTGCCCTTGCCACCCGAGATAATTGCACCCGCATGCCCCATACGCTTACCCCTGGGCGCTGTCGCCCCGGCGATAAAGGCTACGACCGGCTTTTGCACATGCTCCCGGACAAACCCTGCGGCATGCTCTTCATCAGCACCCCCGATTTCCCCGATCAGGACCACGCCCTCGGTCTGATCATCGGCTTCAAATAAACGAAGTGCATCAATGAAACCCATGCCGTGGATCGGGTCTCCCCCCATGCCGATACAGGTGGACTGACCCAGCCCGGCATCAGTCAGCTGTGCCACGGCTTCATAGGTCAGCGTACCGGAGCGCGAAATCACGCCCACCCGGCCCGGCTTATGAATGTGTCCAGGCATGATACCGATCTTCGCCTCGCCCGGCGTGATGATGCCGGGGCAGTTCGGTCCGATCAGTACCGGCTGTAGCGTCATTGCGTGAAGGTGCGCCTTGACCTTCAGCATATCCTGCACAGGGATGCCCTCGGTGATACAGACAATAAGCTTCAGACCCGCGTCGGCAGCTTCGACAATGGCATCAGCGGCAAAACGCGGCGGCACGAAAATTACCGACGCCTCGGCGTTTTCCTCTCTCTCCGCTTCGGCTACCGAATCAAATACCGGCCGACCCAGATGGGTCTGACCGCCTTTGCCCGGCGTCACGCCACCCACGAAATTTGTGCCATACGCAATCATCTGTTCCGAATGAAATGTCCCCTGCCGGCCGGTAAAACCCTGGCAGATGACGCGCGTCTCTTTGCTTAGCAATACGCTCATGTCACACATCCATTGGAATACTCACATTCTTTCAATACGTCATCATCTTGAAAATTTATTTGTTTTCCTCCGCACGGAACCGTCATCTGACTTACTATACAGAATCAACCGATATTTGGTCAGACATGGTCTGTATAGCCAAATAGAGATTTTTACCACTCACATGTGAACCCCTCCGTGAATATCTATTACTTTCAGACTCTTCACGACCCCTGCCATATAATCGAAATCGACAGCATCATGCAGTAATATCAAATCATGCTCCAACGCAATCCGGGCAATCAGACAATCAATTGTCGAACGAATCGTTACGCCTTTTCGACGGCAATCAAAATAAATGCGTGCAGCCCCGGCGTATGTTTCCAGTGCATCCAGCGGATGATAAAACTTCTGGGTTTGCAGATATTCACGCAGTTTCTGAAAATCATCTTCGCCCTTTGCACCCTGTAACAACTCCTGATAAATCACGCCGGTGATGCCAAACGGGACACCCGCGTTAATGATGTCCTGAAAATAACGGACGGCTGGCCTGTCTTGCTGTCGGAACAGTGCAATCCACACCGATGTATCCACAAGATACATTAATTGTGGCGCTCTCTCAGTGCCTTATGATCATAATCCTCGGCGATTTGCACCCTGCCTGCGAGATCGAGGGGATTCTTGCGCCCATGATGTTCGACAAACTCTTTCAGAACCTGATGAATCAATTCCCGCTTTGTCCGGGCCTTGCTGAACCGGAAGGCCTGATCAAGCAAATCATCGTCCAATACAATATTGGTTCGCATTTATACACCTCTTCATGTGTATAGTAATACACGCAGGAATATAGTCAACCGCAACGCACTGATGCAACACCACGCATCAAGCGCCTGATGCCGCCTGTGCAGCCGCATTCGCCGCTTCATCCAGATCAGCCGCCCAGCGCACATCCAGCCCTGCATCCCTCACAATTCGCCGCCCTTTTCCTTCATTGGTGCCGACAAGGCGCATGATCACCGGTACGCGCATCGGATGCGTTCTGACGGCTTCAAGCAACCCATTTGCGACAATGTCACACCGTACAATACCGCCGAAAATATTCACCAGCACCGCTTTCACATGCGTATCCGCGAACAACAGTTTGAAGGCTTCAGTCACCGCATCCACCGACACGCCGCCGCCGACGTCGAGAAAATTGGCGGGACGCGCACCCTTAAGCCGGATAATATCCATCGTGGCCATGGCCAGACCCGCGCCGTTGACCATGCAGCCGATGTTGCCGTCGAGCTGGATGTAGTTGAGCCCGAATGCCGCCGCCTCCATTTCGCGCGGATTTTCCTCATCTGGATCGCGCATGGCGGCAATCTCGGGCTGGCGATACAGTGCATTGTCGTCGGCCACGAATTTTGCATCAAGTGCCAGCAACTGACCTTCCTCCGTCAGAACGAGAGGGTTCAGCTCCAGCAGGCTCGCATCCTTTTCCCGGAAGACCTGATAAAGATGCTCCGCTAAGGTGGAAAAGACGGCAACCGCACTGTCCGAGAGACCCAGGAATGCCGCCATCCTCTGATTCAGCCCGGTTTCAGGATCGGACTCCAGGGGAACCGGAAGGGTCAGGATTTTCCCTGGTGCCTCGGCCGCAACCAACTCGATATCCATGCCGCCTGCCGGGCTGACCACGAATGATATACATTCCCTTTCCCGATCAACAAGAAGACCCAGATAAAACTCACGGACGATATTCAGCCCCTGCTCGACATACACCTTGCGCACCCGCTTGCCTGCCGGACCGGTCTGTCCCGTCACCAGTGTTGAGCCCAGCAACTCAGCCGCAGCGATTTTAACGTCATTCAGTGAATGGCATACCCGCACGCCGCCGGCCTTGCCGCGCCCGCCGGCATGAATCTGCGCCTTCACTACCCAGATGGAACCACCCAGAGCAGTCGCGCCGGAAACGGCTTCTTCGGCGGAAAGGGCAAGTTTCCCGGCTGGAACCGGCACACTGAAACCGGCCAGCAATTGCTTGGCCTGATATTCGTGGATGTTCATGAATAGTCCGGGCTAGAAATGGCCCAGCGCATCAACCTGTTTTACCAATGTTCTAACAGCATCCATGGACTCATGCAGCGCGGCCAGTTCCTCATCGGTTAAATCGAGTTCAATCACTGCTTCCACGCCACCGCCACCCAGCTTGCAAGGTACCCCAAGGTAGTAGCCGTCGACGCCATATTCACCCTCAAGGTATGCCGCACAGGGGAGAATCCGCTTCTTGTCCTTGATGATCGATTCGGCCATTTGCACCACGGATGCACCCGGAGCGTAAAAGGCCGACCCCGTTTTCAGATGCGCTACAATCTCCGCACCGCCCCTGGCCGTGCGCTCACAAATGGCGGTCACTTTCTCCTCCGGCATCAATTCCGTAATGGGAATTCCCGCAACCGTGGAATAACGAGGCAGCGGCACCATCGTATCGCCATGACCGCCAAGAACGACGGCCGCAACGTTCTCGATAGACACATCCAGCTCACGGGCGATAAAAGCACGCATACGGGCCGAATCCAGTACACCGGCCATGCCGATAACCCGCTGTTTGGGAAATCCGGACACCTGCCTGGCTGTATACACCATCGCGTCCAGTGGATTCGTCACGACCACGATCACGCAATCGGGTGAATATCTGACGATTTGACGCGTGACGTCCGCCACGATTTTCACATTGGTGGACAGCAGGTCGTCCCGGCTCATACCCGGCTTTCGTGCAATGCCGGCTGTGATAATCACAAGATCTGAATCCGCCGTATCAGCGTAGTCCTGCGTGCCGTGCACAATGGCATCAAAGCCCAGGATCGGTGAGGATTCATACATATCCAGCGCCTTGCCCTGCGGCACCCCCTCCACCACATCAATCAGCACGATATTGGCCAGTTCTTTCTGCGCGGCAATAAATGCAGCCGTTGCGCCCACGTTGCCCGCGCCCACCACGGTAACCTTCTTGCGATTGAAAGCGGGTCGTCCCGCATCCCTGGTTTCTGACCAGCGCATAGACGCCTCCTTGTACCTCCCGGAACATAGCCTGTCCATCCGGTCTTGTCGAACATCGCCGCGAACGGAACAATGTGGCATGGCCAGCCTCTCCCTGAATCGAATCCCCGGCATCGTCAAGGTCCTTTGCCGGGTGCTTGCGGATGCGGGCGGACACGCATGGCTGGTGGGTGGTTCGGTGCGGGATTTACTGCTGGGGCAGACGCCGGGTGATCCTGATCTGGAGGTTTACGGCCTGACACCGGATCAGTTGCAACAGGGCATAGCCGGCATGGGCAAAACTGAACTTGTCGGACGCCAATTCGGTGTATTCAAACTGTGGAAAGACGGTCATTGCATTGATATCGCCCTGCCGCGAAGTGAACGCAAAACGGCTGCCGGTCATAAGGGATTTGATATTAAACCCGATCCCGGGCTGAATCCCGAAACCGCCAGTATAAGACGGGACTTCACCATCAATGCCATGATGCTTGATCCGCTTACGGGTGAGTTGCTGGATTTTCATGGCGGACAGCGTGACCTCAGGGCCAGCATTCTCCGGCATGTCTCGCCCGCATTCGCCGAAGATCCGCTGCGGGTGTTGCGTGGCATGCAGTTTGCCTCCCGTTTCAGACTGGAGATGGCCCCTGCCACTGCCGCCCTGTGCCGGCGCCTGCTGCCCGAGGCAGTGGCGCTGCCTCTCGAACGTATCTGGATGGAGTGGAAGAAATGGACGGAAAGCCGGTATCCCTCTCACGGACTGATGGTACTGCAACAGACGGAATGGATCACACTATACCCCGAGCTCGGGGCTCTGTCCGGGTGCCGCCAGGAGCCAAGATGGCACCCGGAAGGCGATGTCTGGGCCCATACGCTTCAGGCTGTCGATCAGGCGGCTGCCATCGCCCTGCAACGTGACTGGGAAGAAGAAAAGCGACGACTGCTTGTTCTGGCAGCCCTGTGCCATGATCTCGGTAAGCCCGGAACCAGCTACCATGATGAGACAGGACGCATTCGCTCACCTGAACACAGCATCGTCGGCATGAAACTGAGCCGGAGATTTCTTTCACGTATCGGTGCGCCGGGAAGGCTGACGGATTACGTGGCACCGCTCGTCAGGGAGCACCTTACCCATATGCATGGCCAGCCTACGCCCAGGGCAGTGCGCAGGCTCTCGCATCGTCTCGAACCGGCAGACATCGAGATCTGGGAAGCGCTGGTCGAGGCCGACGCCTCGGGACGCAATCCACATCCCCCGTCCCGCCCGGCGCTGATATGGCTTGAAACCGCCCGGCGCCTTGCTGCCGACAAAGGCAAACCGAAAGCCATTGTCAATGGCAGGATGCTCATGCATCTGGGTGTCAGTCCAGGTCCGGAGATGGGAAAAATAATCCGACAGGCATACGAAATGCAGCTGGATGGCCTTATCATGGATGAGGCATCAGCCCTGTCCTGGTGCAAGACCCGCCTGAATGAGCTACGCTCTGACTGATACGGAGGAGTTGATTATGTCTATCCAGCTATCTGCACAGGTCGTGGATAAGAATGGCTCCCCATGCGGCCGTATTTCACGATTGATCGCCAGCCAGTCGGATCGCCAGATTGAATCGGCTGTCATCCTTCTGCCCACTGGAAAAGAAGTGCTGATCCCTGTTGACGCTATCCGTCATGATCCTCAGGGGCGAACGATCGCCAGTCAGTCCCTGCATGACCTTGAAGCGTTACCCGGACTGGAGATCAGCCGTTACTATGCGCTTCATCCCATCGAATGGCAGGAAGAATGGGGTGCGGTGCAGGGAGAAATTCTTACCCTCTATCCACCCCGGGATATTGACCGGAAGAACAGACGCCGCTTCATCACGGGCAGCCTCGCAATCATGGGCGCCATCGCCGCCAGTCTTGTTTACCCGGTTATCCGGTACCTGCTTTACCCTGTAACCAAATCCGCGCCCCGAATCTGGGCCAGACTCAGGCACCCGGAAGACATGAGCAGGGATACGCCTGTTTTCATCCCCTACAGCGTCAGGCGAAAAGAGGAATACCTGGATCAGACGATCTCAAAAAGTGCCTGGCTGCTTTTGCCGTCCGAGCAGGTGGCCCGGCGGATTGCCGGGCATGCGGAAAATATGCGCTTCCCCGAAGTCGGCTGGGCCAATGAAGCCGGAGCACCGGTTGCCTTCTCAACCAAGTGCCCGCATCTGGGCTGCAACGTCCACTGGTCGGCTGAAGCCGGTGAATTCCGCTGCCCCTGTCATGGCAGCCGCTTTGCCATTGACGGGCATGTACTTGGCGGGCCGGCCCCGCGCGGGCTGGATACGCTGCCGGTCCGTGTCCAGGGAGACAGGATTGATGTTATGGACCTGGAATTTCGCGCGGGACGTGCCAGCAAGGTACTGTCAACATGAAGGGCGGTTGGCGCGGACGTATTTACCGCTGGCTCGACGAGCGTCTGGCGCTTGGTGCGCTGGGTGATTTCCTCCTTAACGAACCGATGCCGGGTGGTGCATCGTTCTGGTATGTCTTCGGCTCGGGCCTGGTATTCATTCTGCTGATGCAGGTGCTTACCGGCATCCTTCTCCTGTTTTACTACGCCCCCACCATGGATCATGCCTGGCATTCAATCCGTTATATTATGCAGGAGGTACCCTTCGGCGCTTTTATTCGCGGCCTGCATCACTGGGGCGCATCGGCCATGATTGTAATGGCCATCGCCCACGCAACCCGGGTGTTCGTCTGGGGCGCCTATAAACGGCCACGTGAACTGACCTGGCTGGCGGGACTCGCCGCCCTGACCTGTGTACTGGGTTTTGCCTGGACCGGCTACCTGCTGCCGTGGGATCAGCTTGCGTACTGGGGCACCATGGTCGGCACCGAAATCATCGGCACCGTCCCCCTGATAGGTGATCCCCTGGCCACCTTTCTGAAGGGGGGCGGATCCATCGGAGCCCAGACATTAAGCCGGTTTTTTGCAATCCACATCTGGGTGCTGCCTTCCATCCTGTTTCTGGTTGTGGGCTTCCATCTATACTCATTCCGAAAGCAGGGACTGGCCGGACCGTTCCACGGCACACCGGAACAACTGGAAAAGCGCAAGGCCTTTTTCTTTCCAAGACAGTTGTTCATTGATCTCGTATTTATTCTGGCCCTGTTCATTGTGCTCATCGGGCTTGCCGTCTTTGCCAGCCCGGAATTGCGTTCGCCGGCCAACCCGGCCATTTCTCCGGCGCATGTCGCACCCGAGTGGTATTTCCTGTTTCTGTACCAGTTGCTGAAATACTTTCCCCAGCAATGGATCATCGTCGGCACCTTTATTATTCCCGTTATCATGGCGATTTCGTTAATCGGATTGCCGTTTTACGATCGTCGCAATGAACGCCATCCCGTGCGCCGTCCACGTGCTATCGGCATTTATTGCGCCGGACTGGCCACCATCATCACGCTGACGATGCTGGCTATCATTGAAGTCCCGGCAACACTGGCGGTTGATCCCCGGATGGCTGAGCGCGGGCATAAATTATTTGAGCAACATGGGTGCGCCGCTTGCCACACAATCCACGGCAAGGGCGGCAACGTGGGGCCGGATTTGAGCTACGAGGGATTGTCCGGCAGGGATCCGGACTGGATTCGCGGACATTTCAGAGACCCTTCCCGGTATGCGGAAGGCACCATCATGCCAAGTGCCGAAGAACTTGGTCTGAGCGAGGAAGATATCGAGGCGCTGACCCATTATATTTTCAGCCTGAAGTGAAGAGGTATCCGGATGAAACATATCATATTTCTCATTCTGCTTCTGGTGCTCGGACCCGGCCAGGTCTTCGCCGTGAACGGCAAGGCGCTTTATCAGCGCGAATGCGCCGCTTGTCATGGCGCCGATGGCGCTGCAAACACAAAACTGGGACATCAATTAAAGCCCTTGCCGGCGCGTGATCTCAGACCCAAAATACTGTCGCGTAAAGAAATTCGCCGTGTGGTCAGCCAGGGCAGAGAAAAAACGGGGATGCATGGCCGGGCCAAGCGTTTGAGCAGGGAAGAAATTGATGCTGTTGTAAATTATGTATTAACACTGCCTTATAAAGCGAGCCCGGAACGTGGAATGACAACATTTCAGAATCATTGCGCCCGCTGCCATGGAGAAAAGGCAACGGGGCATCCGTATTCCGGCGCGCCAAACCTGGTACTATCGGAAATCCCGGATACCGGCATGGCCCGTATCATCCGGTATGGCCATACCGGCACCATCATGGGTGGATTCAAGAACGAGCTCTCCAACGCTGAAATTGCGGATATCATTGTATGGCTCAGACTCCGCCGCTACGGTCTGGACCGCGCCTTCTCCCATTGACGCCAAAAAGGCTTCCTTCTAGTCTGCTGACAAATTCATTTTCTCCGAGAGTCCATTGCCATGCCAAAATACCGCCGATTCTCCGACGCCTCCGTCAGCGAGAAAATTCTGGATTCCATGTTCCTGATTGCCATCGGCATTGGCACGCTGTTCGCCGTCGTTTATATCTTTTTCATCCATGCGGGGCAGGATGGCAAACCGGGCCTGAGCGTGGATGACATCCGCATCGCCTACTATGGCTCCCATCAGCAAACCCGCCTGGGCGCGGCGTTGAACGGCCCGATGGCCGGCAATCTTCCAATTCCCGAGAAACGGAAAGTGATCTTCGACTGGATTGAGCACGGTACGAAGCAGCAGGAGTTTAAAGCCAGGGTAGCGCCCCTGCTCAATAAATACTGCATCATGTGTCATTCCGAGGAAGCCGGACTGGGTCTGCCGCCGCTGACGTCCTACGATGCAGTGGTGAAGCTGGCGGAAACGGACACCGGTGCCTCGATTCAAAATCTGGTGCGTGTTTCCCATATCCACCTGTTTGGCATCTCTTTCATCCTGTTTTTCCTGGGACGCATCTTTATCCTGTGTGAGATGCCTGTGATGGTAAAGCGCATTACGGTGGCCATCCCCTTTCTGGCTATGCTGACTGACATCTTTTCATGGTTTGCAACCAAGATCGTACCCGGCTTTGCCTACGTCGTAGTTATTGGTGGAGGATTGATGATTCTTTCCATCGGCGTCCAGATCGTAGTCGGTTTGTACCAGATGTGGTTCTATAAGCCAAAGGCTATTCCTGTCGAGATGTAGGCTTTTGTCCTGGAAAACAGCGCCCTTTACAGGACATTTTGAACCCTGGTGATTTTATTTGATGGATTTATACTAGATGTTATTGAATCCGTCAGGAGGAAAAACCTTGAAAAAGATCACTTCGTTGATATTTTTATTCGCTTTTCTCGGTCTGGGCGCTCATACAGCCATGGCGGCTGTAGACGGGGCCAGGTTGTTCAAGAAGAAATGCGCGATGTGCCACGCTGTGAACAAAAGGAAGGTTGGGCCGGCGCTGAAGGATATGAACCGTGACCCGGAAGTATTAAAAACCACGATTGCCAACGGACGTAAAATGATGCCTGAATTTGGCAAAAAACTGGACGGGGCCGAAATTACTGCGCTGGTGAAATACATTCAGGGAAAACAGCCTTAGGCATTGGTTGCACTTTTCAAGACAACAGGTTCATAATTCTGCAAAATGATGAAACCATGAGGGCATATGCGATACATAATATTTATCTCCGGCCTGATTTTCGGCATATTTACTGCAGCGGCTCCTGCACTGGCAACGGATGTGATGGATGGAAAGACCCTGTTTGAAGCCAATTGCGCCAAGTGTCATGGCAAGGATGGTACGGTTAGCGACTACGGTAAACAGCTGAAGCCGTTTCCGGCCAGAAATTTACGCGCCGTGGCGAAATTCGTTGACCGTGACGAATTGCGCCGGATTATTACCTACGGAATACACGGTACGGCAATGACGCCGAAGAAATACGCGCTTGACGCATCCGATATTGAAGCGGTGATCGATTACATTGAATCTTTCGATTACAAGCCGAACCTGAAGCACGGCAGGAAACGTTTTTTACAAGTATGCTCTCAATGTCATGGCAAGGACGGCAGGGCCCGCACAGGTATCGGCGCAAAAAACCTTGTCTACAGCAAACTTGACCTGAAAGGTATCGTACACACCATACGTTACGGCAGATTCGGGACCATGATGACCGCCAAGCGTCATCAGCTCTCCAACACGGATATCGCCGATATCGCCAATGATGTTTTTTCGCTGCGCTATCAGGCGAACAGAAGGCATGGTGGCAAATTGTATGGCTCCAGTTGCATAAGCTGCCATGCCACGCCCGCAAAGATAAGGCTGGTCGGCAATGAGGCGCAGAAGCGCAGCATTGACGAGCTGGATAACTACCAGCTCGAGTTGCGCATCCGTCACGGCCGCCATATAAATCGTGCGGGCAGGCATATTACCAAGCTAAGCGACGACGATGTCCAGGATATCATCGCCTATATAAGAGCATGGAGACCCGGGAAATGAACGTCACCATGGCGAATACTGCCTGCCCGTGAGCAAAACTGGTGTGAATGAACTTTTCAACCTTGATCTGATTCACAAATATGACAGGGCCGGACCACGCTACACATCCTATCCGACGGCCCCCATGTTTCATACGGGAATCGGGCCGGTCGATTATTCCGAAAGCCTGAAACGGGCTGCACAAAGTGAAACACCGATCTCGCTGTATATGCACGTTCCCTTCTGTGACACCGTTTGCTACTACTGCGGCTGCAACAAGATCGTCACCAAGCAACGCCATCGCGCCGTACCCTATGTTGATTATCTACTCAGAGAGATTGATTTGCTGGCCGGAAGCCTTGGCAATCGCCGTACCGTTTCGCAACTGCACTGGGGTGGAGGCACACCCACCTTTCTGGGTGAAGGGCAAATCCGCGCTTTAATGGCGAAACTGCGCAGGCATTTCCACTTCGCAGCGGACGAGGAAGGCGAATACAGTATCGAAATTGATCCTCGTGAATGTAACGAAGACACCGTACAAATTCTGCGCGAAGTAGGCTTTAACCGCATGAGCATGGGTGTGCAGGATTTTGAGCCGGCCGTGCAGAAGGCGGTGAACCGCATTCAGAGCGAGGAGGAAACACTGGCCGTACTGAAGCAGGCACGCATACATGGATTCCAGTCCATCAACATTGATCTGATGTACGGCCTGCCGCTCCAGAGCGTGGAAACATTTGACCGGACCCTGTCCACGATTATTGATTTCTCGCCGGACCGGATTGCCCTGTTCAACTATGCGCATCTGCCACAGATGTTCATGCCGCAGCGGCGCATTAATGAGGCGGAGCTCCCCTCCCCCGGTGAAAAACTGAATATCCTGAAACTGTCCATTGATCGCTTGCTGGGCGCCGGTTACGTATTCATCGGTATGGATCATTTTGCCAAACCGAACGATGAACTGACCGTTGCCCAGAAGGAAGGCAAGCTGTACCGCAACTTTCAGGGCTATTCAACCCATGCCGACGCCGAGCTGCTGGGACTGGGTATCACCTCCATCGGCTACGTGGACGGAACTTTTTACCAGAACGTCAAGACACTGGATGAATATTACAACATACTGGACGCAGGGCGCTTTCCGGTATTCCGTGGCTATCGCCTGTCGGATGAGGATCATCTGCGCCGGCATGTTATCATGCGCCTGATGTGTGATTTTGCGCTGGATTTCAGGGCTGTTGAGAAAAAATTCAGCGTGAATTTTTCCGATCACTTCGCCGTGGAACTGGAAGAACTGGCCGACATGGTCGGGGACGGTCTGCTGGAATTGCATGAGGATGAATTGACCGTCCTTCCGGGCGGCCGTTTGCTCATCCGCAATATCGCCATGGTGTTTGACGAATACCTGCGTAACCGGCAACAGGAAACGAAGTTCTCGAAGGTGATTTAACCCTGTTACTTCAGGGATGCACCGCCATCGCCGGTATCCTCGCCCCCAAGTTCATCATCACCGAAATTATCTTCAAACTCCGGCTCCGGCGGGTTGCCATCGTATATCAGGAAGGTACGGTGTTGCACCCATGCCTCGCGTGTGAACACATAAGGATCGAGCGCCGACTCGTTGACGAAACGGATGGCATTCGAGGCCCTGCTGCGTAGATCAATAGCGGCCAGGATGGAAATGGGGATGGCTGCCGCGGGATTGAGGAAAACCCCGGCCCAGAATACACCGTCGGTTACCGTGCTGACGGCAATGCCCGGCGCATCACGCACCGTATTCGGCCCATAGATCGGCAGTACAAGATAAGCCCCCTGCGATACGCCCCAGACGGCCAGCGTCTGACCGAAATCCTCCTGATGTTTTTCCAGACCCATGGGGGTAGCCGGATCGAAAAAACCGCCGATACCCAGCGAGCTGTTGATGACAAAACGTCCGACATCGGAAACGCCCTGGGCCCCCTTGCCCTGCAGGAAATCATTCAGAATGGTATCTGCATACAGGGCATTATCGAAAAAATTGGATACCATGATGCGGCCTTTTCTGGGCATCATGGCCATGTAGCCATCCGATAATGGCTTGAGCAGGGCGCGATCTATGATGTCATTAAACTTGTAGAAACCGCGATTAAGCTTCTCGACCGGATCATAGGTCTGGTCCCTGGGAGGATTGCTGGCGCAACCACCCAGCAGGAAAAGAACGAAAATACCTCCGAAAAATATCCTGGAGGCCTGGCAGATACGACTTTTATTCAAGCTGATGGGCTGCATGGGGCTCCTCCCTCCGCCAACCTAAAAATCCGTTAGACATCAAGTGACCGTGAACCATGACAAATCATGGCCCGTTTCACAAATAAAATAATGGAACCGTAGCGGCTCCATATTTACTCATATTGCGCAATCTTGGCTTTCAGCTTTGAGAGCAGGACCTCAAACCCCTCCTTGCGCAGCACTGTGGTATATTCCACACGCTTCAGGGCAAGGTCGCTTACACCATCCGCAATCACATTGATGATGCGCCAGTTACCCTTTCTCCGACGCAATACATAATCCAGATGTACGCGCTTGCCATCATGCTTGATAATTTCCGTGCGAACCAGAACATTCGCGTGCGCAAGCGGTCGCTCCGAAACGCGTCTGAAGCGTTCCCCCGAATAGCTGTCAAATCGGTGGGCATAGGTGGCAACCACCAGGCGTGAAAAAACATGAAGAAATCTCAGCCGCTTTTCATGGCTCAGTTCACGCCAGTATTTCCCGGAAACCACCCGGATGACGCGGGGCAAATCGTAACTTTGCCGAACAACGGGATCCAGTTGCCTGTAGCGTCCCTTGTATCCCAGCCTTTTCGCATGTTTCATAACGGAAAGCAGCGTGGCATGAAAATGATCGATCACCACGTCCGGTGCGACGGATTTTTCCTGTACCGCAAATGCCGGAGAAATGTTCATGACAAAAACAAGCAGCACCAGCCATGGCCGCAGACGCCGTATCATACCGTTAATCCCGAATCCGATCGTGCATAACTTCTCCCTTTCCAGCGCGAGCGTTCCCCCTTCCAGTACCGGTATGCCGATAGCCATGTCATGGCGAGATACCATGCGGCAATCAGGGGAAGTACCAGCGACCATAACCGGGAACGACCATAAAATTCAAGTACCGGAAGATAACTGACGCCCATGACAAGCATGGCGATCAGCGATAGCGCAAACGCACCGCCCGGCAAAAACAGGCCGGCGGGTGGAACCAGAAAGGCAAGTGTAAGCAGGGCTGTACATCCAGCCAGCAACAACGCGGAAAACCGCAATTGTGTAAAGGCGGTTCGTGCCACCATATTCCCCAGTTCCGCCAAACCGGCGGAACGGCGGCTGATAGCGGCATGGGTCAGCCCGAGCCAGATGCGACGCCCGGCTGACTTAACACGCAGCGCCAGGGCGCAATCATCAATAAGGGCGCCCCTGATAGACGAAAAACCGCCGATTTCATCCAGAATTCGCGTCCGCAGCAATATGCATCCGCCCGCCGCGGCCGCCACGCCCGTACCTCCCCTGTTGGACAGGGCAAAGGGGTAAAGCAGCTTGAAAAAATAGACAAAGGCGGGCATTACCGCCTTTTCCCAGAAGCTGGACATATTCGGCGCCGCCATCAGGGAAGTCATGGCAAGATTATGCCGGCGCATTTTTTTCAGTATCGCGTCCAGGATACCGGGGCGCAGTTCGATATCCGCATCAAGAAGCAGGGTGAATGGCGTGCGCACAAGCACGCGCCCCTGCTCCAGCGCCCACAGCTTGCCGCTCCATCCCTCGGGCGGAGCCGAGCCGTCGATGACGGTGATTCCGCTGCCGGCCGCACGGGCGACCTTCTTGGTAGCATCGGAGGATTCGTCGTCAATCAGGATGATGCGCAGGCCTTGTCCCTGCCGCGTCAGGCCGTGCAGAACCATACCGATTGTCTTCTCTTCATTGCGCGCGGGGACCAGTACGGTAATGACGCTTAAATCCGGATTGCTCCCGGATTCATCCGGCTCCAGCACCTCACGGCAAGCCCATGGCCACCATGGCAGGAACAGAATGAGACACCACAGGACTGCTGACAACGCCGTCGGGACCCACCATGCCAGGTCCATTTCAGGGCTTGCCCTGACCTTTACACCCAAATTGCCCTTCAGCGAGTCGTTGACCGGTCATTCCGCCACAGCCATTCGTTTCTGCTCATCCTGATCGCTTTTGTCGTCATCAGGACTTCCACCTTCCATCCGGATCGGAATGACCCGCGGCTGTGAATACAGCACCGGTTGTTCCGGCGCCATCGGCCCGTCAGTACGGGGACCACGGAGGGCGGCAACCAATGCCTTGAACGGATGTGCAACTGCATCATTGACGGCCGTCGGCTCATAGCCGCAGTGGGCCATGCAGTTGGCACATTTTGGATTGCGCCCGGTACCGTAATGCTCCCAGTCCGTATCCTCCAGAAGAGATCTGAAACTTGAGGCATAACCCTCATCCACAAGCAGATAGCAGGGTCGCTGCCAGCCGAAGATGTTACGCGTCGGATTACCCCAGGCGGTACAGTGGTAGCTCTGATTGCCGGCAAGAAAATCCAGGAACAGGCTGGACTGATTGAATTTCCACCGGGTCCTGCTGTGGCGGCCAAGCCTGAAAATATCCCGGAACAACTGCTTGGTGGTCTGGCGCTGAAGAAAAATATCCTGCTGTGGTGCATGGCTGTATGAAAATCCCGGCGATATATTGATACCCTCCACGCCAAGATTCATAACAAAGTCGAAGAAATCGGCGGCTTCTTCGGGGCTTTCGCCCTGAAAAAAGGTACAGTTCACCGTGACGCGGAAGCCCCTGGCGAGCACATCCCTGATAACCGCCACGACCTGATCAAACACGCCGGGCTGACAAACTGAAGCATCATGCCGGGCCCGCATGCCATCCAGGTGAATGGAAAAGGTAAGATACGGCGACGGCGTATAATCATCTATTTTCTTTTCCAGCAGTAATGCATTGGTGCACAGGTAAACGTATTTCCTTCGCTCGACAATGCCTCGCACAATCTGCGGCATCTGTCTGTGAATCATGGGCTCGCCACCGGCGATGGAAACCACCGGCGCACCACATTCATCCACGGCCGCCAGGCATTCATCCAGACCAAGCCGTTTATTGAGAATATCATCAGGGTAATCGATCTTGCCACATCCTGCGCAGGCCAGATTGCAGCGAAACAGGGGCTCCAGCATCAGCACCAGGGGATAGCGGCGCCTTCCATGCAGGCTCTGGCGCAATATATACGCTCCCACCTGTATCACCTGCCGTAAAGGAATACTCATATCTGCTCCCGGACTCCTTTGCCTGCCGCTGTCTATGTGAAATACGGCAAGTCTATACCAAGCAACTTGCATACGCACCTTTCAGGTGGTGTTCCACCCGGAATCGCATTGACTTGTCGCAGAAATGAACTCTTTCTTACCCTCCCGATTTGGCGCCCGCATGACTCCGCCCTGAAAGCCTGACGGAAGGAAGGAGGAAACAAGTAAGTCGTGGACAATAATGTAGATAGCCGGGTATGACGCTGTGCTGATGTAATATGTATTATGCAAACGCGACTATACCTCAGCCTGCTGCTGGTCTAGACTTGCCGCTGATATACAGATGGAAGATTCGGAGGATAAAGCTTGCGACTTACGAGCAAGCACATAAACAATATGGACTATGTCAATGCATAGCATGCCTTCCGATACGAAGAGTCCGCCCGTTTGGCCGGATTCTCATGATGCTCCGGATTCTCATGATGCAGGATGGCCTCGGCAGTCGCAGGACGACATGGATGCAAACCCCCCTGATGCACTGGACCGGGCGGTGAATCAGGCGGGTCACGCTCTGATTCATCTGCAACATCAGGACGGCTACTGGAGCTTCCCGCTGGAGGCTGACTGCACCATCCCCTCCGAATACATTCTGATGATGCATTTCATGGATGAAATCGATACGCCATTGCAGCACCGGCTGGCCAATTATCTGCGCTCGCATCAGGGAAAGGACGGCGGCTGGCCGCTCTACCCCGGTGGAGATGCGGATTTAAGCTGCACGGTGAAGGCCTATTACGCCTTAAAGCTTGCCGGTGATTCAGTTCAGGCTCCCCACATGACCCATGCCCGCTCCCTCATCCTGAAACGTGGAGGCGCGGCGCGTTGCAATGTGTTTACCCGCATCGAACTGGCCAAATTCGGCCAGCTCCCGTGGCGTGGCGTTCCTTTCATGCCGGCTGAAATCATGCTGTTGCCGCGCTGGTTCCCGTTTCATATCAGCAAGGTTTCCTACTGGTCGCGCACCGTCATGGTGCCGCTGATCATCCTCTATACCCTGCGAGCCCGGGCCGGAAATCCGCAAGGTACGGGCGTCCGGGAACTGTTCACTACGCCGCCGGAAAAAGAGCGTCATTATTTTCCGATCCGCTCAATGCTGAATCGTATATTTCTCTATCTGGAGCGAAGCGCAAGGCTGTTCGAACCCGCGCTTCCCGGCTGGCTGCGACGACGTGCGCTGGCCAGGGCCGAGCACTGGATGACGACGCGGCTTAATGGCGAAGGCGGCCTCGGCGCCATATTCCCGGCCATGACCAATGCCTGTGAAGCGCTGGCCCGGCTGGGCTATGGCCCGGATCATCCCCTCCGGAAAAAAGCAAGAAGCGCCCTGGATGATCTGCTGATTATCAATGATGATACTGCATACTGTCAGCCGTGCAATTCGCCGGTCTGGGATACCGCGATTGCCTGCCTGGCATTGCAGGAAACAGGTTCCAAAAAAATGGTGGGCGCCGTGCAACGAGCGCTTGACTGGCTGGCGGCAAGGCAATTATGCAACGCACCCGGGGACTGGCGTGAAAGCCACACGAAGCTCGCCGGCGGTGGCTGGCCGTTCCAGTTTGAAAACAGCTATTACCCCGATCTGGATGATACCGGCATGGTGGCCTGGGCCATGGAACAGGGTGAAGGAACCCGCTATGACGTGGTCATTCGCCGGGCCATGGACTGGGTCTGCGGCATGCAGTCGAAAAATGGCGGTTTCGCCGCATTCGATGCAAACAACACCCATGCCTACCTGAACCACATTCCATTTGCCGACCATGGCGCCCTGCTGGACCCGCCAACCAGTGATGTCAGCGCCCGGCTGGCCCTCGTGCTCGGCGGCCTGGCCCGGCACGATGACAAATACCGGCCTCATCTGGAGGCCTGCCTGACTTTTCTGCAGAACGAGCAGGAAGAGAATGGCGCCTGGTTCGGTCGCTGGGGCACCAACTATATCTATGGTACATGGTCTGTTCTGGCCGGGCTGACCCGCGCCGGTATCCGTTCCGATCATCCGATGATCCGGCGTGCTGCGGCCTGGCTGAAAAGCGTGCAGCAGGCAGATGGCGGCTGGGGCGAAAGCAACAATACCTACGCACATCCCGAACAGGCCGGACTGGGCCAGGCCAGCACCGCCTTTCAGACCGCATGGGCCATGCTTGCCCTGATGGATGCCGGAGAGCATACGTGCGCAGCGGTGCGGCGTGGCGCCCAGTACCTTCTCGGACACCAGCAGGCGGACGGCTTGTGGAAAGACGAAGCATTCACCGCCCCCGGTTTTCCGCGCGTATTCTATCTGAAATATCACGGTTACGACAAATATTTCCCGCTATGGGCCCTGGCCCGATATCGCAAGCTTTTAGGAGCCTGCCGGACTTAGGATGAATTTACTGCACGGTAGGGACAGCGGCCTAAAATGGCCTGATTTTTCGTTGCATAGTCACCGCTATGCGCCTCAAAATCAGGCCATTTTGGTCTCACTTCCCTACCTGCTCGCTACAATCCCCCTAAGTCCGGCAGGCTCCTAACCAAAGGGTGATACATCTGGGGATTGTTGTGGCGCTTCCTGCAGAAGCGCGGTGTATTGCAGGTTATTCCCGTTCACAGCGTGCCGGCAGCACTGCTCTGCCGGCTGCATCCGGCAACACCATGCTGGAAATTTCGGGCAGCGGACCGGAACAGGCCGCCAGATGTGCGGGTCGCCTTGTGGAACACGGTGCTGCCGCCCTGCTCAGCTGGGGATGTGCCGGCGCCCTGTCCAGCCGACTTTTTCCGGGCGATTTGCTGCTGCCACGGCATGTATCCGCCGCCAACGGCCAGACCCTGCATACCGATGAAGCGTGGCGAGCCCGTCTTGTGCGGAGCCTGAACGGCATACTGGCAACTCATCAGGCCGGTATCGCTGAAAGCCCGATGATATTACTGGAACCGGCACAGAAGCGTGCCCTGAATGTGGCAAGTAACTGTGAAGCGGTGGACATGGAAAGTGCCGCTGTTGCCTGCGTGGCCAGGAAAGCGGGCCTCCCTTTCATGGCTATTCGGGCCATTGCCGACCGTGTGGATGAAAGGCTGCCCCGTTGTATCGCAAAGGCCATGGACAACCATGGGAACATTGGCATGCGGCCCTTTATGTCAGCGGCCATTTTCCAACCGGAATCATGGCCTGCGCTTGTTCGGCTTGGCTGGCATTTTCATGCCGCCTTGCGCACGCTCAGATGCGTATCGAAGCAGGCAACCCCACTCTACCAGTATCCGGGCTAAGCCGGACTCTTCAGAAAAACTTTTATGCACAAGCGCCTGTTCACCATTCTGGCCCGGCTCATGGTTTGGTGGACCGGCTTTGCCTGCCGCTGTTCGGGCAGGGTTCTGTTGCTGGCCACGTTTATGGCCGGCGCTTCCCTGTTCTACACCTCCGGTCATCTGGGTTTCAACACCAACACCAATGAGATGCTTTCCGCTGATCTCCCCTTCCGTCAGACCTATCATGTTTTTGAACGGGAATTTCCACAATATCTGCACAATATTTTGATCGTTATTGACGGAGAAACGCCGGAAGACGCCAGGGAAGCAGCCCGGAGGATGGCCGCGCAGCTCCAATCCCGCCCCGGACTGTTCAAATTCACATATCTGCCGCTCGCCAATCGCTTTCTTGAATCGCATGCGCTGCTTTATCTGAAAAAAGAAAAGCTTGAGACCATCTCAGACCGCCTGGCCGCCATTCAGCCTTTTCTCGGAAAGCTGACAGGCGACCCCAGTCTGCGCGGGCTCTTCTCCATGCTTGAGAGTGCCGTGGATGCGGCAAGTGATGGGGAGGCGGTTGATATCGACCCGGTTCTGACTCGAGTGACGAAGGCGCTGAAGGCAAGCATGGAGCACCGGCGTTATCGCCTTTCCTGGCAGGAATTGATGCGAAACAACGGCAAACCCTCCAGCCAACGGGAGCAGTTTATTCTTGTCCAGCCAAGAATGGATTATGGAAAGCTACTGGCCGCGAAAACCGCCATTCAGTCAATACACGAGATCGCCAGACAGCTTCAACGCAACCTTGAACAGCCCGTCAGCATCCGGCTCACCGGCAGCGTTCCGCTATCCCATGACGAACTGATCAGTGTCAGCAGGGGAGCCGGAACAGCCGTTCTGTTTGCTACGATCATGGTTGGTATCGTGCTGATCGTCGGTCTGGGCTCATTCAGACTGGTCGCGGCCACGCTGATCTGTCTGTTCGCCGGACTTTCCCTCACGGCCGCCTTCGCCGCCCTCACCATCGGCCATCTGAATCTTATTTCCATCGCCTTCGCCGTACTTTATATCGGCCTTGGTGTGGACTATGCCATTCACCTGTGTCTCCGTTACAGGGAACTGAAGCGAAAAGGCCTGCCGTATTCGTCCGCCGTATGGCAGGCAGTGCAGGATGTGGGCGTATCGCTGCTGCTGTGCGCCATGACAACCGCCGTGGGTTTTTACTGCTTCATCCCGACCGACTATACCGGTGTTTCCGAACTGGGCATCATCTCCGGTACCGGCATGTTCATCAGCCTGATCGTGACCCTGGCGCTGCTCCCGTCCATTCTGTGCCTGTGGCCCACAAAAATCCATGACAGACCGGGCGATGTTCCGGCCAGTGATTCGGCGGCCGGATGGCTGCATGCACTTGGCCGCTGGATTGAACGCTCCGGGCGCCCCATTCGCATCCTGGCGTTATTGCTGG
The DNA here is from genome assembly GCA_964628185.1 of uncultured Zetaproteobacteria bacterium. Taxonomy (GTDB): domain Bacteria; phylum Pseudomonadota; class Zetaproteobacteria; order Mariprofundales; family Mariprofundaceae; genus CAZVLQ01. The sequence goes on along the minus strand of CAZVLQ010000008.1, from coordinate 40,442 downwards.
GCCTTGGCGCCGCATGGCTTTTGCCGCAAGTGAGATTTGACTACAACCCCATCAATCTACGCGATCAGCACAGTGAATCGGTCGTGACCTACAAGGACCTGGTCGCACGACATACCATTTCCCCGTCAAGCATCATGGTGCTGAACCGTGATGAGCGAAAGGTTCACGGGCTGGAACAACGCCTGAAGAAACTGGATGCAGTGGACAAAGTCATCTCAATTTTTGACTTCATCCCGAAAAATCAGGATGAAAAACTCGCGCTGATCGAGGATATGTCCCTGATACTCGGTCCCAAAACGGTGGAAACAGACAGGCTACCGCCACCCACACCCCCGGAACAGATCGCCGCCCTGCGCAAACTGGATCATTCCCTGAAGGCATACCTGCATTCAAATATTTCTGCTGAAACGAAATCATTCCAGCAGTTGCATGAAATGCTGACGGCGTTCATTCACAACCTGAAAGTGCAAGTCCCGGGGCACCGGACCGCCACTGTTGCAGAATTGCAGACGAGCCTGCTGTCGACATTACCCGCTACGCTTGATTTTCTGCACACCGCCCTGAACACATCGTCCATCAGTAAAGCAGACCTGCCGCCGACATTACGCCAGCGCTGGATCAGTGATGACGGCACATATCGTATTGAAGTTACGCCCAGGAAAGATATCGGAGATATCCATGTCCTGCGGCATTTTGTTTCCAGGGTTCGCGCCATCGCACCACACGCCACCGGCGCACCGATATTTACACTCGAGGCGGGACAGGCCGTCATTCATGCCTTCCAACAGGCTATCGCAACCGCGCTCGTGCTTGTTTTTACCATTCTGTTGCTTTTTCTGCGCAGTCTGAGGGATACGGTACTCGTTCTTCTACCCCTGTTGCTTGCAGGTATACTGACGGCGGCAGCGGGTGTTTTACTGCATATTCCCTTTAACTTCGCCAATGTTATCGCCTTGCCGCTGCTGCTGGGTATTGGCGTGGATAACGGTATTCATATGGTACAGCGTTTCCATACCTTGCATCGCAAGCAGAAAACCACGCGCGATCTTCTTGGCAGCAGCACCTCAAGGGCTGTGATACTAAGCGCTCTGACCACTGTTTGCGGTTTTGGCAATCTTTCATTTTCCTCACATCAGGGCACGGCCAGTATGGGACAGTTATTAAGCATGGGCATTATTTTCACCTTGCTCTGCACACTTTTTATTCTTCCCGCCTTCATGCAACATGTGGGTTGGAAGCTACGTTTATGAAGGTACTCATCACCGGTGCATCGGGTTTTGTCGGCTCGGCGGTCACGCGCTGTTTGATCATTGCCGGATACAGGGTGCGCGCCCTGCTGCGGGCTGAAAGCCCAAGAGATAACCTCTCGGGACTGGATGTGGAAATCGCTATCGGCGACCTGACCGAACCGGACACACTGAAAACAGCTGTTGCCGGTTGCACCGCGCTCTTCCATATCGCGGCGGATTACCGCCTGTGGACGCCGCAACCACAGGTCTTATATCGCACCAATGTAGACGGCACGCGCAACATCATGCAGGCGGCCCTGCATGCGGAAATACGGCGTATTGTGTATACCAGCAGCGTGGCCACGCTGGGGCTGCATACGAACGGGAGCCCCGCCGGCGAAGAAACGCCATCGTCCCTGGAAGATATGACAGGACATTACAAACGTTCAAAATTCATGGCCGAGGCCGAAGTCAGGCGCATGGTCGTGGAGGACCGCCTTCCCGCCGTAATCGTCAATCCCTCCACGCCTGTCGGTCCGCGGGATATCAGACCCACGCCGACCGGTAAAATGATTGTCGATGCCGCACGCGGGCGCATGCCGGCCTATGTGGATACGGGACTGAACATCGTACACGTGGACGATGTGGCCGCCGGCCACCTGCTGGCCTTTGAGCGCGGCAAGGTGGGTGAGCGCTATATCCTGGGTGGCGACAATATGAGTCTGAGGGATATCCTGCATCACATCGCATCAATGAGCGGAAGAAGACCGCCACGTGTCCGGCTTCCTCACAATGCGGTCCTGCCTCTTGCATGGATTACCCAGGGGCTTGCCCGCATCTCGGGCACGATGCAGCCGATCATGACTGTCGATGGCGTCCGTATGGCCAAAAAACGCATGTATTTCTCCTCGGCCAGGGCCGAGGGAGAACTTGGTTACACGCACCGCCCCGCCACCGAGGCCCTTCACGATGCCGTGACCTGGTTCCGTAGTCATGGCTATCTTCAATGAAGTCTTATCCGCTCATTTTCATCGGCTGATGGCCTGCCCTTGATATGCATCAATGCAACAACGAGTATGTCGGCTAGAAAATGAGCTTGTAACCTGAATCCTGCAAGTGGTGGTGCTTGCAGAGTGTAAGATATTAGTTTGAAAGGCGTAATGAAAAAATGCGTCGTTGCTTTGTTGGTGATGAGCGCTTTTTTCATATAGCCAGGCAAATCAAGAGCTTGCGCTATGTGTGCGGCAACACTTGCAAGATCCGGGTGTAAATTAGGAGCCTGGTATGGACAACATCAGCAGCGCACTGACTCGCGAGCATCGCGCTTGTGACGGCCTGCTTGCCGCGGCAGAGGACGCGGTGGAGCAGCACCACTGGGAGGATGCGAGCAATATTTTTTCTGATTTTATGGCCAGAATGAAACGCCACATGGGCAAGGAAGAAGAAGTGCTTTTCCCCGCCCTGGAACGGAAGATGGGGGCAGGCATGGGTCCCGTTCAGGTGATGCGCAAGGAACATGAAGACATGCGGCGATTATTCAGGGAAATCGAGGAAGATATTTCGCAGCAACAGGCCGAACACTGTCTCGGATTGTCGGACACCTTGTTGATGCTGATACAGCAACACAACCTCAAGGAGGAAAACATCCTCTACCACATGGCTGACCGGATGCTTGCCGATGAGCAGAGTGACATTATGGCGCAATTCATCGCCAGGGACGAGAAAAACTGATTTCCCATGAAGCCGGAGGAACAGGTCCTTGACGTTAATTTTCTCGAACCACCGGAACCGATGGAACGCATCTTGTCCGCCATTGATTCCCTCGCGCAGGGCCGTTATCTGCGTATTTGGATACACCGGGAACCGTTTCCGCTTTACGACATTCTGGAACGGGAAAATTTTTCCCATACTATCCGGCCAGGAAAGAACAGCGCCTTTGAATTGTTCATCTGGCATGGCCGGGACGAAACAGCGCGTAACCTTGTACAGGACATCTTGCAGGGCAATTCAAGCTAATGGCACACGCCCCCGGTCTGGCTCTGGAACAGGCGCCACCTATCTCCGTACCGCTCCGTTTCTTTCTCAGTACGCCGCTCTTCGGACTCATGGCGGCCATCATTCTGATCGTTTCCGGACCCGACGCCCTGCTCAGGCGCTGGACTCCTGTAACCCTGTCGCTGACCCATCTTATGACCCTGGGTTTCATTACGATGGCCATGATGGGCGCCATGTTTCAGATGTTGTCGGTGGTCGCCGGCTCTCCAACATGGCGTCCCCGGCTTGTCAGCACCGTGGTGCATTCACTTTTGTGTCTGGGTATTGTGACCCTGGGCGGCGGCTTCTGGCTTGATTATTCCGGTCTCCTGTGGCTTGCCCTGTTTATGCTGGCCATGGGAGTGACGTTTTTTCTGGTTATCGTTACATTGAGTCTGGCGCACTCACGCGTGCACAGTCCAACCGTGACGGGTATGCGTCTTGCCGTCGTTTCTCTGGCGATTACGCTTGCCTTCGGACTGAGAATCGGTGCGGAACATATCTGGCAGTTTCAAACGCACGTGGTCCATTTCTGGACGAACGTACACATGACATGGGCCCTGATCGGCTGGGTAGGACTGCTGATAATCAGCGTGGCCTATGAAGTTGTCCCGATGTTTCAGATGACGCCGCCCTACCCCGCCTGGATGCAACGCTGGCTGGGTAAATCGATGATTGCTGTTCTGGCATTATGGACCGGCGCCTATCTGCTGACCATGAGCCACTGGCTGATCACGCTTCTCGGCCTGTGCATGGCGTCAGCACTCATTTGTTTCGCCGTCACAACGCTCTATTTGCAAGCCCGCAGGCGCAGGCGCCGCTCCGATGTGACCATGAACTTCTGGCGCATTGGCATGCTCAGCCTCCTCGCCAGTGTTTTGCTGTGGGTCAGCGCCCAGTTTCTGCCGGCGCTGACCGAATGGCCGCACTATGATTTGTTGCTTGGAACTATCTATATTGGCGGATTCGCCGTGTCGGTTATCAACGGTATGCTCTACAAGATCGTACCCTTCCTGGTCTGGTTTCATCTGCAAGGCCGACATTTGCATCAGGCCGGGATTCCAACGGTAAAGGAAATCGTTCCGGACCGCCGCACACGCCGTCAGATGCTCGTCCATTTGTCGGCATTGCTGTTACTTGTCGCCGCGGTCGTGTGGCCGGGATGGCTTATGTATGTCGCCGGCATCCTGTTCGCCGTTTCGTTTTTGATGCTGGAGGCCAACCTGGTCATCGCCGGCGGGACATATATGCAAATCATGGCAAGTCTTGACGATCCCATGAATTAAAAAGACGGATTGGGCGCTGATCACACTCCCCGGGTATTGCGTCTGAGCGACCGACAAAGGAGTGTCCACGTATGAGAGTCCATCTTCATCTCACCCTGCTGACCGGGCTGGCGATTTTGATAGCACTCATCGCCTGGCAGGGCTTCGGTGATGTGGCGGGTACACTCGCCACAGCGGGCTGGGGCCTGCTGGCGGTTACGCTCTTCCATCTTGTACCGGTACTGACCAATGCGGTGGCCTGGCAGCATCTGTTTCGGCCAGAAAATCGCCTGTCCATCAACAAGCTGTTTGTTGCACGCTGGTTCGGGGAATCGATCAACAGCCTGTTGCCGGTAGCCCAGGTGGGTGGCGAACTGGTCAAGGCGCGATGGATTATGACACATGGAATTTCAGGTCGTATTGCAGGCGCAAGCGTGGTGGTGGACCTCACGATTGCCGTTCTCACCCAGATCATCTTCACCATCATTGGGCTCGTTCTTCTCATTCTGCACCTTGGCCGGAACAACATCACCGTTCCCGCGACAATCGGGATCGGTATGATTTCACTGCTTCTGGCTGGTTTCTACATTGCCCAACGCAAGGGAATGTTTGAAAAAGCAGCCTGGCTGGTCGAAAAAATTGCGGGTGGCCGCGAATGGCTCAACCTGTCCGGGGGCGCCGCGGTTCTGGATGCGGCCATCCACGAAACGTATCGGCATCGAAACGGGTTGGCCGCGGCTTCGACATGGCGGCTGCTGGGATGGCTGCTGGGCACGGGCGAGGTTTGGCTGATTATGTATTTCCTGGGATTTCAGGTCAGCATCCTGGAAGCACTGCTGCTGGAAAGCCTCGGTCAGGCCGTACGCGCCGCAGGCTTCATTATTCCCGCTTCACTTGGTATTCAGGAGGGTGGATTCCTGCTGTTCGGTGCGGCGCTTGGCATTCCACCGCATACCGCACTGGCGCTTTCGCTCGGCAAGCGTGTACGGGAATTGTTGCTCGGCCTGCCCGGGCTTGCAGTCTGGCAGATCAGAAGCAGCCACCGCCTGTGGAAACGGCATCATCAGACCGGGGTCGCGTCCGGTAATGACGGAGCTTCCATAAGCGACACAGTGGAATGAACAAATTCCGGTTTCTTGCCCGGGCCTTTCAACGCCTTTTCGATCACAAGGCATTGTATGCACAGCTGATTATTACACGTGACTGCAACCTCGCTTGCGCCTACTGTAATGAATATGCGCCGGGAGCACCCCATGTGCCGGTGGACGAGTTAATGCAACGCATCGACAGGCTGGATAAACTGGGTGTACTGGTGTACGACATTCTGGGCGGCGAGCCGCTCATGCATCCGCAGCTTCCGGCGCTGGTTGCCCACATCAAGGGGAAACACGGCGGCGCCAGTCTGGTCACCGTCATCAGCAACGGCTTTCTGCTGACGGTGGATATCATTGAGGCGCTGAATGAAGCCGGGCTGGACCTGATGCAGCTCAGCGTGGATTCCGTCAAGCCCGGCGAACAATCCATGAAATCACTGAAAAGTCTGTTGCCCAGGCTGAAGATGCTGGCCGAGCACGCCCGTTTCACGGTCAAGGTGCAGACGGTGCTGACGCCGGAAACCGCCGGGGAGTATGATGTCTTCCGTGAATTGCTGGCGGATTTTCCTTTCGATTTCAGTTTTTCATTTTTGCACGAAGCAGGCGGTAGAATCAGCATTCAGGGGCGGGAATATGTCAACCTGTTCGACCGTCATCAATTATGGGGCGGCATGCGCCTGTATCAGCAGGACGCACGGGCGTTGCTGGAAGGTAATTTCAGCCGCCCGTGGCAATGTCTGGGCGGCTCCAAGTTCCTTTATATCAATACGAACGGCCATATCCAGTGGTGCAGTCAACAGGCAGGAGCTAATCTGCCGCTGAAAGAAGCCACCACGAATGATCTGCATGCTGCTCATGGGCACAAACCCTGCGAAGCCGGTTGCGCCGTCGGCTGCGCACGCCTTGTTTCACACGCGCTGGGTAATCCGTTAAAAAGTATCGGGGTGGGAATTGCCACCTTAGCCCGCATTCAGCACTGAAATCATAACAAACCGATTCTCGACATCTATCAGGCCACGAAGGTAAACGGGCATGGGTGCTCCAGCCCGAATTCACATACTGCATGCTCATAGCATTTAATACCGGCTTTGTGTGTTTCCGTACATGCAGCCAGTCCCCGGAGCAGCGAATTCAATTGCTCATACCCGAAAGGTCTGGATAGTTCACAACATAATTCTTCCCTGGCCGTTTCAATATCCGCAGGCACCGCCGTTATCATGGCCATCTTCTGGAAGGGCCTGTGTTTCCGAATATAGCTGACCAGATCGACGCCACTCATGCCGGGTAGCCAGCCGTCGATTACAACAGCAGCCGGCGCGGTTAACCTGATGTGTTTTCTCGCTCACAGCATGTATATAAAGTGATGTCCGGTCGATCTCATCCGGGGAGACATGTTGCTCCGGAAGATGCATCTCATATTTTATAATTCGTCGGTGGCCGGCCAGAAACTTCATACGCCTGGCACAGTGACGTGGTTGGAGAGCGGACTTAAAATGGATCGAGATTGCCGAAGCCGGACTTGCGGGCCTCATTCCACTGATAAAGATTGAATACCAGCATACCCCAGAAATCCGGCCTGATGCCCGGACGCATACGCCGGACAATTGAGCGTGGCGAATAAAAACGCTGATGCAATGCGTTGACGCGTTCCACCAGTTCCTCGGATGACATGTTTTTCGGCGTAAACTGGCAATTCATGCCGGCGATCCTGCTCAGACGAGCTTCATCCCTGAGACGCCCTTCCCTTTTCAGCTCATGGTAAATGCCCGTGCCGCGGCGGGGATTGAGGATATTAAAGAATGCCATCGGAACCTTGTTGTCTTCAAGGTATTGCAGGGTCGCGTCATAAACTGAATCGGCCTCCGTATCCCAGCCGAACACAAAATTAAGCGAATAGGTAATGCCGCAACGCTGTAGATTGTTCAATGCCTCATCGTAATGACCGACCTTGTTCTGACGCTTTTTCATCGAGAGAATCGTTCCCTCATCCACTGATTCCATGCCCATATTCAAATGGAGGCAGCCCGATTTCCTGGCAAGCTTCACCATCTCTTCATCAACACAATAATTCATGGGCCAGAGACTGGCCCACTTGATCTTCAACGGAACCAGCGTCTCCAGCAACTGCTGACAGTTGCGCTTGGCGCCGCCAAACACCGAATCGGCAAAGAAAATAATGCGCCCGCCCAATGATTTGATATAGCGAATTTCCTCCGCCACTTCCTCGTGCGGCCGCGAACGGAACTTCTTGCCGTACAGGATCGTCTCCTCGCAGAAGTCACAGCCGAACGGGCAGCCCCGCGTGGTCTGCACCTGGAATACCCGGGGATGTGGATAATGGTGAAAGGGAATCATGTCGTAACGCGGGTGGGGCAACCCCTTCATGTCCGGCAACGGCCGTTGTGCATACACCTTTTTCAAACACCCCGCGGCCGCATCCGCAAGCATATCCTTCCAGATGCTGTCCGCCTCTCCGACGGCGCAGGCATCGCAATGTCCGGCCACTTCATCGGCGTAAAAATAAGTGTGCGGCCCACCCATGAGAACCGGGATGCCGCGTTTTCTGTATTCAGCGGCAATTTCATAGGCGCGTCGGGAGAATCGGGTCCAGACGGTAATCGCCGCCACATCACAGGGGGTATCAAAATCCACGGGCGTCAAACGTTCATCAAACACGCGAACATGCCACTCTTTCGGCGTCAGGGCGGCGAGATAGGGCAAGCAAAGACTCATCAGACGACGCTTGCCGGTCTGAAACAGGCGTCCATCCGTAGTGTAGGTTGTAGGCTGGATGATATGCAGATGCATGCTACCCCCCCCCACGTCCGGCGGCCGGCTCGCGGTAAAAGCGGTCATGCCGGATCAAATAATGTCGTATAACGTGCGCTCCGCTTACATGCGGCCAATCAAGCAGGGCTTGCCCTGCCCTCCCGAACGGGTATCCGCACCCTGACCACAAGCCCGCCCTTCGAGCGGTTCGCAAGCGTGAGCTCTCCACCATAACGGGCCACGGTTTCCGCCACAATGGCAAGGCCCACGCCATGACCGCCGCCACCCTTGCTGCGGCTGTCATCAGCGCGATAGAAGCGCTCGGTGACATGGGGAAGATGCCTGGGGGCAATACCCGGTCCTTCGTCAGTCACATGCAGTTCGATGTGATCACCCCGACGACTCACGCCCAGGCACACCCTGCCATTTTCAGGGGAATAACGGATGGCATTATCCACCAGATTCGTCATTAAACGATGCAGATCACCGCTGTCCATGGGAAAGGCACGAATTTCCGGTGTCACTTCTGTTTCGAACCTCACGCCGGCGGCTTTGGCCGCCGGCTTCATCAGGTATGTCATTTCCTTCACCACTTCCCTGATATCGCAATGCACGCCGGTTTCAGGCTGTCGGGTTCCGGCCTGATCGAGCGTCAGCATGGATTCCAGCAAGTGGTTCAGCCGCCTTGCCTCACGGGCGATAATGCCGGCGGATTCCCGGCGCACGGACTTGTCATCGCCAAGCTGTTCAATCGTGCGTGCGTAGCCCAGGATCGAAGTCAGTGGCGTCTTCAGATCGTGCATCAGGTCGCGCACCAGTTGCTCACGCTGCGCCTCCAGTTCCCTCTGTCTGCTCACATCGAGGCACAAAAGCAGCGCCTGCCCGTTTTCCAGCGGCGCCAGCCTTGCCGCAAGCACGCAGTCCTGCAAATGAATATCGGGGAGTCGGGCGGGTTCGGGCAATTGTTTCAGCGCCTTTTTAACGGCTTTATTCCATTGCGGCCGGCGATACAGGGCGGTCATGGGTTGAGGCGGATGCATATTTCGCGGCAAACTGAATACGCGCCGGGCACGCTCATTAAGGGCTACAACATTTCCCTGTATATCCAGGCGAAGAATAGCTTCATTCACACTGGCAAACAGGGCATCAAGCCGGTCACTGCGACGCCTGAAACGCTGCTCAAGATGCTCATGGGCCGAGCGCAATTGCCACATTCCATGTTCCAGCCGGCGCAACTGCCTGCGCTGCCATGTGGCATGCATTCCCCACAGAAACAACGGCGGCAAAAGCCACCAGCCGGAAATCATAAGTCCGACAGGCTCCTGGTATAAAATCGGTAACCCATGCCACGCACGGTTTCCACACAATCTCCGGCGCCGCATGCCTTCAGCGCCTTGCGCAGACGCTTGACGGTAACATCCACGGTCCTGGGTTCAACAAAGGCATCACGTCCCCAGACATGGTTCAGCAGGTATTCGCGGCTGCGCGTCTTGCCCGGCTTTTTCATCAGAAACTGGAGCAGTCGATATTCAAGCGGGCGCAGGGTAATGGAACGGCCATTCACGCTCACCTCATAGATATCAGGGTTAACCTCAATGCCGCCGGCACGCAACCGGCCCGTATCGGCCGGCATGCTTCTGCGTAACAGGGCCTGCACGCGCGCCATCAGTTCGTCGGGCTCAAAGGGCTTGGACAAATAGTCGTCCGCACCTTCATTCAGGCCCTGAATGCGATCGGCAGTCCGGTCGAGCGCCGTCACCATCAACACGGGAATCATTTCTTCCTGACTGGTCCGGCGAATAAAACGCAACACCCGCATGCCGTCGGCGCCCGGCAGCATGCGATCAAGGATGATCAGCTTGAAGGAATGCTCCTGCAACAATTCAATGGCCTTGTTGCCATCCGCGCAGCAACACGCACGATGTCCCCCCGCCTGAACATGCATCTGCATCAGGCGCGCAATCGGCGTATCATCCTCAACGATCAGAATCTGGCGCGGGTCACTATCCATAATGTCCATCATGGATAATCCATGGCAGTATGACAAGCACAAGCCTCATTCCTGTTGCCCACGAAGGGCATGAAGAGCGCGGGGATTAACCCCGCAAACTCTTTAATTCCTTCATAACCTCAATGGTGAAAAAACCACGCTTAACCTGAATATCAGGAGCGAAACCCCAGGGCGTAATCCCGGAGCGCGGCATACTCCACTTCCAATTTTAGCGATGTACGGGAAAGCAGGCGAAACATGAAACGCAGCAGTTGATTGCCGAGCGTCGGATCTTCCAGGGTAATGAGATCGAAATAGGCTCGCCGGATCGTCAGCGCCACAATATCGCTTTGCGCCACCACGGTCGCCGAATGCGGCCTGTCCTCCAGGAATGAAAACAGCCCGAATACGTCCCCGGGCCTCAGCGTAGAGTAGATATTGCCGGAGACATCGCGTACGGACACACTTCCTTCCAGCAGCAGATACATGGTTCGTTCCGATTCCGTACCGGCCTCATACAGAACCTGACCGTTTTTAACGTATTGTTCCTCAAGGCATGAAAACAGCACCATGGCATCGCGTACCTCCAGTTCCTGGCCAATAGGCATGGTGCGAAAACGCATGAAATGCGGATTGGCGGAAACGGACGCGATAAATGCCGTCAGACTGGCTTGACTCATCTTGAAACCTCCTTCTGGTTTGGCCGTATCCTGATACCCGTACATGACAAGAGGATGTCGTCCATATGACAGGAAGATGACACGGAAAATATGTCATACGCATGTCACATTCGCCGCATACTGTTCGCCGCATCTCGATTCACAAGGAGGAAGTGAATGTTTTACAAAACAAGGAATACAGTGGCGGCGGCGGTGTTGCTGGCGGGCCTAGCTCCGGCGGCATTCGCCGGCGGCGTTCAGGTGGACGACAAAAGTCTGGTTGATGTTCTACACGCCAAGGGCATCCTGAGCAAGGACGAGGTCAAGGCCATCAAGCAAAACAACGAAGGTAAGTTAAAGCTCGAAGCCACGCTGTTTTTGAACACGACTTATAAAAGTGATAAAAAAACAGTAGCCCCCGCTGCTCAGAAGGAAACCAAGACATCAGGCCTGAATGTTGATCGTGCGTATCTCACCGCCAAGTATTTTTTCAACGATGACTGGATGGCGCGCTTAACCCTGGACATGGCCAACCAGACGCCGGTTGCCGGCCTGAGCAAAGATCAGGCTGTATTTGTCAAATACGTCTATGTGCAAGGAAAACTTCTGGGCAACGCCATAGTACTGCGTTTAGGACAATCGCACACGCCGTGGATTGACATGCAGGAAGGGCAGAACAAGCACCGTTACGTGTTCAAGACATTTGTGGATAACTACGGCTTTGAGACCTCATCCGATCTCGGTATCGGTCTGAAGGGTAAGTTATTTGATGGATTGGTGGACTACTGGGTGACGGAAACCAACGGCACAGGCTATTCCAATGGTAATGTGCAGTCCGGCAATAATGGTTTTGATTTTGATTCGCGCATCAGTCTGCATCCGCTTGATCATGTCAGTCTGGATTTTCAGTATGTGAATGGTTTTAGAGCTACTAAAACATTTAAATCAGATGTCACGGTGGCTGGCGTGAAAAGCACCATGTATCAGATTCAGGGGACGTATATTACGCATGATTACGGTGTTGGTATTGGCTATGTCAACAACAAGGATAAGGCGAGAGATGCACATGGTTACACAAAGAAGCATGGCGTGACCACAGTCACTTTAGCAGCTGGCAACGACCAACTTGAAAGTGACGGTTTTTATGTGTGGGGTCGATCTAAGCTACCGATTGACAGTATTGATTTGGGTGTGTTCGCCAATTATGAGTATCTGAAGAATAAACCACAGCAGATTGCGGCGTTTTCCACCAGTCCTGAAGAAAAGATTACACGTTATGTCTTCGGTTTGGAATACTGGCCGGTGAAACACATTTCTTTCTCGGCTGTAGCCGATATTGAGAATGTTACATCGTTGGGATTTGTTGCAAACGACAAAAGGGACATTACCAAAGTTGGTCTGTATTCACAGGTAGAGTTTTAAGTATCTGAAAAGGTAGGGGGGCGGGATTTCGCCCCCATTATTCTGAGTTAAACCAAAAAGGAGATAAACATGAAAAAAATGATTTTCGCGGCAGTATTGATCGCAACTGGCGCCATGAGCGCCGCACCCGCGGCCGAGGCCGCGGCCACTCTCAACGGCGCCGGGGCAACCTTCCCCTTCCCCGTTTATTCCAAATGGGCCTATACCTACAACAAGAAAACGGGCGTCAAGCTGAATTATCAGGCCATCGGTTCCGGCGGCGGCATCAAGCAGATCAAAGCCAGAACCGTGGATTTCGGCGCTTCCGATGCGCCGTTGAAGGCTGCCGTCCTGGACAAGTTCGGCCTGATGCAGTACCCGATGATCATGGGCGGTGTCGTACCGGTCGTGAACATTGCCGGTGTCAAGGCCGGTCAGTTAAAATTAACAGGGCGCAATCTGGCCAACATCTATCTCGGTAAAATCACCAAATGGGATGATGCGCGCATCACGGTTAACAATCCCGGTCTTTCCCTGCCGCATCAGGACATCAGCGTGGTGCACCGCGCCGATGGCTCCGGCACCACCTGGATCTTCACCAATTACCTGACCAAGATCAGCGGCGAATGGGCCGAGAAGCTGGGCAACGCCAAGGCCATTGCATGGCCGGCCGGCCTCGGTGGCAAGGGCAATCAGGGCGTGGCCGCCTTCGTACGCAAGGTTCCGGGTTCCATCGGTTATGTCGAATACGCCTATGCGCTGCAGAACCACATGGCTTCCGTGTTGTTGCAGAATCACTACGGCAATTTCGTGGCGCCGACGTCCGCCAACTTCCAGGCGGCCGCCGCGGGCGCGGACTGGACGCATGCCAAAGGCTACTACATGGTGCTGACCAATCAGCCGGGCGCAAATTCCTGGCCGATTACCGGTGCCTCCTTCATCCTGATGTACAAGACCCAGACCAACCCCGTGCAGGCCAGGGAAGTCCTTAAGTTCTTCGACTGGAGCTACAGGAATGGCGGCAAGGCGGCTGAATCCCTGGACTACGTGCCGATGCCGGAAGCCGTGGCCAGCATGGTGCGCGCCACCTGGAGCAAGGTACTGCGTGACCGTTCGGGAAATGCTATCTGGAAATAAGACGAGTTGTTGCGGGACTGCTGATTAACCCTCCTCTACAGTATCGTACCGCATCAGGGAAGGGCCGGGATCATCATCCCCGGCCCTTTGCTCACAAGCTGCTTTTCAAGTCACTGAATTCCATTGCACGATGGCGGACTTGCGGTAAGTATTGCCTGACCCGGCAAAACCGGAATCGCACGGAATGGAATTCGAACCACAGAGAGTACCGTTACAGCATGGGACAGAACACTGGAAATAAGGCATGGGGCGATGCTGCCTTTCGCGGACTGACGCTGGCCTTCGCCGCAGGCATCCTCGTACTATTCGCCGCCATCGTGGCCAACCTCTGGCACGAGTCCCTGCCCTCCATTCATAAATTTGGATTCTCCTTCCTCACCAGCAGCGCCTGGAATCCGGTCAAGGACGATTTTGGCGCACTGATTCCAATTGGCGGCACGCTGATTTCCACCTTGCTGGCCATGCTGATTGCGGTACCGATCAGCATCGGCGTGGCCCTGTTTCTGGCGGAACTGGCGCCGGACTGGATGAAGACGCCGTTCGGCACGGCCATTGAACTGCTCGCCGCCATTCCCAGCATCGTCTATGGCATGTGGGGACTGTTCATTCTCTCCCCGCTGATGGCCGACCATGTGCAGCCGTGGCTCGCAGCCCACTTCGGATTTCTTCCCTTCTTTACCGGCGCTCCCATGGGTATCGGCATGCTCACCGCGGGTCTGGTGCTGGCGTTGATGATTCTCCCCTTCATTGCCTCAATCACGCGCGATGTGTTCCTTATGGTGCCGCAGAACCTCAAGGAAGCCGCCTATGGCATGGGCTGCACCACATGGGAAGTGGTGCGCGACGTGATGATCCCTTACGGCAAGAAGGGTATTGCCGGCGCGGTCTTTCTGGGCATGGGCCGCGCCCTGGGTGAAACCATGGCAATTACCTTTGTTATCGGCAACGCCTACCACCTGTCATGGTCGCTGTTTGCGCCCGGCAACTCCATTGCCTCAACGCTGGCCAACGAATTTACCGAAGCGGACAGCGATGTATATCTCTCTTCCCTGGTTGAACTGGGACTGGTGCTGTTCCTGATTACCTTCATTGTGCTCGGACTGGCGCAACTGTGGCTGAGAAGGGTCAATGCGGGAGGTGGTCAATGATACGACGGAAGCGCCGGATACTGACCAACCGCATGGTGCTCACCGTATCCGGCATGGCGGCGACGGCCGGACTGATCATGCTCACATGGATACTCGGTGATGTCGCCATTCGGGGCGCCGCCGCCATCAACTGGGAATTCTTCACCGAGCTTCCCGCTCCCCCCGGCATGGAAGGCGGAGGGCTCGCCAACGATATTGTCGGCACCTTTCTGATGACGGTGGCGGCCACGCTCATGTCCGTACCTTTTGGGGTGATGGCCGGAACATGGCTGTCCGAGTTTGGCCGTGAATCCCGCATCGGTCAGGTGATCCGATACTTCTCTGATATTCTGGTTTCCGCTCCATCCATTGTCATCGGCGTGTTTGTCTATCTCATCATGGTGCGGCCCATGGGCCACTTCTCCGGCTGGGCGGGCGCCGTGTCGCTGGCCATCATCATGTTGCCGGTGGTTTCGCGTACCACGGAGGAAATGCTCAAACTGGTGCCGCATGAATTGCGTGAGGCCGCCCTGGCGCTGGGCGCGCCCTACTGGAAGATCATGCCACAGGTGATTTACCGGGCCGCCGCCGCCGGCATGATCACCGGCATCATGCTGGCCGTGGCGCGTGTCGCCGGTGAAACCGCGCCTTTATTGTTCACGGCCATGAACAGCCCCTACTGGATGGAAAGCATGAATGAACCGATGGGGAACCTGACCGTGACGCTGTTCAATTATGCCATGAGTCCCTACGATGACTGGCATACGCTGGCATGGGGTGCGGCATTTCTGATTACCATGGCTGTGCTGGCCACCACTATTATCACGCGGCTGGTGCTGCACAAAAGGAGCAGGCATTGACCCCGGCAACCCCCGCAACGCAGGAACTTCCATCCACTTCACCCCAGCCGGAAAATACGTCCGGAAAGGCGATCCGTAGCAATGAAATCAAGCTGTCCGTACGCAATCTTGATTTCTATTACGGCAGCAAACAGGTGCTGTTCGGCAACACGCTGGATATTGCCAAAAACAGGGTGACGGCATTTATCGGGCCATCAGGTTGCGGTAAATCAACCCACATTCGCACCTACAACCGCATGTTCGATCTGTACAAGGGGCATCGTGCGGAAGGTGAGGTCCTGATGGATGGCGTTAATATCATTGATCCCAAAATCCCGGCGCTGTCGCTGCGGCACAAGGTGGGCATGATCTTCCAGAAGCCCACGCCCTTTCCTATGTCCATATCAGACAACATCGCTTACGGTCTAAAGCTGCATACCAGTATGGGCAGAAGCAAAATGGAAGAAAGAGTCGAAAAGGCGCTGCGCGACGCAGCCCTGTGGGATGAAGTCAAGGACATGCTGGCACAGCCCGGAA
Source organism: uncultured Zetaproteobacteria bacterium (assembly GCA_964628185.1). Lineage (GTDB taxonomy): Bacteria > Pseudomonadota > Zetaproteobacteria > Mariprofundales > Mariprofundaceae > CAZVLQ01. Next base: position 24,361 of record CAZVLQ010000008.1, on the reverse strand, counting down.
CGGCGCTTTCCGGCGGTCAGCAGCAACGCCTGTGCATCGCTCGCGCACTTGCCATTGAACCCGAAGTCATTCTGATGGATGAACCGTGCTCGGCGCTTGATCCCATTGCCACATCCAAAATTGAGGAACTGATTGACGAACTTAAACAGAAATTCACCATTGTCATCGTTACCCACAACATGCAGCAGGCAGCGCGCGTATCTGATTTCACTGCGTTCTTCTATCTGGGAAAACTGATCGAATTTGGCGAAACCAACGCATTGTTCACCTCCCCGGCCAAACAACAGACCGAGGATTACGTTACCGGCCGCTTCGGCTAAGGAGCAAACATGCCCGAACATACATTAAAACGATTTGATATCGAACTGGATGAGCTTAACAACCTGATTAAATCGATGTTCAAGATTGTGCGCAAGAACATCAAACAGGCGCTGCAGGCGCTGACTGAAGGTGATGCAGAGCTGGCAAAGGCCGTGATCAAACACGATGAAGCCGCCAACGCACTCGAAGTTCAAAGCGATGAGGCCGCCCGCAATCTCATCGTGCACCATCAACCGGCCGCATCGGACCTGCGCTTTGTGTTTGCCGCCACAAAGATTGTCACTGACCTGGAGCGCATGAGCGATATGGCCGCCAATATCGCGGATAACGTGCTGAATATCGAAGGCGCTACGCCGAAGAATATGGCTTCCATCCCCGTGATGCAGGATCTGGTTCTCGATCAGTTGAAAAATGTCCGACGCGCCTATCTGGAGCGCAGCGCAACAGAAGCACAAACCATCATTGAACGCGATCACCTGATTAACGAGGCATTTGCCAATACCCAACGCGTCATGCTGACGGTGATGGTGGAGAAACCCGCCAAAATCACCCAGTGCATGGCACTCATCAATATCGCCAAGGTAATGGAGCGGATCGGCGACCACATTACCAACATCGCCGAAATGGTCATTTATACCGATGTCGGCCATGAAGTGCGGCATATCGATACGGAAAAACTCAGGGAGCTTCTGGAAGGGGAAGAAGACGACTGAAACATCCGCCTCCGGGCCAATGCTGGCCGCGGCCATTGACATTGGCTCCAATGCCATGCGCCTGCTCATCGCCGGACCGGATGCGCAGACCGGCTTGAAAACCATCCATTATCACCGCGAACCCGTGCGTCTGGGCCATGATGCCTTCACCACGGGCCGACTTTCCGAAGAAACCATGGGAAAAGCGCTACGGGCATTTGAAACCTTTCGTTCCATCATTGACCGGCATCCCGTGAAGACTGTTCGCGCCGTGGGAACCAGCGCCCTGCGCGATTCCGCCAATGCCGGCGAACTCAGCCGCTGTATCAGAGATAAAACAGCTATCGAAATCGAGGTTATTTCCGGCGAGGAAGAAGCGCGGCTGATCCACCTTTCGGTGCATCACCGCGTTCCCGATATAAACAGAATGACAACACTGCTGATCGATATCGGCGGTGGCAGCGTTGAAATCACCCTGGCAAAACGTGGCGATATTGTTGCCCTGGAAAGTTTCAGGATGGGCACGGTACGCCTGCTGGAACTGTTTCGGGATACATCCGGGGATACGGAACGGCCTAAAATTATGAATGAATACATTGCCTCCATGCAACAAAAGGTGCGTGAGGAAATGGCCGGAATGCGCATTGATCTCTGTATAGGCACAGGGGGAAACATTGAAACCATGGGTGAACTGGGCGTTTCACTGCTTGGCAGCGATTCAAACAGGCGGCTGAGTTATCAGGACATCAGGAAACTGGTCAAACGCCTGCAATCCATGAGCTACGAAAACCGCATTGACCGGTTGGGACTGCGTCCTGACCGGGCGGATGTCATCATCCCGGCTGCACTCGCGTTAAAATCCATAATGAAACTGGCGCGCCCCGCGGCGCTGTTGATTCCATCCGTGGGTCTTGCTGACGGCGTATTGCTTGATTTGTTACAAAGCCGGAATACCGGCGGCAAGGCACTGGCGCATCAGGCCATCGCGTGGGCAAGGAGCATGGCGCGAAAATACCATGCCGATCTTGACCATGCCCGCTATGTACGCATTCTGGCTCGAAAACTGTTTTCCCAACTTAAGGATATTCACCAGTTGAGTAACCGGGATTTGCTGTTGCTACAGGTTTCAGCCATCGTACATGAGATTGGCATCACCGTACGCCCCAACAAACATCATCGCCATGCCTTTTACCTGATCAATGCCTCCCCCATGGTCGGTTTAAGCGCAAGTGAAAAAAAGCTGGTCGCCCTCGTGGTGCGCTACCATCGCAAGCGAACGCCGGATACCCATAGCGAACCATTTAATGAACTGTCCGAAAAGCAGCAGAGACGCGCGTTTCAGCTGAATGTCCTGCTGCGTCTGGCTATTGCGCTGGACCGGGAGAGACACGGTAATGTGCGCGCACTCCATATCAGCCATGCGGGAAAAAACAGCCGTCTGAGCATTGAGGGCAAAGGTGACTTATTGCTTGAACGCTGGGCTGCGCGGAAAGAAGCCCCCTGGTTTGAAGCGGTTTTTGGCCGCAAGCTGGAGATTGCCTGACCAGGAGCGTTAATCAACGTCTCCTTCTTCAATACGCCGAAATATCCGGCTATGTAGTCAATCTTCAAAAACAGCAGGGCCGCCGTATGGCGGCCCTGTTTATGATTGCACATGTGATGATCTTCTCGTCAGGGACTGTTACTGAATCGCCCTGGGTAGCGATTTGGATGTCAGTGTGCCGCATCCGGATAGCGTATCGACCCAGTAAGATACATCCAGTTCTACTTCCATAATCGTACAGGTCGGTACATGGCCCACGGATTCATCCGTTAACATCATGGCAATATCCGCTATGCCCGGATTGTGGCCGACCATCATCACGCTGTTCCATGTTTCGTCCCATCCGTGAATTACCTCCAGAAGAACCGAAACGGAAGCTGCATAAATACGGCCATCTTCCCGAAGCTTATCAATCGGCATGTGCATGGCATGTGCCAGGGCGTCGGCGGTTTCGCGGGCGCGCCTTGCAGGACTGGTTACAATGATGTCCGGCAACAAGCCTAACCCGGCCAGATGCTTGCCCATTCTTGGAGCATCGTGCCTGCCCCGTTTATTTAGAGGCCGGTCAAAGTCATCAAGTGTCGGGCGGCTCCAGTCGGATTTGCCATGCCTTGCCAGAAACAATCGTTTCATGTGGGTGCTACTTCAAAAGCAGTATCGGAACTTCATGCCGGGGATAAAAACAGCGGAAAAATTCGACCAAAGCTATTCATTTGCCGCCACGGCCAGTTCCGTCAGCAAAGCCCTTTGCGAACCAAAAGCAGGCCGCCCGCTGCGGGGATGAACCCGTTTGTAACCGCCTCCCGGCAGAAGCCGCCATGCGGATTCAGTATCCCGTATGTAATATCGCAGCCCTTCCCTGGTCACGCGCCGTTTCAGCCGGTAATTCAGGACAGGAAATGCCGTTTCGACCCGCTTGTGTAAATTTCGGATCAGCCAGTCGGCACTGGAGCAAAACACCTCCGGCTTGCCTCCGTTGCCGAAATAGAAAACACGGGTATGCTCCAGAAAGCGCCCCAGCACGGAACGCACGCGTATATGATCCGAAAGCCCCTTCACCCCCGGCCTTAAGCAACAGACGCCACGCACAATCAGGTCAATTTTCACGCCGGCCTGAGAAGCGCGATACAATGCATCAATCACCTCCGTATCTTCCAGGCCATTCATCTTGGCGATAATGCGGCCTCCATCTCCCGATGACGCCAGCGCAATTTCCCGCTCAATTTTCTCAAGCAGAACGCGATGCAGGTCAAACGGCGCCTGTACCACCTTCTTCAGACGGGATGCGCGGCCCAGACCCGTCAGTTCCTGGAAAAGCTTGTGCACGTCCTCGCCGATTTCCCGATCCGACGTCAACAGGCCGAAATCCGTGTACAGAAGCGCCGTCACGCCATGATAGTTCCCCGTGCCAAGATGCGTATAACGCACAATGCGACGACCCTCGCGCCGTACGACCATCAGCATTTTCGCATGCGTTTTGAAGCCCACGACGCCATAAACAACGTGTGCACCGGCCTGTTGCAGGCTTTCCGAGAGATGGATGTTGTCCGCTTCGTCAAAGCGCGCGCGCAACTCCACTACCACGCTGACCTCCTTGCCGCCCCTGGCCGCGCGGCACAGCGCCTCGACGATACGCGAGTGGTTACCGGTCCGGTAAAGGGTCTGCTTGATGGCCAGCACGTCCGGGTCCAGCGCCGCCTGCTCCACCAGCCTGATAACGGGCGCAAAGGATTGAAAAGGGTGATGCATCAGAATGTCACGTTTGTCCAGAACGGTGAAAATGTCATCTGCTTCCGCCAGGTTGACGGGCGCCGACGGGACAAAGAGCGGGAATTTCATATCCGGTCTCTGCACCTGTTCATACACCTCGGCCAGCCTGTAGAGGTTCACCGGACCATTTACCCGGAACAGGTCATCGGGCGACAGCTCAAACTTCTCGACAAGGTAATCCGCAACATCATCCGGGCAGTTGTCCGGTATTTCCAGCCTGACAGCCCGACCGAAGCGGCGGCGCGTCAGCAGGCGGCCTTCCACTTCCTGCTTTAAATCAGCCATTTCTTCTTCATCCAGATACAGTTCCGTATCCCGGGTGACGCGGAACTGGTAGCAGCCGGGTACCCGCATGCCGGGGAACATTTCTTCCACGAAGGCATGCATAATGGATGAAAGAAAGACGAATCCATAAGGCGCACCGGCAATCTCCTCCGGCAGAAGTACAATGCGGGGCAATGATCTGGGAGCCGGTACAATGGCAAGGCGATGTTCGCGGCCGAAAGCATCCTTCCCTTCCAGTGAGGCAATAAAATGCAGAGATTTGTTCACAATTCGTGGAAATGGATGGGATGGATCAATCCCCAGCGGACTGATAACCGGCATCAGGTTCTGCCGCATGTATCGCTTCAGCCAGGCGCGCTGCGCCTCGGTCCACTGATCCCGGCGAATAAAATGGACGCCTTCACTGGCGAGTTCGGGAATCAGATCGTCATTCAGGATAGCATACTGATCCTTTACCATGTGGCAAACCCGGCTGCGAATTTCCTGCAACAGCGAAAATACTTCCGCCTGGTCCACGCCCGTCGCCTTCACGCCATGCCTTCGTTTATGCTTCAGCGCGGCGACGCGCACCTCGAAAAACTCATCCAGATTTGCGCTCGATATGCACAGGAAGCGAAGTCGCTCCAGTAACGGCAGCGCTCTGTCCTCCGCCATGCACAGCACCCGGCGATGGAATGCCAGCAGGCTCAAGTCCCTGTTAATATATCGTTCCGACCATGGCGCATTCATCGGCGAATCCTATCGTTTTAACGTGACATATGCATGACATGACATCATGTTGTCATTTTATGAGCACAAACTGCCTCCTGTGAAAAAATGAGGATATCCATGAACGAATCCGAAGCCCTGATTGTTTCAAAAGAACCATCCCGGCCCGTCAACCGTCCGATCTGATGGATTGGCGCCAATTGCCCAAAATCAGAAAATCAAGCAGTTGAAGAGTTGTTCTAGTGCAACACATCCATGAATAGCACATAAATTTTTAATTTAACAGAGATTTATTGACATCTGTTATACTCCGATTCATAATCACTTTATGAATGTCCACACCTTAAGGCGTTTCGATGATGAACTGACCCAACTCAAGGAACGCGTCCTGTCCATGGGCGGCCTGGTGGAGCGTGCCATTGGCAATGCAGTAAAAAGCATGCTGGAGCAGGATGAGAAGCTCGCCCGTAAAACCATCCACCGTGATGCTGCAATTAACGCCCTGGAAGTCCAGTGTGATAGTATTACGCGCAGTATTCTCGTGCGCCGGCAACCCGCCGCCAATGATCTACGCTTTGTCATTGCCATTATCAAGGTGGTCACCGATCTGGAACGCATGGGTGATCTGGCCGCCAGTCTCGCTGAGGAAGCGATACAAATTCAGGACAATCCTCCCGCGGACTTTTCGCATCTGGAGGCAATGGGCAACGAGGTACAGCAACAGGTGAATCGCGCACTGGATGCGCTTTCGCGCGGAGATATTGATCTGGCCATGTCCGTTATCGGGAATGACAGGAACGTGGACAAGTTATACAAGGCCATGTATCGCGAAATGATTACCTGCATGCTGGAGGATCCTCGCACCATCAGTTCTTCCATCACATTGTCCAATGCGGCCAGAAATTTAGAGCGAATTGCCGACCATGCCACCAATATCGCCGAAATGGTCATTTACAACATTCAGGGGCATGATATCCGCCATGTGAACCATCGACAGACAGCCAGGTTGCTGGCAGGGGGCGAGGAAGACTGAGTCCGGGGGCCCGTACTTTACCCATAAATCCGGCTTCATCAGGCAGGGGTAAGCGAGCAGCTACTTTTTGTTGCCCTCACAAAAAGACCGGAATGGCCCGTATCCGGCCAACATCCGCACGGGATTGAGAGGAGATTTCCGTGGTACAGTTGCAGAATGCCGATGCGCTTCTTATTGTGGATGTACAGAACGATTTTCTGCCGGGCGGCACGCTGGCCGTACCCAACGGGGACCAGGTGATCCCCGCGCTCAATCAGTGCATTGGCCTTTTCACCCGGCACGCCCTCCCCATTGTCGCAACGCGCGACTGGCACCCTGAGCATCATTGCTCCTTTAAGGACCGGGGCGGTCCCTGGCCACCGCACTGTATCGCCGGCACGCCGGGAGCAGCATTCGCGGACAACCTGATGCTGCCGGAAAATACAGTGATCATTTCCAAGGCCGAAAAAGCGGACAGGGACGCCTATTCAGGCTTTGAGAAAACGAAGTTGCATCATCACCTGCAATCCATGGGAATCAGGCGCCTCGTAGTCGGCGGCCTGGCTACGGATTTCTGCGTACTGAATACGGTAAAAGACGGCCTGAAACTGGGATACCGCATCCTGTTGCTTGTGGATGCGATTCGCGCGGTCAATCTCAGGGCGGGTGGCGGTGATCATGCCATCGCCGATATGAAGGCTGCGGGAGCGGAGATCATCGAATCGGCGGCACTGGTGGATAGTCCGGGCCAGACCCTGACATGATACGCGCCGAAACATCTCCCCTGCTCACGGACCTGTATCAACTGACGATGATGCAGAGTTATCTTGAACACGGGCTGACCGGCACCGCCGTATTCGAGTTCTTTGTGCGCAAGCTGCCGGAAAAAAGAAATTTCCTGATGGCTGGCGGACTGGAGCAGGTGCTGCTATACCTGAAGCAACTCCGTTTTTCCGAACATGAACTGGAATGGCTGTCCGGCAGCGGCCGGTTCTCACGGGATTTCGTGGATTATCTGACTACGCTGCATTTCGACGGGGATGTCCATGCCATGCGCGAAGGCTCGATATGTTTCCCCGATGAACCGCTACTGCGCGTCACCGCATCCCTGCCGCTGGCGCAACTGGTGGAAAGCCGCATCATCAATCTCCTGCATTTCCAGACCCTGATCGCCTCCAAGGCGGCGCGCATCCGACTGGCCGCACCCGGGAAGCTGCTGGTCGACTTCGGGCTCAGGCGCACCCATGGCGCCGAAGCCGGTCTGCTGGCAGCGCGGGCCGCCTGGATCGCCGGACTTTCCGGCAGTTCAAATGTGCTTGCCATGCCCGCATTCAGTATACCCATTTTCGGCACGATGGCACATTCCTATATTCTCGCGCATGACTCGGAGGAAGAGGCCTTTCTGCATTATGCCCGTTCCCACCCGGACAACGTCGTCCTGCTGATCGACACCTATGACACTGAACGTGCGGCGGAGAAGGTGGTATCCATCGCCCCGCAACTGAAGGCGGCAGGCATCGCCATTCAGGGTGTGCGGCTGGACTCCGGCGATCTGGCCGAGCACGCATTCAAGGTACGCCGCATCCTGGATGCCGGGGGCCTTTCCGATGTCACCATTTTCGCCAGCGGCAATCTGGATGAATACAGGCTGGCGGAGATTGAGGCGCGGCATGCACCCATTGACGGCTATGGCGTCGGTACGCGCATGAACACTTCCAGCGATGCCCCCTACCTGGACTGTGCCTACAAGATGCAGGAATACGCGGGCGTTGCCCGGCGAAAAGTGAGTGAAGGCAAGGCCACATGGCCGGGCCGCAAGCAGGTGTACCGCTATTCAAGTGATGGCGTCATGGCGCGCGATGTGATTGCCACGACGGATGATTTACAGGACGGCACGCCCCTGATCGAAGCCGTAATGAAAAACGGCGTGATGCTATCTCCCTCCCCTTCCCTGAACGCCATCCGCGAGCATGCCGCAAGGGGGCTTACCGCCCTGCCGAAGCAACTGCACAGCCTGGATGCGGCCCAACCTTACCCGGTGAAAATATCAGACGCCCTGAAGCAACTGGCGCACAACGTGGACAAGCGCTCAGGGGCCGCAGACTAACCTGAAGCCGGGGGGCATCACGCTGAAAGCATCAGGCGTATTCATGGGGCTGAAAACGGAATAGAGTGATCCTATGTGGTCATATGCGCACAACGGATTCACCGTGCACCAGATACCCGTGCTGAGTGATAATTACGTTTATCTTATTGAAGCGGAGGGTGCGCTGGTCTGTGTGGATCCGGCCGATGCCGCGCCCGTGGAAGCCGCGTGCGCGCAACTGGGTGGAAACATAACGCATATCATGAATACGCATCATCACCGGGACCATGTCGGCGCCAATCCGGAACTTAAATCCGGATACGGGTGTACAGTGATCGGTTCGTCGTACGATGCCAGGCGTATTCCCGGACTGGATATGGCCGTGGATGGAGACTCCCGGCTCAAACTGGGCAAGCTGGATATATCCGTTCTGTACGTACCCGGTCATACCCTCGGGCATATCGCCTTCCTCGTCGGAGATGCCCTGTTTTGCGGAGATACGCTGTTTGGCGCCGGTTGCGGCCGGTTGTTTGAAGGCACGCCGGAACAGATGTGGGACAGTCTGGAGAAAATCATGCGGCTCCCCCTCGCAACACGTTTCTACTGCGCACATGAATATACGCTGAACAATCTGGCATTCTGCATCAGGCACGTCATTCAAGGCGACGCAATCGGAAAACGGCTGGAACGGGAGCAGGAGAAACGGCGCAGAAACCTGCCAACCATCCCCGGCACGCTTGAGGAAGAACGGATCACCAATCCCTTTCTGCTGGTAGCTGATGATGCTTTCAGGCTGACCTATGCGGGAGAACATGGCATCGCACATGACCCAATCAGCGTATTTACCCATATTCGAGCCGCCAGGGATCGATGGTAGCGCCGTCTCCGGCCCTGTTAGGAATCTAGCCCGTATATTGCATGAAGGCGGACATCTGGTGGACAGGATATTACATTATATCAACAGATTACACGGATCCACGCCACTTTATCCGTGGTTACGCTTTGTCCTATCCGGTTTCAGACCCGATCAGGCTCGGCATCCTGGCCGCTCGGCCTCAAACCATAGCTACGGCTATGCTTTTTCGCCCGATCAACCAGCCTGCCAAGCCTGCTCAAGCCTGAATTCCGAATCCTTCATGCAATATACGGGCTAGCAGAATCAGCAGCGCCCCGCCCGCCACCAGCAATATGGCGGCAAGCACTGCCATAACGGCGGGAAACGGCCTTTCCCTGCGCACGCGCGGATCATCACAGCAAGCCATCCTGTCACCTCGCCGCCAGCGGTAATTTCAATTCCTTGAGTACGACTGGCTGCCGGGCGGCCAGCAGGTTTCTGGCATGGACCATGACGGTCGGCAGCCCCTTTCCGGGCTTGATCACAATCGTTTCATCCGGTTGCACGTCCTCAAGCACCACGGTCCGGCTTATACCGGGACTGATCCGGGTCGGCAGTTTGCAACAGACCGAGATGCCCGTGTGAACAGGAATGCCCTTCGCATTCAACCGTTTGACGGATGATTCGCTCAAGCCCGCGTAAGCACGGTTATCCGAATCAATCACACGCAGCCAGATGTTGCGTTGTTCAGGCGGCGGAGCATTCCCGGGCAACGCGCCTGAAGCAAGAAAATCCATAATAAGCCCGGACTCGGTAAAATGTCTGGCCAGTGAGTGGTGGCCCACGCCATAGGTGATGTTTCGCCCCCATGGAAGATAGGCTGAAAACGGTCTGACAATGAAGTCCGAATTGACAATATCTTTCCGCCCCACATAAACATTAAGCACCTCGATGCCTTTCAACTCCGTGCCTTTCGCCGCATTGAGTTGCCAGAGAAAGCCGCTTCCGGGCTGCATCTCTTCCGCCTGCAGATTTCCCAGCGGGCTGACGTTGGTCAGGTTCGCCAGCGTCCTGGCTGCATCCGTGCCGAAATGCGGTGTCGCCAGAAAAACCAGGCGCCTGATGTGATGGTCGGGATGATGTTGCAGATACTGCCGGATCAGCAGACCGCCCATACTGTGCGCAACAATATCAACCCGCCTGAAGTTGTGCAGGAAACGCTCCAGTTCCTCCTCCAGGATCTCAATCGGAGGAAAGCGGCTGGTAATGAGGCCTGTGCGATAGGAAAAATAATAGATGTCCCGGTCAAGCTTTTGCTCCAGTCCGGCAAGCACCCGCGCCTCCGGCCAACTGAACTCGCTGCCATTCCAGCCGTGCACCAGCACGATGGGCACGGCATCGGGATAATCGGACTGCATCAGGGCATCCATGGCACGCCACTGCTGCCATAAATCCCCCGTCATCTGAACACGGGTTCTGGCGCACGAAGTCAGCGCCATCAACAGCACAAGGGCCATGCAAAAGTAACGCAAATACCCCGTACTATTCATCCTTCCGCACCGCTTCAGTATCCACATACCACGCACTCGACGCCAGCCTGGCGGCCGGCAGATCCTCTCCTCGTCTGATGCGCCTGATCACTTCGTGCTTGCCGGCGCCAGCGGCCATCACCATGCGCAGCCGCGCTCCGTTAAGCATCGAATAGCCCATGGTCACACGTTCCGGCGGTGGTTTGGGCGCAGCATGGACCGGTATGGCCAGGCGATTATCCGTCAGTGCCGGATGACAAGGGAACAGGCTGGCCGTGTGGCCGTCTTCCCCGATGCCGAGCAGGACCAGATCCAGCGCGGGAATACGCGTAAGAATCTCCGCGTAGGCGGTCGCGCCATCCTCCGGCCCCAGCTCCGCCGGAATGGAGTGGATATGGCCGGATGGAATCGACACATGCTTCAACAAGGTCTGACATGCCATCGTATCATTGCGCTCCGCATCCCCCCTGGGCAGACAGCGCTCATCGCTAAAATACACATGCACGTGACGCCAGTCCATCTGCATATTTCGCAGAAGCTCATAACAGCGAACCGGTGTATTTCCGCCGGAAAGGGCAACGTAAAATGTATCCTTATCCCTGATGGCCGCGGCACAGCAGCAGGCAATTTTTTCGGCTGCTGCCCGGGCCATGGCCACCGCATCCGGATAAACATACATGATCAGCTCAGCAGCCGCCAACCGCTCTCACAATCCCCGGTTAATTGATTCAGCCCCGGAATATCCCAGGTTCCGGCGGGATAAAGCGTCACCACCCTGCTTTCATCCCAAACCCTGATAACAGGCTCCAGCACGCGCCAGGCCTCCTCGACCTCATCCGCCCGGGTAAACAGAGTCGCATCCCCGAGCAACACATCGTGCAGCAGCGTCTCGTAAGCCTCCGGCATACCGGAGCCCGCCTTCGCGTAGGGCGCATGCAAGCGAAGGGGATGCAGACGCATGGAAAGCCCCGGCTGTTTGGCATTCAGCGCCAGACTCATGCCTTCGTTGGGCTGGAGGCGAAACACCAGTTCATTTTCGGCCAGCTTTGTACTGTTGTGCCTGAACAGGTTCAGTGGGACCTTGCGGAAGCGGATGGCGATTTCAGATACCCGTTCCGGAAGCCGTTTCCCCGTGCGCAGCAGGAAGGGCACGCCCTGCCAGCGCCAATTGTCCACAAACAGCTTGGCGGCCGCGAATGTTGCCGTGTTCGAATCATGCGCCACTTTCGGCTCCCAGCGGTAACCTGCGACAGGAGAGCCGTCAATCATGCCGGGACCGTACTGGGCGCGTACCGTGTAGCGTTCCACATCCTCTTCCCGTATAGGCCGCATGGCGTGCAATACCTTGATTTTTTCATTACGCACACCCGTGGCCGTCATTTCCGCCGGTGGTTCCATGGCTACAAGGGTAAGCAACTGCAGCAGATGACTCTGGATCATGTCGCGTAAAATACCGGCCTTTTCATAGTAGGCGCCGCGATATTCCACTCCCAGGGTTTCCGCCACGGTAATCTGGACATGGTCGATATAGGTGCGATTCCACAATGGCTCAAACACCGCGTTGGCAAAGCGGAAGGCCAGCAGGTTCTGTACGCTTTCCTTGCCAAGATAATGATCAATCCGGTAGATCTGTTTTTCGGAGAAATAACAAAGCAGGCACTTGTTGAGTTTCCTGGCGGTGGAGAGGCTCATACCGAAGGGTTTCTCAATCACCAGCCTGCGCCAGCCGCGATCCTCGCACGTGAGTTCCACCTCATGCAGATGCCTGGCCGTCACATCGTAAAAGGCGGGCGGAATGGCAAAATAAAACATGGCATTCATGGATGAAGCGGAATCTTCCACGACATCATGAAGCTTCCGAAAGCTTTCGAGATTTTCGAGATCGCCCTGAAGGGGGTGCAGCATGCTGGCAAACCCCTGCCACATCCCGGGATCGGTTACCGTGTCCGGCGCATATTTCAGCAGCGACGCATGCGCCTGGTCGTGCCATGAACGCACCTGATCCGAATCGCGTATCACGCCGATAATACGGCTTCCCGGTGCGATCAGGTTCCACCGGTACATGTGCGCCAGCGCCGGCAGCAGCTTGCGTTGTGACAAATCACCGGTGGCGCCGAAAATAACGATATCCGCGTTATCCGGCTGAAGCCCGCCAACCGGAAAAACATGTTCATTCATGAAGTCTCTTCCTCACCGGCCGCCCTGATGGCATGTCCGCCAAAGCCCGCCCGCATGGCATTGACCACCTTTCCGGCAAAGGCAGGCTGCTGACGGCTGCGAAAACGCATGTGCAGGGCCAGCGTCATCACCGGTGCAGGAACGCCCAGGTCGATGGCTTCCTCCGCCATCCAGCGCCCCTCGCCGGAATCATCCATCCAGTCGGACAAAGCGGATAAGCGGCCATCCTTTTCCAGTGCGTCACCAATCAGATCCAGCAACCATGAACTGACCACGGAGCCATGCTGCCAGATGCGGGCAATCTGATGCATGTCCAGATTAAATTCCTGCCTGGCCTGCATCAGATCGAAGCCCTCGGCAAAGGCCTGCATCATGCCGTATTCGATACCGTTGTGAACCATTTTGACGAAATGGCCCGCACCCACGGGCCCGACATGGCCCCAGCCCTTGCCAGCATTCGATGCCAGCGCCGTAAGCGCCGGTGTAATCAGTGCAATCGTCTCCTCTTCCCCGCCGATCATCAGTGAATAGCCGTTTTGCAGGCCCCACACGCCGCCGGATGTACCGCAGTCGGCAAACAGGATGCCTTTTTTAGCCAGCTCGTGACCGCGGCGACGGCTGTCTTTATAACTGGAATTTCCGCCATCCACAATCACATCGCCGGATTCCAGGCCCGCATCCAGCAATGCGGAAAGCGTATCATCCACAAACTGCTGCGGCACCATCACCCAGATAACGTGCGGCGCGGCAAGCTGTTTAACGACATCGGCCGGGTCGGAGGCAGACGAGACGGCCTCCAGTTCCGCTGCCAGCGCCTCGCCCGGTGCGGCGTCCACGTCATAGGCCACCACCCGGTGTCCCCCCCGCACCAGCCGCCGCACCATGTTGCCTCCCATGCGGCCCAGACCAATCATTGCCAGTTGCATGATGATTCCTCCCCTCCCGGCGTTGCCGGAACCAAAAATATTCCCGTGCTTTTTAACCCTGGCGAGCTTGCCAGAGTCAGCTAAATCGCATCGGACATAATGTGTAACAGGCCATTTTCCAGAGCCGGCCCTGAATGCCGGCGCATATTAACCCGTCGGAGACCGGGGCAGCAATGCGCAACAGCGCATCGCAAAGCATGGCTGTGCTGACACACTTTGCGGGCTGAACACCTCGACTCACCGCATGTGGTTTCATTTATGATCTTGCGCCCCATGAGTCGCCTTCCAGCCGGCCAGCTTACGACGCATACGCGCCACATGCGAGCCGTGCCAGAAGGTCTTGCCGCAACCGGGGCAGATATACACCTCATCAATCGCCTCACGGCTCTCCGGTGGCACCTGTAAGAAATGTCGTTCCTCGCCCCGCTTCAGCGGCGTATTGCAAACCAGGCAACGGGAAAACGGGCGTCGGGTCCAGTCGATACAAAGGCGGGCCGCTACTTCTCGCGCCTGATCATGGAGATCTTTCGCATTCAGAATGATCAAGCGCCCCCGGGCCAGCCGATGCTCGGCCATTTTACGGTCACGGGTAATCAGGAGCCGCCCCTCGCTGAACGCCTGAGCCACGACTTCCCGGTCAGGCATACCCGGTTCGGCAATGGCGGTGTCATAGCCCGCCGCCCGCAACCAGCGTCCAAGACGCACAAGCATTTCGTCGCAGAGCAGTTTCACAACCCTGCATCCGTCTCAAGCATGGATTCCAGCGCCGCGCACCATGCTGCGGACAGGTTGTCAAGCCGGTAGCCGCCTCCGCCGAGCGCCAGCATCCGGCCTCCACATAATTCCTCCGCCAGCGCGCACAGCCGCGCCGCGGCATGGCGGTGCGCCGATACGGAATAGGCCAGATGCGTAATCGGATCACCGGCCAGCGAATCAGCACTGTGAAATCGTTCAATCGCCGCCCGATCCGCCTGCACGAGGGTGCAGGCGCATACCCGGTCCAGCAGTCCCCTTTTTCCGGCCTCGGCCATGAACGCCGGCAATCTCAGCGGACCAAAGGGATGGTCCTCGCCAAAGGCGTAACGGCCCAGGGCCTCACCGCAATACAGGCACACAGCATGATCCATATCCAGGTTATGGTTAACGCAAGGCACAAGTGCAAGCTATAATCGGAATGATTAACCATAAAATCATGTATCCGGGGAGAAATTATCATGCGAATCCTGCATACCATGCTGCGGGTCGGCGATCTGGACCGGTCGCTGGCTTTTTACACCAGGGTGCTGGGCATGCGCCTGCTACGTAAAAAAGACTATCCGGGCGGCAAATTCACGCTGGCCTTTGTCGGCTATGGTGATGAAAGTGACAGCGCCGTCATTGAGTTGACCCACAACTGGGATACCGCATCCTACGATCCCGGCAACGGCTTCGGCCATGTCGCCATCGGCGTGGATGACATCTACAAGGTATGTGAGGGCATCAAGACGGCTGGTGGCAAGGTGGTACGCGAACCCGGCCCGATGAAGCACGGCAACACCGTCATCGCCTTTGTGGAGGACCCGGACGGCTACAGGATCGAACTGATTCAGCAGGGGTAGAGGGTAGCGTTCACCTTACTCATTTGCCAAACTCGCAGGATTCATAAATCACCGTGAGGTGGATTTATAATAGATAATATCTTGCCTATTTCATGCCAATATGTATAATTATATGTAATATGTTACCTATAAAATACAATTCACCACGTGATATTCAACTGTGCCTCGGCCGTAAAGCCAAAGCGCTGCGCCTTTACCGTGGATGGAAACAGGAAACGCTCGCCAGAAAGGCGGGGGTGTCGCTCGGCACCGTCAAGAATATGGAGCGCGGGGAAAATGTGTCTCTGCATAATTTCCTCCGGATCGCGCATGCGCTCGGCCGGATTGGGCGTATGGAAGAGATGTTTGAGCTTCCCGGACCGGGCAGCATCGATGAAATGGACCGGCGCCAATCCGGACTGCCCGCCAGGGGCCGCCGATGAACATTCTGAACGTGTGTTACGGCGCCGACCCTGATGCGCCCGTGCGCGTGGGCAGGCTTGCCGAAGATAAGGGAAGCATCGTGTTCGAATACGATGCCGGGTTCATCCGCTCCGGACTGGAAATATCCCCCTATCTCCTGCCTTTATCCAAAGGGCTGCACCGGGACCAAACCGGGCTGTGGCGTGGATTGCACGGTGTTTTCGATGATTCGCTGCCCGATGGCTGGGGCCTTCTACTCATGGATCGTCATCTGCGCCGCGGTGGTCAAGACCCGGCGACCGTAAGCCCGCTCTACCGCCTGGCCTGGCTTGGCCGGCGTACGATGGGTGCGCTGACTTATGTCCCCGCGATTGAGCGGAAAAATAACGAAAATGAACTGCTGGACATTCAGCAACTGGCCGCGAACGCGCAGGATGTGCTGGAAGGAGACACGGCGGAAAT
Source organism: uncultured Zetaproteobacteria bacterium (assembly GCA_964628185.1). GTDB lineage: Bacteria > Pseudomonadota > Zetaproteobacteria > Mariprofundales > Mariprofundaceae > CAZVLQ01. The sequence continues at coordinate 8,014 of CAZVLQ010000008.1, read as the reverse complement.
TCTGCCCGTACTGCTTGCGGCCGGTGGCTCACCCGGCGGCGCCCGCCCCAAGGTGCTTGTCGGGATCAGGAATAACGACATCATCTCCGGCGCCGATATGCTGCCGGCGAACTTTGAGCCATGGATGATCAAGTTCTGTGCTAGAAAAGACGCCGCCTATGCCGGGCCGGTAGAATATGCCTATGCGGGGATGGCACGGGCGGCGGGTATCGACATGCCCGAGACACGCCTGTTTGAGGCCAGAGACGGAAAGCGCTATTTCGGTGTTAAACGGTTCGACAGGATCGGAAAGCGGCGCATTCACATGCATAGCTTCGGCAACATGATCGGTGGCAGCTTTCGTGAACCATGCGCCGACTACATCGACCTGCTGAAACTGACCTTGGATTTAACCCGTGACGCAAGCGACGTGCAGCGGGCGTTCCGCCTGATGACGTTCAACGTACTTGCCCACAACCGTGATGACCATGTCAAACAGTTTGCTTTCCTCATGGGCGAGGATGGGGAGTGGCGTCTGTCTCCGGGCTATGACCTGAGCTTTACGGATGGTCCCGGCGGAGAGCATACGACGAGTATCAACGGTAAGGGAAAAGGAATAGACCGTACGGACCTGATCTCCGTAGCGGCAATAGTGGATATTCATCGAAATGAGGCGAATGCCATCGTGGACAAGGTGGCGGACAGTATCGAATGCTGGAGGCAATGGGCGCGTGAAGCCGATGTTCCGGCAAACGAGGCAATACGGATTCAGGATGAACTTGAGCGAATACGGCCATGATGGGGCTATATTTTAGGAAATCTGTCAGTCATCCGGAAAAGGCCGCGCGGAAACGATCTGTAAAGGCATCCAGCATATCCTCCGGCAACCGGTTGATACCGGCAGCGGCGGCGCGGCCGCCGCCGGTCGGAAAGGCCCGGCACAGCTCGTCCGCCCCCTGCCTTGTTGTTAACGGTGCGCGTACACTGACACGCCAGCCGCCCGCCTTCAGCGACATGATCACGGCATGGGCGCAATCAGGCTCCATACGTGCGAGTTCGTTGCTGAATATACCGCTCACGCGTCGAGCCCATGTTTCATCCGGCAGGGCGTACAGGGCCGCATGCGTATCGGCAAACTCCGGACGCACCTGCCTGGCCTGCCCAATATCGCTTTCCATGCCTTCTTTCAGGATGGAAAACGCCTCATCCTCGGCCATGAAAACAAAGGGATCGGCGAACGGCGCCATACACCGGTACAGATCGGCCGGGTGAAAACGCAGGTCGTCCTGCGATACGCCATAGCTGTTGTAATTTACGCACTCGCCAAACAGGCAAAGCAGTTGCAGCCGGTCTCCATCCAGGTGCAGGGGAACAGCGGCGGCGCGGGCGGCATCGTGCAGGTTATCGCCGAAAGCCGCCGCCACGGCCCAGGGCAGGTATGCACCCTGAAGATGGTCGTTCACCAGCAGGCTGGTGCATACGGCCGGCGCGGTATTGATATGCGCTTCAAGATTCGGGTGTTCGGGGATGGTGCCGGCAAAGTGATGATCGAACCAGCGTACCCTGACACCATGTTCCAGCAGATGCAGCAAGGCTTTACGATTCTTGTCCAGTGAAATATCGAGCACGGTTACGCAGTCTTCGATTTCGGCGCGCACATGCCGCAACAGATCAACCTCACGCTTGACGCCGGTGATTAACCCGCTGTCAACCGGTGAAACCAGCCGCAACTGGTGCAGGGCGAACAGACCGTCCGCATCACCGTTAAATACGTCAAATTGCGCCATGCAGTGTGGATTCAATATGATCGGCCAGTCGCTGGCCCACTTCAAGCATCATCGCCTCTTCTTCCGCTTCCACCATGATGCGCAACTTCGGCTCCGTGCCGGATGCGCGCACATTCAGCCGGCCCTTGCCGTCGAGGCGTTTCTCGGCTGCACGCAGGACCTTTTTTATCGCCGGTTCCGCCATAATATTCATGCGCCGGGGGAGTACCACATTCCATAGTTTCTGGGGATACAAACGCATGCCATCGGCAATCTCCGACAGGGGCTTGTCCTGATCCCGCATGACACAAAGTAGTTGCAGGGCGGTCAGCAGGCCGTCACCGGTCGTGTTGCAATCCAGCATGATGATATGACCTGACTGCTCGCCGCCAAGGTTGCATCCTTTTTCACGCATCATTTCCAGCACATAGCGATCACCAACAGCGGCGCGGTGCATGCCAATGCCAAGCCCGGCCAGATACTGCTCCAGCCCCATGTTGCTCATGACGGTGGTCACCACGGCGCCGCCTGTCAGTCGGCCGTGACGCAACTGATGCTCGGCCAGCCCCGCGATCACACGATCGCCATCCACGATGCACCCTTCTGCATTGCAGGCAATCAGACGGTCCGCATCCCCGTCCAGGGCAAAACCGATATCGGCGCCCGTTTCAACAACACGCGCCTGCATGCCGTCGGGATGGGTGGAACCACAGCCCAGATTGATATTCTCCCCGTCAGGCTCGGTGTGCATGGGAATGACTTCACAGCCCAGTTCGTCAAACAGCCGGGGCGCAACGTCATAGGCGGCGCCGTTGGCGCAGTCCACGACAACCTTGAGACCATCCAGCCGGAACCCGCGCGGCAGGGACGCCTTGCAGAATTCCACATAGCGACCGCGTGCATCATCCACCCGAAATGCCTTGCCGATGCCGTCCGCGGCTGGTAACGGCGGCAGATCATCCAGCCGGCGCTCGATTTCCAGTTCAATATCATCAGGCAGCTTGAATCCGTCAGCGCCAAAGAACTTGATGCCGTTGTCGGCGGCCGGATTATGCGAGGCGGAGAGCATCACCCCCGCATCCGCCCGCAGGCTGCGGGTTAGATAGGCCACGGCCGGGGTTGGTACCGGTCCGACAAGCAGCACATTCATTCCCTGGGATGTCAGACCGGCGCAAAGAGCCGATTCAATCATGTAACCCGAAAGGCGCGTATCCTTGCCGATAAGAATATGGGGCTGGTGCTGAAGGTGCCGGGTCAGCACGAAGCCCGCCGCCCTGCCGAGCCTGAGCGAAAATTCAGCCGTCATCAATTCCTTGTTCACCGTGCCGCGCACGCCGTCCGTGCCAAAGTAACGCCGTATCATTTCGCCCTCCCGTGTTTCCCACGACCCCGCACCAGCACACCCCGGACGGCAAACATGGCGCCCGGCTCCACCAGACGGATAGCTTTACCGGTGGGACTCTCAACGCCGACCTTCTTTTCAAACGGCCCCACTTTAAGATCCGGCCGCACCGCTGTCGTTTTAACATCAGAAAGGGCGTCAAGCCAGACTTCGGGGCCGGTCAGGGCGGCCCTGGCAGGCGCAATTTTGACATCGACGGCTTTCCATCCCGCCGGCAACTCCAGGCGGGGCTTGACCGCAATTTCCCGCCTGACCACGCGATCCACCTGCAACTGGAGCCTGTCCGGCTGCACCTTTTCAACTGTCAGTCCGACCGGCAGGCGAATGGCGGAAATTTTGATAGCCCGTGTCACCACACCCGGCTCCTTCAGGTCCGAGGCATCAAGCGGTACACGGATATCCACCGCCTTCAGGCCGCTCAGTTGTGCCTGAAGACCGCTGATCGTCACCCTGACCTGGTCGGGAAGATCGTTCACGATCACCATGCTGCTTTGCAGGCCCTGCACCTGAAGTGGAACATCCATACTCAGCGATGCCGCTCCCTGACCATGTACCTGCATCCATAACACGATGGCAATCAGCACGGCAAGTATCTTCAGGGCGCTTGCCCGGACAAACCGTATGATTCCCATCATTTCAGATGTGGCCTGAGGCGACAATCGACGGCCCGCCCGTCTGGGAAAAACGCCGCATCAGCAGACCGCGCAGGGCATTGCGATCCAGCGGCTTGCTCATCTTCCCCTCTTCCGCCAGCCGGATATGACCGGACTCCTCGGAAACGACAATCACCAGTGCATCACTTTCCTCGGTCAACCCGATGGCTGCCCGATGGCGGGTGCCGAACTCCCCGGACAGGGCGTTGACCTGTGCCAGCGGAAGCAGCACTCTTGCCGCCGCGACCCGGCCACCCTGGCCGGGAAGCGGCTGGATGATGACCGCTCCATCGTGCATGGGCGCCTGCGGACAAAACATGGCCTGGATCAAATCACTGCGCACCGGTGCATTCATTTCCACGCCGGATTCAAACAGGTGCTTGAGCCCGGTTTCACGCTCGATCACCAGCAGGCCGCCCCAACCCCGATGCGACAGGGCGAAGCTGGAATCGACCAGCGAATCCACCAGCCCCGTGTGCGCGCCTCCGGAGGCCAGCGGATTGACGCCAACCCGCATCAGTGCACGCCTGATCTCATGTTGAAACAATACAACCAGAATAATGATAAAAGCCGAGAAGAAATGACCGAACATCCACTCCACGGTCAGCAGGCCAAAATACCGCGCCAGTTCGTAGACGACCATCACAACCGTCAAGCCGATAAGCATCTGCACGGCCCGTGTGCCGCGAATCAGACGAAGTACAAAATAGACCACCACGGATACCAGGGCGATATCCACAAGATCCCGAATGCCGAAATGCCAGTTTTCCATGCCAATCAGGATGATACGTCGGAAATACCGCCAGGCAAGCTTCGCCGCACGGCCGAAGCGATCCTGACCGCCCTGCCCTGGGCCGGCACGTCATGCACACGTACCATGTCTGCACCTGCGAACACGCAGACGGCCACGGCGGCGGCGGTTTCAATTTCCCTGTTATGTACCGGGGCGCCGGTCAGCCGGCCGAGAAAGGATTTCCTGGACACGCCCGTCAATATCGGGAACCCCAGCCTTCTGAAACGCGAAATCGCGGCAATCAGGGCCAGATTGTCCTCCACACGTTTGCCGAATCCGATCCCCGGATCCAGCATAATCGAGGATGCCTTCACCCCGGCGGCCAGACAGGCCTCCACCCGGCGCTTGAAAAATTCTTCCACCTCCTGAACCACATCCTGGTAAGAAATATGCCGTTGCATGGTGACCGGCGTGCCGCGCATATGCATCAGACACACATCCACACCCCCCTCCGCCACCACGGCAAGCGATGCCGGATCGCCCTGCAGCGCGGTCACGTCATTCACCATCAAGGCACCCGCTGCAATGGCACGGCGCATTACTTCCGCCTTGGAGGTATCCACGGAAGTTTTGATACCTTTCGCGCTCAGGGCCTCGATAACCGGAATCACCCGTGCCAGTTCCTCTGTTTCGGCCACGGCACCGGCGCCCGGCCGCGTGGACTCCCCGCCGACATCGATCAGGGCCGCGCCGGCCCCCCACATGGATTCGGCATGTCTGATGGCTTCGTCCAAAACTACATGCATACCGCCATCCGAAAATGAATCGGGCGTGCAGTTAAGCACGCCCATAATCCAGGCATCGCCGTCCGTCGGCGCAACCCAGTTTGAGCATTCCATAAAAAGGTGTCAGGAACCTTTATTCATTCTTGAACGATTGAGCACGTGGTAGATAAAGTTACCTGACACGATTCTTTCAGGGCGCCCCATGCATGCAGCATAGCCTTTTCAGCATCTTCAATAAAGGTTCCTAGGAGCCTGTCGGACTTAGCCGCCGTTCATGATAGGATACTCATACAGCATGATTTGTGGAGGCAGCCTCAAATGAGCAGCAGGTTTCGGGATGTAGATCGCGGCACGCCGTATTTATTACCGCCATCACTGGATGACTGGTTGCCGGAGGATCATCTGGCGCGTTTTGTAGTTGAGATTTTGGAAGGTCTGGATACGAAAGTATTGGAGCGTGCCTACGGAGGGGGAGGCAGCGCGCCGTATCATCCGAAGATACTTCTGTCCTTGCTGTTTTACGGTTACGCGACGGGGGTGTTTTCGAGCCGCAAGCTGGAGATTGAGCCAGCCATGGGAGAATTGAAAGCATTGCCGAAAGGGTTGGGGCAGGTGGATACGCTGGTGACCGACACGGGGTATTTCAGTGAAAAGAATGTAAAGCATTGTCATGAGCATGAGCATGAGATTGCTCCGCTGATTGCCAGCAAGCGTGAATCACACCATCCGCCCTTGCTGGAGCGTTTCATGGACAACCAGGATATGCCGAAACCCGATGCGAATGACCTTGTTGCCTGTATGCAGTACGACTTACAGGGCAAACAAGGCAAAGAGATTTATGCCAAACGCAAATGCACGGTGGAACCGGTCTTTGGCATCATCAAGAACGTGCTTGGATTCCGTCAATTCTCCATGCGCGGGCTGAGAAAGGCGCAAGGCGAGTGGCAACTGGTCTGCATGGCATGGAATATCAAGCGGATGTTTGCCTTGAAGGCCGCATGAGATGATAAATATCTCTTGCGCTCAACCTGAAACAACGGAAAACGGCGGCTTTGCACTGAAATTATCTGCGGTGGTCAAGTCGCATGGCTAAAATCACTAACACCGTGAATCAAGTCCGACGGACTGCTAGTGCCCAGTGCATATGTGACATGAGAATATGGGTCGATGCAGATGCATGTCCTGTGGTCATCAAGGGTATTCTGTTCAGAGCGGCAAAACGTACCGGTGTGTCGCTGATACTGGTTGCAAATATGCCGCTGCGCATACCATCGTCACCCAATATTAGTATGCTGCAAGTCGCTGCCGGTTTTGATGTCGCCGACAATGAGATTGTGAAGCGCCTTGAAGCAGGCGATCTTGTCATCACCAGCGATATTCCTCTGGCGGCGGAAGTGCTCGAAAAAGGCGGGCAGGCGCTAAGCGTTCGCGGCGAAATGTATTCATTGGGTACGATTCGGGCACGCCTGAATATGCGGGATTTTATGGATACGTTACGCGCCAGCGGTATCAATACAGCCGGCTCGCCAGTTCTGAATCAAAACGACCAGAAGTCTTTTGCAAATCAACTGGACAGATTCTTGACCAAACATGCAAAAAAGCATGGCTGAATTACTGTTCAAGCTACGCAATGTTCCGGCGGATGAAGCCGATGAGGTACGTGGACTGTTGCACGACCACGGCATCGATTTCTATGAAACCGGCGCCGGTAGCTGGGGCATCTCTCTGCCTGCCATCTGGCTGCACGGCAAGGAACAACTGGAAGAGGCCAGATCGCTTATTGACGCCTATCAGCAACAACGCAGGAAAAACGCAAGACAGACATACGAACAACTGCGGCAACAGGGCGAGCAGCGAACCGTTCTGGACAAGGTAAGAGAGGCCCCGCTTCTTGCCGCCATCTACCTGGCGGCAGTGCTCCTGATTCTCTATCTCTCCATCATGCCGTTTCTAGCCTACACTATTCATGAATCGCCGTGATGATTACGCAGGACCTTTGTTCGCAACGGATTCCGAGGAGGAAGTGCGTAGCCGTGCATACGGACGACTGACGAGGGATTCGGTGCGGACAAAGGAACAAGCAAGGGCGCGGCAGCATTTATGAATAGTGTAGGCTGATATATTCAGGTAAATCAAAATATCACCACATCCATTAGCGTTCGTCCCGATCCTCGCGAATCAATCCGGAACTAGGTATTTTTAATATCGGCATTTGAGCGCGAAGCGGGGCGTGGTCCGGCATCGTGCGCGCGCCTTTCAAAGGCAACAGACGCGCAATAGGTTTGCCGTGTTTGGTCACAATCACTTCGCCCTCCTCATCCATGAGCCGGTCCAGATGTCCCAACTCACTGCGCATTTCACGAATGGATATTGCTTTCATGGCAAAACCTCCATATGTGTCACATTATTGTAAAATGCGACACAACGTAACTATTGATGTTTGGGAAAGGTACATTTTAGACATTTGCATATAATTAGGGTAATCACTATGATTGAGGTAATTGAATAGCGAGGTGAATATCATGATTCGAGAAGCATCGGCAATGACAGTTCGGAATAATCTGGGCGAGTTGCTGAATGAAGTGACTTATCGCCATGATTCCGTTGTGATTCAAAAAAGCGGCAAGCCGGTTGCGGCGATTGTTGATATCGCGTTGTTTGAAAAAATACGTTTGATGCAGTCGGAGTTTGATTCG
>CAZVLQ010000007.1:0-90145 GCA_964628185.1 uncultured Zetaproteobacteria bacterium | reverse complement strand
AAGGGATACGCTGAAATCAAGTCCAAGTAAATCGTCTCATTGGTTGAACCACCATATAAGGTCATTCTCAGGCCAATTCAGCCTGATGATAGAGTATCAGGATTTTCATTGGGCAAGGCTGAGTATGCACCCCTGAAAACCTTCCTGACAAAGCATGCAAAGTCCTATCATCAGGAAAACATTGCCAAAACATTTGTTATTGTTGAGCAAGGAATAAAATCCCCGCCCGTCCTGGGCTACATCACGCTTATTTGTAGTGAGATTGAATGCGCTGGTAATGCTGTAATTGAGGCAAATAAATACAATAGATCACCCGCCGTGAAAATCGCACGCCTGGCTGTTCATCAGGATTTTCAAAACCATCGTTATGGCGAAGCACTGATTCAGTGGGCCATCGCAAACGTAATCGAAAATATCATGCCCAATACCGGGTGCCGTTTTCTCGTCGTGGATTCGAAAAAATCTTCTGTTCGATACTACGAGCGTCGTGGATTTACATTGCTTGATACGGATAGTAACCGGAAAAGCAATCATCCGGTTTTATTCATTGACCTACATAAACTACAACTTGTGTAGAGACTGAGAACCTCTGGCGCGTTTGATGCATAGTTCCTTACATACGCACTTGCTGCCTGAATGGCATGACCCGGTTCATATGCTTGGCAATCAGGACATCTTGCAGTCAAAGAAACTTGCTCTTTTCTGTTCCCGTAAATGCCCGGGCAATCTGATCCTGAAAGCCTATGATCTTGCCCGATCCTTACGCGATGCAGGCACAACGGTGATCAGCGGCTTTCACACCCCGGTGGAAAAGGAATGCCTGCGCATCCTGCTGCGCGGCACGCAACCCATCATCATCTGTCCGGCCCGCTCCATCGAAGGCATGCGCATCCCCGCTGCGTGGAAGCAACCTTTGGATCAGGGAAGGCTTTTGCTCCTTTCACCCTTTGAGAAAAAGCATCGCCGTATGACGGCGGCCCTGGCCGAACAGCGCAACGATTTCGTGGTGGCTGTGACTGATGAAGTGATTTTCATCCACGCTTCTTCGGGTAGCAAAACCGAGTCGTTCGCTCATGGGCTTCTTGACAAGGGGATTCCGATCCTAACCCTGAATTCGCCTTACAACACATCCCCCTGATTTCCAGCGAGACCAATGGACTTAGCCCGCAAAGTCCGACGCGGTAATCCCGGTCTTTGAAGATTCTACGGTTAATTCCGGATGTTCCTTCCCAAATTACCTTTGCTCATGGTGGATTTTAACCTTCAGTAATCCCAGCAGACTTCCGTCCGGAGTGGGCGAAAATCCGGAAATGCGCGGCCCCGACACTGCAATTACCGGTTCGTACCATAGTGGAATATACACCTGATCCGCTGCCATTTGCTTCTCAATGCGAGTGTACAACAATCGCCTTTGTTCACGATCTTCCGCCCTGCCTGCCGCCTCCAGCCACTGATCCACTTGCGGGTTCGCGTAACGGCCGCGATTGGCCCCTTTCGGCGGCCACATCTTCGAGTGCAAAATCCAGCGGTAGATATCCGGATCAACAATGCCCACCCACGACAGGGAAAACACCTGGAAATCACCGCGCTTGATGCGGGCATAGAAGCCGCCCCACTCCAGCGACTCGATGGAAACCCGGATACCGATTTTCTTCCACATTGAGGCAATCGCCGTGGCCAGTCTGAGCCTGGTCGGATCCGTGCTGGTACGGAAATTCAATGTAAAGCGTATACCGTCGGACCTGCGTGGATAGCCGGCCTGATCCAGCAGATGTTCGGCAACAGCCGGTGCGAACGGCGTTTCGGGCAGTTGCGCCGCCGCCCAGTGGGACGGAACGATTACGGTTTCAGCCAGGCGCGGCAGGTCACCAAACAACGCCTTCTTCAGCCGCTTCCGATCAAGGCCCAGGGCCAGCGCCCGGCGCACGCGCACATCCCCGAGTATGGCATCACGCAGGTTCATGCCGATATAGGAAAAGGTTGTGGACGGCAGGCTCCTGATCCGCAAGCGGGGCTGGCGGCGCAGGTAGGGCAGAAGATGCGGCGGCAGATCATTTTCGGTAAAATCGATTTCGCCCTGCACCAGCTTCAGGCAGCGCGTCACCGGGTCCTTGACCCTGATAAAGCGAAGGCGACGCACATGAGCGGATTTTCCGCATTCAAGCCTGATGCCACGGCGGTCCCATGCACGCAACCGGCAGGGCCCGCAGCCTGTCGTTCGCCGGGCCTGATTGCCGCCCGAGGCCAGCCGGGCGGGCAGAATGCCAACGGACAGACGGGTAAGCAGTGATGCGTCCGGCCGCACAAGGCGAATAAGCAATTCGCGCTCCGAGACGGCCTTCACCTCTCCAATGGTTGTAAACCCGGCGCGCAACGGGCTGGCCTTCTGTGTGTCCAGGATTGAATTCAGGGTTGCCGCCGCATCCATGGCCCGTACCGGCGTACCATCATGGAAACGCAGTCCCGGCCGGATAAAAAAGCGCCAGGTAAGCGCATCCGGATGCGCCCAGTGATCCGCGGCATCCGGTATGGGCCGGAAACGCGCATCCAACCGCACGAGCCCCCGGTGCAGTAATTGCTGGACGCGATGGGATGCAGCATCCGTGGCATAGCGCGGATCGAGGCTCATCGGCATCTGCGCCAGCGCGATACGGGCCTCTCCCTGATCCGGCAGGGCCGGCTGGCACGCCGTCAGCAGCACAAGCGCCAGCCCGGGCAGTATTCGGACAGCCCCGGATATTGTATGAGAGGCTAACGTCGCCACAGGCTCATGGCCTCCACATGGCCGCTGTCAGGAAAAAGGTCAAAGGCGCGCAGAGCCCTCAACCGGTAGCCCTGGCCGCTCAGGCAACGTGCATCCCGGGCACCGCTGGCCACATCGCAGTTCACCATGATAATGGCGGCGGGCAGAAGCGCCCCCATGCTGCGGCAAATGCGTATCGCGCCCTTGCGCGGGGGATCCAGAATCAGTACATCCGCCCCGGCATAGGCGCCGAGATCAAAGGCTGCGAAAAGGTTTACGGCATCATAGCGGGCATTCAGATCGTATTTTCCCGCGTTGGCGTTCGCCCTGCGGCAACTGGAAACCGAGGCATCCGCGCCCCGGACAACCGCGCCCGTGGCGCAGGCGAGTGAAATCGAGAAATTGCCGATGCCGGAAAAGAAATCAGCCACGAAACGGGGCCTGCCCGCCCAATGAAGCAGTTGGCGGACCATATCGGCATTCCCCCGTGCATGGCCCTGGACAAAATCATCCGGCCCCGCGGCAAGTTCCACCCACTCCCCCCCCGCCGGCACCCGGTCGTGCAGCGGCCGGACGGAAGTGGACATGAGTGCATATCCCGACGGGCCGCGCCACCAGAGTTGTACCGGCACCGTCGGATCGCATTCATTGATACGCTTCATCAGGTCCCTTGCCAGGCCGGAAGGCATGGCATCAACATCCCCTTCAAATACGGCATACATGCCATCAATGAGCCCTGTAAGGCGTACGGACCTGACGGGGTCCGGAAGCATGTCCTGAACATGCAGCCGCAGGGCGTCCATCTGCGGGAGAACCATCGCACAGCCCGGTGAGCGGACCGGAGAATGACTGGCCCTTGCACGAAAGCCCAGAAATCTTCCCCGACAATCCGAACCGCACCACCAGCGCGCCCGCCGGCGCTGACCGCGAGGGATTTCACCCTTGACGGGAATCCAGTCGGTGTCATTCTCGAAAAAAGGCGCGAAAGCCTCCCTCACCCATGTGGATTTGACTTTGGCATGGCGGCCTGGTGCAAGAAACTGGAGCGCGCAGCCGCCACACCCGGCGGCTGCTGTACACCTGGCGGCCGTACGCATGCGGGAGGCAGCGTCAACGTCCGTCACACGGGCGCGGAACACCCCCCGTCGCTTCCCGTCAATCCTGCATGTAACCGTATCACCGGGAACCGCGTTGCTCACAAGGACGCACCCCTCCTGGCAGCGAACCAGGGCATCACCACCCGGCAGCAGGCGCTCGACCGCACCGGAAATCATGGAGCCACTTGCAAACCTCATGAGCGGCGAGGAGCAAGCGCATCCTTACGATCAAAGCGGACCAGATATGGTGGCGATTCCCGGCTTGCGTGCAGTGCCAGGGCGCAAAGCTTGAACAGTTCGCCCATGCCCTGCGGCATCATCATGCGTCTTGCCCCCGCCATGGCCTGCATCGCTTCGGTATCCGTACGCTGTGCCATATGGCGAACCATAGCCTGAACCGAAGGGCTTTGCGCCAGCCAAGCACCCTGGCTCATCCAGCAGCATGTTTCAAAACCCAGCCTTGCCCCTTCCTCCACAAGAGCTGTAAAATCCACGTGCGCCGTGATGTCACGGCTGCCCGGATCGCAGAGCACATCTTCCACCGCCTGATGCCGCAGATGCGCCAGCAGTGTTCCCTCACGGCGCTGAGAGCGGTAATACTCCGACTGCGCATAACCGTAATCCACGCAGAACACATAGCCCCGACGCATGCATGCGCGTACCTGCGCCAGCCATGATGCCAGCAGCGGATTCCACTCGCTGACGTAGCCCTCCGGCCATGCCTGCATCAGTTTCCGGTCGATCGTCGGCCCATGTTCCAGCGCCCTTTCCTGCCAGCTGAAACCGCCCTGCCGCCAGCAGACTCCGCGCTCAAGCATGGACTCGTGGCGCCAGGAAAAACACCGCACCGGAAATGCATCAACAAGTTCGTTGCAGAACAACAGACAATGCGCCTGCCGGGGTATGCCCGACAGGGTTGAGCGTTGAATGACCTCCATACCCGCTTTAAGGTAACATTCCCTTTGCCGTTCGCGCATCAGTTCACTTGCCTCAACGGAGATTATCCGTGCAGGCATCGCACAATCGGTGTTTTCCAGAGCAAAAACCACGTCACGGAGCAGGCGGCCGTTTCCGCTTCCCTGTTCCACCAGGCACCAGCCGGCGGGACGCCCCATTTGCTGCCAGCCCCATAACAGCAGATCGGCCAATGCATGCGCCAGCCACGGACCCATCCCGGGGCCCGTCACAAAGTCCCCCGCTTCGCCAAACACCTCGGCGGACTCATAGTAGCCCGAGTCCGGTGCATACAGGGCTTCATGCATGAAGACGTCGAACGGCAGCCAGCCGCCCGCCTTTTCCATGCGCTGTCGGATCATCCTGCTCAGTGTTTCGGACATGGTTGACGCCACCCCCCTGCTACGGCTACGGTATGCGCCGAAAAATCAAGTTGCGAGGCATGATAAATGGCATCTGAGCATATCTCCAATGTAAGTGACGACAGCTTTGAAAATGACGTGCTAAAGGCCTCCGGCCCGGTGCTCGTGGATTTCTGGGCGCCATGGTGCGGCCCCTGCAAGCAGATCGGTCCTATTCTGGAAGAAGTTGCGAACGAAATGCAGGGGAAAATTGCTGTCGCTAAAATCAATATTGATGATAATCCGAATACACCCGGTAAATATGGCGTACGCGGCATTCCCACGCTGATGCTGTTTCGGGATGGCAATGTGCAGGGAACCAAGGTCGGCGCTATCAGCAAGGCCAAGCTGGTCGAGCTGATCGAGGAACATCTCGACTAGCCGTCCCCGTTTTTTTCATTCCCGCGCGCTCCTGCCCGCGCCAGTATTTTGTTGGCTTTCTCGATTTCCGGTATGCCCAGGCTGCCCACGGCGGCGGACAATTGCAGCCTCGCAAGTAAATAGTCCGCCTTGGCCCGAACCAGGTCACGACGCGCCCCGGCCAGGCGGTCTTCCGCATCCAGGCGTTCAACAATGGTGCGCAATCCGACCTCATATCCAGCCTGTGCCGCCCGTCTGGCCATTTCCGCTGTCGTAACCCCGTGTTCGAGGGCGTGCATGCGCGCCGCCGCGGATTTCACGCCGAGGTATGCATTGTTCGCCGACAGACCGGCCTTCCGGCGCGTATCTCCCAGTTCATAATCCGCCCTCACCTGCAGCTTCCTGGCCTTGCGCAACTGAGCCCGGGTGCCGCCGCCCGCGTACAGCGGCACCTCCATCTGAATACCCAGTTGTTCGGTTTTTACCGTTGAACCGGTATCAAACAGATTGTTGGTCACTTTTTCCCTGTCCAGTCCCGCGACTGCGTCGATTCCCGGCAGCCCCGCGCCAATCGACCTTGTAACCTCCTGTTTTGCAACCGCCAGCTTCTTCTCAGCGACCAGTACGGGCAGGGCATGGTGCACACCGGCCTCCCGCCAGTGAACACTATCATCCGGCCTGGGCAAACTTGCATGCATATGCCGGGCGAAGGGAACCAGTTTTGCATGAGTGCTGCCGATCAGGGATTCAAAGCGGGCCTGCGCCGTAGCCAGATTGCCTTCCGACCGGATTCGGTCGGCACGAACCAGATCGAGCCTGCTGTCCGCCTCCAGGGCATCATTCACCGTGGCCGTACCCACCTGAAAGGCGGCAGCGGCCTGCACACGCAATGTTGACATGGCCTTTTCCTGGGCCCTGATCGCAGCCACGTCCTCCCGGGCGACCAGAACGTCGGTATAGGCCTGCGCTACCTCCAGCAGCAATGCCTGACGCGCCAGCGACAGCTTGAGTTCGCCGATTTCAGCGGCCAGCTTTCCTTTCGCGTAGCCCGCCCACCGATCCAGGCGAAACAGGGGCTGCACGATCGTTGCCCCGAACTGGAAGCGATTGAACACCACGTCGGAAGCAAGGAAACTCTTGGGCTCGGTATAGGAATATTTCTGTTCGTAATGGCTGAATTCGCCCGTGCCCTTGATGAAGGGAAGCAGACCCGCAAGCCCCAGATTCCTGTCTTCAAGTGAAGCATCCCTGGCCGCCAGAGCCGCCGCAAAGGCCGGAGCCTGTTCCAGGGCCATGCGCGCGGCCGCATCGAGATCCAGCATTTCCCCGGCCCGGGCAGTGCTCACGCAGCAAAGCAGGGCGATCCCCGGCATCAGCCAGCGCCTCATACAGTTCGTCCGCGCCATTGCCTGAAACGGGTGATACCGTGTTCGAGAAGGGAATAGGCCGCGGGCACGACCAGAAGCGTTAGCAGGGTGGAAGAAATCATCCCTCCCACCACGGCCACGGCCATGGGGATCGTCATTTCACTGCCCCGTCCCAAGCCAAGCGCGGTCGGCAGCAAGGCGAAGATAATGGTCAGGGAAGTCATCAGAACCGGACGCATGCGAATCGGGCACGCCTTCCGGAGCGCATCATCAATGCCTTCGCCTTTGGCCCGAAGCTGATTGGTAAAGTCGACCAGCAGGATTGAGTTTTTGGCCACCAGACCAACCAGAAGAACAAGCCCGATCATGGAAAAAATGTTAAGGGTATCTCCGCTCACCCACAGAGCCGCCGCTCCACCGACTACGGCCAGCGGCTGCGCCAGCATCAGCACCCATGGTTGCAGGAATGAGTTAAACTGGCTGGCCAGAACCATGTACACAAGAATCATGGCCATGGCAAAGGCGAAGATCATATTTTTTGCCGTCTTACCGAACTCGGAAGCCTGACCCAGGAAGGTGATGCCATAACCCGGCGGCAACAGTTTCGCCGCCTCCTTCCGGACAAGCTGCACCGCAGCTCCGAGCGGCATGGACGGGGTGCTGTAAAACATCCCGGCATAACGCAAATCCATTTTCGGCACCACGGCCGGTCCGAGAGCCTTGTGCCAGCGGGAAACCGTATCCAGACGCACCAGTTGGCCATCAGCGGCCCGTACATATATTTTAGACAGATCCGCCGGATACCTCAGTGCCCCCCCGCTCGCCTTGAGGCGGATATCATAACGATTGCCGTCGCCCGGCACGTCATTATATTTCGCCACATCAAGACCGCCGGCCAGTACATTCACCGTCAGTGCCGCTTCACGGGCCGTGATGCCCAGTTCCCGGGCGCGGACGCGGTCCACCTGCAGGTTCAGCTCGGGGAGATCAAGCTGCAGGTCCAGGTCGACATGCCCTATGCCGGAAACTTTCCGCAATTGCTCCAGCAAGGCATAAGACAATTGCGCGGTTTTACCCAGGTTCGGGCCCGTGAGGCCGAACTGCAAGGGTTCGCCGCGCATGCCTCCGATAATCGGCACACGCATGACAAAGGCATGCAGGCCGGGAATCGCGGACAGATCTTTCTGAATGGACGGGATAAGCTGCCACTGACGAATCTTGCGCCCCTCCTTGGGCGTCAGATGTACAAAGGCCATGCCCTGGTTCACCTGCCCCGCCTGGCCAAGGCCAATGGCGGCGAAAAAGTTCATCACCTCGGGGTGATGACGAAGCACGGTCTCGATGGCCTTCAATTTCTCGCCGGTATCATGGACGGATGCGCCCAGAGGCGCCTTGAAAATCACCATAAAGCGATTTTCATCCTCCCTGGGTACGAAGCCCTTGCCGATGACGGAAAACAGAAAGATACTGGACACAAATATGATCGCCGCCAGTGCCAGCATGGTCCAGCGATGGCCAAGCACCCAGTTCAGCAGCCACCTGTAGAAACGGTCCAGCGCCACGAATCCCGCATCGAAAAACCCGTATATGGCTCCGTGCTTTTTCCCGATCTTAAGATGGCGTGAACAAAGCATTGGCGTCAATGACAGGGCAACCAGCATGGAAGCCAGAACGCCAAAGGTGACCACAACGGCAAAAGCCTGGAAAAAACGTCCGACCAGACCGCCCAGAAAGATCACCGGCGCAAAGATGGCAACCAGGGTCAGGCTGGCGGCCACCACGGCAAAGGCGACCTGACGGCTGCCCCTGATAGCCGCCTGCCTGGTATCCGTTTCCAGACCCCGTTCCCGATGCCGGTAAATATTCTCAAGCACCACGATGGCATCATCCACAACCACGCCAATGAGAAGCAGCAGCGCCAGCAATGTCATCAGATTCAGCGTATAGCCGAAAAAAAAGGCGACTGCGATTGCCGCCAGTAATGAAACGGGAATAGCAAGCGATATTATCAGCGTGGCCCTGATATCCTTCAGAAACACCAGCACCACCAGGGCGGCGAGCAATACGGACTCAAACAGGTGCTCTTTCAGCCCATCAACGATTCCTTCGATGATCTCGGCATCATTGGTCGCAATATCAAGCTGCATGCCGGGCGGCAGGCGGGGAAGAATCTCCTCATGCAACCTGCGTTTCACCTCCTCTGAAATCGCTACGGTATTCGCGCCCGTGATTCTCACAATACCCAGCCCGACGCTGGGACGCCCGTTGAAGCGGGCAAGCTGCCGGAAATCGGCCAGCCCGTCTTCGATCTTCGCGATATCCCCCAGTTTAATGCGACTGCCACCGCGGGCCATCACCACCATGTTCCGCAGTTTCCGCACATGATGAAACTCCATATCAAGCTTGATCAGGTATTCGCGTTTACCTCCCACCAGGAATCCACCTGGAAACTGCACATGCTCGCTCTCAAAGGCATGGATAACATCGGGTACGGTGACATTCAGGGTTTGCATGCGCGCCAGGTCCAGCCATATGCGGATCGTGCGTTCACGCTCACCGCCGGTTCGCACCTCGCCCACGCCGTTGATATTCTCCAGTCGTTTTTTAATAACATTGCGTGCATATTGATTGAGTTGCTGCAAAGTCCGGTTTCCCGTCAGGGACAGCCACATGACAGGCGATGCGCCAACCTCAACCTTGGCCACCACGGGTGGATCAATACCCCTGGGCAATTTGCGCAACACCTGATTCACCTTGGCCTGAACCTCGTTGAAGGCCACATTAATATCCTTTTTCAGATAAAACTGGACGTTGACAATGGATACGCCCGGCGATGACTGGGAAATGACATGCTCAATGCCCGGCACGCTGTTGACTTTTTCCTCGATAATGGAGGTGATGGAGGCATCCACCACGTCCGGATGCGCACCCTCCAGCACCGTGGTCACCGAAACCATCGGAAAATCGATCTGGGGGAAACGGTCCACACCGATACGGGCATAGGATACAAGTCCGAACAGCACAAGGACACCGGACAGCATCCAGGCCAGCACATGACGCTGGATGGACAGCTCGGGAAGCGTCATGGCATCCTGCCGCTATCGCTGACGGCAATACGCACAGCGGCGCCATCGGTAAGAAATGAAGCGCCGTCCACCGCAATGCTCTCACCAGCCTCAAGCCCGCTGACGATTTCAAGGCGACCGTCGACATGAACGCCGGTTTGCACGGCGCGTTCGAGGGCCTTGCCATCGGCAACAAGGTACACCACTTCACCTTCAGGACGGAGAACCACGCTTTCTTCAGGGACGACGACGGCCTGTTCATGTCTCTCGACAACCACTTCCGCAATCACGCTGCCACCCGGTCTCCAGCCACCCGGATTCTTCAACTCCACACGGGCTTCAAATGAACCCGATGACCGGCCGATCATGGGCGATAATTCGCGTATCGAGGCATGCGCCGTTTTCCTTCCGCCCGGAAGATGCAGACGTACATCCTGCCCCGGATGGATAGCCCCCGCCTTTGTTTCAGGGAAAGGGATGCTGATGGTAATCCGGCCACCGGCGACAATGCTCACCAGCGATTCGCCTGCCTTTACGTAATCGCCGGCGGCCACGAAGCGTTCCTGCACGCGCCCCGAAATCGGTGACCTTACCCGGGTCCGTGTCAGGTTCAGGCTGGCCTGATCACTTCTGGCCCTGGCCATTTTTTTCGCCTGCCTGAGCGCGGCCAGTTCAGCCTCCGCCTGATCGAGCGCAGTGGGGGAAATAAACTTGTTTTCAGCAAGTTTCCGGTAGCGTTCAACAAGCCTCTCCTGTGCCCCGATCTGCGCGCTCAGACGAGCAATTTCCGCCCCGGCGGCGGCAACGGCGGTGGTGAAGTCACGCGCATCCAGGCGAACAACGGTTTCTCCCCTGTTCACGCTATCGCCCACATCCACGCCGATCCAGGCCACTTTCGCCGGAACCTCGGCGGACACGGTCACCGAACGCGGGTTCAGTATCCTTCCAACCGCCGTTTCCGTAATCTGAACATCCCGCAAACGGGCTGTCTGCACCGTGACGTTAACCGTCCGGACGGGGATGTTTTGCGACTGTTTCTCATCACCGCTGCACGAACCCAGCAGTACGGCGGCCATGGCAAGGCCGGTCAGATATTTCATGATCTGTATTCCCTTCGATCGGCAACGCCCAGCAACAGCAGGCGCAGCAGCCTGTCTCCGGTATGGGCGGGGTCCGCAAAGCGCGTGTCCGGCAGGTGGCGCAGAACGGGCCATGATTCAAACAGAAATACATTCAGGCCGACGATTGCCGCCGCGGCGTCGGCGGCATCCATATCCTTGCGCAGGATGCCCTTTTCCTGGCCGTTACGGATCAGCGATACCAGCCGGGAGAAATGTTCTCCAAATACCTCAACGGCCATGGCCTGCCCCCGCTCACGGTTTCCATCCGTTAATTCCCGCAGAATCAGGCGTGAAACATCTTCCTGTTCAAACAGGTTTTGCAGATGTGCGCTGGCGAACGTGCGGATGGGTTTAATGGACTGGCAGGACGTCCCTTCGAGCGACTCAAGGATGATCCCGATATCAAGGCATGCACGCCTCATCACTTCAAGATACAAGGCCTGTTTGCTGGAAAAATGGTGAAAGATCGTGGCCTTGGAAACACCTGCCCTGGTCGCGATCTTCTGAATGGAAACCGCATCAAAGGCACGTCTGGAAAACAAATCTTCCGCTGCCTTGAGAATACGTTTCTCTCCATCCGACATTTTTTTCAGTTTATGACTCATTTTCCCTCCGACCGACCATTCGGTCAGCGATCTTAGTTCTCTCTCCCGGACTGTCAAGAAGGAAAAATCAGGTTACGTTATGAACCATGGGAAGATTGGCAACGCGAACATTGCTGAATACGGACGCATGGAAGCCCGTCATGAATTGATAGGCATGTCCCTGACCAGTGAGGCAATCTCCCGGGCGGGGTTCTTGCCGCCCAAAGACGTGCGCAAGCGGGTAAAGGCCTTTCGTTGCTGCCCGGCCCGGGCGCCGTTTTCGAGCAATGGCAACAATGATGCCGCAATCTTACACGGTGATGCATCCCGTTGAATCAGCTCGGGCATCACGGATTGATCACCGAGCAGGATGTTGGCCAGCCCGATATGTTGAAGCCGTACAAACCTGCGGGCCATGAATTCAGTCAGGGCGGATGTCCGATAGACCAGTACCGAAGGCACATTCCAGAGCGCAAGTTCCAGCGTAGCCGTGCCCGAAACGGCCACCGCGGCATCGGCCCGCAGGGCGAAACCCGGCGTCAGGCGGTCGACGGTCAGCGCGCCCTGCCTGATCAGGAGGTCCAGCATGGAGGCATCCACCCCCGGCGCAAGTGGCACGACGCATGTAACATCGGGACGCTGACGCCTGACCTGCTCCCAGACCCGTGCAAACAACGGCACATGCCGCGCCAGCTCCGCCGGCCGGCTGCCCGGCAGCAAGGCGAGAACCGCCGCATCCTGCTCCAGGCCAAGATATCGCCTGAACTCGGAAGCGCTCCATCCGGCCGTGCATTCAACCGCGCTCGGATTGCCGACGTAAGTGGCCGGTATGCCACGCTCGCCAAACCATTCCGTCTCGAAAGGAAGGATGCAGGCGAGTTTATCCTGTGACTGGCGCAAACGATTCAGCCGCCACGCCCCCCAGGCCCAGAGCTTGGGAGCAATATACTGGATGACCGGAATCCCAAGCCGGCGCAATCTGCTTCCCAGATGCATATGAAAACCGGGAAAATCAACCAGAATCGCCACATCTGGCCTTTGCGCCCGAGCCCGGGCAAGTACTGTTTTTTCCACCCGGTAGATACGCGGCAGGGATTTCAACACGTCGCTGACCCCCATAACATTCAACTGCTCCATTTCGATGAGTGAATGACATCCGGCCTGTCGCATTGCGGGCCCTGCAATGCCGAAAATCTCGGGGTTGTCCAGATGCGTCTGCAAGGCACGCACCACGCCCGCAGCGTGCAAATCCCCGGAGGCTTCACCGGCACTGATCATGATACGCATCATGCTGCCGGATTGAGAACTCAGACCCTGGCCCGCAGGCCGAAAACCGAAATTCCGTACCGTTGCGCCAGATCCGCCATTTTTCCGCGTTCAAGAAGCAGGGTCTTGCCGGCCTCAACCGCCAGCACCATACAGCCGCAGGCATGCATGCTTTCAACCGTATCCGGACCAATGGCCGGTACGTCAAAACGCAAATCCTGTTTCGGCTTGGCCACCTTCACAACCACAGCCCTGCCGTTTCCCAATGCACCGCCCCTGCGAATGGCCTCGTCTGTCCCCTCGATTGCCTCAACCGCCAATATGGCTCGATCCTGAACCACAACGGTCTGACCAATATCAAGCGCCGCGATTCCACGGGCCTGGGTATAGCCGAAATCCATTTCACTGAAAATTGACCTGGATGGCCCGGGACCAAACAGGAGCCCCTCGCCGGCCAGCATGTCTCCCGCGCACAAGGTCTGGGGCAATACCAGGATACCCGCCTTGCCCAGTTCGTCCGCAATGGCATTCATAATTGTATCATCCCGGCGGTCGGGGATTCTGGCCAGGGTCCTGACCGCGGTCAGGTCCGGACGAAAGTTGCGAAAAAGGTGGAGCTTGCGCACCTTGCCGGCAAACATCATGGATTCCACGCCCGCGGCCCTGAATGCCCTGATCATGCCACCCAGTTGACCGACATGCAGCCAGCAGATGGACGACGCATATTCCTCGATTCCGGCAGCCGTTTCTTCCTTCGCCGCAACCACATGCAGTTCCACGCCGCGTTTCTGAAGGCTGGCGGCGAGTTCAAGCGGAAAAGTACCGTAACCGGCCATAAGGCCGAGCTTGCCCGGAATGCGTCCTTCTCCGGCGTGCGTACCCATCAGATTGTGAGCAGGCGACGTATCACGCAGTCTGGTCTGAATCGCGCCGATGTATAACAATCCCGCGTCTGGCATCACGGACAAACGCGAGCAATTCCCTGCCATATGGATCATCACCGGCGCTGGCCTCAGCCTTCTCGATCCTGCTTGCACGCGAACCGGCACCCTGAAGTAATATCCTGTACACCTGTTTGAGAAGCCGGATGTTCTCCTGTGTAAAACCACGGCGTTTCAGGCCGATCAGATTCAGACCGGTCAGACCGGGCCTGTAGCCGCCTGCCGTCAGACAGAACGGGGGTACATCCTTGGTAATGCCACTCATGCCGCCAATCATGGCATAACGGCCGATACGTACGAACTGGTGGATGGCGGAAAGGCCGCCGATAATCGCACCGTCCCCGATTTCGATATGACCGGCCAGAGTGGCGCAATTTGCAAGAACCGCTTCATTCCCGACCTGGCAATCGTGTGCAATATGCACATAGGCCATCAGTAGATTCCCGTTGCCGATACGGGTGACCATGCCGCCACCCTCGGTGC
Source organism: uncultured Zetaproteobacteria bacterium (assembly GCA_964628185.1). GTDB lineage: Bacteria > Pseudomonadota > Zetaproteobacteria > Mariprofundales > Mariprofundaceae > CAZVLQ01. The sequence goes on along the minus strand of CAZVLQ010000007.1, from coordinate 75,763 downwards.
CCGTATTCACGGTAACATTCTCTCGAATCGTATTGCCATCGCCAATCTCCACCCGGGAAGGTTCGCCATGGTATTTCAAATCCTGAGGCTCGTGGCCAATACAGGCAAAAGGAAAAATCCGGTTGCGCTCTCCAATGCGGGCATGACCCGTTACGACCACATGGGAAATCAGCTCGCTGCCTGAACCGATACGGGCATGATCGTCCACGACACAATACGGACCGATGATCGCACCGGGCCGGATATCGGCACCTCCGGCAATCACCGCTGTTGGATGAACCCTGGGCATCAGACTTCGTCTCTCGGCATCAGTGTAGCCATCAGCTCACCCTCGCAGGCCAACTCCCCATCCACGCTGGCCTGCCCCCTGAACTTCCACATCAGCCCGCGGCGGCGCAGCAGGGTCAGTTCATACACGACCTGATCACCGGGCCTGACGGGCCTGCGAAAGCGTACGCCGTCGATGCCGGTAAAATAAACCAGGTATTCCCTGTCCCTGGGAATGGACTGAAATGCAAGCAGTCCGCCGGTCTGGGCCATGCCTTCAACAAGCAGAACGCCGGGCATCACCGGATAGCTTGAAAAATGTCCGGTAAAATGGGGCTCGTTGTAGCTCACATTCTTGATAGCGCGAATAAATTTTTCCGGCTCAAAATCCACTACTCTGTCAACCAGCAGGAACGGATAGCGATGCGGAAGCATCTCCATAATTTCATTAATATTCAGTTCGGCCATACGTATCTCTCTTATGATGCATTATTTTCCGGCACGGATTCCCAATGCCTTCCACATCGCGGGCAGACGAATCATCAGGGCCGAAACCTTTAGCCAGAGACGATGCGGCATGGCCGGGATGCCTGCGTAGGTGCCCCCGCCTTTCAGGTCGCCCGGCACGCCGCTTTTGGCTGCAATCCGGCATCCGTCACCAATATGGAGATGCCCGGCTATACCGACCTGGCCGCCGAACTGGCAACCCTTGCCCACTTCCGTAGAGCCTGAAATGCCGACCTGGCTGGCCATGATGCTACAGGCGCCGACACGGACGTTATGACCAATCTGAATCAGGTTATCAAGCTTCGCTCCCGGACCAATCACGGTATCGCCCATGGCGCCGCGATCAATACAGGCGTTGGCCCCGATCTCCACATCATCGGCAAGTACAACCCGCCCGGTCTGGGGAATTTTCAGGTGCGCATGGCCATCCCATGCATAACCGAAGCCATCGGAACCGATCACGGCACCTGCCTGGACAATCACATTATTTCCAAGCATGCACGAAGCCCCGAGCACGACACGGGGATGCAATATACAATTTTCTCCGATTTTCACATTATCTTCAATCATGCAGCCGGCACCGATGCGGCAGCCTGAACCAATGCGTACATGCCTGCCAATCACCGCCAAGGGATCCACGTCCACATTTTCCGCGAGGGTTGCGGTATCGTGAATCACCGCGGACGGGTGACGCAATCCCGTTCCGGTAACGGCAGGATAGAAACAGCGCTGAAGCAGCGCAAAAGCAAGATACGGGTCCGCAACGCGAATAATCGCACGGTCCGCATCCGGAAACACCCGGGCCTGAACAAAAATCACACCTGCCCGGGACGCCTCAAACAGCCCTTTATAACGCATATTGGCCAGAAAAGAGGCATCCTCCGGTCCGGCGTGTTCAAGCGACTGTATGCCTGTAACTTCAGCAGCCTGATCGGCGTGTTCCAGCCTGCCGGACACCAGTCTGGCGATATCCTGAAGGCGCATGGCCTATTTGCTTGAATCGAGGCGTTTGGTTACCTGGGCGGTCACATCATGCGCGGGGGATACAAAAAGCACCGAAGGCCGGGTCAGAATAAAATCATAGGCATTTTTCTTGCCAAAATCGCGGATTGTTTTCCCGAACTTGGTGTTGATTCCGGCCAACAGACGATTTCTTTCGAGAACCATGGCCTCCTGCGCGTCCTGCAGCCTGCGTTTAAAGCTCTTTTTCATGTCATTGACTTCCTGTTGCTTTTCAGACAGCTGTTCGGGCGACATGGCCATGGACTGGCTGAGCAGATCCTTGTTCATCTGGTTGATGCGTTTTCTGAGCGCTTCCAGTTCCTTCTGCTTGGCTTTCTTGATTGCTTTCAGGCGTTGCTGGCCATCACGGTACTGTTTGGTGTTTTCAATCGCGCTTTTCACATCCACAAAGGCAATTTTCAGTTCCTTGGCGCCTGCCTGTCCGCTGGCAAATATGCCCAGCGCCAGAATGCCCGCCATGAATATCCGCTGTCGCATGTAATTACTCCTTTATTCCTTCAGGTTTCGTTAAAACGTTGACCCGAGGTTGAATTCAAAGGTCTTGGTAAGGTCCCCCGGCTGTTTCCGGAATGGAAAGCCCCATGATAACCCAACCGGACCAATTGGTGAAAGCCATTCAATGCCAAACCCGGCCGAAACGCGCAACGTTGAAAATTTCAGGGTCTGGTTGAAATCCTCAATCGTGCCTGCGTCCACGAAGCTTACACCCCGGAAACCTGAAGTCTGCATGTATGGTAGTGGAAAAAACAGGTTAAGCGTGCCCGCAACCATCTTGTTGCCGCCAATCACGTCATTCGTAGCCGGATCCCTGATGGTTATGCCGAACTGGTCAAATCCCCTCACACTGCCGACACCCCCTATCGAATAGCGCCGGAAGAGTGGCACATCCCTGCCCGAAAAGCCATGGATGTAACTTGCCCGCAAGGATGGATTCAGAATAAATCCCCCGGTAATGGGGAAAAAAGCCCCCCCTCTGAAGCTGAGTTCGATAAAACGGTTGATGCCGCCAAGCCCGGCCAGACCCAGATTGCCGGCCAGCAAGGCTCCATCCTGCGGCCTGATCAGGCTGTCTCGCGTATCCCAGGTAAGCCCCTGACTTAATTCACCGGTAGTTTGGGTTCCTTCCTGGGATTTCAGGACCAGCGAGGCATCGGTCGGCAGGTCAAACAGCCGGGTATCCGAAAACTGATAACCGACATTGTAGCTGAAGTTTCTGGTGATGGGCATGCCAAGGTTAACACCGCCACCGAAGCTGTCCTCCTTGTAACCGATCTGGCTCTGCAGGCGTGTCTGCCTCTTGAAAGCATTAAGGCTGGCGCTCAGCTCCCGGTCCAGAAAATAGGGATCGGTAATACTCGCATCAAAATTCTGAGTTTTGGCGCCAACCTCACCGGTCAGGTTCGTGGCATAGCCCTTGCCAAGGAAATTCCTTTCCTTGATGGAACTGCGCACAAATACCTTCTCTAATTGTGAAAATCCCGCTCCGACCGTAAATGATCCGGTCCGCTTCTCGGTTACATCAATCTTCATGTGCACCTTGTCCGGCGCGGAGCCCCTGGGCATGGATACGCGCACATCCTCAAACAGTGAAAGCTTTTTTACCTTATCCCTGCTTTGTTTCAGTCTGGTTCTGGAAAAACGGGCGCCTTCAGCCTGCTTCAGTTCACGCCGGATGACAGGGTCTTCCGTTTTATCGTTGCCACTGATCTCAATACGCTCGACATAGACCTCGCGTCCCTTTTCGATGTCGAAGGTGATGTCAACCGTGAGCTTGTTTATGTGCCGGTGAAACAGCGGCGTCACCGTGGCAAAGGCATAGCCCTCATCACCCACCCGCAACGTGATGGCCTCAATGCTTTTGCGCATTTTATCAAGTGAATACAATTCGCCCTGATGCAATCGCACCAGGTCCATGAGGGTGGCGCGGTCCGGCACAAGGTCGCCTTGCAGATCAATGCTCCCGATTTCATACTGTCGTCCTTCGTGGATGGAAAACGTCAGATAAAACCAGTGCTTATCTGCTGAAAGGGAAACAACCGTCGATTCAACCTTGGCGTCCAGATAGCCATGATTCAGGTAATGTTGCAGGATCAATTGCCGGTCCGCCTGCAGTCGATCACGGTTGAAAACATCCCTGTCCTTGAACCAGGCCATCAATCCGGATTGCCTGGAGGCAATTTCTTTTGCCAGGACACGACTGGGAAATGCCTCGTTTCCTATAAAGTGGATACGTTTGATTCGCGTCACATTGCCTTCAAGCACATTCAGCGTTATATCCACACGGCCATCCTTGCGCCGCTTTTTGGCTACATCCACTTTTACCTGGTAATAGCCTTTTTTCAGATAACCGCGGCGGATGGTCCTGATGTCCCGTTCCAGATCCGTCTGGTTGAAAATATGTCCGGATTTGAGCTTGAGCTTGAGCTTGAGATCCTTTTCCTTCACTGCATGCAGGCCTTCAACCGCCATCGACGCGATCATCGGATTCTCTTTTACCCGGTAGGTCAGATGCCTGCCATCCTTTCTGACCACTCCGACCACCCTGATATCGGAAAAAAACCCTGTTGCGAACAGGCGTTTGACATCACGGCTGATACGGCGCCGGTCCACCTTCCGCCCCACCACGGTGTGAATCTTTTCCATGATGGCGCCGGTTTCAACAAAGTGGTTGCCGGCAACCTTGATCGAGGCAATACGGTCGGCGCCCGCGGCGGCGGGAGCCTCCCCGGCCATGAGAGGTAAAACAGGAATGAACATGGCGGCCGCCAGCAAAAAAACGCCGGTGCATGACCTGGCATGCATGCCGACGGCGCCTAACCTCATCCCCTGAGCCATCTTGCAATGTCATTATAGAAGGCAAAGATCATCAGTATGGCAATAAACACCATGCCGGCAATCTGTGATCGTTCCATAATCCTGACCGGAAGCGGAACACCGCGCACTTTCTCGATGAACAGATAGAGCAGGTGCCCCCCGTCCAGGATCGGGACCGGTAGCAGGTTGAGCACGCCGAGGTTCACGGAAATCAGGGCCAGAAACGAAAGAAACGCTACAAAGCCGAGGTCGGCTGTTTTTCCGGCAATCTGGGCAATGGCAATGGGACCCCCCAGATTCTCCGGTGATATGGATGCCACCAGCATCTTGCCCAGCACCTGAAAGGTCATGGCGGTCATTGCCCAGGTGCGCTCAAAGCCATAAGAGATGCCCTCCAGCGGTCCCATACGGTAAGTCACCTGGGGATAAAGCGGGCGGGCGATCATTTTTGCGCCAATGCGCCCGCGACCCTTGCCGTCCGTTTCGGGGGTAATGTCCAGGTTCAGGATTTCTCCCTCCCGTCTGACGCTCAAGGTTACTGTTTGCCCGGCATGACGGCGCACCATGCGAATAAAACCACCGATACTGGCAACAGGCTCGCCCTGCAACTGCAATACTTCATCACCGGATCTGACGCCGGCACGTGCTGCCGGAGCATCCGCCATCACGCCCGCCACCAGCACATGCATACCGGGATTGATACCGACAGACTCGGACGCTACATCCGCCAGAAGCGGGTCCTCGGAGGGAGCAGGAACGGGCAGATGCAGGGATTCGGTTTCATCACCACGCTTTATACGCAATTCGGCGGAACCGCCGACATGGCTCTTCAGTCCCTCCTCCAGTTGCCGCCATGAGTGCACCCGTACGCCATTGATGGATACGATTTCATCACTGATCCTGATCCCGGCCCGTTCCGCCACGGATGCGGGAACAACCTGCCCCACCACCGGCGGCAGCACTAATTGCCCGATCCAGCCCACCAGCATGTAGGCGACAATCGCAAACAGAAAATTGAAGCCGGGACCCGCCACGGCAATGCATGCGCGTTTCCATACCGGTTGCACATCAAAGGCGCGGGCCTTGTCCTCCTCACTGAGCTCCTGAATGACTTCATCACCCTGCTCAACCGGATTTTCACCCAGCATCTTCACATAACCGCCAAGCGGGATGGCTGCAATCACATACAGCACTTCTCCATCACGGCTACACCAGGAAAAAAGTGCGGGGCCGAAGCCGACGGAAAACTTTTCGACCTTGACGCCAAGTCTGCGGGCAACGATAAAATGCCCGAATTCGTGGACAAAAATCAACAGGGAAATGGCTACGATGAAAGCGGCCATGGTATGCAGGGTTTCGATCAAATTATCCTCCGCTTGACTGGATCAGCGACTCCGCCAGCTGGCGGCTTTCGCGGTCGCGGGACCATACCTCATCCAGCTCGTCAACGGAAACATCTTCACTCGCCTCCACGACCTTGCCGACAATGCGCACAATGTCCGTAAACGGGATACGCCGCGCGAGGAAGGCCTGATTGGCGGTTTCATTGGCCGCATTGAAGGCGATGGCAAGTGAATCACGGCCACGAATGACATCACACACCAGGCGCATGGCGGGAAAACGCGCCTCATCCACCTGCTGGAAATCCAGCCGACCATGCCTGGCAAGCTCCAGCACCGGAATGCCGGAGACCAGGCGCGGCTCCATCTGCAATGCGTAGGCGACGGGTCCGCGCATATCCGGCTCAGCCAGCTGGGCCATGACCGAACCATCAATATATTCCACCATGCCATGCACAATGCTTTGTGGATGAATGATGGCAAACAGCTTTTCCGGAGGCATCGAAAACAGCCAGCGCGCTTCAATCAGTTCCAGCGCCTTGTTCATCATCGTGGCTGAATCCACGCTGATCTTGGCACCCATGTCCCAGTTGGGATGCGCAACCGCTTCTTCAGGTGAAATCGTATGCATGGTTGCCGGATCCCTTTCCCGGAAAGGCCCGCCCGAAGCCGTCAGGATGATCCGCGAAACGGAATCCCGGTCATGTCCGGCCAGGCATTGATGCACGGCCGCATGCTCCGAATCCACCGGCACGACTTCCGCTCCACTTGTTTTGGCCGCCTGCATAAAAATCCGGCCCGCCGTCACCAGACATTCCTTGTTGGCCAGGCCTACCCGTTTCCCCGCTCTGACCGCCGCCAGGGCCGCCGGCAATCCCGCGGCGCCCACCATGGCTGCAATCACAATATCCACCGTTGCATCCGACGCCATGTCAATGGCGGCATCCATCCCCGTTGCCAGGCGCACGCCTGCGGGCAGACGTCCGCCAAGGCTGCCGGCCGCCTGTGGGTCCGTCATGACGACCCACTCAGGATGCAAATCGCGAGCCAGCACCAGCATACGCTCAAAGTTTTGATGTCCAACCAGTGCATGGACGGAAAATCCGTCCCGGTGACGCAGCAACACATCCGCCACGCTTGCGCCAATGGAACCCGTGGCTCCCAGAACCGTCAATCGTTTCATTTCAGTAACCCTGTGCTGTTCACAGGCCAACCCATAGCAGACCGGCAATGGAAACAGCCGGAACAAGTGCATCGATGCGATCCAGCAGACCCCCGTGTCCCGGCAGCATATGACCGCTGTCCTTGCTCCCGGTCGTCCGCTTGACTGCGGATTCCGCCACATCACCCAACATGCCGGTAACGACAAGCACACAGCCGAGAAACAGCGCCACGCCTGGTGTCGAAGGTGTAAAAAAGAACCAGATCGCAGTCGCCGCAGGCACGCCCAGCAGAAAACCGGCCAGTGCGCCCTCCACTGTCTTTCCGGGGCTGATGGACGGGCAAAGCCTGTGCCTGCCGAAACGTTTACCGGCAAAATAGGCGGCAATATCCGATACCCACACGCCGACAAACGCACCCAGAAGAAACTTGCCGCCAAAGGGCAACTTGTGGATCAGCAAAAGTGCCCACATAAACAGAAGCAGCCAGACGGCCATCCAGTAGGCAAGTGCCAGCCTGTTGATCAGGACGGACAGATCCGTACGGGTGCTCCCGCCTGCCGCAACCATGAGCAGCGCAGTCCACATCATGCCCAGCGCCAGTATCACAACGGCGGCATGTTCGCCCGCAAGCATCAGCACAACGCTAATCGCGGCAGCCAGCCCGAACCAGAAACGTAACGGAAGCGCCAGCATGGATACAAGCTCGGACAGGGCGGCCATGACCATGATACCCAGCAACCAGCCAAACCATGGCGATGGCGCATACAGAAGCCACCACAGCGCCAGCGGAGCCAGGACCAGGGCTGTCAGGACGCGCTTGCCAAGTTCAGGCATCATGCATCTGCGCAAGCTGTTCACTGATCCTGCCGAAGCGGCGCTCTCGCCGGGCATAATCCTCAAGCGCCTGGAGAAAATCTTCCCTGCTGAAATCAGGCCAGTAGCGGCTGGAAAAATAAAGCTCGGAATATGCGGCATCCCACAGAAAAAAATTGGAGATCCGATGTTCGCCACCGGTGCGAATCAGCAGATCCACCGGGCTCAGTTCACCGCACCAGAGAAATTTGCGGAAATCGGCCACATCGAGACCGGCAAGGGCCTGCTCAGCATCCGGCCGGGTCAGCGCCCAGCGGCAGACATCACGCATGCCGGCCAGAATCTCCTGCTGGCCGCCGTAATTCAGGCAGAGCACGAGATCAATTCGACTGTTTTGCGCCGTTTCACGGCAGGCGCGGCCCACTGCTTGCTGCGCCCTTGCCGGCAACGCGGAAATATCCCCCAGCGCACGAACCCGTACGCCATGCTTGTGCATGGCCGCGATTTCACGGGGGAGCATGGATGCAAGCATGGACATCAGGCCGCGAACTTCCATTCTCGGCCGGGACCAGTTTTCCGTGGAAAACGCAAAAAGGGAAATCTGGCGCACATTAAATTCCGCCGCCCACTCCACCACCTGACGGGCCCGTAAAGCGCCTCTTTTATGACCTTCGAGTCGGGGCATGCCATGCCGCTTGGCCCAGCGCCCGTTGCCATCCATGATGATGGCCACATGGCGGGGGGTTGTGTTGAGCGGGGCCATCAGACCGTCAGGATGTCTTGTTCTTTACGGTCCAGAATCTGATCAATTTCGGCAATAAAACGGTCCGTCAAGGCCTGTATTCTTTCCTGCAGGCGTTTGCCTTCATCCTCGGAAAGTCCTTCTTCCCTGATCTGCTTCTTCACGCCGTCGTTGGCGTCACGGCGCACATTGCGAACGGCAACCTTCGCCTTTTCCCCCAGGTGTTTCACCTGGCGCACGAATTCCCTGCGCCGGTCCTCTGTCAACTCGGGCAATACGATACGGATCACCTCGCCGTCGCTGCTTGGTGTAATCCCCAGATCGGACGCAAGGATCGCCTTCTCGAGATCCCTGATTATGGTCCGCTCCCAGGGCGCGATCACAATCATACGCGGCTCGGGTACGGAAAGGTTCGCCACCTGATTCACGGGCACCTCACTGCCATAATAGGGAACCCGTATGTGATCGAGCAGCGCGGCATTGGCGCGCCCCGTCCGGATTCTTGACAATTCTTCTTTCAGAACCGCGATGGTTTTTTGCATACGTGGTTCAAGCTTTTCAAGCATCCCCGCATCCCTCCCGTACCAGTGTCCCCACGGCTTCGCCACGCACCGCCCGCGCCAGATTCCCGGGTTCGGTCACGTTAAACACAACGATGGGCATGTCATTATCCCGGCACAGGGACATGGCGGTCGCATCCATCACGCCAAGCTTGTTTGTCAGGGCATCGGTAAAGGAAATCTGTGCATAACGCCGCGCCTTCCTGTTCAGCCTGGGATCTTCGGAATAGACCCCGTCCACCTTGGTCCCTTTCAGGACAACGTCGGCGCCTATTTCCATGGCGCGCAGGCTGGCGGCGGTATCCGTGGTAAAATAGGGATTTCCGGTGCCCGCGGCGAAAAGAATAATACGCTTTTTTTCCAGGTGGCGGATGGCCCTGCGACGAATATAGGGCTCGGCAACTTCCTTGATATACAGAGCTGAAATCACGCGCACAACTTCGCCCTGACGTTCAATGGCGTCCTGCAGGGCAATGGCGTTCATCACCGTCGCCATCATACCCATATAGTCGGCGCTGGCCCGGTCCATACCCCGCCCGGCGCCCGCCAGGCCGCGAAAAATGTTGCCACCGCCAATGACCACCGCCAGCTGAACGCCGGATTTACACACATCCACCAGCTCACGTGCCAGTCTGTCAATTGTATTCGGGTCTATACCGTAGCCCTTTTCTCCCATCAGAACTTCGCCGGACAGCTTCAGTAATACCCTCCCGTAGGGGCGGGATTGTCCGGAAGATTGCGGATCGAAGGATCGGGTGGAATCAGCCATTGACCTGGGCAGCCACCTCGGCAGCGAAATCGCTCTCTTTCTTTTCGACGCCTTCACCAAGCTGGTACCGGATCATGGCCGTCACTTCCGCCTCCGGCTGAACCGCGGCGATGGCCTCGGCTACGCTCCGGTCCGTATCCATGACAAAAGGCTGCTCCAGCAGGCACACCTCGGAATAAAACTTGTTCAACTGGCCGCTGACAATCCTGTCAATGATGTGCGCCGGTTTACCGCTGGCGGCGGCACGCTCGGCCAGCACCTTTCGTTCACGCTGTACGGCCTCCACAGGCACATCTTCGCGGCGGATATGTTGCGGAGCAGAGGCTGCCACATGCATGGCCACGCTGCGCGCAAGGGAGCGCAGGGCATCATTCGCTTCACCCCGGATGCCGACAAGCACGCCGATTTTCCCGGCCCCGTGCACATAGGCGCTCACCACACCGTCATCCACACGTACATGCTCAAAGCGGCGGATACAGATGTTCTCGCCGATCGATGCAATCAGCCGCGACAGGGCCTGGGCAACCGTATGCCCGGCATCATATTTCAGGGCATTCAGGGTATCCAGATCCACCGGGCCATCATGTCCTATAATCTCAGCTATCTGATTAACGAATTCGTTGAATGTATTGTTTTTACTAACGAAGTCGGTTTCCGAATTTACTTCTACAATCACGCCGCCGCCACCCTCTGCCAGTGCCAGAACTATCCCCTCCGCGGCGATGCGCCCGGCCTTTCCGGCTGCTGCCGCAAGTCCCTTCTTGCGCAAAAAATCGACGGCGGCATCCATATCGCCGCCGGAAGCGGATAACGCTTTCTTGCAGTCCATCATCCCCGCGCCCGTCATCTCGCGCAGCTTCTTTACATCGGCAGCCGTAACCTGGGCCATTTCATTTCCTCCATCAACTTTCTTGTAACGCTCTGAAAAGCGAATGCAGATGTCAGGCGGCAGCCTGTTCCCTGCCCTTTTTCGTCCTGGCAGGCGTCTCGCCCCCACTTGCGGGAGCGGCTGCTTCGGCTTTACCCGGGGTATCCTTGTTGTCATTCGCCTTTTGAGCCGGGGCCTCTTCAACAGCGTCTGCCGGAGCAGGTGAAGCTTTTGCCTCGGCCTGTTTATCGCCTTCGGCCGCGGCCTCACCTTCACTTTCCTCAACATTCTCCAGGCGCCAGGTATCCACCCCTTCGATCAGGGCGTCGGCCATTTTACTGCAAAACAGGCGAATGGCGCGAATGGCATCGTCATTGCCGGGAATCACGTAATCAATCTCGGCAGGATCACAGTTGGAATCAACAACAGCGACAACAGGGATGCCAAGCTTGCGTGCCTCGGCGACCGCCAGGGCCTCCTTGCGAATGTCAATTACAAACAGGCAATCGGGCAGGCTCAGCATATCCTTGATACCGCCCAGCGAGCGTTCCAGCTTTTCAAGGCTGCGCTCAAGCTGCAGGCCTTCTTTTTTGGTCAGTAGTTCAAAAACACCCTCTTCCTTCTGGCGCTGCAAGTCTTTCATTTTACGTACGGAGCGCTGTACTGTTGCAAAATTGGTCAATGTGCCGCCCAGCCAGCGATGGTTGACATGGAACTGGCCTGCACGTCCGGCCTCCTCACGAATGGCGTCCCGTGCCTGGCGCTTGGTGCCGACAAACAGTACACGACCGCCGGCCGCGGCCAGTTCATTCATAAACTGATAGGCCTCGTTGGCCATTTTCAGGGTTTTTTGCAGGTCAATAATGTGAATGCCATTGCGCTGACCAAAAATATACGGCGCCATCCTGGGATGCCATCGACGGGTCTGATGGCCGAAATGGACCCCGGCTTCAAGCAGTTGTTTCATGGTAAATTGAGACATTTCGTCTTCCTCCGATTGTTGTTTCCTCCACCGCCCGTAATGCCTTCGGCACAATCAGATAAGGGCGGTGTGTGAAGTGGCGCGCTTTCTACCCAAATCCATGCCCGCAGGCAAGGAAAAGTTACGCAGGTTAGCCCATACCCCATGCAATCAGCAAGCGACTCACCCCCATAACCGCGGGACCGATCAGAGCCTGTAGCACACCCGTTAAAAGCAATGCAATAATAATAAAAAACCCGTATGGCTCCAGCCTGGCCAGTTGATAGGATGCCGGACCCGGCAGCAGCCCAACGGCCACTCTCCCCCCGTCCAGCGGCGGCAGGGGTATGAGATTAAAAATACACAACACCACATTGATCAGAATGGAGGCCTGGCACATAAGGCCGGCCGGATTGGAAAACCAGTGCATGCTCACAGGCAGGTGTGCGACGACAAAGAGCAGCAGCGCCGATACCAGCGCCAGAAGAATGTTGGTCACGGGGCCCGCCAGTGCCACCCACACCATGTCCTGCTTCGGCCTTCTCAGCTTGCGGAAATTGATCGGTACGGGCTTGGCATAGCCAAACAGAAAAGGCGAACCAACCGCCAGCAGCAGGACAGGCACGAGTATGGTGCCGACCGGATCAATATGACGGAGGGGATTGAGCGTCAGCCTGCCCATCCAGCGGGCCGTATCATCACCGAACTTGTCCGCCACCCAGCCATGCGCAACCTCATGCAGTACGACGGCCAGCACCAGTGGTATGGCCCAGATGCTGATCCCCCTGATGATCCCACTTAAATCCATGCGAAATTTCTATCCTGAACTGTTTTTGAGGATTTTGAGGAACACGAGGTCATAAAACCATGAGCTATCGCACGGCCTGCCTGACTGCGTACGAACACGCACAGGCAAGAAAACACCGCTTGTTTTCCGGATTCAGTATCGTCGTTCAGAACGGAATATCATCGTCCGCCGGCACATTGTTGAATGCCGGCGCATCCGAGAACGGGTCATCCGCCGAAGCCGCTGCGGGCGATTCTTCCTGTCTGGAAGGACGCGGCGCCTCGTCCGCTCCCCGGCCGCCCAGCATCTTCATGTCACGGGCGCGGATTTCGGTGGTGTAGCGGTCGTTACCGTCGCGGTCCTGCCATTTTCGCGTCTCAATGCGCCCTTCAATGTAAACCTGAGAACCCTTGTGCAGATACTGGTTGGCGATTTCGCCCAACTTGCCCCATAGCACGACACGATGCCATTCGGTGCGCTCCTGTTTCTCGCCATTGCGATTTTTGAATCGCTCCGTGGTGGCAATACGGATATTGCACACGCAGGTGCCGTCCTGCATGTACCGTGTTTCAGGGTCCGCTCCCAGATTTCCAATCAGAATCGCCTTGTTCAACATCATCATCCTCCCGCTTACGTGCCGTTTTTTCCTGTCCGCTGGCGGCAGACTATGGCCATCGGCCATGCCTGACAACCAGCCTGTTGTCCGATTCGCTTGTTCTAGGACGTTTCGATATTCATCAACAAACTGCATTCGGCGGCACGCATGGAATATGCGACGGAAATTTACTGAAATTCAGTCGCAGCAAACCGGGCAAACGGCTGCAAAAGGGCTGACTACTCCTTTAGTTTCCAGCCGGTGCGCCACAGACTCCAGCATGCGGCTACACAAACAGCGGATGCCACCAGCACCACCCAGGCCGCGGTTATGGGATTGGTATCCCCTACCCCGATAAAACCGTAGCGGAAGCCGTCAATCAGGTAAAAAAACGGATTAAAATGGTTCACGTGCTGCCAGAATTCCGGCAACTGTCTGACCGAATAGAACACACCGGAAAGAAAGGTCAGCGGCATGATGACGAAGTTGTTGATCAATGCCATATCGTCAAATTTTTTCGACCACATACCGGCAATCAGCCCCAACCCTCCCATTAACACGCTGCCGCAAACGCCATAAAGAAGGATCAGCCCGATATGTGGGAATGCCAGGTGGACAAATGGCGCCAGTACGGCAAGCAGCACGGCCGCCACCACCAGCGCCCGCACCACCGATGCAAGCAGAAAAGCGGCAGTCACCTCAATAGCGGAAAGTGGCGCCATCAGCAGAAAAATATGCACGTTCATAACCTTGCTCATAATCATGGAACTGGAGGTATTGGCAAAGGCGTTTTGCAGCATGGACATCATAACCAGGCCGGGGATAAGAAAGGTGAAGTAGTCCACGCCCAGTCCCGGCACGGAGCGGCTGCCCATGGCGTAGCGGAACACCAGCAGATAAAGAATGGCGGTCAGGGCCGGAGCAACGATGGTTTGCATCTTCACTTTCATGAACCGGTGTGTTTCCCGCAGAAACAGCGTCCATGCACCGCGCGGATTAACCGGCCTCATCCCTCCTCCTCCCCCTCGTGCGTCAGCCTGATAAACACATCTTCCAGGTGTTCCTGCCGGACTCCGGCATCCAGTGGCACGCCAAAGCGCGCAACCGCCGCCTGATAGGCTTCATGGAAGCTTGAACCGTCCGGGTCCTTATGCCGAAGCGTCAGGCTGATGCCCTCAGAAGTGGCATGCGGCTGAAAATCGGAGAGTGCACACGCATCCGCCTCGGAGAGCCTGAATCCATCCCTGTAGCGTAACCAGAGGTAACGACCGGCCACTTCCCGCATCAGGTCGCGCATGGGCCGGTCGGCGATCACATGGCCGTGATCAATAATGGTGACATGATCGCACAATTCCTCCGCCTCCTCGAGGTAATGCGTAGTCAGCAGGATCGTAGTACCGGACCGGTTCAGTTCACGCATGAAGGACCACAGGCGGCGGCGCAATTCAACATCCACGCTGGCCGTCGGTTCATCCAGAACGACCAGCGGCGGTTTGTGCACCAGGGCCTGGGCGACAAGAAGGCGCCGGCGCATGCCCCCGGAGAGCTGACGCGTGCTCTTGTCCGCATGCGCCGAAAGTTCAAGAAAATCAAGCAATTTGGCGATCCATTTGCGGTCGGGTTTTCGGCCGAACAGGCCACTTGTAATCTCAAGCACCTCGCGCAGCGTAAAAAAAGGATCAAATGCCGCTTCCTGGGGGACCACCCCCATACGCCGCTTGCACCATGCCTTGTCAGAGAAAAGATCGTGACCAAACAGCCGAGCCTCCCCTGCCGTGGGGCGCACAATATCGGCCAGGATATTAATCAGCGTACTTTTACCGGCGCCATTCGGCCCCAGAAGGGCATAGAACGACCCGTTTTTTACATTCAGGCTCACGCCATTCAAGGCTTCTTTCCCATGATCATAAATCTTTTGCAGGTTGTTCACCTGCAGGGCGAATCCAGTCATGGCCGCAGCCTACGCCTGCCGCACAAATAAAAAAATGGAGACCGAAGTGAGGGAAAAGAAAAAATCAGTATCGCCATCGGGGTCCTGATCGGAGTATTGCGAAGGTTTCAAAGCGGTGCGATTTCGGCAACCTCGTGCATTGCCCGGGTCAGGCAGGATAAATCCCGGGGTGAAATTACATAGGGCGGCATGATGTAGATCAGCCGGCCGAAGGGCCGAATCCAGACGCCTCTATCCACAAACATCGGCTGCAGGCGTTGCATGTCCACCGGCTGCCGCATTTCCACAACGCCGATCGCACCCAGCACGCGCACATCCGCCACCTGTGGCAGTTCCCGGCATGGTGAAAGCTCGGTGTTCAGTTGCTTCTCGATCGCTTGCACCCTTACCTGCCAGGGACCGGCCAGCAACAGTTCAACGCTGGCGCGAGCCACGGCGCAGGCCAGCGGGTTGGCCATGAACGTTGGCCCGTGCATCAGCACCTCGCCCCCGGCATGAATGCCTTCGCACACCCGCGCCGTGGTCAGCACGGCGGCCAGCGTCATGTAACCGCCCGTCAGCGCCTTGCCGATACACATGATGTCCGGTGCAATGTCCGCATGCTCGCAGGCGAACAGGCGGCCGGTACGCCCGAATCCGGTGGCGATTTCATCAAGGATCAACAGAACATCGTATTCGTTGCACAGGGCGCGCACCTGTCTCAGGAATTCGGGGGCATAGATGCGCATGCCGCCCGCGCCCTGCACGACAGGCTCAAGAATTACTGCCGCAATCTCATCATGGTGAACTTTAATATTATCATGAAAGTCATTGATTTGTATATCATTCCAGTCAGAGTCCGTGCCGTTTTTCGGTGCCTCGGCGAAGACTTGTTGCGGCAGGGTGCCGGAAAACAGGTGGTGCATGCCGGCGACCGGATCGCACACACTCATGGCCGCGAAGGTGTCGCCATGATAACCGTGGCGGATGGTCAGCAGCTTTTGCCGGTCCGCAACGCCCCGCCCCCGCCAGTACTGCAAGGCCATCTTGATGGCCACCTCAACCGACACCGAGCCGGAATCGGCGAAAAACACGTGCTGCATTCCGGTCGGGGCGATATCCAGCAGCTTTTCCGCAAGACACGCCGCCGGCTCGTGCGTCAGCCCGCCGAACATCACATGCGCCATACGCGCCAGCTGCGCCTCGGCGGCCTGATTTAATTCAGGCACGTTGTAGCCGTGAATGGCGCACCACCAAGAAGCCATACCGTCGATCAGTTCGCGTCCGTCCGCAAGACGCAGGCGCACGCCGGACGCGCTTTCTACCGGATAAGCCAGGGGCGGACTGGCCATGGAGGCATAGGGATGCCACACATGCCCGTGCTCAAATGCCGGCCATGACTTCATGCAGGGCTAAGCAGACGGAGGGTCAGGCGCTCCATCACCACCGGCTTGTCTTCGATGCTGGCGCCCTTCAGGAGCATTTCCGCCTCGGCAATCCATTGTATGGCCTGCATCAGTTCCCTGCCCTGCCAGTGGCGGACCTCGGCCGGCGCCAGTTTTCTGGCTGCACCGAACAGGCGCGCCTTGCCCGCCGCGCTCTTGCGGTCCGTCCCCTCATACCAGCAATACATCAGTAACTGTTGCATGCGCGTGGACAGCCAGCTCAGCACCTGAAGCTCGGACACCCGCTGTTCCCGCAGCAGACGTCTCAATATGCCCAGCGCGTCGGGCGAGCGCCCGGCCACGGCATGACAGTAGTCGGTCAGGGCCTGCGGAGCGCGCTCGCCCAGCAGGTCGCCGACCACCTCCACGTCCAGTTCCCGGCGTTGGCCATTATCATAAAGTCTGAGACGTTCCACCGCCTGTTTGGCGGCCTGGCGCATGCCGCGCAAATTTTCATCCAGCAGCGCAAAGGCGTCATCGTTCAGCACAAGGCCCGCCTCCTCCACCCGTTTGCCAAGCCAGGCCCGGAACTGGCGCTCATCCGGTCTGGGAAACACGCAGCAGGCCAGTTGCGGCAGGGCGGTCAGACGCTTGTGCAACGCCTTTTTTGACTCAATACCGGGCGCACAGATCACCAGCCGCAGCCCTTCGGGCGAATCCGTGATCAGCTTTTCCAGTTGTCCGATCTGCTTCGGCCTTGCGCTCTGCGCATTGCGCACCAGGGCGTGGCAGCGTTTCTCGCCAAACAGGCCGGGATGAAGGTTTTCACACACCCGGGCCAGCTCATCCACATCCACGCGCAGGATCAGTGCCTGCTCCGCATCGTGCGCCAGCAGCGCCTCGGCCGATTCAAGGATGGCATCGGTATCTTCGCCGGTCAGATAAAAACACGCATGCGCGGGCGGCAGCAGCTTTGCGGGTGCAAGACGTATGGCCAGGATCAGAACCCCGAGGTCAGTTTAAGCCAGGCATTCCGCACCCATTGCCGATTCAGGTCGCGGCGCAGGCGCGCCTTGGAGGCATCAATGCTGGCCGGCCCCCCCACGGCATAGACCTCGCCCTGCGCGGAAATCTCGCCGCTGCTCCAGATGAGCGCGTCCTTGCGCCACAGGCTTAAGCGGGCGGAGCGTACAAGCCGGTAACTGGTGGCAACGCCGGATACGTCAAAGGTGATCGGCGTAAAGGATTCCGTGACGTTTTCCAGGCGCAACTGCGCATCCGCTCCGGCTTCCCCCACGGTAAAATTCAGGGCGTGATCGCTCACATAGCGTCGCCATGTGAAAACCAGGTTGTCCCCGGGCACGTCCGTACCCGTAACATCCAGCACATGAACATCCTCCGGCACCACGCCGCGGCCATGCCCCGCCAGATGATAACCGCACGAGACCAGAAACATGCAAACGACGAACAGGCAGGCGAGCGTGCGTCTCATTGCGGCTTCACCACGATATTCAGCAGCCGGCCCCGCACCAGAATTACCTTGATGATATCCATGCCCTCCAGCCATTTTTCGATGCCGGCATCGGCCCTGGCAAGCGCCAGCGCTGTACCCTGATCCACATCCCGCGGCGCGCTTACCTCACCCCGTTTCCTGCCCTGAACCTGCACCACCAGCGTCACCGTGTCGGATGCCAGCGCCGACGAATCAAGCTCGGGCCATGGCGCGATCACCGCCGGTATTTCAAGGCCCAGCCGTTCACCGCATTCGCAGGCAAAATGCGGCACAAACGGCGCCAGCATCCTGGCCAGCGCATCGGCGCCCTCGCGCAGGGCCGCCACGCCGGCCTTCCCCCCGGCCTCAAAGGCCAGCAGCGCGTTGGTCAATTCCATCAGGGCGGCAATGGCGACATTAAAGGCGAAACCGTGCTCAAAGGCATGCGTTACACGCTGGATAGTGGCGTGGATCACGCGCCGCAGTTCCCCGGCTTCGGCCATGTCTTCATCATTGCCTTCGACCGCCTGCTCCACCTTGTCCAGCAGGCGCCAGACGCGGTGCAAAAACCGGTGCGCGCCTTCCACGCCGGCGTCATGCCACTCCAGGTCCTTCTCCGGCGGCGCCGCGAACAGGGTAAACAGGCGCGCCGTATCGGCGCCGAAGCGGGCGATAATCGTATTCGGATCCACCGTGTTGCCCCTGGACTTGCTCATCTTGGCGCCGTCTTTCAGGACCATGCCCTGTGTCAACAGGCGGGTAAAGGGCTCATCACCGGCATCCCGCGCGGAAAACAGGCCGGCGTCGCGCATCAGCTTGTGAAAGAAACGTGCATACAACAGGTGTAAAACGGCATGCTCCACGCCGCCGATGTACTGATCCACCGGCAGCCAGCACGCCACGGCCGCACGATCGAGCATGGACCCGGTGTTGCGCGGGGATGTGTAGCGATGCATGTACCAGGAAGATTCCATGAAGGTGTCAAAGGTGTCCGTTTCACGCCTGGCCGGCTTGCCGCATTGCGGACAGGCGGTGTGAACAAAGGCATCGCATTGCGTCAGCGGACTGGCGCCGCCGGTGGGCCGCAGCGCCTCCGGCAAGGCCACCGGCAGATCCTCGTCCGGCACCGGCACGATGCCGCAATCACTGCAATGAATGACCGGAATCGGCGCACCCCAGTAGCGCTGCCTGGACACCAGCCAGTCGCGCAGGCGGTACTGCACCTTCTCGCGCCCCTTGCCATGCGCCGCCAGCCAGCCGGTGATGGCCTCTTTCGCAGTTTCGGAGGCAAGCCCGTCGAACTCACCGGAATTCACCAGCACGCCCGCTTCGGTACAGGCGGCTTCCCGCACATCCCGGCCGCCGCCTTCGGGGACGATCACCTGGCGGATCGGAATCCCGTATTTGCGTGCGAACTCATGGTCGCGCTCATCATGCGCGGGCACGCTCATCACCGCGCCCGTGCCGTAGCCCGACAGCACGAAGTTTGCCACCCAGACCGGCACCTTCTCCCCCGTAACCGGGTGGATCGCGTTGATACCCAGCGGCATGCCCTTCTTTTCCATGGCCGCGATATCCGCCTCGCGGGTGGATATCTGCGTGCATTCCTCCAGAAATGCCGCCAGTTCAGGATTGCCTGCCGCCGCCGCGCGGGCCAGTGGATGAGCCGCCGCCACGGCCATATAGGTGACGCCCATCAACGTATCGGGCCGGGTGGTAAAAATTTCCAGGGTTTCATCCGAGCCTTCGACGCCGAAAACCGCCTCTGCACCGGTGGAACGGCCGATCCAGTTGCGCTGCATCTCCACGACCCGCGCGGGCCAGCCCGGCAACTTGTCCAGATCATTCAGCAGCTCTTCGGCATAGGCGGTAATGCGGATAAACCACTGCGCCAGATTTCTGCGCGTCACCCTGGTATCACAGCGCCAGCAGGCGCCGTCCACCACCTGCTCGTTCGCCAGCACGGTATGGCATGATGCGCACCAGTTAACCTCGGCCTCCTTTCTGTAAGCCAGCCCCTTCTTCAGCAGGCGCGTGAACAGCCACTGTTCCCAGCGGTAATACTCCGGACGGCAGGTGGCGATTTCACGGCTCCAGTCGTAGGACAGCCCCAGTGCCTTAAGCTGCCGGCGCATCTGACGGATGTTGTCGCGCGTCCATTCGGCCGGGGGGCGGCCATGCCTGATGGCGGCATTCTCCGCCGGCAGCCCGAAGGCGTCCCAGCCGATGGGGTGCAGTACATTGAAACCGTGCATGCGCTTGTAGCGCGCCACTGCGTCACCGATACAGTAGTTGCGCACATGCCCCATGTGCAGATTGCCGGACGGATAGGGAAACATCACCAGGCAATAGTACTTTTCGCGCGAGTCCGCCGGGTCATCCGAGGCCTGATCCACACCCGATGCCGCCCAGATTTCCTGCCATTTGGCTTCAATTTTTTCCGCCTCGTAACGCACTGTCGCCTTCACTCCTGCTTCCTCACTCCTCGATCCTCCGTAACCAGTAATCAGTCGTCAGTCATCAGTAAACTGCTTACTGAATACTGCCGACTGCCAACTTCTCTTTTTTCCCTTATCCCTCATCCCTCAACCGCGCCGCGGATAATGCGGACAAAGCCGGCGCTTGAAAAGGGGCAGCAAAACCGGACCCGGTCAGAGTGGATGCAGGCAGGCTACCGCATGGGCATCATCGGAAAGGCGGCCGTCGAAGCGGGCGCAATCAGCCTGCGCGAACGGGCAGCGCAGGCGAAAGGCGCAGCCCTGATCGGCCACGCCTTCATCACGGCGCAGTACAACGGTCTCCCGGCCAAGCTTCCCGGACGGATGCGCAACCGGGCGGGCGTCCAGCAATGCTCGCGTATATGGGTGCAGCGGATGTGCATACAGCGCTTCGATCTCTCCCTGTTCCACGATGCGCCCGGCAAACATGACCGCCACGCGATCCGCCACATGCCTGACGACGGATAAATCATGGGAAATGAACAGATAGGCCAGACCATGCTCCCGTTGTAATTCACCAAGCAGATTGAGAATCTGCGCCTGCACGGAGACATCCAGGGCCGAAACAGGCTCGTCCAGCACCAGCAGTTCAGGTGAAACGGCCAGGGCGCGCGCAATACCGATACGCTGCCGCTGCCCGCCGGAAAACTGGTGCGGATAGTGATCCATCGCATCGCTGCTCATACCGCAGCGCTCCAGCACCTCCGCCACCCGCTGGCGCCGCTGCCGCGCACCCAGATCACGCGCATGCACGCGCAGGCCCTCTCCCACCGTCTCCGCGATTTTCATGCGCGGATTGAGCGAGGCAAACGGGTCCTGAAACACCATCTGCATATGCCTGCGCAGGGTTCGCAGGCGCTTTCCGCGCAGACGGGTGATGTCCTCTCCCATAAGCGTGATACGACCCGCGTCCGCCTCAAGCAGGCGCATGACCATGCGCGCGGTCGTGGACTTGCCGCTGCCCGATTCACCCACGAGGGCAAGCGTCTCCCCCGGCCGGATGATGAAAGCAACATGATCCACCGCCCGCGTGACATGCCCTTTTCCACCCCACGCACCGGCCGCGTGGAAGCTTTTGCACAATCCTTCAACCGCCAGCAGGCTCATGCCCCCGCCTCCATCGCTTCCACTTCCGGGCTGATTCGTTCCACGTGAATGCAGCGGGCGGAATGTTCACCATGACACCATGCCTTAAGCGCGACCGGCTGAGCGCAGGCCGTATCGGCCCAACGGCAACGCGGGGCGAAGCGGCAACCCGTTGGCCAGGCCCCGGGCGCCGGCACCTGGCCCGGGATGGCGGGCAGGACCGCGTCACGGGAAACAACCTCGGGACGGCAGGCCATCAGGGCGCGCGTATAGGGATGGGCGGGACGATCAAAGATCGCCCGGACCGGTCCATATTCAACGATGTGCCCGGCATACATCACGGCCACTTCATCGGCCAGTTCGGCCACCAGGCCAAAATCGTGCGTCACCAGCAGCATACCGAGTCCCCGCTCCTGTTGCAGTTTTCGCAGCAAATCCATGATGCGGGCCTGCACGGAGACATCCAGCGCCGTCGTCGGCTCGTCGGCGATGATGTAATCGGGATCGGCGGCCATGGCCATCGCGATCAGCACCCGCTGGCGCATGCCGCCCGACAAGGCATCGGGGTACTGCCGCAGAAGCCGCTCCGGCTGTTGCAGGCCCACGTCGTTCAGCAGCGAAAGTGCGCGCGTGCGCGCCTGCTGTCCGTTCATATCCAGGTGCAAACGGATCACCTCGGTAATCTGGCCGCCTATCGAGAAAACCGGATTCAATGCCGTCATCGGCTCCTGGAAAATCATGGAAACCCGGCCGCCGCGAAATTTGCGCAGCGCTTCATCCGGCATGTCAAACACATCCCGGCCATCGAACCGGATCGTGCCGGAGGTCCGGCGAATACCCTGGTGCTCGCCCAGACGAAGAATTGCCTGCGCCGTGATCGTCTTACCGCAGCCGGATTCTCCCACCAGCCCCAGCACACGGCCGGGAGAAAGTTGCAGTGACAGACCACTGACGGCGGGTTTCAGGCCGCCGTCCGCCGGCACGGCAAGGGAAAGTCGGTCAATTTCCAGCATGGCCGGAGTGTGGCCGATGCGCAGCCCCGTTTCCAGCCCTTTGATGCCACGGTGCAGCGGTTACACTGGCGGCATGGACATCATCACCGGATTTCCTTTTTCAGCCGGCGGCGGAGCCCGCGTGCTCGTGCTTGGCTCGATGCCCAGCCGTGAATCACTCCATCGGCGGCAGTATTACGCCCATCCGCGCAATGCCTTCTGGCCCGTCATGGGCGCACTGTTCGGCGCGGGCCCCGAGCTGCCCTACACACAGCGGCTTGCCATGCTGCGCACAGCCGGCGTGGCCCTGTGGGATGTGGCGCACCGGTGCATCCGCCCCGGCAGCCTTGATGCCGATATCATCGAGGTGCAGACAAACGATTTCGCTTATTTTTTTATGCTGCACCCGCACATCCGGCATATTTTCTTCAATGGCCGCAAGGCTGAAGAGATGTATCGCCGCCTCGTGCTGCCCGGTCTTTCCGCCGCATGGCGTGATCTGCCGCGAACCTGCCTGCCATCCACCAGCCCGGCGCATGCCGCCCTGTCTCTGGCCGAAAAACTGGCCGAATGGCAAGCCGTCAGACAGGCTCTTGAAACAGCCGGCATCTGACCCTATTGATACTCCAATCAAGATTTCAACATCAGGAGACACCATGACTGCCACCGCCACCAGGGAAACCCGCGCATTCCAGACCGAGGTCAAACAGCTTCTGGATTTAATGATCCATTCGCTGTATTCCAATAAGGAGATATTCCTGCGTGAGTTGATTTCCAACGCCTCGGATGCCGCCGACAAGCTGCGTTTTGAAGCCACGACGGATGACGCCCTGTATGAAGGCGATGCCGACCTGCATGTTTTTATTGAAGTGGACAAGGACGCCCGCAGTATCACCGTACGTGATAACGGCATTGGCATGAGCCGTGACGAAGTGATTGAACACATCGGCACGATTGCCCGCTCCGGTACGAAGGAATTCTTCGACCAGCTTTCCGGCGATCAGGAAAAGGATGCGCACCTGATTGGTCAGTTCGGCGTCGGCTTTTACTCCGCTTTCCTGGTTTCGGACAAGGTTACGCTCACCACCCGCCGCGCCGGTCTGGAAAAAGAGCATGGCGTGCGCTGGGAATCGACAGGCGATGGCGAATACGCGCTGGAAACCGTGGAAAAAGATGCCCGCGGTACGGAAATTGTTCTGCACCTGCGCGATGACGCCGATGAGTTCCTCGAATCCTTCCGCCTGAAGAGCATCATCCACAAATATGCCGATCACATCCCCTTTCCGATTCGGATGCTGGCCGAGCCCGCGCCCGCGGGTGAAGGTGAAGAGGAAAAGCCCGCTGAAATTGAAACCGTCAATCAGGCTTCGGCGCTATGGACGCGACCGAAATCCGAACTGTCCGATGAGGATTACAACAATTTCTACAAGCATATCAGCCACGATTTCGAAGACCCGCTGGCGCACCTGCACCAAAGACTTGAGGGCAAGTACGAATACACGCTGCTGCTTTATCTGCCCAGGCATGCACCGTTCGATCTGTGGCAGGCCGAAGCCAGACACGGTGTAAAGCTGTATGTAAAGCGCGTCTTCATCATGGAGGCCAGTGAGGAGCTGCTGCCTCGTTACCTGCGCTTTGTACGCGGCGCGATGGACTCAAGCGATCTGCCGTTAAACGTTTCGCGGGAAATCCTGCAGAAAAGCCCGGCCATGGAGGCGATGAAGAAAGGTGCCACCAAGCGCGTGCTGGGCCTGCTCGAAGACATGGCAAAATCGGAAGACAATGAGGATTACGCCGCCTTCTGGAGCGAATTCGGAAATTGTCTGAAGGAAGGCGTCATTGAAGATTTCGCCAATCGCGAACGCATCGCCAGATTGCTGCGTTTTTCATCCACCACGTCGGATGAACAGACGGTAACACTGGCGGATTACATGAAGCGCATGGTCGAGGGTCAGGACACGATCTACTTCATCACCGCCGAATCGCTGGCTGCTGCAAAGCACAGCCCGCACCTGGAGGTCTTTCGCAAGAAAGGCATTGAAGTGTTGCTGCTCTCCGACCGTATTGATGAATGGCTGACCAGCCATTTGACCGAATTCGACGGCAAGAAACTGCAATCCATCGCCAGGGGTGAACTGGACCTGTCCAATATCGGAGAACACGCCGAAGAAGAGAAAAAGAAGCATGAGGAGGCAGCCAAATCGGCCGAACCCGCCGTGAAGAAACTGAAAGAGGTGCTCGGCGAAAAGGTCAAGGATGTCCGCGCCACGGATCGCCTGACCGAATCACCTGCCTGTCTGGTATCCGATCAGTTTGATATCAGCGGCAATCTCGAACGCATCCTCAAACAGGCCGGTCAGGATGTGCCGGAGGTCAAGCCGATCCTGGAAATCAATCCCGGGCATGACCTGGTGAAGCGCCTGGCGAAAATGCGTTCAAAGGAGAAAATCGCTGATTTTGCCAGTATCCTGTTCGATCAGGCCGTACTGGCCGAAGGCGCCCTGCCGGAAGACCCGGCCGGTTTCGTACGCAAAATTAACGCCATTATTTCAGGCTAGGAGCCTGTCGAACGCGGAATGGTCGTATGAGCGCGATGTGGCGGTCTTGAGCTTGGCCCCAATGTTTTGGATTAACCCGCATATTGCATGAAGGATTCGGAATTCAGGCTTGAGCAGGCTTGGCAGGCTGGTTGATCGGGCGACAAAGCATAGCCGTAGCTATGGTTTGAGGCCGAGCGGCCAGGATGCCAGGCTTGATCGGGTCTGAAACCGGATAGGACAAGGTGTAATCACGGATAAAGTGGCCTGGTTCTATGTAAGCCATTAACATAATGCAATATCCTGTCCATCAGATGCCGCCTTCATGCAATATACGGGTTAAGCGTGCAGTGCCCGCTCCAGTTGTTCCAGTGCCCAGGTATTCAGACTTTTTCCATTCTCGGCGGCCACCTGCGCCAGCCGTCCATGCAGTTCCGGATCGGCGCGCAGGTTCAACCTGCCTGAATATGCCTTTGAAGCCTGAATGCCCTTCTCCTTGCAGAAGGCGATATACTCATCCACTGACTTCTTCATTTCCGCTTTCAACTCACTCACCGATTTGCCATAGAAGGAAACCACATCCCGGATGTTGGTCACCCGGCCATGGAACATTTCCATGTCTTCGTCGTACTCGATGGTGCCGATGTAGTCCTTGTATCGAATCGTGTTCATAGCTTCACTCCACACAGTTTCAAAAATTCACGCATGTCTGCCACGGCGCCCTTGTCCATTGTCGGCTTCGGGTGGGGTCTGTGCTGCAATGTCGGAATACCGTTCAGCACAATGCCGACCCGTGATCCGGCTCTGCTAACGTCAATGTCCGCGCCAAGCGCTTCCAGAAGGGAAACAACATCATGCCACTGGACGTTTGCGCTCACCGGTCGAGCAAAGATTAACTCCAGCGTCTTCCTGTGTTTCCGCTTCATATATTACATGGTGTCATAATGTGGTGCCACTGTCAAGAAAATGGCACACGGGAGGCCTGCAAAAATCGGGAAAATCGGGTCAGGCTTTGATATCTTGACATTGGTCGAGTACTGACCGCAGGCGGCTTGCAAGCACCTCATCCCTTCCCGCCCGATCCTGCAAACGGCGCACGGAAATGCTTAAGGTCGAACATAACATCGGGGTCAGGTCTTGTTTGGCGCATTTCCCCACCCCCTATACGTTAAAATGGCAATTGCCGTTCCTGACCACGAGTGCAATCGCCATAACACACAAATGTCATAACCTGACCCGGTTTCGGTTTGTCCCAAAAGCGTGAGCGGCAAAAATCGCACAGACCTGAAGTCAGGGCTGTGCTTGCCATGCGGCAAAACCACCGGCCATGGATTTCACCCGTGTAAAACCCATCTCCTTCAGGGTAGCCGCGGCCAGGGCGCTGCGAGCGCCGCTGGCGCAATACGCCACGATTTCCTGATCCCGGTCCGCCAGGCGCGGTTCCCTGTTCGGAAAGTCCAGGTCCGCCTTGGGTTCAAGCAGGCCACGCGGTACATGCAGCGCCCCCGGAATATGGCCCTGCGCCACCTCGCCAGGTTCGCGCACGTCCAGCAAAAGCACATCCGGATTGTCCGCCATCAAATTTACCACATCTTCCACCGATATTTCCTCAATCTTCCGTTTTGCCTCGGCTACAAAATCCTTGAACGTCCTGGCCATATTTCACCCCTTTATGATGTTTTTTCGGTGCAACAGCAGTTTTCCGCGGTATTCCTCGGGATCCTTCACCTGGGTCATCGCACCTTCGCGCGGGAATATCGCATCATAAAGGCGTGAGACCCAGAAACGCAATGCCGCCAGCCGCAACAGGCGGGGAAGCGCCCTGACCTCTCCGGGCGCAAGGGGACGCAATTGTCGATAGCCGTCCAGAAATGCCTGCATCCTGGTTTGATCCTCACCGGTCAGAAGTATGGTCTGCGCATTCAGCGAAATGGCGATATCCATCACCAGCGGCGCAGTATGCGCATAGTAGAAATCAATCACGCCCGTAACCTGATCGCCTTCAAACAGGATATTGTCCACAAACATATCGCCGTGAATCACGCCCTGGGGTAAATCATTCCGTGCACACGTCTGCTGGAAATGCAATTCATCCTGCAACAAATCCGCTGCTTCATCCCCATAACGCTCGCGGGTGCCATCCAGAACTACATTAATAGTATCGTGCAACCATTTGATATCTGTCGGGTTCTCCCTCTTCTCGTTAAATGAAGCGCCTGCCGCATGCAGCTTCGCCAGGGCGGCGCCGGAAGAGCGCAGTTGCGCATCGTTTAACACATCCAGCGTACGGCCCGGCAGGCAGGACACGATACATCCTTTCTTGCCATCGATATCAAACAACAGTGAACCGTCCCGGCACGGCATCACGTCCGGGCAGGCAACCCCTTCCCCCGCCAGGTGGTGCATTAAATGCATGAAATACGGCAGTTCGGCGGCATGCATGCGCTCGAAAATCGTCAGCACATAGCGGCCGGAATCGGTATCAACAAAAAAATTGCTGTTTTCGATGCCGGCTGCGATACCTGAAAAATTCCGCAGCCCGCCCAGGCGGTAGCCGTCCAGAATCCCTTCAATATCACCTCGGCGTAATTCGGTATAAACAGACATGAATGTTCCTTTCCATCATATTTCCCGGCCCGGACACATCAGGCATGATCTTCACCTGCGTGAATCCGCCTGGCCGACAGGAGATGCTGAAAAACCGAGCCGGTACCGAGAATGCTCCAGCAAATACTGTCCGCCGCAATCAGCGCCAGCATACCCGCCAGGATCAGGTGCGGATTCCCTGTCAGTTCAAACAGGGCCGTTATGGCCGTCAGGGGTGCCGCAAGCGTCGCCCCGAGCATGGCGCACATGCCCGTCATGGCATAAAACCCGATTGAGCCGATGCCCTGTACGCCCAACCCGGCGATGATCTTCCCGGCCAGACCGCCGGCCGCGCCGCCGATCACAAGACAGGGACCGATTAATCCTCCCGGCACTCCGCAACCGATGCAGATGATCGTCGCGATCAGCTTAAAGACCACCAGCCCCAGCAGGGCGCTTTCGATAACATGGCCGCGCAACAGGGCGTCAACCGTATCGTAGCTGACACCGAGAATATGGGAAGAAAACAGCCCCAGTATGGCGGTGGATAATCCGGCCGAGATGAAAATCAGCCAGGAAGAATGCCCGGCCGCCAGCCTGGAAATGCGCTCGATGCCGGCAATGGCAATCACGGCCAGCCCGCCGATGAAAATGCCCAGCAGAATAATCCATAAAAAATCTCCCAATGAAGCCACATCAAGCGGCGGAACGGCGAAGGCCGGCCTGGCACCATAGGCCATGCGGCCAAGCACGGCGGCGGTGACCGAACCGGTGAGAACGGACAAAAGCTTACGCGGTGCCAGCGACTCTCCCATGACTTCCACTACGAAAATAACACCGGTCAACGGCATATTCAGCGCCGCGGCAACACCCGCAGCTATACCGGTCATGGTCAGCAGATGGATTTCCTCCGTGTTGATCCTGAAGCGCCGGGCAAACACATTGCCCATGGCGGCGCCCAGATGCACGCTGGGCCCTTCGCGGTCCACCGACTGGCCGCTGACAATGGCCAGGGCGCCCGCAAAAAATTGCAGACACGCCTGCGAGAGCGGCAGGCAAATTCGTCCACGGGTCAGCACGTGCCTTAGCACATAGGCAATGCCGACATCCCAGCGGTGCGCGGGAATGCGGGAAAAAATAAAGGCCAGCATGAGCCCGCCCCCAACCGGAATCGCAAACCGCAACTGCGGCGGCAGGGCCTCATAGTTGCCGATCATCCCGCCGGGAAGAAATACCTGCTGGCCCGACTCGATCAGCCAGCGAAAACCCAGCACCACTACGGCCGCGAGTATCCCGACAGCAATGGACATCGGGATCATCGGCCACAGCCGGACGTGACGCTGGTCGTACTCCTGCCCCATGCCCGGGAAGCCTAGCCCGAATTTTTCATGAGATCACGGCCTATATGAATCATTGGCGAACAGCCGGCGCCCCGGATAGTCTTGTGTCATGACAGTGGCATGGCAAAAGCGGCTGACTGACGCCGGCCTTTCATTCCTTGGTGGCATCACGGGCCTTGGGGGCGTCGCGCTTTTACACGAGCAGCTTTATGGCGCAAGCGGTCTGCCGTTGCTTATCGCCGCCTTCGGGGCCAGCGCCGTGGTTCTGTATGGCTGTCCTTCCGCGCCGATTGCCCAGCCCAGGAATCTGTTCGGCGGCAGCCTGCTTTCGGCTTTCACCGGCGTGTGCGTGGCCATGTTGCTACCGGACCAGCCCGTGTGGCTGAACGGCATGCTGGCCGTCAGCCTCGCCCTCGCCGCCATGAGTCTCACGGGCACCATGCATCCCCCCGGAGGGGCCATGGCATTTATCGCCGTCAGCGGACCGGCGGAAATCCATCACCTGGGATTCATGTACATGCTTTATCCGGTGGGCACGGGCATTCTGATCATGTTCGTCGTGGCGGTTCTGACGCATTCGCTTGCTCCGGACCGCCGCTATCCCGAGCGCTGGTGGTAACGCGGGCGCTTGCAATATACGCCCTGCGGTTGACAAGTGATCCGGCCATGGCAAAGGTGTGTTTTTAATGACAGCGAAAAAAATTACGGGGCCCGCAATGCTGCTGAGGCAGTGCCGGAAACGTATTGCCTGTCTGGAAAAAGCGCTGGAAGTGAACCGGCTTGTCGCCGGAGAACTGAAGCTGGGGCCGCTCCTGCGGCAAATCATGGAAGTCACCCAATCCGTGATGGAAGCGGAGGCCGGTTCCCTTTTCCTCGTTGACGGGGAAACGGGGGACCTGGTCTTCCATGTCGTGCTGGGGGAAACCGGGAACAGGCTGAAAGAACTCTATCGTCTACCCAGGGGCAGCGGCGTCGCCGGATGGTGCGCCGGGCATGAGCAGTCCGTGCTGTTGAACGATGTTTACGCCGACCCGCGCTTTAATCCGGAGTACGACAGAAAAACCGGCTTTAAGACACGCAATATGATCTGCGTTCCGCTGCGCTCCCATGGCGAATGTATCGGCGTAAGCCAGGTAATTAACCGCACGCACGGACAATTTTCGCAGGCGGACCTGCAACTGCTGGAATTTCTGGCGCAAATGGCCGCTGTGGCCATCGATAACGCCCGCACTCATGAGCGCCTGATGAAGCAGAACATTCTGAAGCGCGACCTTGCCCTGGCCCGTTCACTTCAGCGCTCTTTCCTTCCGGCCGCACTGCCGCAAGTACCGGATTACAGCGCTGCTTTCCATATCCGCCCCGCCTTTGATATCGGAGGCGACTTCTATGACGCCTTCCGCCTGCCCGACAATCGCATTGCCTATCTGATCGGGGATGTTTCAGGCAAGGGCGTGGCGGCGGCACTGATCATGTCCAGGATTCTGCGCGATCTGCGTTTCGAGGTTGCGCAGGGAGGAACGGCCGGAGATATACTGACCCGGTTCAATGCGGATTTTTCGCTTACCACCGGCAACGGCATGTTTGTTACAATCATCCTGATGATTCTGGATGCACGGACCGGACGAGTGGAAATCGCCAACGCCGGCCATACCCGCCCCGTGCATTTGTCTCAGCAACGCATATGGCTGGGAGATGGCGCCTCAGGCCCGCCCGCGGGTGTTGTCCCGGATAGCCGGTACGATACGAGGAACTTCCCCATGCAGGCAGGGGAAACGATACTGCTGTACACCGACGGGATTACCGAAGCCATGAATGAGAAAGGCGCCATGGCCGGTGAAGCGGGCATGCTCGCCTGGTTGCAGGATGCGCCGCATTCCGCACGGGAATGCATTACTTTTTTGCATGACCGCGTGCGTCGGTTTGCCGGTGAAGCGCAACAGAGCGACGACATTACCCTGCTGGCGCTGGCCAGACGGTCCTGATACGAATTGCTCCCGACCGGCCCCGGATTTTACCGCCTGTGCGGTGGCCTTCCCCATCGCCTTCGGCTAGCTTGCGCCGCAACATGAACGGAACCTCAAATGGATAGCATTATTATACGGGGAGGCAGACCTCTGTGCGGCCGGGTGGAGATCAGCGGCGCCAAAAATGCGGCACTGCCGCTGCTGGCCGCGGCCATCCTCGCGGACGGTCCGATGTCCTACCGGCACATCCCCCATCTGCGCGATATCACCACGATGATGACCCTGCTGGCCAATCAGGGTGCGGACGTTTCCATGGACCATACGGGATGCGTGCGCGTGGATACGCGTTCCAGCAATCATCCCGAAGCCCCCTACGAACTGGTCAAGACCATGCGGGCCTCGGCGCTTGTACTCGGCCCTCTGCTGGCGCGCTTTGGACAGGCAAAGGTAAGCCTTCCCGGCGGCTGCGCCATCGGCGCCAGACCCATGGACATGCACCTCCGCGGTCTGGAAGCCATGGGCGCGGACATCCAGGTCGACCACGGCTATGTGGTCGCCAGAGCACCGGCCGGTCTGCATGGCGCAAGCATCGTTTTTGACAAGGTCACGGTAACCGGTACGGAAAATCTGATGATGGCGGCGGTCCTGGCCGATGGTGAAACATTGCTTGAGAACGCAGCGCGCGAACCGGAGGTCATCAACCTGGCGGTCTCGCTCCGGTGCATGGGCGCCAACATCGAGGGTGACGGCAGCGGTTGCATCCGCATTCGCGGTGTGAGCAGGTTGAACGGAGCCGAGTTAACCGTCATTGCCGACCGGATTGAAGCCGCAACATATTTGATGGCCGGCCTGATCACTGGAGGCGAAGTGACCGTTTCTCATGTCGAAGCCGGCATGCTCGACGCGTTCCTGGCGCGCGCACATGAAGCCGGAGCGGAAATTGAAAGCGGTGACGACTGGATACGCTGCCGCACCGGCCGTAGCTTGCGGGGCGTCAACATTCAAACCAGCCCGCACCCCGGGTTTCCCACGGATTTGCAGGCCCAGTTCATGGCCCTGATGTGCACGGCCGACGGAAGCAGCGTGATCAGCGAAACCATCTTTGAAAACAGGTTTATGCATGTCCAGGAGCTGCGCCGCATGGGCGCCCGGATCGTGCTGAACGGCAACACCGCCGTGGTCGAGGGCGTCCGGTGCCTTTCCGGCGCTCCCGTTATGGCAACCGACTTAAGAGCGTCGGCCAGCCTTGTCCTGGCCGGGCTTGCCGCGGCGGGAGAAACCGTGGTGTCCCGCGTCTATCATATTGACCGGGGCTATGAGCGGATTGAGGAAAAACTGGGGGCGCTTGGCGCCGATATCGAGCGCATCACACCCAATGAACAACTGTTCGGGAGAACGCGCCTTGCCACGGGCTGAACAGGCGCTCACGATCGCCCTGTCCAAGGGCCGCATTCTGGAGGAAACGCTGCCCATCCTGCTGCGGGCCGGCTTTGCGCCCGACGAAGACCTGCAGGATACACGCCAGCTCATGATTGCGGGCGCGGGCGGGGTGCGTTTCCTGCTGATCCGGGCATCCGATGTATGCACCTATGTCGAACGCGGCGCCGCGGACATGGGGATTGCCGGCCGGGACCTGCTGCTGGAACACCGGCCGCATGTCTATGAACCCCTTGATCTCGGTATTGGCCGTTGCCGGATGTGTATCGCCGGCCCCGCCAAACTTGTGGCGAAAGGCAAGCCGGAAGCGGGAAGCCGTGTCCGCGTGGCAACCAAATACGACCGCCTTGCCAAACAGCATTATCTCGGATGCGGCATTCAGGCCGACATCATCCACCTGTACGGTTCAATGGAGCTGGCGCCGCTGGTCGGCATGGCGGAGCGTATCGTCGACCTGGTTTCAACGGGCAATACGCTTAAGGCCAACGACCTGGTGGAAGAAGAGACTCTGTATGATATTTCCAGCCGCCTGGTGGTAAACCCGGCCAGCCTTGCCACCCGCAAGGCGCTGGTGAAACCGGCGATTGAGGCGTTCGCCAGGGCCGTTGGCGACGGGAGTAATTTATGAGCAACATCAGACGCCTGCACGCCGGCCAGGCGGACTTTGACGCCGGGCTGGAAGCATTGCTGTCGCGTGAAACCGACACCGGCGCGGATATTCAGCAAGCCGTTGCCGGCATTATTGACGATGTACGCCGGCGCGGGGATGCGGCCCTGTGCGAATACACCCGTCGTTTTGACGGCTGGGACTGCACGCCTGAAACCCTTGTCATTCCCCGGAGCAATCTTGAGGCGGCATGGCAGGCGTTGCCGGAAACTGATCGCGAGGCCCTGGAGCTGGCCGCGGCCCGAATCCGGGCCTATCACGAATACCAGCGGCAGGAAAACTGGGAGTTTCACGATGAATCCGGCCTCACCCTGGGACAGCGCATCACGCCGGTGGATCGCGCCGGCCTGTACGTACCCGGCGGCAAGGCGGCCTATCCGTCATCCGTACTGATGAACGCCATACCGGCCAGGGTGGCCGGTGTGGATGAAATCATCATGGTCGTTCCCGCCCCCGGACATGAGGTGAATGAACTGGTGCTTGCCGCCGCCCATCTTGCCGGTGTTCACCGGGTCTTTGCCATCGGTGGCGCCCAGGCCATCGCTGCCCTTGCCCATGGTACGGAATCCGTTCCCGCCGTGGACAAGATCGTCGGCCCGGGCAACCGCTATGTCGCCGCCGCCAAACGACAGGTGTTCGGTATATGCGGCATAGACATGATCGCCGGCCCTTCGGAAATCGTCATCGTGGCCGATGCCGTCAATCCCGCCTGGCTGGCGGCGGATTTTCTTTCCCAGGCGGAACATGATGAGGCCGCCCAGAGCATCCTGATTTCCACCGATGCCGCACTGCTTGACGCAGTTTCGGACCGGATTGAGGAACTGCTTACCACCCTGCCCCGGTCCGCAATCGCCCGTGCGTCCATCAAGGCGCACGCCGCCCTGATCCATGTGCCCGATCTGTCCACTGCGGCGGATATCGTTAACCGCATTGCGCCCGAGCACCTGCAACTGGCGCTGAACGACCCGGATGTGCTGCTGCCCTACATCCGCCATGCCGGCGCCATCTTCCTTGGCCATTTCACACCGGAAGCAATCGGTGATTACATTGCCGGCCCCAACCATGTGTTGCCCACCAACCGGACCGCACGCTTTTCCTCGGCTCTGGGCGTTTATGATTTTATCAAGCGCAGCAGCATTATCCGGGCGAAACAACGGAGCATCGCCGACCTTGGACCCGCCGCCGCTCACCTGGCGCACCGGGAAGGCCTGGATGCCCATGCCCTGAGTATTGAACTTCGGCTGCGGGGCACTGAATGATCAGGAAGGATATCAAGGCGCTTGCCGCCTATCACGTTCAGGATGCGGACGGGCTTATCAAGCTTGATGCGATGGAAAATCCCTATGCCTTGCCCGATACGCTCAGAGCACCATGGAGCAGGCTGATCAGCAACCTGAATATCAATCGCTATCCGGATGCACAAATGCATGCCCTGCGCCAGGCCATCGCCGAGCGGGATGGCGTGCATGGCGATCAGGTGCTGCTCGGCAATGGCTCGGATGAAATCATCCAGATGATGCTGATGGCGGCCGATCAGGGAAGCTGTATCCTGCCGCAACCCACCTTTTCCATGTATGAAATCATTTCCCGCTGGCTGAGACGGCCCGTGGCGACCATACCACTGGACAGGAATTTCAATCTCAGTGCCGATGCCTTTCTGCGTGTTTGCGCCCACGAAAAGGTGGCCATCGCCTTTCTGGCCTGTCCGAACAATCCCACGGGCAATCTGTGGCCACGTGAAACTGTCCGGAAAATCGCAGGCGCTTTTCAGGGAATGCTGGTAATCGATGAAGCCTACCGCCCTTTCTCCGATGAAACCTATGTGGATATGCTCGCAACCCATGTGATCGTGCTGCGTACCTTTTCCAAGCTGGGAATGGCCGGTCTGAGAATCGGCTATGCGCTTGGCCACGCCGATACCATCGCGGAGATCAACAAGGTTCGTCTGCCCTACAATATCAACAGCCCGGGACAGGCATCCCTACGCTTCTTTCTCGACCATTTCGATGCCTTCGAGGATCAGATCAGTCGCATCCGCGATGAACGCCAGCGTGTGTTGAATGAACTCACCCGTATGAATGGCGTAACGGCCTATCCCTCACAAACCAATTTCCTGCTGCTGCGCGTCCCGGACGCGGATGCCGCATTCGCGGGTCTTGTACAACGCGGTATTCTGGTCAGGAACTTGCATGGCACGGGCGGCTTGATGAAGAACTGTCTGCGCGTCACCATCGGCCTGCCCGAAGAAAATGAACAGTTTCTTTCCAGCCTCAGGGAGGTGCTACCATGAACAGAAACGCATCCATTACGCGCAAGACCCAGGAAACCGAGATTGAACTCACGCTCGGCCTGGATGGCGGTGACAATGCCGACATCAGTACATCGATTCCGTTTCTGGATCATATGCTGGAACAGGTGGCGCGCCACGGGCTCGTTGATCTGAATATAACGGCCAGGGGCGATCGGGAGATCGACGACCATCACACCGTGGAAGATATCGGTATCTGTTTCGGCGAGGCTCTGCATGACGCCCTTGGCGACAAGGCCGGCATCCGCCGCTACGGTCATGCCTATGTGCCGCTCGATGAGGCGCTTTCCCGCGTCGTGCTTGATCTTTCGGGACGGCCGGGACTGGAATACCATGTGCGTTTTCCCAAGGAGCGCGTCGGCGATTTTGACGTGGATCTGTTCAAGGAATTTTTTCAGGCCATCACCAACCACGGCAAGCTCACCCTGCACATCGACGCTATACGCGGTGACAACAACCACCACATGATTGAAACGGTGTTCAAGGCCTTCGGCCGCGCCCTGCGCATGGCCGTGGAGCCCGACCCGCGCCAGACCGGCATTCCGTCAACCAAGGGCGCGTTGTAAGGAAAATTCGGATGGGGACTGATGAAAGAAGAAGAAAAGCTGGGATATGGGGACTAACCCTCACCAATTCTGTAATACGTGATTCATAATTTGTCTCTTTTTACCAGTCACCAATTCTTATTGCTCAGCCATCAGGCACCGGACGTCAGTACACTGCCTACTGATAACTGCCGACTGCCAACTTTCCTCTTTCCCCTCACCCTTCACGGAATCTCATGATTGCACTGATTGATTACGGCATGGGAAACCTGCATTCGGTAGCCAAGGCCCTGGAACGGGCCGGCGGCCGTGTCCGCCTGGTGCGGGAGCCGGCGGGACTTGCGCACGCAGAGCGCATCGTGCTGCCCGGCGTCGGGGCGTTCCGGGACTGTATGGCGCGCCTGCATGAAACGGGCATGGATGAAGCCATCCGGTCGCAAATTGAGAACGGGGCCCCGTTTCTCGGCATCTGCCTCGGCATGCAGGTTCTGATGAGCCGCTCCTTTGAGTTCGGCGAGCATAAGGGACTCGGGATTATTCCGGGGAATGTCGTTCGCTTTCCCGATGATTTTCCGGCCGGTGGATTCAAGATTCCGCACATGGGCTGGAATCATGTGCTGCTGCCTGACAACCCGCATCCGGTGCTGAAAGCGCTGAACAAGCGGCAGTGTTACTTTGTTCATTCCTATTATTGCGTCCCTGATGAATCAGGGCACGCCCTGGCGCATTGCGATTACGGCGGCATCCGCTTTGCCTGCGCCA
This sequence comes from uncultured Zetaproteobacteria bacterium, assembly GCA_964628185.1. Taxonomy (GTDB): domain Bacteria; phylum Pseudomonadota; class Zetaproteobacteria; order Mariprofundales; family Mariprofundaceae; genus CAZVLQ01. Next base: position 39,025 of record CAZVLQ010000007.1, on the reverse strand, counting down.
TCGGCCGGGACAATGCCATCGGCGTCCAGTTCCACCCGGAAAAATCACAGCAAGTTGGCCTGAAAATGCTAAATACTTTTCTAAAATGGAACCCATAAGAGGCTCTTAATTGTACGGTATATGGCTTGACATTACACGAGATTCGTGTACGCTATTAATGTGTAAAGGAGGCTGCCATGCTGAAAAATGTGACCCTGAGTGCCGAGGAAGCCTTGATCCGTCAGGCGAGAAAGAATGCGCAGCAGGAGCATACGACCCTTAACGCCATGTTCCGTCAATGGCTTACACGCTATGTCAGGCAAAAAGAGGTGGCCACGGATTATGAAGCGCTGATGCAGAATTTGTCCTATGCCCATGCCGGCAGGCATTACAGCCGGGACGAGATGAATGAGCGGTAAATTTTTTCTTGATACGAATATTCTCGTCTACACCTTCGATGCGGATGCTCCCGCCAAGCAACAGACCGCTCGCCGGCTGATATCAACCGCGCTGAACACACAACAGGGCTTCATCAGCTATCAGGTGGTTCAGGAATTTCTGAACGTGGCAACACGCAAGTTTTCGCCGCCATTAACCCTGACTGACGCAGATACGTATCTGCAAAAGGTGCTGACGCCACTGTGCGAGGTATTCCCGTGCATGGCTTATTATTCCAAAGCGCTGGAAATATCAAAGCGGTGGGGGTATGCCCTGTATGATGCCATGATCATCACGGCGGGCCTGAATGCCGGGTGCGAAACCCTTTATTCGGAAGACCTGCAACATGGACAGACTATCCAGGAATTAACCATCATCAATCCGTTCCTGGTTGGATAATGAAAGTGAACCACAATGTCAAAACCTGACACGACTGATGGTGACGGAGCTATTATTAAAATGGAATCAATGGGTTAAAGTGTTATGTTCGAGTTAATTCCCGCTATTGACCTGAAGGGCGGGCATTGCGTGCGGCTGAAACAGGGACGCATGGAGGATGCCACCGACTATGGTGACGATCCGGCGGCGATGGCGCTGCACTGGCAGTCTATGGGCGCCACGCGACTGCACGTGGTGGATCTGGACGGCGCCTTTGCAGGAAAACCGGAGAATCGCAATGCTGTTCGCGGCATCTGCACGCAGCTTTCCATTCCCGTTCAACTGGGCGGCGGCCTGCGTGATCTGGAAACGATTGCAAAAACGCTGAGCCTCGGCGTCGGGCGCGTCATCCTTGGTTCCATTGCCGTGTCTAACCCCCGGCTTGTGACGGATGCATGCACAGCCTTTCCCGGGCAAATCTGTGTTGGCATTGACGCCAAAGGCGGCATGGTTGCCGTGCACGGTTGGGATGACGTCACCAATGTCGCCGCGACTGATCTCGCCCGGCGCTTTGAAGATGCGGGCGTGGCCGCGATCATTTACACGGACATTGCCCGGGACGGCATGCTGACCGGCCCCAATATTGATGAAACCCTGAATTTAGCCCAATCCGTTTCCATTCCGGTTATTGCCTCCGGCGGTATTTCAACACTGGAAGATGTGAAGGCATGCGCCGGGTATACTGATGCCGGTATCTGCGGCGCCATCACCGGTCGTGCCATTTACGAAGGCACGCTGGATTTCGCCGCCGCCATGGAGCTTTTGAAATGATCAATCTTGTGGCTTTGCGCCTTTGTGGTTCATCCTGATGTTATCAAAAAGGATTATCCCCTGCCTTGATGTTGCCGACGGCCGCGTGGTCAAGGGTGTAAAGTTTGTCGACATCGTGGACGCGGGCGACCCGGTGGAGGCCGCGATACGCTATGATGCGGAGGGCGCCGATGAGCTTTGCTTTCTCGATATCCGGGCCAGCCATGAAAATCGCGCCACGTTGTATGAGATGGTGACGCGCGTGGCTGAAAACGTGTTCATGCCGCTCACCGTCGGCGGCGGCGTACAAACCCTTGCGGATATCGGCAAGCTGCTGCAGGCCGGAGCGGACAAGATTTCCATCAATACGGCGGCATTGAAGAAACCTGAACTGGTCAGCCGGGCGGCGGAACGCTTCGGTTCATCCACGATCGTTGTCGCCATTGATGCGAAGCGTACCGGCGATCACTGGGAATGCTTCACGCATGGAGGACGCAGGCCCACCGGCATTGATGCGGTGGACTGGGCCCGGCGCATGAGTGATCGTGGCGCGGGGGAGATACTTCTGACCAGCATGGATCGCGACGGCACCCGGAAAGGATATGATATTGCGTTGACACGCGCCGTGGCCGAAGCGGTATCGGCCAATGTGATTGCTTCCGGCGGCGTGGGTGCGCTTGATCATCTGGCGGAAGGTCTTCGTGAAGGCAGGGCCGATGCGGTGCTTGCCGCTTCTATCTTTCATTACGGTGAACACAGCATCCGTGAGGCAAAGCAATATCTGGCCGGCAGGGGAATCCAGGTGCGCCTGTGATTTCCCCTCACTGATATTCATGGAACTGGCGCAGCACTTCGTCCAACAATACGGCTACTGGGCCGTATTCATCTGGACCTTTATCGAGGGTGAATCCGTATTCATCGCCGCGGCCGCCCTGTCGGCCGCCGGCCTGTTGTATCCCGGCGGCGTCATCATGGCGGCGGCCGCCGGCGCCTATGCGGGCCACCTGTTCTTTTTTTCACTGGGGCGCTGGCGAGGCATGGCGCTTATCAATGCCCTGCCGTTTCTCAAGCGACATTATCCCAAGGCCAATGTCATCCTGGATAAATACGCCCACTGGTCCATCTTCATTTTCCAGTATCTGTATGGCACGCGTATCGTCGCCGCCATCCTGTTCGGCTGTTCCTCGATCAGCACCACCCGCTTCCTGCTGCTTCAGATTGTCAATTGCCTGAGCTGGGCGATTATTATTTATATCGCCGGACACATGCTGGGCCTGGCCGCCCTGGCTATTTTGCAGCGCTTTGGCGTGGCGGGGCTTGTTCTGACGCTGGTACTGGCCGCCGCTATCGGATTGTGGTTCTACTTCCGCTATGGCCACCGTCATGTCAAAACCCGTATTGACAGGCACCGCGATCACCCGGAGTCCTGATTTCCTTCATATCGGCTATAATCACAGTGATATGATTTCACCGGGTATCGAGGAGGGATGAGCATGCATGCGAAAATCCGTTCTCCCGCCGTTGCCGGCATGTTTTATCCGGCCGCAGCGGATACGTTGTCCGAGATGGTTGATGACATGCTGGCGCAGGCACGTCCGGCCGCGGACATGCGGGCAAAGGCGCTGATCGCTCCGCATGCCGGCTATATTTATTCGGGGCCAATTGCGGCCAGCGCCTATGCCCAGCTGCAAAAGTACCGGGCTCAAATCAGCCGCGTGGTGCTGCTGGGTCCGGTTCACCACGTTCCGGTCTATGGCCTGGCATTGCCCGAAGCGGATTTCTTCTCCACGCCGCTGGGTAAAATTCCGCTGGATCCCGATGCTATCAGAGCCATTCAGGCCCTTCCCCAGGTTGTATCCAGCCCGCAGGCGCATGCTCCGGAGCATTCCCTCGAGGTGCACCTGCCCTTCCTGCAGCGGGCGCTGGACGATTTCAGCCTCGTGCCTCTGGCCGTGGGCGATGTCGCGCCCGAGGATGTGGCCGACGTGCTGGATTTGCTGTGGGGCGGCGATGAAACACTGATCGTGATCAGTTCCGACCTGTCTCATTATCTGCCCTACGAGCAGGCCCGGGAAGCGGACCGGCGTACGGCCGATGCCGTTGTCGGCGGGCGCTGGCCCATCCGGCACGATCAGGCCTGCGGGGCCACGCCGATCAACGGCCTGCTGGCCGATGCCGGACGGCGGGCTCTCGGCGCCCGTCTGCTGGACCTCAGAAATTCAGGTGACACGGCCGGAGACCGGCAGCGGGTCGTGGGCTACGGCGCCTTCGCTTTCACCGAGGCCGCCTGATGCCGGAGGACAAGGGCCCGGTCATTCTCGCCATTGCGAGAGCCGCCATTTCCGAGGCCCTGGGCCTTTCCCTGAACGGATTTACACCGTACCGGAACAGTTTCCTGCTGGAAAAAGCCGCCTGTTTCGTCACCTTGAAAATAAATGGCGCCCTGCGCGGTTGCGTCGGCTCACTCGAGGCGCATCGCCCCCTGTTTGAAGATATTTGCGCCAATGCAGTCGCCGCCGCCCTCCATGACCCCCGCTTCCCGCCGATGAAGGCCGGGGAGCTGGGCAAGGTCCGAATTGAGGTATCCCTGCTTTCGCCGCTGCAACGCCTGGAAGCCGGCAGTGAGCAGGAAGCCACTGCCGCTCTTGAACCGGGGCGGGACGGCGTGGTATTCCAGTATGGCGACCAGAAGGCCACATTCCTGCCGCAGGTGTGGGAACAACTTCCGGATACCTGGCAATTTCTGGCCCAGTTGCGGCTCAAGGCGGGCCTGCCAGCCGATTTCTGGGACCCCGATGTGCTAATATACAGATATAAGGTCGATAAATTTACCGAGAAGGACCCGATTTGAGCGCGGAAGCATGGGTTATCCGAACAACCCTGCGAATCGCGAATGGATGCAGATGATGGATACAATTTCACTTTTTTGCCCCTTCTTATATTCGCGTATATTCGCGTATATTCGCGGTTCGGTCTTTTCCCGTCTGATTCCAGCCTTGCCGGATTGGCGGTAGTACGATGCCGAATGCACACTTTCCCGGCCGTTACTGGCACAAACTGGAGGACGGGCGTATTCAGTGCGATGTCTGCCCGCGCGATTGCAGGCTGCATGACGGCCAGCGTGGTCTGTGCTTTGTGCGCAAGCGCGAGGGGGAGCAGATCGTACTCACCACCTATGGCCGCTCCTCCGGTTTCTGCGTTGACCCCATCGAAAAAAAACCGCTGAACCACTTTCTCCCCGGCTCCAGCGTTTTCTCATTCGGTACGGCAGGTTGCAACCTGGCCTGCAAGTTCTGCCAGAACTGGGATATTTCCAAATCACGCGAGTTTGATCGCCTGTGCGATGAGGCGTCGCCGAATGCCATTGCCAGAACCGCGGCTGAGCTCGGCTGCGCCAGCGTTTCCTTCACCTACAATGATCCGGTGATTTTCCTCGAATATGCAGTGGATACGGCCAGGGCCTGCCATGCGACCGGTATTAAAACCGTGGCGGTCACGGCGGGTTTTGTCCATCCCGAAGCCAGGCGTGAATTTTTCAGCCATATGGATGCCGCCAATGTGGATCTGAAAGCGTTTACGGAAGATTTCTACCGCAAACTGTGCGCCGGGCAACTCCGGCCCGTGCTGGATACGCTGGAATATCTCGTGCATGAAACAGGCGTATGGACGGAAATTACAACGCTGCTGATACCCGGAAAGAACGATTCGGATGATGAACTGCACCATGAATGTGACTGGATAATGAAACACCTGGGTGCGGATGTACCCCTGCACTTCTCCGCTTTTCATCCGGACTGGAAGATGAGGGACATCGCGCACACCCCTTCCACCACCCTGTCCCGTGCCCGCCGGATCGCGCTTGATACCGGCCTGCATTATGTTTACACGGGCAATGTGCATGACATTGACGGTGGCACGACCTTCTGCCCGGCATGTAAGGCCGAACTGATTGTACGCGACTGGTACCGGATTCTGGATTACCGGTTGACGGATGATGGCCGCTGCCCGTCATGCGGTGCAGAAATTTCCGGGGAATTCACCCGGTTTACCGGAGCCTTTGGCAATCGCCGCATTCCCGTTAGGATGCATGCCTGAGCGCTTCCGTCATTAATCTGAATGCTGCCCGTTTGTGCGGGCGATGAGCATGATCTGTCGCGGAAACGCCAACTGATAAAGGAGAAGCCCATGCTTGTACGTGATGTAATGACGACGGGGATCATGACCGCGAAAAAAGAGGATGTCCTGCGCACGGCGGTGACCAGGATGATCCGCCGGCACTGCGGCGCCGTTCCGGTGGTGGATGACGATCAGTTCCTGCTCGGCGTCGTCACCCTGCGTGACATATTGTTGCCCCTGTATCCAAACTATGGGGATTATATTCATGACAATGTACACAGCCGCGATTTTGTCGAGATGGAGGATGGTTATCCGCAGGTTATGCAAATGAAGGTGAAAGAGGTGATGACGCCGAATCCGTTCACGGTATCACCCGATGACCCCATCCTGAAAGCAGCCTCCTATATGGGACTGAAAAACCTTCGTCATATTCCCGTAGCCGAGGATGGAAAGCTGCTCGGAGTTGTCAGTATCAGTGATATCAATCAGGGGCTGTTTTTCACTCTTTGAACTGATAACCACCGGAAAACCGGCCGGATTGAACACAAGCTCCGGAACAGGCGGGTTATCCCGCCTGCGCCCAATTTGTCCTGTTTTGACCCGTCTGGAATGATTCCGGAAATGATTTGCGTGTAAAAGGTCGGCCAGCCTTTCTCAACGCGTGATGATGACCAGCATCAGGAGCAGCAGGCCGCCTGAAATTGAGAAGAGATACGTCAGGTTGGCGGATACATTGTTCGCATACCCGTTATTCATGACCATGTCCGTACCTGCCCTTGTCATATTGCACCTCCTGCTGTTTATGGTGCAATTGTGAGGGCTTACGGCATATCAATAATGTGATCTATATCACAATTTTGGAATTAAATTCAACAAAAACCGGAACCGGTGATTCACCATGATGGCCCGGAAAACACGAAAAAACCGCCGGAGTCAGGCAGTGATCTGCCGGGCGCCTCCCATATAGGGCTGAAGCGCCTCCGGGATGATCACCGCGCCATCCTCCCGCCAGCCATTCTCCAGAATTGCCACCAGGCAACGCCCGATGGCCAGGCCGGAGCCGTTGATTGTGGCCACGGGTTCGGGTTTGCCCTGCGCATGGCGGAAGCGGATGCCGGCGCGGCGGCCCTGAAACTGACCGAATGATGAACAGGAGGAAATTTCCCGGTACGTTTTCTGACCTGGCAGCCAGACTTCAAGATCATAGGTTTTCTGAGCAGAGAATCCCAGATCGCCGGCACAGAGTTCCACCACCCGGTAGGGCAGTTCCAGCATCTGCAATACAGCCTCGGCGTGAGCCGTCAATTCCTCAAGCTGTTCCAGGGCCCTGGCAGGCTGCACCAGGTGCACCAGCTCCACCTTGTCAAACTGGTGCTGCCTGATCATTCCGCGCACATCCTTGCCGGCCGAGCCGGCCTCACGGCGAAAACACGGCGTATAGGCACAATGACGAATCGGCAGCGTTTCGGAATCCAGAATCAGGCCCTGATAAAGATTAGTGACCGACACTTCAGCCGTTGGAATCAGAAAGGCATCCTCGCCCTCCAGTTTGTACAGATCATCGGCAAACTTGGGCAACTGGCCCGTACCGGTCATGGCCTTGCGGTTCACAATGGCCGGGGTCCATACCTCCTCATAGCCATGCGTATCTACATGCAAATCCAGCATGAACTGTATCAGGGCGCGTTCAAGCCTGGCGCCCATGCCTCGCAACACGGTAAAACGGCTTCCCGCAAGCCTGGCGCCGGCTTCGAAATCCAGGATCCCCAGTTGTGTCCCAATGTCCCAGTGCGGCGGAACATCATCCTGCCGTGCATCGCCCCGGCGGCGCAGTTCCACATTATCCGTTTCATCGTTTCCGTCCGGCACGGAATCGAGCGGAAGATTGGGAATCTCCAGTAATGCGGCAATGAATGCTTCCTCGGCCTTTCTGGCCCCGGATTCAAAATCCCGGATGCGCCCGGCCATCTCGCTCATCCGCGCCAGTTCTTCAGTGGCATCCTCCCCCTGCGACTTTTTCCGGCCGATCAGCCTGGAGGCACGGTTCCGCTCTGCCTGCAGCACCTCCAGTTCGGTTTTAAGTTCGCGCTGGCGAATATCCAGCGCCCGCGCCCGCATCCAGGCGGAAGCCGGCGCCACCACGTCCATGCCCCGCCGCCGCAGCGCGACGCCCGTTTCATCGAACTGCCGGCGGAATACCCTGCGGTCAATCACCATTATCCCCGGAGATATCCGCTGCCGCTTCGGCCTCGTCCTCCTGCTGTTCGGCCACGCGCACGGCACCGATCACACGCTCATCCGAGGCGCAATCAATGAGCTTGACGCCCTGGGTGTTGCGACCGATGACGGATACATCCCGCATGCGAATGCGAACCAGCCGCCCGGAATCGGTCATCATCATCACCTGATCCTCGTCCACCACCTGCAAGGCCGCCACCATGGCACCATTCCGGCCGCCGGTCTTGAGGGTAAACACGCCCTGACCGCCGCGCCCCTGCCGGTGGTATTCCTCAAGCGAGGTGCGCTTGCCAAAGCCGTTTTCACTGACGGCCAGCAGGCTGGCGCGTTCCGCCACCAGGGTCATGGCGATCACATGGTATCCCCGGGATTGACGCATGCCGGTGACGCCACGGGTGGCGCGTCCCATCGGACGTACGTCGGTTTCGGCGAAGCGGATGGCCTTGCCACCGCTGGAAGACAACATGATTTCCTGCTCACCGTTCGACACGCGCACGCCGATCAGATCATCATCCGCATCCAGCTTGATGGCGATAATGCCGTTGGCCCGGATATGCCTGTAATCCGCCAGGCTTGTCTTCTTCACCATGCCGTTCTTCGTGGCCATGACGATATAATGCGCATCATCAAACTCGCGGATGGCCAGCGTGGCGGAAACGCGCTCACCCTTTTCCACCGGTAGCAGATTTACCAGCGCCTTGCCACGCGCCGCGCGCCCGGCCTGCGGCACCTCATACACCTTCTTGCGGAAAACCCGGCCCCGGTTTGAGAAAAACAGCAGATAATCATGCGTGGAAGCCACCATCAGCTGGGCCACGAAATCCGCTTCCTTGGTCGTCATGGCCGTCTTGCCCTTGCCGCCCCGGCGCTGCGCCCGGTACAGGGAAACGGGATTGCGCTTGATATAACCTTCATTGGAAATGGTCACCACCATATCTTCCTCGGTGATCAGGTCCTCGATGGAAAGCTCAGCCGTTTCATCCATGATTTCAGTACGCCGGGGGTCGGCATATCTATCACGGACGGCCTCCAGTTCTTCCACGATAATATTCATCAACAGCTTCTCATCGGCCAGAATGGCTTTCAGACGGGCAATGGTGGCCTGCACCTCGTCATACTCCGCCTTGATTTTGTCGCGTTCCAGTCCGGTCAGCCGCTGCAGACGCATCTCCAGAATGGCCCTGGCCTGTTTCTCGCTTAGCCCGAAACGGCTTATTAGCCCGTCTTTCGCCTCGTCGGCGGTCCGGCTCGCCCGGATCAGGCGGATCACCTCATCGATATGATCAAGCGCGATCAGCAGGCCTTCCAGGATATGGGCGCGGGCCTCGGCTTTGGCCAGCTCAAACAGACAGCGCCGTGTGACCACCTGGCGGCGGTGATCAATAAAGTGATTGAGCAGCTCGCGCACGCCGCATAACTTCGGCCGGCCATCCAGAAGCGCCAGAACGTTGCAGCCGAAATTGCATTGCAATTGCGTGTGCTTGTACAGATTGTTCAGCACCACTTCCGGAATCTCATTCTTCTTCAGTTCGATAGCGATACGCAGGCCGTCGCGATCCGACTCGTCGCGCAGATCGGAAATACCCTCGATTTTTCTGTCGCGCACCAGGGCGGCGATGTTCTCAATCAGAACCGCCTTGTTCACCTGGTAGGGTAATTCGGTCACGATGATCGATTCCCGTTTGCTGCGCGAATGAATTTCCACGATGGCACGGGCGCGCATCGTGACCGAGCCGCGCCCGGTCAGAAAAGCATTACGCATGCCCTTGCGGCCATAAATAAAGCCGCCGGTGGGAAAATCCGGCCCCGGCATAACGGCCATCAGGTCTTCATCGCTGATATCGGGCGTGCGTATCAGGGTGATCGTGGCGTTGATCGTCTCGCCAAGATTATGCGGCGGGATATTGGTGGCCATACCCACGGCAATGCCCTGGGAGCCGTTCACGAGCAGGTTCGGAAAACGCGCCGGCAGCACTTTCGGTTCCCGCAGCGAATCATCGTAGTTCGGCGCGAAATCAACCGTATCCTTGTCGATATCCGCCATCAGTTCGCCGGCCAGGCGGCTCATGCGCGCCTCGGTATAACGCATGGCGGCCGGAGAATCGCCATCCACGGAACCGAAATTGCCCTGACCGTCAATCAACACATGGCGCATGCTCCATTCCTGAGCCATGCGTACGAGCGCGTCATACACGGCCGTATCGCCATGCGGGTGATATTTGCCGATCACATCGCCGACGACGCGGGCTGATTTCTTGTAAGGCTTGTCAAAGGTGCAGCCCAGTTCCTGCATGGCGAAAAGAATGCGACGATGAACGGGCTTGAGGCCGTCACGGGCATCGGGAAGCGCCCGACCGATAATCACGCTCATGGCGTAATCAAGGTAAGACCGGCGCATCTCCTCCTCGATCTGAACCGGTATGGCTGTATTCAACTGATCCATATATTGCGTGTCCTTCAGTCCAAAATTCCGTTTAATCCGGCCTGACTGCCCGGCTTACTCCCGATTTGTCCCTGACTGCGTGCAACGCACAGGCAGGCGATAACTGCGTCAAACATGTTCTGGTGCCCTCGACAGGAGTCGAACCTGTGGCCTGCTGCTTAGGAGGCAGCCGCTCTATCCATCTGAGCTACGAGGGCCTCTGACCCGGTCGATTTATGAATCAACCGGGTTATGCGCATGCATGATAACGGTATCGGGGTTTCCATGCATCCTCGGAACTTCCGTTATTCGTAGGAAATCAGGCTGTTAATCTTTACATCCCGCAGCAATTTTTGTCCACCAAGAAACGGTAGCTCAATGACAAAAAGACAGGCTGCAACCTCGGCGCCCAGTTTTCGCACAAGGTCGACCGTAGCCCTCATCGTCCCCCCCGTAGCCAGTAAATCATCCACAATCACCGCCTTGTGGCCGGGATTCAGCGCATCGCGATGAATTTCAAGTCTGTCCATGCCGTATTCAAGCTCATAGTCAATACCGTGCACGCCCGCGGGAAGCTTGCCAGGCTTTCGCACGGGGATCAGCCCCAGCCCTGTCTGCTGGGCCAGCGCGGCGCCAAAGATAAACCCGCGTGATTCAATACCCACGATAGCATCCGCATCCGGGGGCACGTGGCAGGCCAGGGCGGAAACCGCCGCGGCAAAGGCGTCTCCATCCGCAAGCAGCGGCGTGATATCCTTGAATACGATGCCCGGTTTGGGAAAATCGGGAACATCCCGGATATAATCCCTCAAATTTATCGCCGTGGTCGGATTCACAGCACCTCCTCGGAATGAACGTCATGCTGCTGGATAATGTGGCGCAATTTCTGCAGGGCGCCAACCTGAATCTGGCGTATGCGCTCGCGGGTCACGCCCATATGCCGGCCGATCGCTTCCAGCGTCCAGGTATCGTTCCGGGAGTTGAGACCGTAACGCAGGTTGACGACTTCACGTTCCTTTCCGGTTAACTGGGAAAGCCACGATTGAAGCATATCCGAACGAACGGATTCTTCCAGATGAGCTCCGGGCTGGTCCGCCTGTTCATCCTCGGTGACATCATAAAGGGTAAAGTCGCCATCCTCGTGCAACAGTTCGTCGGCGCTCTCCGTATACTGGTTCGCACCCTGCAGCGCCTGAATGCGTTGCAGGGATTTACCCAGGCGCCCGGCGATCTCTGCATTCGTCGGCTCACGTTCCAGCTCCACCCGCAAGGCGCTGGCAACCCGTTGCATGGCATTGTATTCCTTACCGATATGCACCGGCAGCCGTATCGTTCTGGCCTGGTTCATGATAGCCCGTTCAACCGATTGCCTGATCCACCAGGTTGCATAGGTGGAAAAGCGGCAACCATGCGCATCGTCGAATTTCTCCACCGCGCGCATCAGTCCGATATTCCCCTCCTCGATGAGATCGGAAAGTGGAAGGCCACGATTCATATAACGCCTGGCAATCTTGACCACCAGACGCAGGTTGGCGCTGATCATCTGCTGCCGCGCTTCTTCACTACCCTTGGCAATGGCGCGGGCGAGCTCAACTTCCTGTTCGGCGGTCAAAAGGTCGTAACGTGATATTTCACGCATATACAGCGTCATGGGGTCAACACTATGGCGTTTTCCCACTACATCCTCCCGATACCTGTCCGGAAAGTGGCTCTGTATCCTGCGTCATCTGGAGAAAGCATCAGCATACTGTAACAGCTGGCCCTGTGCTGTCCAATGACGTCGTATTGCCGTACATCAGTCGATTATTTTCCTTTTGGAAGATAGGCCAGAGGGTTGACGGGCGTGGGACCGCGCCGTACCTCAAAATGCAAATTTGGCCTCCTGGAATGACCTGTATGACCAACCCGGGCAATCAGATCTCCCTGCTTCACACGGCTGCCCTTGCGGACCAGATTGCGCTGATTATGTGCGTAGGCGGTAAACATATCACGTGAATGGCGAATGATGATCAGGTTCCCGTAGCCTGCGAGCCTGTTATCGGCATAGACAACATCTCCGGCGGCGGCGGCGCGTACCGGCGTTCCTTCACTGGCGCTGATATCAATGCCGTCGTTAATTCTTCCGCCTTTCCTGCCAAAAATACCGGTGATTTTCCCGCGTAGCGGCCAGCGCAGGCGGACAACCCGGTGACGGTGAACGGCGGAAACTGCGGGGAAATTTTTTCGCTCCTTTTCAGCGTGGCGGCGCTTTGTTGCCGTCCCGGGCGTCGCCTTTTGCTCATGCATTGGCAATGGCAGATAGCTTGGAGGCGGTCCGGTCCGGGTCAGATACAGGCGCTGCCCTACATAAATCGTATAGGGAGAGCGAATATGATTATGGCGCGCCAGCACGCGATAATCCATGCCATAACGCCGGGCGATGGCATACAGGTTGTCTCCCGGTTGAACCTGATAGACTGCCTGTACGCCGCTGACGTGCACGTGAGGCAGCACTGTTCTGAAGCATGCGCCCAGTGACAGCAGAAGAATGAGGGAAAAAGAGAATCTCAACGCCACAGCCATAGAAAAACAAACCCGCCAAACACGAGCAGGACTACGATCACCGTCAGTATTTCAAAATGCCGTTCGACCAGCGTACGCAGACGTGTCCCCCCCCATTGCAACAAAGCTCCTTCGAGAAAAAAACGGGCGCCGCGTGAAATACATACGGTCATCAGGAAACCGGGAAAGGACAACCCGAAGGCACCGGCCGCGATTGTAACCACCTTGAATGGTATGGGTGAGAATCCCGCCACGAGCACCACCCACAGGCCATATGTCCGAAACAGTGCCTGTACATGCATGAACTGGTCCATGGCGCCGTAAAGCTCCAGCAACGGGTGCGCCACGCTTGCGAAAAGCAGCATGCCAATGACGAAGCCGATGCAGGCGCCGATGACGGAACCGGCCGTGGCCAGCGCGCCCAGCCGCAATCCAAGCGCCGGCCTTCCCAGTGCCAGCGCCACCAGCAAAATATCCGGTGGAATGGGAAAAATACTGGCTTCAATGATGGCGATAAAAAAAAGAGCCGCCTGCGCCTGCGGATGATCGGCCCAGGACAGGGTCCAGTGATAGCAGCGCCTCAGCCAGGCGGGCTTGAGCAGGCTGAGCAGGCGCAACGAGTACCCTGCCGCTCTAGCCCTCATGGACAAGCGGTACAAAACTGCAGCAATCGAAACACTCCTCGGAGTACCCCCGCCCCTGCTTGCGCAGCCGTTTGAGGACATGCGTTCCGTTCGTGCCGACCGGCATCACAATCACGCCACCTTCGCGCAATTGACGAAGCCATGCATCGGGAACCGCAGCCCCGCCCGCCGCTGCCAGAATTGCGTCATACGGGGCGTATTTCTCCCACCCTGCCGTACCGTCACCGCATCTTAGCATGACATTGGCATGCCGGGCCGTCCGCAGATTACAGCGGGCCCGCTCCTGAAGACTGGCGATGCGTTCGATGCTGTACACCCTTCTGCACAGACGGGAAAGCACGGCGGTCTGGTAACCGCATCCCGTGCCGATTTCCAGCACTCGCTCATGCCCCTTCAAATCCAGCAACTGCGTCATTCTGGCAACCATATAAGGCTGGGAAATCGTCTGCCCGCCGCCGATCGGCAGTGAGGAATCCTGATAGGCATGACTGACAAGCGCCGGATCAACAAACAGGTGACGGGGAACACGCCCCATGGCATCAAGTATGCGCGTATCGCTGATACCGCGGCCGGCGAGTTGTTCCTCAACCATGCGCCTGCGCGGTCTGTCAAAGGCATGCCCCGTCCCGTAGCGCCTCATATTTTAGCGCCCCGTCCCACAAATTCGCGTGCCATCAGAATTATCAAGGGGAGTCAAGGCAAGGCGCATCCCGCAGTCAACGGTATGCCCCTGGGGAAGTGCGCAGCACCACGTTGGTTCCCCGGGTGTGTGCGGCTGTGTTGCACGCCTTGAACCGGCCATGGCCGGTTCCGTACTCATACGCTATGCCGAAATGGTCGGGACGGCGGGATTTGAACCCACGACCACCAGTCCCCCAGACTGGTGCGCTACCAGACTGCGCTACGTCCCGTAACATAAACCAATACCTTTACAAACGTTTTCGGCTGCCCAGCAACTGATGAATGCCGGCGAGCTCCTGCCGGGCCTGCCGCAACATCTCCCGGGCCGAATCCTGCTCTACCAGATCATCAATGTCACCATTGAGCAGTCGTTTCTTGGCACCCTTGATGGTAAAATTCAGATCATAAAGCAGATGTTTGATTTGCAGGATGGCATAAATATCGCGCTGGCGATAAAAGCGCCTGTTGCCGCTTTTCTTGACCGGACGTATATGACGGAATTCCGTTTCCCAGTAACGCAACACATGCGGCTCGACTTTGCACAACGCACTGACTTCCCGGATCGAAAAAAACAGTTTTTCAGGAAGCTCGGGAAGTTCAACACCCGCATTGCGCAGAGCCTTGACCCGGGAACTGTCCTTTAAGCCCAAATCACCCTTCAGAGCCTTCACGGACGGACAGGGTCAAGGCGTGGCACGCAGACACGGCCCGGCCGTGAGGACGCACTGCGGGCGAGTCGTGGAAGGGCGATCCGGATGTAGAAGTCAGCCCCGGGATTCATCCAACCTCACCAAGGACCTTCCGTTTCAGCAAACGGCTGGCTCGGAAGGTTACAACCCGGCGGGAAGAAATGATGACTTCATCACCTGTCTTGGGATTGCGGCCGCGGCGGGGATGTTTGTTGCGAATCCGGAAATGCCCGAATCCGGAAATCTTTACGTCCTCGCCGTGTGCAAGCGTCTGCCGGATCGTATCCAGCACTGCGTCAACAATCTGGCCGGACTCTTTCTTGGAAAGACCGACCCGCTCATGAACCGCTCTGGTAATTTCAGCTTTTGTCATGATTCTCCCCTGAGCCCGCGCTTCTCGAAAATTAGCCAAACCCCGCTTCGAAACTACATGCAATCGTAATCGAAACACACTGTTATGTCAAAGATTTTCCCCATAACATGACGCTACCCACAGGGCGCGACAGCATTTATCAATAATCGGGGCCTGGCCGCTTGCTTTCGATTTACGGGTTGATATCGGAGATCAGCCCGTTATGCAGCCGCAGAATCCGGTCACTGGTAGCCGCCAGATCACGACTGTGGGTAACCATGACCACCGCCGCGGACTCCTCCCTGCACAACTGCCGCATGGCATCAAACACACCTCCGGCCGTGTGTTCATCCAGATTGCCGGTGGGTTCGTCAGCCAGCAGCAGGGATGGCTTTCCCACGAGGGCACGGGCGACGGCCACGCGTTGCGCCTCCCCGCCGGACAGGCGGCCCGGGCGATGGCCGCAACGTGCGCGCAGACCCAGACGATCGAGCAGGTTCATCGAGCGCGGACGGGCCGTCTTCCGTTTTTCACCCCGCACCAGCAGCGGCATCATCACATTCTCAAGCGCGGTCAGTTCCGGGATGAGATGGTGAGCCTGATAGACAAAACCTATTTTCCTGTTTCGAGTCGCGGCTGTCTGGCGCGGTGACAGATCAAACAGGCTTGCCCCTTCCAGTAACACACGCCCGCTATCGGCGGGCTCCAGGGTACCCACCACGTGCAACAGCGTACTTTTTCCCGATCCCGATTCACCGACAATGGCAACGAATTCACGGTGGTTTACATGCATGTGGACGCCGTTCAATACGTGAATGGCGCCTGCCGGTGAATCAAATGACTTGTGCAGGCCGCTCACCTCGAGCAGCGGCGTGGCCCCGACATTTTCCACCTGCGCAGTCATGCCAGAGATTTTACTCATAACGCAGTGCGTCGGCGGGAGGTACATGAGCGGCCCGCCAGGCAGGATAAAGCGTCGCTGCAAGCCCCATGCAAAGACTGACCGTCACCACGATCACAACCCCGGCCGGATCAATGATGGACGGCACGTGGTCAATATAATACACGTCGCTTGAAAGAATCGTCACGCCCGTGACTGACTGCAACCATGCCAGCAGTACGTCCAGCTTCCAGGCCAGAAGCAGTCCGAATATGCATCCCAGCGCGGTCCCGGTTCCGGTCAGCATGGCCCCCATGCACAAAAATACGCGCATCACCGAACCATGCGTTGCGCCAATGGTTTTCAGAATGGCGATCTCTTTTCTTCGCTCCATGACGACCATCACCAGTGAAGCAACCATGTTGAACACCGCCACCAGCACAATCAGGGAAAGAATCACGCCCATAACCACCCGCTCCATCCTCAGAGCACGGAAAAATGAACGGTGCTGCTGCATCCAGTTCCGAATCCAGGCGCCCGGAGGCAGGCGTCCACGCACGATCCGAGCTACGGTGAGGGCCTTGTCCCGATCAAACAGGTGCAACGCGATGCCGGTCACGCGATCTCCCAGGCGATTGAGACGCTGCACGGCCTGCATGGGAGCTACAATCAGACCTGCGTCATACTCATAAAAACCCGAATCAAATATGCCCGCCACCGTGAAGGCGCGCATGCGCGGGGCCATACCGGAAGGGCCAATCCCCGCTGTTGGCGAAACCAGATTAACATGATCACCTGTCCTCAGCCCCAGCTTGTGTGCCAGATCCTTGCCTACCACCAGCTTGAACGGCGCGCCCGCACCCAGCGCCTTGAACGAGCCATCCACCATATGAAGCGCAATTTCCGGCTCCCGGGATATGTCCACACCCTTGAGAAGCACGCCGGTGGCGCGCGATCCGTGCGCCGCCATGACCGGAATCGAAATATAGGGCGCCGCCCGTTTCACCCCCGGTATTTTTTCCACCTTCTTCAACCAGTCCGGCCATTGTTCCAGATAATCGCCAGGCCCCTGGATATCCACATGTGATGAAAAACCCAGAATGCGGTTTTTCAGCTCCACGTCGAACCCGTACATCACCGAAAGCACGACGATGAGCGCGGCCACGCCGATGGCGACTCCAATAGCGGAACTCCAGCTGATCAGGGAAACAAAGCGTTCGTCCCGCCTTGAGCGCAGATAACGCATGGCCAGCGTGAATTCATAACGCATCAGGCGATGCCTTCAGGAGAGATATCGTAGATAAAGATACAGGTGAGCCATGGCGATGCTGACAATCATCAGAACAAACGCGTGCTTGGTGAATTGCAGAAAGCTGATCGGATGCCCGGCCCGCTGGGCAAAACCGGCTACGATGAGATTGGCCGAGGCGCCGATCAGCGAGCCGTTGCCGCCCAGGCAGGCGCCGAGCGATAATGCCCACCACAGGGGAACAATGGCCTGATCACCACCAAAGGCCGGCGCCATATTGCCGATCAGCGGAATCATCGTGGCGACAAATGGAATGTTGTCAATGACGGCCGAAGCCAGGGCGGAAACCCACAGGATGGCGGCGGCTGTTGCATTGAAATCGCCACCAGTTAATTGCAACGTTTTCCCGGCCAGCCATGAAATAACACCGACATGATCAACACCGGTCACGACGATAAACAAACCGACAAAGAAAAAAATTGTGGTCCACTCCACTTCCGTCATAATGGATTCAAAGGCCTTGTTCTTGTCATGCAGATCGCGATTCCATGACTGTACAAGCAACAGCAAAGCGGCCCCGAACAGGGCAATGGTCGCCGGCTCCAGATGCAGGCTACGTGCGCTAGTAAATCCCGTAATGACGAGCCCCAGCACCACCAGGCACTTTTTGAGCAGGGGAATATCCTTGATTGCTTCCCGCTCGTTGAATTCCATGACCAGTTGTTGCGCCTCCGCGGAAGCATGCAGGCCGCGGCCGAACAGCAGCCAGATCATCAGCAACGTCACTATCATGATAAGCGGGATAATCGGGGTCAGATTGACAAGAAAATCATAAAAACTCAGGTGAGCCTGCGAACCGATCATAATATTCGGCGGATCACCGATCAGCGTGGCCGTGCCGCCGATATTGGAAGCCAGCACCTGGGAAAAAAGGAAGGGATAAGGTTTCACATGCAAGGCGTCGGTAATCAGCAGGGTGACCGGCGCTATCAGCAACACCGTCGTAACATTGTCCAGAAAGGCCGAGAATACAGCCGTCACTACCGACAGCATCACCAGTATTCCCCAGGGCCGGCCATGCGCCAGCTTGGCGCTCTTGATCGCAACATACTGAAACATGCCGGTTTTCTGGCTGATGGCCACGATCACCATCATACCGGTCAAAAGGCCAATGGTATTGAAATCAATCCCTTTCACCGCCTGCTCCTGGGTCAGAACGCCGGAAAGAATCATCAGGCCGGCACCAAGCAGGGAAAGTACGGCGCGATTGAATTTTTCCATCATGATGGCGCCGTATACGACAAGCAACAGGGTTACGGCAACCCAGACCGGATCCAGTCCAAACAGGGCTCGGGCCGCATGCGCACCGGCTTCATGCATCGTGGGCTTCGTCCAGTTTCAGTTTTCGCAGCGTATCCAGCACATCGCTCGGCGTAATCAGACCGAGGAGATGATGCGACTCATCCACCACCAGTACGCAGGCATGCCGGTTCTGATGCACAAGCGCGGCGGTCACGGCAAGTAATGACTCGTCCGAATTGACCAGTACGGGGCTGTCATCCATGCATACAGCCACCTGGTGGTGTTTGACTTTCAGAAAGTGTGTACGCAAGACGCCGATATCGGGAACAAAGGAAAGATCTTCCAGTTCGCCGCTGGCAATGTATTCCGGCAGCAGGTGGGCAATAATGGAAGCAGAAGAAACAATTCCCTTCACAGTCCCCGCACCATCCACGACAGGAAGAATACGGTGGCCGCCGGGATGCATTTTTCCCATCGCTTCTTCCACCCGTGTATCCGGACGAACGGTGGTGGGATTGCTGCTCATGATCCGTTCAGCACGCATTTTAGGTCTCCTCGATTAGTACGGAAGACAGGGGACGGAGGACAGAAGACAACTGATAAAAAAATCTCCGTCTTCCGTCTTCTGTCCTCCGCCCTCTGTCTTCTGTCTTTTACCCTATTCCGGCCGCATATGGGGAAACAATAGCACATCCCGAATGGAATGCTGCCCCGTAAGCATCATGACCAGCCGGTCCACGCCGATACCGACGCCGGCTGCGGGCGGCATGCCGTATTCCAGCGCACGAAGATAATCCTCATCCACGCCCGCAGCCTCCACGTCACCGGCGGCCCGGGCGCGCGCCTGCTCCTCGAAGCGGGCACGCTGATCATCCGGGTCGTTCAGCTCGGAAAAGCCGTTGGCAATCTCCTTGCCGGCAACAATAAGCTCGAACCGGTCCGTGAAGAAATCTTCTTCCGCATTGCGTCGCGCCAGCGGCGAAATATCTACGGGAAAATGGGTGATGAAGGTGGGCTGCTTCAGTTCCGGTTCAACCAGCGCCTCAAACAGGGCCGCCAGATAATGTCCGGCCTTCCAGGTGATGAGCGGTTTGAAATCCTCGATGACCTGCATGCAGGCCGTGGCCAGCAGCGCCTTGTCCCCGGCATGGCCACGCAAATCCGGGCGCTTTCCGAACACGGCCTCGTCCATACGAACACGGCGGAAGGGCTTATCAAGCCGGATTTTCGTCCCCTCCCACGTAACATCTTCCACACCGGCGGCGACGGCCGTCTCACGCACCAGAGCCTCGGTGATATCCATGGCATCGTTAAAATCGGCATAGGCCTGGTAGAACTCCACCATGGTGAACTCGGGATTATGCGTTGCATCCAGCCCTTCATTACGAAAGTTCCGGTTAATCTCAAATACGCGCTCAAGGCCGCCCACGAGAAGCCGCTTCAAAAACAGTTCGGGTGCAATGCGAAGGTACAGGTCCATATCCAGGGCATTGTGGTGCGTAATAAACGGTCGGGCGGCCGCACCACCCGGCTGCATTTGCAACATCGGCGTTTCGACCTCGATAAAACCGCGTGACTCCAGCCCCTGTCTGAGCACGCTGATCACGGCGGAGCGCACGCGAAACACATCCCGCACGGCCGGATTGACCATCAGATCCACATAGCGCTGTCGATAACGGGTTTCCTTGTCGGCCAGGCCATGCCATTTTTCCGGCAGCGGCCGCAGACACTTACTGATCATTTCAATGGATACGGCCCGCACGGAGAGTTCGCCGGTACGGGTGCGAAACAACGCGCCCTCGACACCGATGATATCCCCCAGGTCCCATTTCTTCGTCGGATTGTATGTTTCCGCGCCCAGCACATCCCTGTTCAGGAAAATCTGGATACGCCCGGTCCCATCCTGAATATGCATGAAACTGGACTTGCCCATAACCCTGTGCGCCATGACGCGTCCGGCCATGCGTACCGTGACCTGTTCCCGCTCAAATCTCGCATTGTCCCAGTCACGGCAACGTGCCTGCACATCGGCACTGGATGCGCTGGTACGGAAAGTATTGGGATAGGCGCATCCCGTGGAACGAAGCAGGGCCAGCTTCTCCCTGCGAACTCGCATCTGTTCGCCAGGCTGTTCCCCGGGATGGTTCATGAATAATACAGGCCGGAAATCAGCTCAGGCGCGGCTGTGCAGGTCTACGTCAGCAAAGAAAAAAGCAATCTCGACCGCGGCATTGGTCTCTGAATCCGAGCCGTGCACGGCATTGGCCTCAATCGAGTCGGCGTGGTCGGCGCGGATCGTACCCGCTTCCGCCTCTTTCGGGTCGGTCGCACCCATCAACTGGCGATTCAGCGCTACGGCGTTCTTGCCCTCGAGCACCATGGCCAGCACCGGACCGGAACTCATATAGGCGCACAAATCCCTGTAGAAAGGGCGCTCCCTGTGGACGGCGTAAAAACGACCCGCCTCACCGACGCCCAGATGCAACATCCGGCTTGCGATCACTGAAAGCCCGTTTTCCTCGAATCGGCGAATAATGTCACCGATCACATTCTTGACCACGGCATCAGGCTTGATAATGGATAATGTACGTTGAACCGCCATCTGTTCTTCCCCTTGCATCAGCAGTCGCAGCTTCGGGCTGCGTGGCGCGGCACTCTAATGCACCGGCAGGAGACTTCCAAGCATGCGTACAGTATTCCGGAAAAGGAAACCGCGGGTGTCCTACAGATATTCGGGCAAGTGCTTTCTCAGCTCATCAGGCCGCATTTGCGTCAGGTCCTTGACCATCTCCGTTGCCAGCGAAGCGGTAACGCGGGCGCTGTACTGGCGTCTGAGCAAACCGAGGAACGATGGCGAGGCCGCCACATAAAGCTTGCCGAATTCACCATTGCCGCAGGCTTCTTCAAGCATATCGCCAAGACGTCTGGCAAAACGGGCAGCCTCTTCCTGCCTGGGCTCAACCTGTTGCGTCATGGCATGTCGCCCCTGAGCGCCGCTGTCAAAGGCGCGTCCGGGCAGATCCGCGGTCAGATCCCGTTCGTGCATGCGCACGGCCGGCTGCTCCATATTGCACGTCTCCTTCAGTTCACTCCCGGGTTGTTTAGCTGTATAAACGATTGCCCGGCTGCTGTTCGCAACCAGAATCCAGATGGGTTTCATCATGTATCCTCCGGGACCGGAATAAAGCCCCTACCCTGTTTATAGTCTGTTCCCGCTACCTTTTGCAAGGCGACGGAAACATCGCTCCTGTACACGTGATTTTTTCCACGGAAACCAAACCCTGAAAGCAACCGGCGGGACAGCGCCGCATGCATGTGCATTGCCCATCAGATGCTGTTTGTAATAATCCCGCCCCCAAGCAACTCGTCACCGGCATAAAAAGCAGCCACCTGCCCCGGCGCAGCCGGTTTCTGGGGCTTGAAGAAAGTTAGCTGAATTCGATTTCCGTCCTGAGCCAGACGGCATCGGGCCGGAGGCATCTGGTAGCGCAATCTGGCGCTGATCGTCACTTCCCTGCCGGGATGGCGAATCCATGCCAAATCCGCCACAGTCACATGTCGGATGTACGCTTCTTCCGGATGCGCCACCACAACCCGGCGGGCCGCAGCATCCAGCCCGACCACGGACCATGGACCGCCGGAAAGGCCCAGCCCCCTGCGCTGACCCATGGTGTAATGCGCGATACCGGCATGACGTCCGAGCACATTGCCCGCGGTATCTACAATGTCTCCCGGTCGAAAACCGGCCTCAGAGCCCTCATTCCTCAGGAAAGCGATGCGGTCTCCCGCCGGAATAAAACAGATATCCTGACTTTCATGCTTTTCCGCCGTCGGCAGGCCAAATGCGTGCGCCAGACGACGGGTTTCATCCTTTTCCAGATGTCCGACCGGAAACAGGATGCGCGCCGCCTGGGCGCGGCGGGTGGTAGCGAGAAAATAACTCTGGTCCTTGCGCGTATCGGCGCCCCTGAAGATACGCACACCGCATGCATCATCGCAACGGCGAGCATAATGACCGGTGGCGACATATGCCGCCTCCAACCGATCGGCCGCCTCCAGCAAGGCGCCGAATTTCACAAAACGGTTGCAGCGCTCACACGGGTTCGGCGTACGTCCGGACTCATAATCGGAAATAAAGGGGTTGATCACCCTTTCGCGGAAACGCTCGCGCATATCCATCGCATAAAACGGAATGCCGAGATGATCGGCCACCCGGCGGGCATCGTAGGCATCCTCCAGCGCGCAGCAGGAACCATGACGATTGACCGCCTCGCGCGAATAATCCCACACATTGAGGAACACACCCAGCACATCCGCGCCAGCCTCCCTGAGCAGCGCCGCCATCACGGACGAATCCACGCCGCCGCTCATCGCGGCGATCACGCGCACGTCCTTCAGTCGTGACAGATCAGGGGTTCCGGTCATCGGCGAAGCCTAGCAGGCTGTCAGACATAGGAAAATCTACCGTGCGACAGGCTCCCGGGCCGAACCACCGGTCAGACAATCTGTTTTGGCACCGGCAGTGTGAGCCCCATGGCCCTGCGCATCAGCATATGCTTGAGCGAACCGGCATTGCTCACGGCAAGCATGCCCGCATCCCGCAGCAGCGCGAGCCCAGGCACATGATTCGTAAACAGATGATGAAAGCCTTCCATGCCTGCCATCACGCTGAGAACATCCGGCATGCGGGCGCGCATGAAGCGACCCAGAATATCCATGCTGCCGTAGTCCTCCCGGAAACGATGCGCATCGGCAATCTCCTGCGCCAGCACCATCGCATCACGGATGCCGAGATTGACGCCCAGACCGGCCAGCGGATGAACCTGATGCGCGGCATCTCCGATCAGGGCCAGTCGAGGCCGAATCAGATGCCTGGCAAGCCGACTGCATAACGGAAAGGCGGCACGCGCGCCGACGGCCTCCAGTCTGCCCAGGATGGGGCCGAATGCATGCTGCAACTCCGTCAAAAATGACGCATCATCCAGCGCCATCAGGCTGCCTGCCTCGGAATCCTCCGCACTCCACACAATCGAACACAGATCATCGCCCAGGGGCAGGAATGCCAGCGGACCGGTAGGAAGAAAACGCTGAAATGCCGTTTGCCTGTGAGAAAACTGCGGCCTGACGGTCGCCACGATGCCCTGTTGTCCAAAACCGTGGCGCCACGTACCAATACCGGCGGCCGTACGTAGCCATGAACGGCCGCCGTCAGCGCCGACGACCAGCGGTGTGGCAAAACGCCTGCCGTCATCCAGCCTTACTTCAACATGGCCGCTTCGCCATCGCACGGATTCTACCGATGTCGGACATATCCATTCGATATCATCGCTTTCGGTCAGCACATCCAGCATGGCTGTCTGCAGCAGGCTGTTCTCCACGATGGCACCCAGCGATTCCAGATCCGCCTCGGTAGCCTCAAAACGGATACTGCCGAAGTGCTGATCATCCCACACGCGCATCGCCATGATGGGCCCGGCCTTCGCCTCCACAAACGGCCACACGCCGATACCGCGAAGCATTTGAATCGTGCCGGCAACAATGGCCGACACCCGGCAATCGCGCCCCAGTGACATGCGAGGAACAGCCATGGCCCGTTCGATGACAAGCACATGCAGGCCCGTATCCTTTAACGCACAGGCCAACGTTAACCCGACCATGCCGCCGCCGACGATGATAACGTCGGCCTGCCCGATCTTCGCGGACCGCCCGTTCATTTCTTATCCACCTTATCGCCATCCGGCGTCACCCTCCGGGTTAGCCCGGTGGTGCGCCGCATCAGCCAGGTCTTCAGGGGTGGCAAGCGGTTCATGACTGCGAGGCCTGATCCACGCGCCAGCTTCAGTGGCGTAAAATCATTGGAAAATACAGCGTTTAGCCCCTCCGTAAACAGGCTGACGGCAAGATTGTCCGGCAACCTTTTCTGACGGTATTCCTCCAGCAGCACGGGAGCACCGATATCACGCCCGGATGCGCGCGCCCTGCCCAGCGCATCCGCCAGCGTCGTCACGTCCCGCAGGCCCAGGTTCAGGCCCTGCCCGGCCACCGGATGCAGGGTATGCGCGGCATTGCCAATCAGGGCGACGCGGGAAGTGGTGAGGCTTAAGGCCATGCGATATTCAAACGGGAAACAGGCGCGCGGGCCCGTACCGACAAAACCTCCCAGCCGTTCAAGCATCTTCCTGCCGGCCGCTTTGCCCAGTGCTCGCAGAAAGCCGGCATCGTCCATGCCCACGATACGGCTGGCATCCCGTGGTGGCAGCGTCCACACAATCGAGCATCGCGAATCATCCAGCGGCAGGAATGCCAGCGGCCCGGCGCTTCGGAAACACTCATAAGCGATGCCCCGGTGCGGCCTTTCGGTCCGTACGGATGCCACCAGCCCAAAGCGGTTGTGATCCCAGCCACGGCTTTCGATACCGCAAAGTTGCCGGATGCGGCTGTTCGTACCATCCGCCGCGGCCAGCAGGCGGCAGGACAGCCGGGTTGTCCGGCCCCCCTTCACCGCAACGACTTGCAGGGCATCGCCACTCCATTCAAGCGATTGCACCCGTGTGGATGCGATGACCTTGACGGTTTCGGGCATGCCTTCATACAGGGCCCGCAAAAGACAGGCGTTTTGCACCACATAACCCAGCGCCTCCACGCCGGCCTCAGCCTGATGCATGCATACCACGCCCCGGTTGCCCGGCTCATGCACATGCACCTGCCGGATGGGCGCCGCGCCGAGCCCCGCGATGGCGCCCCATACGCCAAGCCGCTCCATGCAACAGCGGGAACCCCAGGAAAGCGCGATAACGCGTTCCGGCTCGGTGGATGAAAAAGTGTCCACGGGACCGGCCTCAACCAGTGCCACGGAGAGCCCATGGCCGGCGCCAGCGATGGCCAGTGATGCCCCGGCCAACCCGCCACCGGCAATAACGATATCGTACGACATAAACGACTAAATACCTGCCGGAGATGCAAGGCGCGTACAGGCATCGCCTGTCTTGAGGCCAAGTTCGCCGGCGGCATTCCCCTGATTTGCGGCAATTTCCACCATGCCGATGGCGTTGACATACCAGAATGCCTCGCCCGCCCCTGCTTCAGAAAATGTGCGGGCATAGCGCAATCGCCGCCCGGCAATTTCCAGTATATCGTCCCTGCCCAGACTACTGGCGCGAATGCCGGTCATGGCATTGCCGAAATGATCCACGTAAATCACCTCAAACAGGTCATCCGGCCAGTCCGCTCCAACTGGATTGGGCATGGGCCGATGCTCCGGCATACGCCCCAGAGCGAGCATGGCAGCCACCGGGGCGAACAGGTCACGTCCATGGAAACTGTCCGACAAGCGTTCCGGCCGCCAGATGATTTCGTGCCAGACGGCATGGCCCGAACGCCTGGCTGCAAGGGCCAGAAGCCCGTTGTCCGGTCCGGTAAACAGGCGCCCGCCGGCCTCCAGGATCAGCGCCTTTCTTGTGCCGCCAACGCCGGGATCAACCACGCAGACAAACACCGTTCCAGCCGGAAAATCATCCGCCAGCGCCGCCAGCAGACAGGCGGCCGCACGTGGCTGAAAGACCGGAGCGTCATGAATCAGTGAAACGACGGGATGGGATGGCGCCCGGCGTCCCAGACATTGTAACAGGGCGGCATGGATCTGACCCGCATATGGCCCGGCCGAACCAAAATCCGTGAATAGTGCGATCATAGCTGAAAGCTTGACACATATCGGTGCAATGACAATGCTTCACGCCGTTTTACGGTTTCATTCGACGCATGCCGGGATGGTGAAATTGGTAGACACGCCAGACTCAAAATCTGGTGCCCGCAAGGGCGTGCCGGTTCGACTCCGGCTCCCGGTACCAGTTGAATTTCTACCCTGGAATAGCCCGCAGACAGATTTATGTGTGAAGCGAAACGGCGCCATGCGCCGGTTCTCAGTGGCTGGTGCCCGCCGAACGGTGAATCTTGTTATAAACGTTGTACTTGCCGGAAGGCTTCTTCATCGGGAGGCGTTTGACCTCTTTCAGGGTTTTGGCATCGTAAACGACAATGGCGCCGTCCATGTCCCAGATGCTGACCAGGGCATAACGGCCATAGCGATCAAACTCGACATGGGCCGAGGTCTTGCCCGGCTCGGGCCTCAGGGTTTTAACGATTTTGAGCGTGCGCTTGTCGATGATCTGCATGGCATCCCTGTTCGGGCCGAAAAATACATCCGTCCAGGCATAAGGCGTGTTCTCATGGCTGCGCATGAAGAAGCCGGGACCAAGCGTTTTGATGCGCCGGATCGTCTTCCAGGTTTTCATATCAATAATGCTGATAATCCCCTTCTTCAGATTCGGCGTGGCCAGCACCGTCCGGCCTTTGTATTTCCATGTAATCCCCGAACCCAGATGCGGCATGCCCGGTAAATCAATGCGGGCGACGACGGTACCACGGTCCAGGTCTACAACCCGTCCCATACCACCGCTGCGACTGGCACCGATCAGAAATCGGTAGCCCTGATCAAACATAAAATCATCCATAAAATCGCCCACGGCAATGCGGCGTACCGGAAAACGTCCGCTTTTGTAAGGAATTTCCCAGACCTCCGGCAAATCCTTCAAGGCCACGATGAAGCTGTTGCGCGGCGCGGCCTGATAGACGGCACTGACACGGGAGCTTTTGCCGTGCGCTCTGTCCGTGACCGGAATCAGTTTGATCAGGGAAAGGTCACCCGCGTCAAAAATGGCAACGTTACGCGGCAGGGTGTTGCCGACCATGACATATCGGCCATCGCCTGATATGGCCAGATTGCGGGTATTGATGCCGGCGCGCGTCTCCGCCACCATCTTCAGATTGTACATATCGAATTTACTGATCCAGCCGTCGCGGGAGGCAAAATAGACATAACGGCCATCCGGCGAATACTTCGGACCTCCATGCAGGGCGCGGTGGGTGGGAAAACGGGTGATGGGCCTCAGCTTGTCGCCATCCAGAACGGTCACATGGTGATCGCCCAGTTCCACCACGATGAACAGATTCAGCGGGTCGGCCTGATAAACGGGTCGGTTACCCAGACTTCCCGGCCGGTAAAAGACCTTGTGCAAAGCCCTGATTTCCGCTTCACCCCAGCGCGGGATCCGGGCCGGTGGCGTATAAATATACTGTACCAGTGCCCTGACCTGTGTATTGGACAGCTTGCCGGAAAAGGCGGGCATCTGGGTTTCCACCTCGCCATGCACTACCGTTTCAAATGCTCTGGTCCTTGATAATCTGGACAGGGTTTGCGGCAACAGAGCCGGGCCCATGCCACCAAGGCGGTCAGCGCCATGGCAACCGGCGCAGTGCCTGCCGTAAAGCTGCTGTACCGGCAATGCCTCTCCGGCCCGGGCTGTCAAGGAAAAAAAGAAAAAGACAATGAGGATTGTGGTAAGTGTCTGAATGTTTTTCTCCTGATGATATATTTGTACGGGTAAAAGGCAGGGCTACCCGATCTTTCTCAATCGCTGTGGGACATAGGGCATATTTTCCCGCCGTTTCCCCGAACCGGTAATACCGATTTCCTCATCGGAAAGATAACAGCCGGGGTCCTCATCCCAGAAATCGCCCGTAAGCTGATAGGCCCGTACCCGTGTATTGCCGTTACAGATATCCTGATAATGGCATTGACCACAGCGACCTTTCAACGGCCGTGGTCTCGCCTTCAGGCCGGCCATAAGGGGATCGGAAGTATCCGGCCATATCCTGGAGAAAGGGCGTTCACGTACGTTGCCCAGGGTATAGTTCCACCACATCGTATCCGGATGCACATTGCCGAGATTGTCGATATTGGCAATGTTAACGCCGGTGGAATTCCCGCCCCACTGGACAAGCTTTGAGCGCATGTGCGCCTCTTTTTCAGGAAAATGCCTATGAATCCAGTGCAGCAGATAAACACCGTCGGCATCATTGTTGCCGGTGACGAACTCCTTCGACACCCCCTGCTCCACATAACGCCAGCATGTATCGAACAGCAGGTCCATGGCCTTTCGCGTAATCTCAAAAACGGCGTCATCTCCACGATGAACATTGCCGCGGCCGGCATAATTCAGGTGGGAAAAATAGAATCTGTCGATAGCATGCTTGTCCAGAAGTTCCAGCATAAGTGGCAGCTCGTGTGCATTGTCAGAAGTCATGGTAAAGCGAATTCCGACCTTGATGTCCAGATTCCGGCACAACTCGATGGCGTGCATGGAGGCATCAAAAGCGCCCTGCTTGCGGCGAAAGCGATCATGCGTTGCTTCGATACCGTCGAGGCTTATACCAACATAGTTATAACCCGCCCCCGCAATCTTTTCGATATTATCCTCGTTAATGAGGGTGCCGTTGGTGGATAAACCGACATAAAATCCCATGTCCCTGGCGCGATGTGAAATATCGAAGATGTCCGAACGCAGCAGGGGCTCTCCGCCGGACAGGATCAGTACCGGAACACCGAAGGAATCAAGATCATCCATGACCGTGCAGACTTCCCGCGTAGACAATTCACCGGCAAAATCCCTGTCGGCTGAAATCGAATAGCAATGCTTGCATGCCAGATTGCAGCGACGGATCAGATTCCATACCACCACGGGCCCGGAAGGATGCCGCAGCGGCGAGAGCGGCGTCGGCTTTGCCAGTTCGCGCATGTATTGTGAAATACGAAACATCTAGCCCTATACCCTCTTCCGGCCGCACAGGCGTAACCCTGTCTTTTTCAGAATCCGGGTGCTGAAAAGTACGTCATGGCCGTGATCATATTCACCCAGCAACTCCGCGATCAGGCGAACCATCCGGTCTATCTGCGAGCGGTCGCGGGCATGCACCATGGCAAACAGATTGAAGGGCCAGTCCGGTAGATGACGGGGACGGTGGTAACAGTGGCTGACAAAATCCAGCGCGCCAACCTTGAGCCCCAGTTCGGCGACATGTTCATCGGGGACATTCCAGACGCTCATGCCATTGGCCGTATATCCCAGGGCATAATGATTGGGCACAACGGCAATTCGGCGAATGATGCCGGCATCGAGCATGCGCCGCATGCGGCGCATGACTTCCGCCGGCTGCATACCCAGTTCACCGGCCACCGTGTGATAAGGGCGGGGAGAAAGCGGCAAGCCGTCCTGGGTTGCAACGATAATACTGCGATCCACGTCGTCGATCGTAGAAAAGGCGATGGCTTCGGGCATACTCATGCATCAAACCTCAGACCCACGTAAAATTCCTCGAGCTTGGGCATATTGTAGACCGGATAACCGGTCTTCTTCTCGATTGCGCGCAGCACCTCGTCTATGCGTTCGGCATTCTCGGTCGCTACCACGAACCACATATTGAACTCATGGTCACGCTCATAGTTGTGAGCAACCTCATCAAATGCATTAACCTGGGTAGCCACCCTGTCGAAATCATCTTTCGGAATACGCATGGCGGCCAGGGTCAATCCGCCCCCCAGACGTTCGGCGTGGAACATAGGACCTATCCGTGAAATAACGCCACTGTCACGCAGCGAAATCAGGCGGCTACGCAGCTTTTCCTCCGTCAGCCCCAGCCGGGCCGCGGCCTCGGCATACGGGTGCTCGCACAGGGGGATGCCCTCCTGGAGAGCATTGATGATACTGCGGTCCACATCGCTTATTTTCACTGGCGGCCAAGCGCGGCTTGCGCGGAAAAAAAATGTAAAGGCTTGAAAGCGGAAAGAGAACCGTGGCCGGTGTCCGTATAGCAGGCGCCGTGTTGCTTGAACCGCCGAATGCTGAACAACACGTCATGGGAAACACCTTCCAGGCCAAACCTGGAGATAATCTCCTGAATTTGCCGCCTCACGGTATCCCGGCTGCGGCCATGGATCATGCAGAAAAGATTGTAGGGCCAGTCCGGAAGCCGTCTCGGACGGCGATAGCAGAGCGTGACAAAATCCACGCCGACAAAACGGCGGCCAAGTTCATCCACCTGATCATCGGGTATGTCCCAAACCACCATGGCATTGGCTCTGTAGCCCAGCTCGTGGTGGCGCACAACGATTCCAAGGCGTTTGATCACACCGCTGGCGCACAACCGGCTGATGCGTTTCACAACCTCGCTTTCGCTCATGCCGATATCAGCACCAATGGCTGCAAAAGGCCTGGGCACAAGCGGCAGCCCGCCCTGAATCGCAGCTACCAGCACACGATCGCATGGATTCAGTCCCATTGCAGGTCGAATCCCAGATCAATATGATAAGATGCCTGCATCGGAAGAGAGATGACCGGAAGCGCAGTGCTGTCTTCAATGCCATTCAGTATTTCCTGCAGGCGTTTTTCCGTATCTGCCGTAATGACAAACCACAGGTTGAGGCGATGCTCGCGCTCGTAGTTGTGATTTACCTCCCGATAGCTGTTGACCAGCGCCGCCACATCCTCCAGCCGGGCCTGTGGCACCTGCATGGCGGCGAGCGTACTTACGCCGACCGAACCGGAACGGAATACAGGTCCGATCCGACTTGCCACTCCGGAATCAGTGAGTAATTTCAGGGCGGAAAGAATTTCATTCTCACCCACCCCCAGGCAAACGGCCATATCGGCATAGGGTGTGGGTGAAACAGGCATACCGCGCTGATAGGCGTCAATCAGGCGTTTCTGCAGGCTGTTCACGTCAGGAGCACTCATATCAGAGACCGGTTTTATGGGCGCGTGCGGTAAAGAAAATACCGCTGGGCGCAACCGCGGGGAGGGTTTTAACCAGTGCCATACTGGCGGTATCGTAGATATCCACCCGGTTGGAATCACGCGCGGAAATCCACACCTGCTCACCGCGTGGTGTAAATTCCATATGAAGAATCGCCTTGCCGGGCTTCAGGGTTTTAATGATGTGATGGCTGGGAACATCAATGATCTGTACGGTATCATTCAGCGGATGGGCGAAATTCACCCACACCTGCCGACCGTCAGGTCGCGCCATAACAAAGATCGGCTGCCCGTACACCGGAATGCGCCCGACTTCGCGCCATGTGTTGGCGTTGATGACAAGCACCTCATGATGCCCGACAGCAGGTACGAACAGTTCATTTCCAGCCTTGGTCCAACCCTCCAGATGCGGCATCTTGTACACGGGAAGTTTCTTCTCGCCCCGTCCGTAGTGGGGCAGGATTCTTTTGATACCGGCATCCAGATGCCACAAATCAAGCAATGCCATACCGTCTTCACCAAAGAGACCGGCGATATAGTATCGGCCGTCCGGCGTAATCAGACCATCATAGGGAAGCTTGCCGATATGCCTGTATTTTCTGATGATGGCCCCGTGCATATCCGCAACCCAGATTTCTCCTGCATCGTACAGGGTAAATACAAAACGCCGCCCCGGTGCATCCACCAGACCGATCACCTTGGAGCGCTTGCCCTGATCCCCATAGAATGCGGGAATATCAGCCACCAATGCCAGCGTGTCGGCATCAAATATTTTTACACCGCCGGGAGTATAGTTGGATGCGGCGATCAGGCGCCCATCCTGTGAAATCGCCCCGCCAATGCTGTTGCCGGACTGCATAACCCGCTTGACCAGCCGTCCTTTCAGCAGGTCGATTTTGGACAACCCGCCGTCCCGGCCGAATACATAGGCATAGCGCTCATCGCGCGAGAACACCGCCGTGGCATGGGACAGGTCGCCCAGGCCCCCAACCTTGCCCAGGATCGTCTGATGCGTCGTTTCGACGATCAACACCTCGCCCGTCGTACGTTCAATAATAATACCGAGATCGCCGCTACCGCGCAGCGCCGCCTGAGCAACGGACGGCAGGCAGACGACTGCGAACAGCAGGATGCAACCAAATATATAACGATACTTATTCACGGGGCACGCCATGCTGGAGCAAATTCACCAGGAAGTTGACGTCAGCTTCACTGAACTGTCCGCGCCATGCGGGCATCGGGGTGCCGGGGACGCCGTCAAGAATAATGGCCCGCAATTCACCCGGGTTCCTTTTCGCCATAGCCTCAGGTAGCAGGGAAGGCCCCAGGCTCCCTTTCAGTGTAATCCCGTGGCAGGAACCGCAATCATTCTTCAGCAGGTGGATCAGCTCGGTTTTTCGGACCGGGGTTAGAGTGCTCCCCGCAAAAGCGGAGTAAGGCGCAAAAAGAATGGCAAGGATACCAACAAGAGCCAGATCAGGCCTCGGCATTGGCGGATTGTCTGAGTTGTTCTCCGGATATCTTTTCATTGGCCAGCGCCTGTAGCCAGTCCAGTTCATTTGCAAGAGAAACGACATGACCGACAATAATGAGCGAAGGCGTCTGAAATTCAAGCCTTCGGACGTGTGCCGGAAGACCTGCCAGGGTATCAAGGCAGCGCCTCTGGTTTTGCTTTGTTCCATTCTCAATAAGAGCTGCCGGGGTATCACCCGGCAGGCCGGCCTTGATAAGATTACGGCTGATTTCATCAATATGACCAAGACCCATGTATACCACCAGCGTGGTATCGGGATCAGCAAGGCTGGCCCAGTTGAGATTCAGGGGACGGTTTTTCTGGCAATGGCCGGTCACGATTCGAACCCCGGTGGAAAGGCCACGATGCGTCAGGGGTATACCGGCATAGGCGCTGCAGGCCGCTGCTGACGTCACTCCGGGCACGACGCTGAAGGCAATGCCGTGCGCTACCAGATAGCTTGCCTCTTCGCTACCCCTGCCAAAAATCAACGGATCGCCGCCTTTCAGGCGGATAATCCTTCTTTTCCCTGCGTGGGCCAGGCTGACCAGAAGATGGTTGATTTCATCCTGGGTCATATGGTGATGACCGGAGGATTTGCCAACATAGAATCTGGCTGCACCTGCGGGAATCAAATCCAGAATTCCGGGAGAGACCAGGCGGTCATACACCACGACATCCGCCTCACGAATCAATCGCAGGGCCTTGACTGTTAACAAATCCGGATCTCCAGGACCGGCTCCGACAAGGTAGACATGCGGTGATTGGTTCATGTTGCCCCCCTGAGCTTATTTTACATCCGGTTATATCACTCTTGCAAGGAATTAACTTGGATTATTCATGACGGGTGATGATTGCGGCACAAATAATCCAAATGAGCTCCAGCCCAAAAAAACAGCGGGGGAGGGGTTCCTCCCCCGCCGCTTATTTTGATCAACCTAGTAGATATCCTCTTGCGTATTGTACAGGTTGAACTTGCCTGTCGTCGTCACCAGCCTCTTGTCTTTGATGACCGCCTTGACCTTCAGCGTCTTGTCATCCATGACCACGATAGCGGACTGCATCGTCGGCTTGTTCCATACGGACAGCCATACCTCGTCACCGGCCTTGTTGTACTCCGGCTCCACCACGCGTGGCGTGCCCTTGACCCCGGCCAGCTTGGCCACATTGATGATCTTGTAGCCCTTGTCAAGGTGATTGATGTCAAACACCAGGATCGAGCCATAGGTTTCCGCATCCGGATTGAGCGGCTGATCCACCCACAGGTGATGTGAGTTTGGATGGGTCTTGACGAACAGATTGCCACTGCCCTCTACATCCAGGTGACGCACCACCTTCCAGGCGTTGGCCTTGTGCTTCTTGGGATCGGTGCCGATCAAGGCGACCCAGTCATCACCGATATGCCCGGTGGCCCAGACGGGACCATACTTGGGATCGATGAAGTTGGCGCCACGACCGGGATGAGGAATCTTGCCGACCTTAACCCGGGCCGTCAGCCTGTCGCGCTTGGAGTCAACAACATCAATGATGTTGGACTTGTTGGCCGCATCCATAAAGTAACGCTGGGTGCGCTCCCAGCCGCCGTCATGCAGGAACTTGTCGGCCTTGATGCTGGTCACCCTCAACGCATTAATATTGGAATAATCGACAAGCAGTACCTTGCCGGATTCCTTGGCATTGACAATGAATTCCGGATGGAAGTGCGAAGCAACGATGGCCGCGACGCGAACCTCGGGATGATACTCGCCGTCCACGGTCGTGCCGCGGGTGTTTTCAAGGCGCAGGGGCTCCAGGGTATCGCCCTTCATGATCAGAAATTGCGGCGGCCAGTAGCATCCTCCGATGGCATATTTATCCATATAGCCCTTGTACTTCGAAGTCTCCACCGATCGCGCTTCCATGCCCATCTTGATCTCGGCTACCTCTGTCGGAACCTTCATCCATAGATCCACAAGCACGACCCTGGCGTCTCGGCCGACAATGAACAGGTAACGCCCGGAGGCGGAAACCCGCGAAATGTGCACGGCATAGCCGGAATGGATAATGGTGATAATCTTCTTGGAATCACCATCAATCAGGGCCACTTCGCCGGCATCCCTGAGGGTGACGGAAAAGATGTTTTGCAGATTAAGATTATTCATCTTTTTCTTCGGACGCTTGCTGACCGGCACTTTAACCTTCCAGGAAGCCCTGATCTGCTTCATGCCAAACTCGGGTGGTTGCGGCGGCGTATGCTGGATGTAGCGCGCCATAATGTTGATCTGTTTCGGTGTCAGCGTGCCTTCCCAGGATGGCATGCCACCGGTGGTGCCGTAGGTGATCGTGGCCACCAGGGTTTCGGTACCACGCTGCAAGGTGATATCCGTGGTCAGCGGCTTGCCTGTAGCGCCCTTGCGCAGCACGCCGTGGCAGCCGGCGCAGCGCTGGAAGAAGATGCGCTTGCCGGTTTCAAACTCTGCGTTGGTCATCGGCGGCACCGCCGGCGTGGCAGGCACGGCCACCTGGGTCCCGCCGGCCTCATACTTCTCGCCGGCCTTTTTCCCTGTTGCCGTATGAGCCGCATAGGCAGGCCCTGCTGTAAAAATAGCCAGACCCAATACGGCGATTATTGCCATAAATCGATTTATCATAATGGTTTTTAAACCTCCTCTCGTTATAGACAAAAGTGGAATGGTTCCCCATCCCGGCGGCGAAGATATAGGAGGTGAAAGCACTGTTTCCTTGATATTGATCAATTCGTCCAACATCCGCCGATTCTCTACGTACATCTACGTATACGTAACGTGCGCCCGTTAACTATTACATTACAATCAATATTACATTCAATGCCGTATACGCCCTTCGGCCCGAAACAGGAACGGCAGAGATATTTACCCGGCAGACTCATGGTGTGGCTTTTTGCAACACCTTGACATAAATCAAGGCAACATACCTCCGGAATTTTCAGATTCCAGCCGAATTGGTGAGAAAGCGCAGTTTGTGATATCGATTGAAATAAACATGCTTTTCGAGCTGGTTCCCGGCACTTCTGTGCCGGACGACGCAAGTCAGAAGTCTGTATCAATTAGAACCGTCCGCATACGCGGAATTATAGAGAGGAGGTTTTTTCATGTATATCAGGAAGCATTTATATCAGGGACTGCTGCTTGTGGCGGCTGTCTTTCTTTTCGGCCAGTTCGCGCAGGCAATAGATTTCAAATTCAGCGGCGAGGTCCGCCCGCGCACCGAACTGGCCACGAACGGCGCCGTGGGAGCGGCCAAGAACCAACACAAGAGCTTCACGACCATGCGTACGCGCCTCGGCGTCAAGGCCATCGTGGATTCCGACACGTCCGCCTTCATCCAGCTCCAGGACGTACGCACCGCCGGCGGTGAAACCGCGACTACGAAGCCACCGTCCATTACCCAGACCGGCACCAGCGTGTCCGCCAGCGGTCTGGATATGCATCAGGCCTATATTGACCTCGGCAATGTGCTGAACAGCGGCATTCATCTGCGCCTCGGCCGCCAGGAGATGATCTTCGACCAGCACCGGCTGATCGGCAACATCGGATGGATTCAGCAGGCCCAGACCTTCGATGCCGCCCGCGGCGACATTAATCTCGGCCAGTTTATCAAGAACCTGAGCCTGACCGCCTTCTATGCCAAAACGGTGGCCATCAACACCCACCCGACACTCGCCAGCACCCTCTCCGACCAGGCCCAGTTTGAATCAAGCTTCGCCGGTGAGCGCCTCACCTACAAACTCGGCGGCAAGGGCGACCGCATCACCCAGTATTTTTACTATGCGCTCAATCCCTCACGCACGGGCGCCGGGAAGGATTTAACACCCGACCAGGCCGACAATATCGAGTATGCGGGCGGCTACCTGCTCAAGCATTTCAATGCGCTGGGACAAACATGGCGCGTCCGTTTCGACGGCGCCTACGAATTTGGCGATGTAAGTGCTACCGAGGACATCAAGGCTTATATGCTGACCGCCTCACTGGCCACCAAGTTTAACATCATGCACGGCTTCGGCATCAAGGGGTGGTATGACTTCCTCTCCGGCGATACGGATACAACCGACTTAACGAAACATACCTTCACCACGCCGTATGCCACCAACCACGCCTACTACGGCCATATGGACAAGTTCCTGAACATCCCCACCCAGGGCCTGCAGGATATCGCCGTCAAGATGTGGCTCAAGCCGACGGCGAAAATGAAGTTCATCGTCCACCTGCACCAGTTCCTGAGTGCAAGGAAGAACAGGACTGACTCGGCATCAGCCTCGAAGAACCTCGGCCAGGAAATCGATACCCACTTCAAGTATCCGCTGGCCAAGCATACCATGTTGGCGATTGGCTACGGCCATTTCTTTGGCAACGGCACGGTTAACGCCGGCGTTGGCGGCACCAGCACCCTGGACTCAAACTGGGGCTATGGCATGGTGGATTTCAAGTTCTAGCCATTCCGTAAGGCAACAGAATAAAGAGCTGGCCCACCCCCCCGGGCCGGCTCTTTTCTTTTCCGGCGTTGACGACCTCTTTACAGTATCAGATTGCTCCGACCGGAACCTGCACAATCGAATCACTCAACATCCTCACTTCGCTGGCCTGGTTGATGACAATGCCGAATGGCAAATGATTGTCCTGGACAAACCTGGATAGCGAGACCACCTGCTTTAATCGCGTGGTGACGCCAAATTTAATCTCAACAGGCACAAGCCCAAAGCTTCCGTCCAAAATTAAATCTATTTCCGCACCGTTGCGAGTTCGATAGTATGAGTAGTTCCACCTGGCAATATCGCTGGCATTCAGTCCTTTCAGAATTTCCTCGATGACAAAGGATTCAAAAATTTGTCCCACCAGGGGTGAACGCACCAACTGTTCCCTGCTGAGAATATTGCTCAAATAATTGAGCAGTCCCGTATCACGCAAGATCCCTTTTTGCATTTTTACTATCGAGCGAGTTGCAGTGCCTGCATGGGATGGAATGTTCCGCCATATCAATGTCTGATGTGCAATATCAAGATAATCACGAATGGTTACTTCAGAAACATTGATTGCCCGTCCAAGCTGAGCCTTATTGATCATAGTCCCGGATAAGCTGGATAGCATTGTGATAAAACGCCGGTATTTAATCATATCCATACGAGGGAACAAGCGGCGAACATCACGGGCTACATAGGTTTTGAAATAGTTTTCCATCCATGTAGAAAACACGCCTGCATTTTCATCCAGCACCGGCTCGGGATAGCCTCCACTAAGAACCGATGGGAGTACGTCATTTGAGATATGAGTCAGACCTGTCAGGATTTGAAGACTTTCTTTGGTGCAGGGATTTGTGAATATCTGATAAAAATCAGATAACGGTTCGCCTGCCAGTTCATTGCGCTTGCAAGCCCCAAGCTCAACAATGCCAACCCGCCCGGCAAGCGAATCGGACACTTCCG
Source organism: uncultured Zetaproteobacteria bacterium (assembly GCA_964628185.1). Lineage (GTDB taxonomy): Bacteria > Pseudomonadota > Zetaproteobacteria > Mariprofundales > Mariprofundaceae > CAZVLQ01. Next base: position 709 of record CAZVLQ010000007.1, on the reverse strand, counting down.
AAAGCATATCCGGAGAACTGGAGCCGGTCAGAATAAATCTGTTCCTGCATCCACGGTCAGCATCGATTACGCCGCGCAGCTCACGGAATAACTGTGGCGATTCCTGCGCTTCATCAATGATGACATGGCTACTGTATTCACGGAAAAAGAAATCGAAATCATTGGAAATAAAATCAAAGTCGCTGCCGCGTTCCAGATCAAAATAACGCCAGTCCGGTCGAACCATGTGAGCGAGAGTGGTTTTTCCAACCTGGCGTGCGCCCACAATCAGAACGACCGGGAAAATGTCTAACAATCGGTCAACAGTATGTTGCTGATTCCTTTTTATATAAGTCATATCCAAATACTACGCTTGGAATATACTTATTTCAATAGGTGGCCATCATATGGAAACCCGGCCCGTTCTGCCCGTTCTCCACGGCTTGGTAATCGAGTCCATTTGCCACCCCCGTTTCAAGGCGAGTGAACCATAATTGAACCAAAAAAACGATAACGAAAAAAGAAAGGGCCTATGCTATCGCGTAAACCCCTGTTTTATATGGTGAGCCGGGGCGGTCTCGAACCGCCGACCCGCAGATTAAAAGTCTGCTGCTCTACCTACTGAGCTACCGGCCCGTATAATGAATCACGGCCGTCCTCCGGCCATGCTGATGCTGGTACTCCCAAGGGGAGTCGAACCCCTGTTTCCGCCGTGAGAGGGCGGCGTCCT
>CAZVLQ010000006.1:0-91291 GCA_964628185.1 uncultured Zetaproteobacteria bacterium | reverse complement strand
CATGCAATATACGGGTTAAGCCTGAACTTGACTTCGGTCAGGCATTGGCGATACGACGGTCCGAGGGCGCCGGCGCCTCTTCCGGACGGAGTCCAAGCCTGTCGAACATCGCCCGGTCGGCGTCAGCCTGCCGGTTGCCGGTGGTAAGCAGCTTCTCGCCATAGAAAATCGAATTGGCGCCGGCCAGAAAACACAGCGCCTGCATCTCTTCGCTCATGGCTTCACGGCCGGCGGAGAGGCGGACATGCGAGGCGGGCATGGTGATCCGGGCAACGGCAATCGTTCGGATAAACTCAAAATGATCCAGATCCGCCGCATGTTCCAGCGGCGTTCCCTTCACTTTTACCAGCATGTTGATCGGCACTGATTCCGGATGCGGATTCATGCGCGCCAGTTGCGCGACGAACCCGGCGCGATGACGGCGGGATTCACCCATGCCGACAATACCGCCGCAGCAGATATTCATGCCGGCGGCACGAACGTGCTTCAGCGTATCCAGTCGATCGCTGAAGGTGCGCGTGGAAATGATCTCCCTGTAATATGCAGGATCGGTGTCAAGGTTATGGTTGTAGTAATCCAGCCCCGCCTCCTTCAGTTTTATCGCCTGCTCCCCGGTAAGCATACCCAGGGTAGCGCAGGTCTCCATGCCCATCGCCCTGATGGCCCGGATCATTTCCAGCACGGCCGTGAAGGCGCGGCCCTGCGGTTCACGCCAGGCCGCACCCATGCAGAAGCGCGTAGCCCCTCTTTCTTTCGCGGCACGTGCGGCCAGCATGACTTCCTTTTTTTTCATCAGCAGTTCGGATTCGGTTGCGGTGCTGTAGTGCGTGCTCTGCGGGCAGTACTTGCAGTCCTCCGGACAACCGCCGGTCTTGATCGAAAGCAGGGTGGAAAGCTGGACCGCATTGGCATCGAAATGAATACGATGCGCCTGCTGGGCTCGAAACAGCAGGTCGTTGAACGGTAATGCAAACAGCCGTTCGATTTCATCAATGCTCCAGTCATAGCGCATGGCAAACCTCCGTTAGTCAATCCTGGAATCAAAAATGGTAAACGGCCTGCGCCAGGAGTGCAAAATACGGGTCAGCGCGCTTCAGGGCGGTAGTACAAACGACGCAAGTGTTTTCGCACCGGCAGAATATGATTCAGGCTCATGGAAAGGGCATCAAAGCCCATGTTCATCAAACGTTCCGTCCAGTTGATATCCGCCGCAAGTTCCCCGCATATGGCAATGGGAATGGCGGCTCTTTTTGCCGCACGGACGGTTTGCCGCAGCATACGTTCAATCGCCTGCTGCGCGGTATCATAAAGGTAGGCCACCTCTTCATCGGAGCGGTCCGCCGCCATCGTGTACTGAATCAGGTCGTTGGTTCCAACTGAAAAGAAGTCGGATATCCGTGCAAGCTCGTCGGCGACCATGACGGCGGCCGGCACTTCAATCATCGTCCCCAGAGGCGGTGCATCATGGATGCCCAGTTCCGCCGCGCATTCGTTCAGCGCCTTGCGCACCTGCAAAACCTCGCCGGGGTGGCTGACCATCGGAATCAGGATCTGTATTTCACCTTCCCGTGAAGCACGCAACAGAGCCCGCAACTGGATTTCCAGCATATCCGGATTGCGCAACAAAAGGCGGATGCCGCGCAGCCCCAGAGACGGATTTGGTCCCGGTGCGGAATGACCTGTGATATGTTCGAACAGAATGGGCTTTTCTCCACCGATATCCATCAGGCGGAAGGTTGCCGGCAGTCCCTGCATGCCACGAATCACGCCGGCATAATGCTGAAACTGCTCTTCTTCATTCGGCAACTCATTTTCACCACAAAGCAGAAATTCGGTTCGGTACAGTCCCACCCCTTCGGCGCCGAGCTCGAGGGCCAGTGGGACCTCGTCATCCACCTCAAGGTTGGCCATCAGTCTGAGTGCATGACCGTCGGCACTCATGGAAGCCTGCCCTGCATAAATCCGCAAATCTTCAAGATGTGCTTCCACGCCCTGGATAAAGTGCTGATATTCGGCCAGATCCGCTGCATCGGGATTGCTGATCCACAGACCGTGTTCTCCGTCGAGAATGATCCGGTCGCCGTCCTGCGCCAGCGCCATGATATCCTCGGCCCCCATCAATGCGGGCATGCCGATGCCGCGGGCGATAATGATGCTGTGACTGTTGGCGCCGCCCTGTCCGGCGATAAAGCCCGCGACGCCGTTGCGCCAGAAGCGCATGGCCTGCAGGGGGGTAAAATCCTCACCGACCAGAACAGTCGGCTCGCCATGGGTCAGGGAAGGCACGGGCTCGTCTTCACAGCCCATCAGGTGATGCAGAATACGCATGCCGACCTGCTCGATATCCGCTTTCCTGGCGCGCAGATAGGCATCGTCAATATGTTCAAACACCGCCACAATGATATCCATCTGCTGTCGCAGAGCCCATTCGGCGTTGATCCGTTCCGTCTGGATGCGTTCCCTGACTTTGTGGGACAAATCAGGATCAAGCAGCATCAGGCGCTGGGCATCCAGAATGTGCAGGGGCTCCTGGCTTTCCAGTTCCAGCAGATGCAGGCGTTCCGCGTCAAGATCGGCCACCGAGGCCACGATCGAGTCTTCCAGGCGCTCGATTTCTGCCTGAACCCGGCCGGCATCGATATGCCTCTTCACAATGGGCTCATGACCGGAACTGATTTTCTGCACCCGGCCGATGACGATGCCGGGGCTGCGGGCGGCGGCCATGCCGCGCAGGGACGTGCGTTCGTTCATTCGGCCTCTCCGAAGCGCTCGTTGACCAGTTGTACAATGGCGTTCAGGGCGGCGTCCGCCTGTTCCCCCTCCGTGCGTATCGTGATTTGCGATCCCTTGCCCGCCGCCAGCATCATGATGCCCATGATGCTCTTGCCGTTGACCTCAATTCCGTCCCTGGAAATGAACACATCGCAGCCATAGGCGCTGGCGGTGACGGCCAGGCGGGCGGAGGCCCGCGCGTGCAGGCCGAGCTTGTTCTGGATGGTTATGCTGCATTCAGCCATGAGGCTGTTTTCGTTGCTCCAGGAGTTCGGACGCAAGATGCATATGATGGCGGCCGGCATCTCTCGCCTGCCGCGCCAGCAGGTGAAGGTCGGTCAGCGTTTGCCGCAATGTCGCCGCCTTGACCAGCATGGGAAGGTTGAAACCGGAAACCACCTCCACCTTGTCCTCCTGGATGCAGGACAGGGCAAGATTGCAGGGGGTGCCGCCAAACATATCCGCGAACAGCAACACACCGTCTCCCGCATCGCATCGCTTGATCAGGCTGCTCAGGTGTTTCTGCCCTTCGCTCAGATCAGACTGGATATCGGCATCCACACCAATGCCAAGCGCCGCGGTCAGTGCCTGCGGTCCCAGGATATGCTCAACCGCGGCCAGCATGGCTTCACCGACATGCTCATGCGCGACGACAATCATACCAATCATATCCGGGATGTCTCCGGGCGTGGATGATCGGGGCTCTCTGAGGCTGATTCCAACTCCCGATGCCGGATCAGCGGGGATGACATGCCTTCCCGGCGCATCCAGGCGGCAAGACGCTCAACCATGTAAACCGAGCGGTGGCGGCCGCCGCTGCAACCGATCGCCAGCGTGAAATAGCGTTTGCGCTCCTGTTTCATTCGCGTCCACACGAATTCCAGCCAGTGTTCAAGTCTTGCCACGGCTTCTTCGACTTCGTCCTGCTGTTCGAGAAAGGCCCGCACCGGCGCATCACGGCCGGTCAGTTGCGACAGTCCCGGCTGATAGTGCGGATTGGCCAGAAAGCGTACGTCAATCACCGTATCCGCATTCGGAGGCAGGCCATTCTGATAACTGAAGGAAAGCAGGGTGACGGTGATGGACGGGCCGGCTTCCGTTGCATGATGCTGTTGCCAGAAGGACTCGACCAGTTCGGCCAGGGCATACGGGTTCAGGGCGGTGGTGTCCAGCACCAGATCGGCAATCTCCCGCGCTTTCGCGAGTGCCGCACGTTCGGCCGCGATAGCCTGGGGCAGTTCCAGGTCCGGCGCAAAGGGATGGCGGCGGCGCAGGGTGGAATAACGTTGCAGCAGCGTGGCGCTGTCCGCCTCAAGAAAAAGCAGCTGCCATCGATCCTGACGATCTCTCAGTTGTTGCAGTCCCTGATGCAGAAAATCGGGGCAGGCGCTGCGTGCATCCACGCAAACCGCCATCGGCCTGCCCTGCAGGCCGACCTGCTTCGCCCACTCGCCAAGCAGGGGCAGAGGCAGATTGTCGGTGCAAAAGCAGCCCAGATCTTCCAGGGCATGCAATGCCGTACTTTTGCCTGCGCCGGACAAGCCCGTTACAATCAAATCCACGGCGCGTCCTGCGGGCTAGGCCGTATCGCCGGGAAAGAAGCATGGCCCGCCCTTTACACACAAATCACGCTTCAGAATCCTGCCGGACGGAACAGACCCCGGCGGCATCACTGGCCTCCCTTCTGAATACGTGCGTGCAGGGCCTGGATAAAATCCTTGCTGCTGTCCACCCCGCGCTGCTTGAGCAGGTGGTTGCGGGCTGCGATTTCCACCAGCACCGCCAGCGATCGTCCCGGCCGGATGGGAATAAAAACCTTGGCAATCCGGACATCGTTCAGTTCGATGACGCTTTCCTCGGTCAGCACCCGCTCTTCTTCGGAAATGCGTTCCCAGGGCACGACCTCCGCGATCAGGCCGATGCGTTTGGTGTCGGTCAGTGACGCCGCCCCGAACAGGTCACGTATATTGAGGATGCCGAGCCCGCGTATCTCCATATGATAGCGCAGCGCCTCCGGGCTTCTCCCCACCAGCACATCCGGTCCCTCGCGCATCAGTTCGACCATGTCATCCGCGATCAGACGATGTCCGCGTGTAATCAGTTCCAGGGCAATCTCGCTTTTGCCGATACCGCTGGCGCCCAGTAGCAAAACGCCCAGCCCGAAAATATCCATATAGACGCCATGCTGATAAACCCGCGGCGCCAGGCGGCGGGTCAGATAGAGCATGATGTCCGTCATGAATTCGGACGATTCCATCTCCGTCACCAGCAGGGGCGTTTTTGTGCGGGTTGCGGCATGGATGATGGCTTCCGGCGGTGTTTGATCACGGGTGATGATGATGGCCGACAGATTGAGATCAAACAGGGCGTCCACGGCCTCCGCGCGGCGATCTTCAGGTTGCAGGGCAAGGTAATCCAGGCCGGTTTTACCGATCACATGCAACAGATGAGGATCGATGCCCTCAAGAAACCCGCAAAGCGCGAACGACGGCTTCTGGACACGCGGACGATCAATATAACGGCTTAGATCCGCGCTCTCGTTGAGCAGGCGCAGGCGCAGGGCATCGGCCCGCTCCCGCAGAAGTTCCGCGATGGAAATGCGCCCAAGGATCCGTTTCATGCCGCTTTTCTGTTCATTCCGGGGAAAAGGGCCGCAATGGCTTCGGTGGAATCCGCCTGCATGATGGCGTGCCGGACTGACGCCTGCTGTAATATACGTGCAAGGCTTGCAAGAATCTCGAGGTGGGAACGGTCTTCATTCTCGGGCGCCAGCAGCAGCACCACGATGTGCACCGGTTTGCCGTCAATTGCATCAAAATCCACGCCCGCGGCATGGCGCGCCAGCGCCGTTACCGGGGCGTCGAGATCAGGCAGGCGGCCGTGAGGAATGGCGATACCGTGGCCGATACCGGTGCTGCCGAGTTTTTCCCGCTCCATCACCACCGAAACGGCCTGATCCGGATCAATGGACGGCAGCATCTCCACGATCTCCGCAATCATGGCGCTCTTGCTGGAGGCCTTTGAATCCAGCAATACCGCATCGGAGGGGATCAAACTCATCCGGGCGCTCATGCCTGCTCAGGCTCAATCCAGGCCAGTTTGCCATCACCTCGGCGATACAACACATTCATGCTGTTGGTGTCCTGATTGGTAAAAACAAGGACTGGCTGCTGCCCGGATAATTCCAGTTGCATCACGGCCTCATCCACGCTCATCGGCTTGGCCTCCATACGTTCCATTTCCAGGACTTCCGGCAGGGAATCGGCCGCCAGTTCCTCTTCCTCGCCGGCGGCAAGGATGCGTTGTGACACCCGGATGGCGGGCGTCTTGGTTTCGGGCGCCGCCTGATGCTTGCGCATCTTGGCACGGTAACGTTTCAGTTGCCGGTTAAGCTTGTCCACGACGCCGTCAATGGAAGCATACATGTCTTCCGTTTCATGTCTGCCGTGGATCGTCATGCCATTGGCCTGAATGGTGATTTCACAGCGCTGACGAAATTTTTCCACACTCAGAACGACATGCACATCCACGACCTGATCAAATGAATGTTTGAGATGCAGCAGTTTGTCCTGAACATACTGTTTCAGGGGTTCCGTCAGTTCGATATGCCTTCCTGTCATGGATACTTGCATAGGCTATCTCCTTTCATGCTGTTGCTTGTGCTGTCTTGCCAGCCTGCGCCGCTGGCTGCTGGGCGGAAGGCCCAGTGTTTCGCGGTATTTCGCCACCGTCCGGCGGGCGATATCGATACCTTCGGCCTGCAGTCGATCCGAAATCGCCTGATCCGATACCGGCCTGCCCGCCGATTCGCCTGCAATCAGGGTCCGGATACGCTGCTGGACACGATAAACGGAAATCGTTCCGCCTCCCCGCGTCGGCAATCCGGCCGAAAAGAAGCGCCGCATCTCGAGCAGACCCAGGGGCGTTTCCGCATATTTGCCGTTGGTAACACGTGAAATCGTGGATTCATGCAGGCCCACTTCCCCGGCCACATCCTGCAAGGTCAGGGGTTTCAGCCCGAGCGGGCCGTATTCCAGGAAGGCGCGTTGCCGCCTGGCCAGACAATGCGCCACCTTGAACAGGGTTTCCTTGCGCTGTTCCATGGCGTACAGCAGCCACTTGGCGTTCTTAAGCGAGGCATCCATGAATGCGCGCTCCGCCCCCTGCCAGCGCCGGCCCTGCCATTGCTTGTTCAGGTGCAGGCCCTGCCAGTTGTATCCGGGGACCTCAATCTGAATTTCTCCGGCCGCATTCCGGTGAAAAATGACTTCCGGACGAATATAGATATTGTCCAGGCTGCGTAGACCGTGCCCCGGGAAGGGATCCAGCCGGCGCAATCGCAAGCGGGCCTGGGCCAGCGCTTCGATGGAACGGTCCATTCGTCTTGCCAGCACGTCATCCGGCTCAAATAACTGGTCGGGGAAATGCAGGAGCAGACGTCGCGCCAGGGCTTCACAAGCATCATCACCGTCGAGTTGCAGCAGCAGGCATTCGCTTAAGTTCCGCGCACCGATCCCGGCGGGTTCAAGTTGCTGCACAACGTGTTCAAGCACCCGGCCAATGATGTCGGTGCCGCAATTCAGATCGGCGGCCAGGTTGGCGGGGTCGGCGCGAAAATAGCCGTCATCATCCAGGGAATCGATCAGCGCATGCGCCACGAGCCTGTCCTCGTCCGGCATCGGTTGCCGGCCTACCTGTTCGTGCAGGGACTGGCCCACGGTCTGTTGCGCTTCCCACTGCTGGTCCCGCATGTCCGCGCCATCAAAGCCGCCGGCCGGTGTATACATCGTTTCCCAGCGATTGTCGCCGGTTTCACGCCAGTCCGCCTGCCTCGCTGCTTCCCTGTCCGCCGTATCCGGTCCCGGCAATTCGCACGGGCGCTCGTCGGCCTCCAGCAATGGATTGGACTGAAGGCATTCTTCAATATACGCCTCCAGTTCAATGGCATTCATTGCCAGCACCTTGAGGCTTTGCGTAAGCTGCGGGGTCAGGGCAAGACGTTGCCCCAGCTTGTTGATTAGCCTGGTTTGCATCAGCCCCCCCGCATGTTGTCGTGAGTCACAAACATGCCGTAGAAGCACATTCCCTGGAAAAAGATTTCATTGCCACCATAGTTATAGCCCAACGTTGCACAGCGCACAAGCCCTGTTTTGCGGCTAAAGAATTTCCAGTACGGCTTCCGGTGGGCGGCCGATGGCGGCCTTGCCGTTCGTGATTACGATGGGGCGCTCGATCAGGATGGGATGGGTTACCATGATCTGTATCTGTTCGCCACAGGACAGGCCTTTTCCCCTGATGAATTCACCGTATTCCGCTTCGCCCTTGCGCATCAGTTCCTCCGGCGTCCTGCCAAGCATGGCGAGTATGCGCGTCAGTTCGGATTCGTCGGGCGGGGTGCTCAGGTATTCGATAATTTCCGGCTCAATGCCATGCTCCCGCAGCAGCGCCAGCGTGGCGCGGGATTTGGAACAACGCGGATTGTGGTAAATAGTGACCGTCATCTAAAACTCCCGGATCATTTCCAGCGCGGCATACTTCAACATCAGTCGCTTGGTGCCGGCATGCCGGAACTGTACTGAAACACGCGTGGCGGCGCCAATGCCTTCCACCCCGAGAACCACGCCTTCGCCGAAGCTCGGGTGGCGAACGCTGGTGCCAATCCTGATCCCGGAGGCGCCTTCGCCGGCTGTGGCGGCCGACTGTCTTTCTTCCCGCCTCAACAAGCCGGACGGCAACCGGGCGATAAACCGGCTGGGCAGCGGAAATATCCTGTCGCCGAACACGCGACGGGTGCGGGCGGACGTCAGCAGCAGGCGGTTTCTGGCCCTGGTCATGCCAACGTAAAGCAGTCTGCGTTCCTCACTGATGCCCGCTTCGCCTTCATTCAGCGCCCGTTGATGTGGCAGCAGGCCTTCCTCAACACCGGCCAGAACCACCGAGTCGAATTCCAGTCCCTTGGCCCGGTGCAGACTCATGAGCGCCACGGCATTGTCATCCCGTCGTCTGCGCTCGTTTCCGATGTCCTCTCCGCTCTGCAACAACGCCGCACGATCCATGAATTCGAGAGGTGTCATGCCTTCGGCCATTGCGACGGCAATGGTGTCCTGCAATGCACGGATGTTTTCCATACGTGATTCCGCTTCCAGTTGTCCCAGGCCATTGAGACTTTCCATGTAGGCGCTGGCGGAAAGAAGATTGTCCATACCCTTATCCGGCGTATCCGCCGCCGTTTTACGTATTTCGGCAATGATACGGGCGAGCGGTGCCAGTCTGGCGGCAGGCCCGACGCCTCCGTCCGTGGCAAGGGCGTCCAGCCAGTCGGCCGCCCGCAGTCCGGAGGCCGACAGCATGCGTGAGATGTCCTCCTGTCCTTTGGCGCCGATGCCACGCCTGGGTTTGTTGCAGATGCGTAACAGATGCAGTGCATCGGCGCAGTGGTGCAACAGCGCCCAGTAGGCCAGGGCATCCTTGATTTCCATGCGTTCAAAAAAACCGACGCCGCCCAGTACGCGGTAAGGGATATCTTCCTCGCGCAACACCTGCTCGACGGGCAGCGACTGGCGTCCCGTGCGGTAAAGCACCGCCAGCTCACGCCAGCGAACGCCGGTTGAATGGCGGGCCTGAAGGAAACGGGCGATGTGACGCGCTTCATCATATTCATCATGGCAGATCTGCCACTGTGGCGTGGCGCCCGCCTCACGCGTGGGCCGGAGTATTTTCTCATGGCGGCGGGGATTGGATTCAATGATGGCATTGGCCAGCTTGAGGATGGCCGCGGTGGAGCGGTAGTTTTCTTCCAGGCAGTGGACGCCCGCGCCCTGCCATACCCGCTCGAAATCCAGAATATGCCGCACATCCGCACCCCGCCAGCCATAGATGCTCTGATCGTCATCCCCGACGACGGTGAGGTTGCGGTGTTCGCGACAAAGCAGCAGCAACCATTGATGCTGGGCCGGATTGGTGTCCTGATATTCATCCACCAGCACATGATCGAAGCCGGTGCGGACCAGCGTCGCCACATCCGCATGGTCGCGCAACAGCATGACGACATTGAGAATGAGGTCGGAGAAATCCATGCGATCCAGCCGCTTCAGCCCGGTCTGGTAAGCGCTGTACAAATCGCGCATGTCGATCCCGTTCCAGATCTGTTCCGGGGCCTCCGCGGGGGTCATACCGGCATGTTTACAATGCTCGATCCAGCCGAGCAGATAAGCCGGGTGCAGCCTGTCCGTATCGATATTACGGGATTTGAGCAGGCGTTTGATCAGGGTTTTCTGATCATCGGCATCAATGACCTGAAAGGATTTAGGATACCCGAGTACGCCTGCATGGCGGCGCAGGAAACGCAGGGAAATGGCATGAAAGGTGCCCGAGATCACGCCGCCCCCATCGTCGCCGATCAATGCGCTCAGGCGCACCCTGAGTTCGGCCGCGGCCTTGTTGGTAAAGGTAACGGCCAGGATGCGATGGGGGGCAATGCCGCGTTCGGAGATCAGATGGCCGATGCGGTGCACGATGGTGCGCGTCTTGCCGGAACCGGCGCCGGCCAGGATGAGCTGCGGACCGTCTTTTGCCCGGACGGCTGTTTGCTGGTCCGGATTCAGGCGCATCAGTCCTGACCCTGTTCGCCGTGTTTGATGATCATGCGGTGGTAGGTGGAGAATACGGCATTGCGCGACAGCACGCCCAGTACCTTGCGGCGGTTCCCTTTTGCCGTAACCGGGATCTGTTCGAAGATTTCCCGGTCAAACATGCGGATGGCGGAAAGCAGGCTGTCCGCTTCGGAAATCGTGCGCACGTTTCTGTTGGCGACTTCGGCGGCGACCGCAACATGATCCATGCTGGGGTCAAGCAGCCACGGCTGGAGATCGGTAAAGGTAATCACGCCGGTCATTTCCTCATGCTCGTTCACCACGATGACGCAACCCTTGCCGGAATCCACATAGATGCGCTTCAGCGCTTCCAGATGCGTGTAATCGGGTACGCTGGGAACGGCTTTCCAGGGGATGCGGGTCACCTTGACGGAGCGCATCCACGACTGCTCAAGTCCCCAGCCTGTTTCGATGCCGCGCTCCTGCAGCGCTTCGGTGAACACCGAATCACGGCCAAAAATGCGTCTGACCAGCGTGGCGACAATGCAGGCCGCCATCAGCGGCAGCATGATGTGATAGTCCGCCGAGAGTTCGAAGACCATCAGCATAATGGTGATCGGCGCCTGCAGGGCGGCGGCAGTCATGGCGCCGCAGGCCACCAGCGCATAGGCGCCGGTGCTTTCGGTGAAGGCGGGAGAAATGCTGTGGACCACGCCCCCGCACAGGGCGCCTGCCGTGGCGCCCAGAAACAGCGCCGGGCCCAGCAGACCGCCCGGAAATCCGGAAGCAAAGCTGATAACCGTGGCAATGAGTTTGCCGATCAGCACAATGGCAAAAAAGGCGCTGAGCGGAAGCATGATGCCAAGCAACTCGGGCCTGACATGCTCCAGCAGCATGGATTCAACCGTGCCATAGCCGATGGACATGATCTGGGGTACGGCCAGCCCCATCAGGCCCAGCAGGAAGCCTGCCGCGGCGGGGCGAAAGCGGCGGTCGGGGATCAGCCTGGAAAAGATGGCGCGGGCGGGCGCCATGGCCTTGATCAGCACGGTTGCAATCAGTCCGCAGAACACACCGATGGCAATATAGGCGGCGATCTCCCAGGTGCTGATCAGGTGATATTCGGGGATCAGGAAGGCGGGGAAATTACCCACTTCGGAGCGCGTGATCACGGTTGCCACCACGGATGAAATAACGATCGGGCTGAAGGTGGCCATGGCATAGTCCGCCAGGATGACCTCCAGCGCGAAAAGCACACCGCCAATCGGCGTGTTGAATGAAGCGGCAATGCCGGCGGCCACGCCGCAGCCGATCAGGGTCCGCATCTGTTGCTCATTCAGGCCCAGCCGGTGACCGATTTCCGAGCCGATCACGGCGCCCACGGCGACCGTCGGCCCCTCGCGCCCCAGGCTGATGCCGCTGCCCAGGCTGATCGGCATGCCCGCCGTTTCCGTCACCATCTGTCTGGGATTGATGCGCGCATTGTGTTCCACCAGGTCTTCGATCACGCCCGCCACGCCGCGCAGTTCGCCATGCGGAAGCAGGCGCACCAGCAGCCAGCCGACAAACAGGCCCGCTGCCGTGGGGGCAAGCAGATAGACGTACCACGGGAGCGTGGTAGCCGCGGCCTCCCAGATGGATTCGTGCGTCCACAATTCGGAAACCCATTCAATACTGAAACGAAGCAGCAGGGCGGCATAACCGGCCAGTACACCGATACCGATGGCCAGGATGCTCAGGTACAGCATCTCCTGATGCATCACCAGGTATTTGCTGGAGAGCATTAGTGCTTTGATCCGGCGTGGCATGCTGACGGGTTTCCTCCACATCAAGGACGTTTTTTTCGGGCGAGCAAGGGTAACGCGTTCCGGTTCGCTCCGACAGAATTATATGCCCCTTTTTTATTTCTCCTGGCCCGATATACGCAACCACTTGTGATGCACGGCTGCATTGCCGAGCCGGCCCATATAGAAGGTTAACAGACTGCCCAGCACATTGCCGGCAGTGGCGATGGGTACTATGATCCACGGATCAGCTCCTTCGTGCAGCCGGTAAATCAGCAGTGCCTCCGAGCCGCCGGGAAACAAGGTGGCGGAAACCAGTGCCGAGAAAAACAATGCCCAGTCCATGCGCTATACTACCACGACGTTTTATGAATCATGCATGACAGCGCCATGCGGCATCCGGCGCGTCCCTTTGGCTACGTCACGCCCTGGGGTCCCGTCACGCTTTATCTTGCGGGCGGGGTATGCCATGCCATTCGGCTGGTGCCCTGCGGTGCTGCGCCGGCTCCCGCCGGGCATCCACTTGTGCTGTGGCTGGATGCCTGTTTTTATGGTGGCGGAGAAGTGCTGCTGCCCCTGATGGCTCCCGCCCGCACAGCTTTCCAGCACCGCCTCAGACATGTGCTGCTGGAAATCCCGAAAGGGGAGACCCGCAGCTATGGCGAGCTGGCGAAAGCGCTGGGAACCGGAGCGCGCGCCGTGGGCCAGGCCCTGGGGGCGAACCCCCTGCCGATTCTGGTTCCCTGCCATCGTATCGTCGCCGCCCACGGTCCGGGTGGTTTCAGTTGCGGCCTGGCGTGGAAAAGAAGGCTGCTCGCATTCGAGGGCGTTATACTGTGAGCATGCCGGAACTGGATCTGTATCTGCTCGCCTGCGGCCTGCTGGCCGGACTGGTCGCAGGTGCGGCGGGCGGCGTCCTGGCCGGGCTGGCCGGGCTGGGCGGAGGACTGATCTATATGCCGGTATTTTATGCCCTGATGCCGGGTCAGGGTGCAATTTCCGCCACCGTCATGGCCAGCATGGTGGCGATCGTGGTGACCGGCCTGTTTTCTGTTCGTTCTCACTGGCGGCTTGGCCATGTCAATATGAAGATGTTCCGGCAACTGATTCCCGGTCTGGTCATGGGCGCTTCCCTCGGCCTGTGGCTGACGCTGCGCATCCCCGGGGCCATGGTTCTTGCGGGTCTGGCAGTGCTGGATGGCTGGATCGCCTGGGACTACGGCAGGTCCGTCCGCGCCGGCATACATGCGGCTTCACCCGCCATGTATTCGGGGCCTGTCGGCTATGTTTCCGGCATGCTCGGTATCGGTGGCGGCACGATGCTGGTGCCGTTGCTGAGGCGGTCCCTGCCCCTGCGACAGGCGGTGGGCACATCGGCCATGAGTTCGCTGGCGATGGCCGCAACCGCCGTTACCGTCAATCTCGCGCTGGAGTCCGGCTGGCGGGCGCTGCTCGGCGCCCAGCTTTCGTTTCTGGCGGGAGCGTGGCTCGGCATCCTGCTGATTCTGCCGTTTGCAACCGGCTGGTCCGCCCGTATGCATGCCGTCACTTCAGAGTCGCGTATGCGCATGATTTTGAGAGGATTGTTCGCCTTTCTTTCACTCATGCTTCTGGCGGCGGCGGCATGGGCGAGTCTGCGCTAACGGGACGGGCCATCCCGTTAATATAATGCGGGTTAAACGAACGGACTGCCGGGTCTTTGCCAGGGGATTGCGTCTTTCGATTCAATGGCAACCCGCATGACCAGGCCAAGGACGGCCAGCATGGTGATCAGGGCCGAGCCGCCGTAACTGATGAACGGCAGCGGTACGCCCACCACCGGCAGCACGCCGGAAACCATGCCGATGTTGATGCAGATATAGAGGGTGAAAATGGTGGCGGCGCCAATGCAGAGCAGCCCGCCGAATCTTGTGGGAGCGCGTTTGGCAATGATCAGGATGCGCGTGATCATGATGCCGTAAACCAGCAGCAACAGGATGGATGTGATCAGGCCGCCCTCTTCCGCCAGTACGGCGAAAATGAAATCCGTGTGTTGCTCGGGCAGAAAGTGCAGGCGGGACTGTGAGCCCTGCAGGTAGCCTTTGCCGAGGATGCCGCCGGCGCCGATGGCGATCGTGGACTGGATAACATGATAGCCGGCACCCAGAGGATCGGACTGCGGGTTGAGAAAGCTCAGGATGCGCTGTTGCTGATAGGTATGCATGTTATGCCACAGGAGAGGCAGGGAGAGCAGGGCCGCGGCGCAACCGAAGCCGGCCCAGAGCCAGGGCAGACCCGAGGCAATAAACATGGCGGAGGTGGCGAAGAGCAGCACCAGTGCGGTGCCGAGATCCGGCTGTAACACGATCAGTACGGCGGGGAGCAGACTGAAGGCCGCGGCCTGGAACAGATTTCCGAACGAGGCCGCCGTGCGTGAGGCGAACCAGTGGGCAAGCAGCAGCATCAGCGCCCACTTCATCATTTCCGACGGCTGGAAATGAAACAGGCCGAGATTCAACCAGCGCCGAGCTCCCATCTGCACGTCACCGATCAGGGGTACGAGCAGGAGGGCCATCAGGGTGAGCAGATACACGGGCCAGGCGAACAGGGCGGTAAGGCGCAGCGGGATGAATGCCAATGTGAAAAAAAGGCCGAGGCCCATGCCCCAGTAGATCACCTGCCGTTGCCACAGGCCGATACCGCCCTGATGGACGGCGGCATACAGGGTGGCCAGCCCCAGCGTCATCAGGCAGGCGAGGGTAGCCAGCAGCACCAGGTCCATGCGCCGGATGGTGTTCATTTCCTGGCCTGCATATTGTGTGAAGGCACTGCAATCCGCGGCCTGGCCTCCGCCGCCATGGCGCGCACGATTGCCGCCGCCACCGGGGCCGCGGCGCTGCCGCCATGGCCGCCATGTTCAACAAAAACGGCGAATGCGATGCGGGGCTTCTCAAAAGGCGCATAACCCATGAACCAGGCGTGATCTTTCTGATCCTGACGCAATTCTTTCTTTTTCACCGGAACGTCATCCTGGGCTTTGGCGATCACCTGAGCCGTGCCGGTTTTCCCGGCCACGTCCCAGGGCAGGCCCGAAAGGTAGTAGTGGGCCGTGCCGTGTCGTTCGGCGACTACGCCACGCATGGCCTTGCGAATCATCTCAAGCTGTTCCGGTTCGATATCAATCGTTCTGTCGATCCGGGGTGGAACGCCTGCTTCAAGATGCGGCGTCAGCAATTTGCCGCCGTTGGCGATGGCGGCGGAAAAACGGGCCAGTTGCAACGGGGTGACGGTCACGGAGCCCTGGCCGATGGCGGTAATCATCGTGATGCCGCGAACCCATCTGTGCCTGCGCCCCCCGCGCCGATTTAATCCTTCGGGGATCATGCCCGTCGCTTCGGAAGCAAGCCCGATGCCGGAGAGCTGCCCGAACCCCCACAGTTTTGCTTCCAGGTTGATGGCCTGCATACCAAGCTGGTCCCCCAGCTTGTAGAAATACACGTCACAGGATTCCACGATGGCCTTGTGAAGATCAACATGGCGGTGACCCTTTTTTTTCCAACAACGCAACTTGCGGTCCGCCAGCTCAAGGTAGCCGGGGCATTGTGCCGCACCATAGGCCAGTGAGGCGTGGTTTTGCAGGCCGGCCAGGCCGGTAAGCAGCTTGAATGTGGACGCGGGTGGATAGGCGGCCTGCAGAGCCCGGTTGATCAGGGGGTGGGCGGGGTTGTGCAGCCACGTCTGCCATTGCCTGGTCTCCAGGCCGGTAATGAAACGGTTGGGGTCAAACCCGGGCTGACTGAGCAGGGCCAGCACTTCACCGGTCTGTACATCCAACACCACAACCGCGCCCGTGCGCCCGCGGAGAGCCTTGGCGGCCGCCTGCTGAAGCCTGACATCCAGCGCCAGCCGCAAGCGCCGGCCCTTAACAGGCGGGGTGCGCCTGAACACGCTGATGCGCCGGCCCAGCGCATCGACCTCTTCATACTGTGCACCGGGCTGGCCGTGCAGTACTCGCTCGAATACCCGTTCCACCCCTGTTCTGCCCACATCCTCCGTGGGCTGTACGCCCGCCCGCACATCCGCAGGACCTGCAAGTGAGAGATAACCGATCAGATGCGAGGTCAATGCGCCAAAAGGATAAACGCGGTGCGTTCCGGCCTGGACATTCACACCGGGCAGCGTATTCAGGCGTGCCGCGACAGGCGCAACTTCCCGCCAGGTGAGCTTGTCATCCAGCAGCACCGGACGATCCGGCCGGGCATGACGGACGCGGGCCGTAATCCTGGCCGTGCGTTTCCTGCTCCAGTGCAGGAGCCGTTGCAACGTGGCCAGCGGTGCTTCCAGATGTTCCGTCCGCTCGGGGATGAGCGTCAGCAGATAGGAGACGCGATTCAGCGCCAGACCGCGATTGTTCCGGTCCACAATTTCGCCACGTGTGGGAATGACAGGCACCACATTCACCCGGTTTTGCTCGGCCTGCAACGCCAGGCCCTTGTGTTGCAGCCACTGAAGATCGGCCAGCCGGACGATCAGCAAGATGAGCAGCAGTATGAGCATGGCCTGGAACAACAGCAGCCGGCGTTCATAGCTACCGCGGATTTCAAGCGTATTGCTGTTCATAGATATGCGCCGTCAGGTGCCAGACAGATATGCACAGGATAATTGTAAGCAACCATTGCGTGAAACCCGCCCCGTGCCAGAGCATGGGTGCGCTGACAACGATCATCACCGCCAGCCGCTGGGGAAGCCCCGCTCCGAGCTGGGCATCCAGGCTGGAGAGGGAAAAGGGCAGGAAACAGGCGACGGGGAATGTTCCCCATACGGACCAGTACAGGGTTAAATCGTGGACGAACAGGGCGGGCAGGACCCATGGCCAGGTGCCGCGTCTGGCCAGCAGGGCTCCGAGCAGAAGGGCCAGCGCCCAGTCGGGTTGGAGTATGCCGCCGGAGGCAAGGCTCAGGCCTAAACCACCACATGCCAGTGGCAGGATCAGAAAGGGGAGCGGGGAATACGTCAAGGCTTGCGGCGGGAGGCGACGCTCAGCCATGCATCACTGCGCCAGTGTGCCACCGGCACCGCCTCAATATTTGCAAAAACGCTGCCGGGCACCTTCCGGCTGCGCACGATGTGGGCGACGGGAATCCCCGGGGGAAACACACCGCCGGCGCCGCTGGTAACAAGAATGCTTCCCGTCTTCGGGGTCAGTTTCCAGGGGACGAATTCAACCTGCAGGCTTTCTCCCTGCCCGCGGATCAGGGCGGCCAGCTTTCTGTCCGGCAGGGTAACAGGAACTGCCATGGAGGCATCCAGGATCGTACGTACTACGGCACGTTTCCCGCGCACGGTATCCACCAGACCCACCAGACCCCTGCCCGAGGCGACTACGTCATTGGCCTGAGCCGCGGCGGACGTTCGCAGGATCAGACGGCGGCTCGTTTTATCCGGGCTGCGACCCAGCACCCTGGCTGCCTGCCAGCGATATCCCGGCAATCCCTTAAGTCCCAGAAGTTCACGTAAGCGGAGATTTTCCGAGCGCAGGACGCGGATGTCTTCCTGCATACCGGCCTGGTGCTGAACGGCCTTGCGAAGCTGCATGATGCTGCTCTGAAGGTGCTGCCGGTCCTCCAGCAACAGGTTGAATTCCATCCACCAGCGTGACGGCGCTTCCATGGCTTCCACCAGCGGTGATATAAACAGCGTGATTCTCTGGCCAAGAGGGAGATTCTGGATGCCGTACAGGATGGTCAGGCCGGCGGCGATCCACAACCAGGGACGAATCCGTAACCATCGGGCCACGGCTTATTCCTCGAACAGCACGTCCCGCATGCGATCAAGTTCCTCAAGTACCCTGCCGCAGCCAAGCACCACGCAGTGCAGAGGATTTTCCGTCACGGTCACGGGCAGGCCCGTTTCTTCCCTCAGGAGCTGATCCAGACCGGTCAGCAGGGCACCGCCTCCGGTCAGCACGATGCCTTTGTCCACGATATCCGCAGACAGTTCCGGCGGCGTGCGCTCCAGACAGACCTTGATCCCTTCAATGACGGCGTTTACCGGTTCGGTCAGGGCCTCCAGAATTTCAGAATCATCCAGGCTCAGGTTTTTTGGCACGCCGTTGATCAGGTCGCGGCCCTTGACATCCATTTCATGACGCTTCTCCTGCGGGTAAACACAGCCAAGTTGCATCTTGATATTTTCCGCTGTAGTGGCGCCGATCAGAAGGCTGTATTTACGCCGGAGATGATTGATGATGGCTTCGTCCATCTTGTCGCCGCCCACTCTTACAGAGCGGGAATAGACAATACCGCCGTAGCTGATGACGGCAATTTCGCTGGTGCCGCCGCCGATATCCACAACCAGCGAGCCGGAAGCTTCGGTTACCGCCAGGTCCGCGCCGATGGCGGCGGCCATCGGCTCTTCAATCAGATAAACCTCGCGTCCTCCGGCCGTCAGGCCGGTGTCCCGGATAGCCTTGCGTTCCACCGGCGTCGAGCCGTAAGGCACGCAAATCACAATACGCGGCGCCAGACCCCAACTGCGCTTATGCACCTTGCGGATGAATTGTTTCAGCATTTCTTCCGTGATCAGGAAATCCGCAATAACGCCATCCTTGAGTGGCCGGATGGCCTGAATGGAGCCAGGGGTTCGCCCCAGCATGCGCTTGGCATCCCCGCCCACGGCGAGAACGCGCCGTTTCCGGCTGCCGCTTTCGTGTACGGCAACAACCGAGGGTTCATCCAGGACAATACCCTCGCCACGGACATAGATCAGGGTGTTCGCAGTACCAAGGTCAATCGCAATGTCCCGTGAAAAAAAGCCGAAAAACCGCTGTAGCATTCCCTATCCTTCCATGTGGCGACAAGACCAGAACAAGATGCTGGCAAGCTAGAAGCTGTAGCGGCATTGGTAAAGAGGCAACTGGCCCGGGCCGGTTGCCTGCCGGATCCGGGAAAATCTGCTTGCGGCGGAGACGACGGGAATCGATTCATTGCCCTCCGTTCCATATTATCGCATGATTTGGCCCGGAGGAACCGGAGCATGCTGATGTTGAAAGTCCTGCCTGAGCCAACGTTGTTTTTGCGTCCTGTGCCTGCGTTCGTCCAGGCGTCCCTGCTGCAGAAGCTGCTTGAAAATCTGCTGGATAAAAAGGCCATGCGGCGTTTTGACGCATTGGCCGACAAACGCTTCCGGTTCCGTACCTTCGATGGCGTCGTCAGCCTGGGCATGACGTTGGCGGCCGGTTCCATCCGGATATACAGCAAACCGGCGTGGGATGCCGATGTCATCATCAGCGGCGATCTCCCGGCCCTGGTCGCGCTCTGCTTTGGTCTTGAAGATCCGGACAGCCTTTTCTTTTCACGACGTCTGCTGCTGACGGGCGATACCGCCAGCGGGCTGATGTTCAAGAATGTGCTGGCCAACCTTGATTTTGATCTGCATGACATGCTGCGGCACAGATTTGGAGCCCGCATGGCGGATGGAATCTGGCAACTCGCACAGCAGGTCATCACGGGGGTTGAACGGCTTGATACGGATATGGCGGGTATGATATCCGGCATCATTCAGCGCCTGCATCTGACTACGGCGGATCAGTTGAAGTCGTTGCGTACGGAGGTTTCCACGATTGGCGGGCAATACGACGCCATGCAGCACCGCCTGACGAAGCTTGAAAAAAGACTGGCCCGCCGGGCATGACGCAGGTAAAGCCGGAGCTTGTCTGCCCGGCAGGTAATCTGCCGTCCCTGAAGGCCGCCGTGGATGCCGACGGCGATGTGGTTTATCTGGGTTTCCGCAATGCATCCAATGCACGCAATTTCGAAGGGCTGAATTTCAGTGCGGAGGAGGCGCGCGAGGGTATCGAATACGCTCATCATCGCAACGCACGGGTCTACATCGCCATTAACACCTCGCCCAGACCGGGCCAGGAACAGGCGTGGCTTTCATCGGTGGATCTGGCTTCGGAACTGAATGCCGATGCCGTGATTCTTTCGGACATGGCCATGCTGGATTATGCCAGAACAAAGTACCCGCACCTGCGCCGGCATCTGTCCGTGCAGGCCAGCGCCGGCAATCTCGAGGCGCTGGAATTTTACCGCCGCGAATTCGGTATCGCCCGCGCCGTGCTGCCCAGGGTGCTGACGCTGGATGATATCCGCGCCATCATTGAACGCACATCGGTGGAAATCGAAATTTTCGCTTCCGGCGGCCTCTGCGTCATGGCCGAGGGTCGCTGCTGGCTCTCTTCCTATGTATCCGGGGACTCTCCGAATATGCAGGGGGTTTGCTCGCCGGCGCATGCGGTACGCTTTGAGGAACAAGACGACACGCTGGAAGTCAGGCTGGACGGCGTGCTGATCAACCGCTTCGCTCCCGATGAGGCGGCGGCCTATCCGACGTTGTGCAAGGGTTGCTTCGAAGCGGCGGGCAAGCGGGGGCATGTCATGGAGGAGCCGTACAGCCTGAACGTGATGGAAATCCTGCCCGACATTATGCATGCCGGCGTTGCCGCCCTGAAAATTGAAGGCCGCCAGCGCACCAAACACTATGTGCGGGAGGTGGTTGGAATCATGCGGGCCGCCGTGGATGCATGCGCGGCCGATCCGGACGCCTATCAGGTACGACCCGGATGGCTTGAACGGATGGATGCCGTATCCGAAGGCGGAGCAAGGACAGCAGGCGCTTACGTGGATGAATGGCGGTGAGTGCTTCACGTCACGGCATGAAACTGTCGGTCGGACCGCTGCTGTTCGGCTGGCCGGAGACGCGGCGGCGCGACTGGTATCTGGAAGTGGCCGGGAATCCGGACGTGGACATTATTTATGTGGGCGAGGTGGTATGTTCCAAGCGTATGACCGCCGGTGCCGGCGGCCAGATCAGTCTTGCCGATGAACTTAAGGCTTCCGGCAAGGAAATTGTGCTTTCCACGCTTGCCATGCCCTGTGAAAACCATGAACTGGAAGGAATTCGTACGCTCGTCAAGGCTGCTGCCGAGCGCAGGCTCAGGATTGAGGCCAATGATATGGGGGCGGTATCCATCGCTTCACAGGCGGGCGTCGGCTTTGTCGCGGGACCGCATCTGAATGTCTACACGCCCTATGCCCTGCGGCGCCTGTCGGAGCTCGGCGCGATGCGGGTGGTGCCGCCGCTGGAACTGCCGGCGCGGGATATTCCATCCATTGTCAATAAACGGGGTCAGGTCTTGAATGGCGCACCGCCTGATTTTTCCTCTGATTCGTACGCCATTCAAGACCTGACCCCGTTTATTGAGGTGGAGTACTTTGCCCACGGCAAGCTGCCGCTGACCTTTTCCGCCCGCTGTTACAGCGCCCGCGCCCGGGGCTTGAGCAAGCGTGAATGTCGCCACACCTGTTTCATGGATCCGGACGGCATGGAAATGCTGTCCCTGGATCAGAAAGAGTTTGCCACCATTAATGGCGTCCAGATCATGTCGCACCGGCCTTTTACGGTAATAGACCATGTGAACGAGCTGAAAGAGATGGGCGTGGGTGTTTTGCGCATCTCGCCCCAGTCCGGGCAAATGGCGGAGGTCATCCGGCACTTCCGGGCCGTGGCCGATGGTGATCTGGACGCCCGTGAAGCCCTGCGGCGCCTGTCCGGCGGCGCACCGCTTCGGCAGCGGTTCTGCAATGGATATTTCCATGGCCGGCAAGGGCGTTTATGGATTGAACATTGAGCCTCCTGCAATACCCTGAACCGAAGCGGAAAATGCAATCGCCAGCCGGGAACCTCCTCGACAGGTCGCCCGTGAGTGTTGCAAGAGGCCCGCTGATTAACAGCTTTGGCGATTACCTGAAACGGCGGTTCCCGTACAGGGTTCACAAGGTGACCGTGGATGCCGGTTTCACCTGCCCGAACCGTGACGGCCGCAGGGGTCGCAGCGGATGCAGCTACTGCAACAACAGGAGTTTCAATCCAAACAGGCGCCGCGAGGTTCCCGCGATTGCCAGCCAGATTGAGGCCGGGAAGGCCGTGGTCGAAAGACGTACGGGCGCGGCGCATGTTCTGGCCTATTTTCAGGCTTACTCCAATACCTATGCATCACTTGCCGAGCTTGCGGCCTGTTATGACCAGGCGCTGGCATGCCCGGGCGTCGTCGGGCTGGATATCAGCACCCGGCCGGATTGCATAGATAGCAGTGTCATCGACCTGATTTGCGGCTACCGGGACCGGGGGTATGAAATCTGGCTGGAGATCGGCCTGCAGTCCGCCCATGATGAAACCCTGCGGCGCATACGGCGGGGACATGATTTTGCCGAATACCGGAAGGCCGTCCGCATGATCCGCGCCAGAGGTTTGCCGGTTTGTACGCATCTGATTCTTGGCTTGCCGGGGGAGAACCGCGACATGATGATGCAGACGCTGGATCGTGTGATTGACGCCGGTGCGGATGGCGTCAAATTCCATCCCCTGCATATTGTAAACCGTACGCTGCTTGCCCATGAGTGGCGGCAGGGAGAAATCACCCTGCTCTCCCGACATGACTATGTCCGGCTGGTTTGCGACATGCTGGAGCGTCTTCCACTCCGATATGTTGTCCACCGGCTGACCGGCACGGCATCGCGGGCCATCCTGCTGGCACCCGGCTGGTGTGAAAAAAAGTGGTCCGTGATCAACGCGATTCATGCGGAAATGCGCCGCCGGGGCAGCCGGCAGGGCTTGCTCTGCCAATGAGTGCCGGGTTAAGAAATGACGGCGAAGGCTGTCAGTGCAAGCGCACGTAATCCGACCAAGAAGCAACCGGAGACAAACATGAAGAACATGCTGTTGCTGCTTTCATTGCTGCTGCTTCCCTTCACTGCCGATGCGGGGCAAAACAGGCCGCCGGCGCATCTTGAGAGCGCGACCTTTTCCGGCGGCTGTTTCTGGTGCATGCAGCATCCGTTTGAAAAACTGGACGGCGTGGTTTCCACTACCGTGGGTTACACCGGCGGTCATACGCCCGAGCCCCGCTATGAAGAAGTATCCGCGGGCGGCACGGGCCATGCGGAATCCGTACGGATATTGTTTGATCCGCAGAAAATATCCTACGGGAAGCTGCTGGATGTATTCTGGCGTCAGATCGATCCCACCGATGCCGGGGGGCAGTTCGTGGACCGGGGTAATCAGTATCGCACGGCCATCTTTTACCACAGTGAAAGGCAGCGGATACAGGCGGAAAAGTCCAGAGCCAGTCTACAGGCTTCAGGCCGTTTCGGTAAGCCTGTTGTGACCGAAATTGTGCCTGCATCCACCTTCTGGCCGGCGGAAAATTACCATCAGCATTATGCTGACAAGAACCCCCTGCGCTATCATTTTTACCGCTATCATTCCGGCCGGGACCAGTATCTGGACCATATCTGGGGCAAAAACAGGGCCAGGTGAAAACGGGCCGGCGTGAGCCGGCCCGGTCATGTCATCGATCAGCCTGGGGTATTTACTTATCCGCCGCCTTGTCCGGCTGAATAAACAGGTAGGTCAGTCCGCCTTGTACGCCCCAGCCTTTGGTGGCGGTAACGCCGAGAGGCGTCAGTGAAACACTGCCGTTGCCACCTCCGATCAAGGCACCGCCGCCGCCGCCGCGGCCGATGGAAAACGAACCGCCGCCGCCGACATATTTGCCGGCCAGCTTATATGTGCCCTTCTTGAAGTCTGCGGCCATGACTACATAGGCGAATTCCGCTTCCCGGTTGACATGCAGG
The DNA here is from genome assembly GCA_964628185.1 of uncultured Zetaproteobacteria bacterium. Lineage (GTDB taxonomy): Bacteria > Pseudomonadota > Zetaproteobacteria > Mariprofundales > Mariprofundaceae > CAZVLQ01. Next base: position 67,468 of record CAZVLQ010000006.1, on the reverse strand, counting down.
TCAATCCCCAGTCCAATGCCGGTCTCGCCCTTATAGTGCTCGGTTTCACCCGCGGAAGACGTAAATGTGCATTTGACATTCACCGTGGAATGCAGGAACAGGTTTGTCCCGGTATTGGGGATTGTATGGCATTTCAGTTCACCGACTTTTCCACCGGCTGACGTGGCCTCGGCCGCCGCCCATGTTTGTGCGGGTATCAGGGCAAATACAGCCATACCCACAACAACCATCATAATTCGTTTTATCATCTCCATCCTCCTTTCCGATTACACAGGCTTTTAAGCAAACGATGCTTTCCGCGCCCGTCATCTTACCGTGGGTTATAGACGAATTCCCGTGAATGTAAAGCCAGGTGTTCATTCGCCCGTGTTATTCCCAGCCGGGTTGTCGCATCGGCCCTGGCGGATATTACAATACAGATTCCAGGAGCCGGTTGGAATTGGGATAAATTTACCGGGCGGCAGCGGTATCATCCGCTGAAAGGCCGGCTACGTGCCCGTGGAAACCAGCCAGTCGGCGTATTGTGGACTGCGCCCATGCACCAGATCAAAGTATTTCTGCTGTAGCAGTTCCGTGACGGGGCCGCGCACCCCCTCTCCAATGGTGCGCCCGTCAACTTCACGAATGGGTGTTACCTCGGCCGCCGTGCCCGTAAAGAATGCTTCCTCCGCCACATACACTTCGTCGCGGGTGATGCGTTTGACGATGACCCTTAAACCTGTTTCTTCGGCCAGCTGAATGATGGTGGCGCGGGTGATGCCGTCCAGTGCGCTGGTCAGATCCGGTGTGTAAATTACGCTATCCCTGACCAGGAATATATTTTCGCCGGATCCTTCGGCCACAAAGCCTTCAACATCCAGAAACAGCGCCTCGTCATAACCGTCGCGCTGTACTTCGGCCAGACCCAGCATTGAATTGATGTACTGCCCGTTTGCCTTGGCCTTGCACATGGCGATGTTGACATGATGGCGGGTATAGCTGGATGTCTTGACGCGGATACCCCGCGTCATGCCTTCCTCACCGAGGTAGGCGCCCCAGTTCCATGCCGCAACCATGACATGGGTTTGAAGATTGTCAGCGCGCAGTCCCATGCCCTCGGAGCCATAAAAGACCATCGGCCGGATGTAGGCCGACTGCAGGTCATTTTTGTGCACGGCGGCTTTCTGCGCTTCACACAGATCACCTTTCGTAAACGGTATGGACATATTCATGATATGGGCCGAACGGAACAGACGGTCGGTGTGTGCCTGCAGGCGGAAAATCGCCGTTCCATGACCGGTATCATAAGCGCGCACACCCTCAAACACGCCCATGCCGTAGTGTAGCGTGTGCGTCAGCACATGCACTTTGGCTTCACGCCAGGGCACCATTTCGCCATCAAACCATATCCAGCCGTCACGGTCCGCAAAATTCGGCATCGCCACTCTTTCTCCTTTATTTCCAGCGTAATAACCCGGCTCAGACTACGCTGGCATACTAGCCCGCATTTTTCATGAAGTCATGTCAGGAAAAACGTGCCGGTTCCATCGTAAAGGCCCGCCGGAAACCCTGTATATTTGTGGTAATACTACAGGAAGGCGCATCAATATGGCTTATCATGGAAGGCTGGTGTATCCTCCGCAGTCAAGCTGTCTGACGGAAGACCAAATATCATTCAGTTGCCGAGGGTAAAGGAAAAACGACGTGATCCGCTGCAAGGCGTTGAGCAAAAGCTATGGGGGTACCACCGCACTTGATCAGGTGGACCTGCATGTACGCGAACATCAGACGACCGTAATTATGGGGGGCTCGGGTTCAGGCAAAACGACTTTGCTGCGTCTGGTTGCGGGCCTCGAGCAGCCCACGGCAGGCGAGATCCGGTATCAGGATGAAGATCTGGTCCATATGCCTCGCCGGCGGCTGTATAAACTGCGTGAGACTATGGGCATGGTCTTTCAGTACTCGGCCTTGCTCAACTCGCTGAATGTCTATGATAATGTCGCCTTCACGCTGCATGAACACACCGATCTGGACGAGGAACTGGTTCACACCATTGTTACCATGAAGCTTGAACAGGTCGGCCTGCGCGGGCTGGATCAGTTGATGCCATCCGAGTTGTCCGGCGGTATGGCCAAGCGTGTGGCGCTGGCCCGCGCCATTGCCATGGATCCGGCCATTGTCTTTTTCGATGAGCCCACGTCCGGCCTGGATCCGATTTCCGCCGGCGTGATCACCACGCTGGTTCATGCGCTGAGCGAGAAATCAAAATATACGTCCGTGGTGGTCACCCATGATGTGCAGGCGGGACTTTCCATTGCCGATCACGTTGTTCTTTTGTGGCAGGGCTGCGTAATCGCGGAGGGAAGTGCGGAAGATATTCGCCGGAGCACGGATGCACGCGTCCGGCAGTTTATCGAGGGCAGCCCCGACGGACCCATCCCGTTCTCGCGCAGCACCACGTCCTATGTGGATGATTTGCTGCACAGGCCCGGCACTGTGAGGCTACAGTAATGAATCCCGCCATCATGCTTGGCAGGCTGGGCCGCGGCTTTCTGCGTACAATTGCGAAGCTGGGGGATTCCGCCATGCTGAGCAGCGCCTCCCTGGGACTGGTTGCCGCACCGCCGTGGCAGGGCAGGCATATCATCATCCAGGTATTCAATATTGGCGTGGGTTCGCTGATCATCATCGCGCTTACCGGCGCCTTTACCGGCATGGTGCTGGCGTTGCAGGGTTATTATACCCTGGCCAAGTTCGGCTCCGAATCCATGCTGGGCGCGGGTATTGCCCTGGCGATCATCCGGGAGCTCGGGCCCGTACTTGGCGCCATGATGCTGACGGCGCGGGCCGGATCGGCGATTACGGCGGAAATCGGCATCATGCGCGTCACCGAGCAGGTGGATGCGCTGGAAATGATGGCGGTTAATCCCCGCGCCCGCATTATCATGCCGCGCATTATTGCCGCCACGCTGGTATTGCCCCTGCTGATTGCGGTTTTTGATCTTATCGGCATTGCTGCCGGTTACATCGTGGGCGTGGATCTGCTCGGCGTGAACCCGGGCGCCTTTATCGCTGAAATGCAGGCCAAGGTGACCACGCATGATATCAATGCGGGCTGGGTCAAGGCGATCGGTTTCGGTTTTCTTGTTGGCGTGATCTGCACCTATACCGGTTATCGAGCCACCCCGACGACCGAGGGCGTCGGACGGGCCACGACGCAGGCCGTCGTACTTTCCTCCGTCGGCATCCTGGTCCTCGATTACATACTCACGTCATTTTTTCTTTAGCAAAACATGCATCTATGGAGCAGCCGCCATGAGTGAATACAAACGAATCGAGATTGCCGTTGGACTTTTCGTGTTCATTGGCATTGCGGGCATGTTCTATATGGCCCTGAAGCTGGGCGAGATTGGCGGCCTGGGACGTTCGGGTTATGAAGTGACGGCCAGTTTTGACGACGTGGGAGGCATCCGGGCCGGCGCCGATGTCATGATGGCGGGCGTTGCCATCGGGCGAGTCGAGACCGTTCACCTGAACAAGGATGACCAGGCATCGCTTATCCTGCGTATCCACGATGACATTAAAATCACTTCGGATGCAATTGCCTCCGTCCGGACCAAGGGCATTATCGGTGACCGCTTCATCCGTATTTCCCAAGGCGCTGATGACACGTATCTTGCCAATAAGGATGAAATTGAGGAGACGGAATCCGCCATCAACCTGGAAGACCTGGTGGCCAAATATGTGTTTACCGGGCAGAAAAAATAGCCGGGGGCAAAGTTGCACGCACAGGAGTAACAGGCGCCCCGTGCCGTTTTCTCCGTTGATACGTAGAATGATGAATCATGATTCCCTTATGGAGGTCTGAAATGCTTAAGAAGATCCTGCTTACATATGCACTGGCGGCCCTGTTACCGCTCCACGCGTGGGGCGCCGCCGGCGATGACCCCAGGGCCGTGGTGGAAACAGCCGTCAACGGTGTGATTCAGGTCCTGAAATCCCGCAGCAACCAGGACGTCATGACCCTTGCGGACCGTGAAGCCATTCGTCAGGCCGTTGAGGGTTATTTTGATTTCCGGGAAATGGCCAAACGCTCCCTGGGGCGGCCATGGAGAAAAATGGACACGGTGCAGCGCGATGATTTCGTCAACACCTTTCGTGAACTGCTGGAGCGCTCCTACGGCAATCGCCTGTCCGAGTACCGCAATCAGACCGTTTCCTATGGCAAGGTGAAAACAAAGGGCCGGCGTGCCATTGTCGATTCCGAGGTTATTGACGCCGAGAAAAAAACGCCCGTGCGCTACAGCCTGATTCACAGGAAAAATGGCTGGCGTGTATATGATATCAAGATCGAGGGGATCAGCCTGGTCAGCACCTTCAGGACCGATTTCGGACAATCCGTCGGCAAGGAAGGAATCGACGGATTTATCAGCGCCCTGAAGAAAAGAGTCGAAGCCCTGAAAAAACAGGACAAGACCCGGAGTTGATCCTCGGCGATACATGAATCATGCGGGCCGGAATGATTCTTGCTGCAGGCAGACGTGTCCTGCTGCTGTTGTTGCTGTGCGTCGTCGCCTTTGGCGCATGGCTTTACTGGCAGGCGCCGCCTCTGGATAAGATGCGACCGGAGCTTGAGGCCATACTCAAGCAACAACTGCATCTTGAAAAATTACATCTTGGCCATCTTTCCTGGTACTGGGCGGGATATACATGGGTCCAGGCGGAAAACGTCACCTTCGCGGACCGGGATGGGCGCATTCGCGCCACAAACACCAATCTGGCCCTGCGCCTTTCCACATGGAGCCTGCTGGCGGCGCGACTGAAGCCGTTGAGCATCAGCGTTCGCCGCGGCGCGATCAGCCTGCATCTTGCCGCCCGGTCCGCAGCCGCGGGTTTTCTGCCCCTGGCTGCGAGGATCAGTCTTGAAGATGTGTCTCTCGATATCCACTATGACGGTTACCACGGTCATCTGGATCATCTGTATCTGCATGCTGACGAGCCCGGCCGCAGGCTTGCGCTGCGGTTTCCCGGCTCGAGCCTGGATGTGACGTGGAGCGATGCCCATGTTCCCCTGATGCTGCATGCCCGTTTCCATGACCTGAGCTGGCTTCCCCGTCCCTGGCGCAAGTGGATCACGGGGAAGTTTGCCGGGGAAATTACCCTGCAAAGGCCGGCTGATGGCGGTCCCTGGCATTTGCAGTCCATGCTTGCCTCGTCAAAAGGCGCGAGGCTGACCGCTCTGGCCGGGCGGCTCGTGGTTCCATTTGACACCATAACGGCAAACGGGCTGATCCATACGGCAGGGGGGCCGCTGGATGTGAGCCGGCTTGAGTGGAAAACACTGGCGTGGGATTCGGGCGCCAACGCCCTGCATGTACAGGGCGCATGGACACAGGGGAAGCTTCAGCTTCACATCCGTTCCGGCAGGCTGGCGCTGCCTCTGCTTACCGCATGGGCAAGGCCGTTTGGCGATTCGGTATGGCGGCACTGGCTGAATGGTGTGCATCAGGGCAATGCGGACCATATAGTCGGTGATATCATGGTGGCACAGACTGATCCTCTTGTATTGCCGGCATTCAGCCGGTGGAAAACAGCCCGCATTCATCTTCAGGCGCGCCTGCACGACGCCGATGTCCCGCTGCCGGAGCCCGGGGAACGCTTGCGGCATATGGAGGCGATTGCCGAAATAAATGATCACGGCGCCAGCATGCAGGTGAGTCACGTTACGCTCCCGCATGACGCCGGCGTAGTTCACGGGCATGTTACGATTGCCGACTGGCGGCATATTATTTTTGATATCGAAGGTGGCGGCAAGGTGGATATCGGTCATCTTCAGGCCTGGCGAAGCGTCGGGATGCTGCCACAGTTGCGCTGGCTGGATTCCCCTGCCATGGCGAAGTTTTCATTGCACTGGCCCATCCATGCGGACATGCCTGAGAAAGGCAACGCCAGACTCATGCCTGATCCGGCATGGCAGGCTGAATGGATGGGCCAGCGCCTGCGCTGGACCGAAGGTGTTCTGCACTGGAATGCAACGGCGGGATTGAAAATCGAATCCATGCGCGTTCAGCATGAGTTGCTGGCGGGGGATCTGAATCTGTCGATGCGCCTGGATCAGCAATCCGCATGGCAACTGACGCAGTTGACCCTGCAGGCCGCGGGTGACTTTCCCCGGTGGGTCAAACGCTTTCACATTCCACTTGACGCACCGCAGGGACGCGTGGGCGCCCGGCTCACATTTGATGGCACATGGCATCTTCAGCTTGATTTACTCGATGCGGCCTGGCGACATTTGCTGGGGGTGGACAAGGCCGCCGGCATACCTTATGTCCTCAGCATGGACGGAGAGAAAACGCCACGCGGCATCAATATCACGCGTGTCACAAGCCGTGGTACCATGCCCAGAATCGAAGGCAGCGGCGCCCTTCAACCCGGGCAGGCGAAGGTGAGGATGGACACGCTGCGGGCACCCGCTTTTCTCGGCAGTCTGAACATCACGGTGCCATTCAGTGATGCGCCGGTGGAGGTGAGTATCCGTTCGGATTTTATGGATCGAACAGCCTTGCCGAATCTGATCCCGCACACGATCAAGCCTTTGCATGCAGCGATAGCGGTCAAGCCGGAGAAGGCATGGATTTTGCGCGGTTTTTTCAGGCGGATTCAATGGGATGCGGTCTCCATCCGGGGCGTGCATGTACGATTCGCCTCGTCACAGCAGGGCGTTGGCAGCCTGGAGGCCGAACAGCTCGATGCGGCGCAGTTATCCGTCAGTCATGTCAGTTCCTTTTTCCGTCTGCCCGGAAACGGTATTGTGGATCTGCGCAGGCTTTCAGCCAGTCTGCTGGGGCAGAAACTTACACTGACGGCCACCCTGTCACCCGAAAACGGTGGTGGTCTGCGCTGGAAAGGCTACGCCGGCATCAGCGGCGATTTCAGTGAAATTATCCACAGACTGGATGCTTCCAGACTGTTCAAGGGCGGCGTGCTGCATGCGCTGTGGTTCGGGCAGGGGCAGATCAGACCGGGGCATCCGTGGTGGGATGGTATGAAGGGCAGGCTGCGCCTGCGCGCCGATGACGGGCGCATCCTGGAGGGCGGCACGATGACCAAGTTGCTGGCTGCCCTGAGCCTGACCGACTTGCCCAAATACCTGACGCGCAAACGCAAGGACATTTCCGGCCCGGGCATGCTGTACAAGCGGTTGCAGGTGGAGGCTGCGGTGGACGGGGAGCGGGCTCATATCAGCAAGCTTGCCATGCGCGCCTCGGCTCTGGATATGGCCGGCAGCGGCAACCTGAGTCTGAAGGATGGAAATGTTGATCTGTACATGACGGTTCGGCCGCTGCAAAATCTTGATGCGTTGCTGAGAATGATCCCAATCCTGCGTGATATTTTTCTCGGGCCGGCGCAAAGCCTGTTCCGCCTGATCTATCATGTCCATGGGCCCCTGTATGATGCCAAAGTGGAAGCGATCAGTCCGGAAAAGGCCGGCCTGCCAGAATCCGGCCCGGTCGAACGCCTGATCCACCTGCCGGGCAAATGGTTTGATGCGGGAAAAAAGGCAAAGCCGGTACAGCCCTGATGAGCGAATCTTACATAAAAAAACACGGGAGTTTTCAAACCGGTTAAATCGCTTATACTCAGGCCATGCAGCTCATCATGCTGGATACTGAAACGACCGGCCTTTCACCCCTTCACGGCGACCGCATTGTGGAGATTGGCGCCATCAGAGTCACCCGGCGCAAGGTGCGGCGGGATGATGCCTTTCATTATTATCTCAATCCCGACCGGCATATTCCCGAAGAAGTCGTACGTATTCATGGCATCAGCGATGAAGATGTGAAGAATGCACCGCATTTTGCCGAAATCGGCGAAGCCTTTCTGTCATTTATCCGGGACGCGACCCTTGTTATTCACAATGCATCCTTTGATCTGGGATTTCTGGCGCATGAACTGCACCTGTCCGGATTGCCGGACATGGCCGGGGTCCCGGTGATAGATTCGCTGCAATTTGCCCGCAAACGGCATCCTCAGCAACGCAACAGCCTCGACGCGCTTTGTGATCGTTACGGCATTAACCGGGGGCATCGTACCTTGCACGGGGCGCTTCTGGATGCGGAATTGCTGGCCGAAGTGTATCTGGCCATGACCGGCGGGCGCCAGTTTTCTCTTGGTATGGAGGCAACGGCACAGCCGGCCGGAACTTTTGTACAATTGCCGGAGTCCACCGGCAGCCGGCTTGAAAAGGCGGAAACGGCGCGTATTACACGCCGCGCCGCACCCCCGTTGCGGGAGCACGAGGTTACGGCGCACCGGCAATTGCTTGAGCGCATCCATAAGGAGAGCGGCCAGGCTATCTGGCTGCTTCCCCCACGTCAGGGTTGACCGCGCATGGGGGATTAAACCCTTCCGTGCCTGTCCCTTCACCAATTCTGGTGATCTGCGCCGGTAATCTGTGCCGCAGTCCGTTTGCCGCTGCCTGCATAGCCCGCGGGTTCGAGGCCGCGGGCATGGAGATGGACGTATTCAGCCGGGGATTGCTGGCGCTTCCCAACCAGCGCCCGCCGGTGGTGGCGCAGCAGGTTGCCAGGGAGTTTGGCATTGATCTTTCCCGCCATACCTCTCAACCCCTGCTGGGGGCCGATCTTGACCGGGCAGGCCTGATCCTGGTTATGAGCCAGCGCCAGCGCCGGCGCGTCTCGGAACTGCGCCCGGCCTGCATCGGCAAGGTTTTTCTGCTGTCCCAGCCAACACGCGGCAGGCCGATCAAGGATCCGATGGGCGGGAGTGAGGCTGTATTCCACCGTGTGTTTATGGATATCACCATACAGGTCGATGCTTGGTTGCAGCGTTTTGGCCTTCTGAAGGAATGATATGAAATTTGACGCTTTGAACCTGCCCCGACCCGTCATGCGGGCGATTGATGATCTGGGCTTTACAGAGATGACGGCCGTGCAGAAGGCCGCCCTCCCCCTTGCGCTCGAGGGCCGTGATGTGGCCGGACAGGGCCGCACCGGCACGGGCAAGACTGCGACATTTCTGATCGCGATGCTCACCCGCCTGCTGAGCCATGCGCCAAAGCCGGGGTGGCGGGACAACCATCCACGGGCGCTGATTATCGCGCCGACGCGTGAACTGGTCGTGCAGATATTCAAGGATGCCAACCTGCTGGCCAGACATGCGCAGCTTAAGGTGCACGCCGTTTATGGCGGCGTGGACTACGAAAAGCAGAAGCGCGCATTTGATGACGGCGTGGATATCCTGATCGGCACGCCGGGACGTCTGATTGATTATTTCAAAAAGCGCTGTTTTTTCCTCAAATCCTGCGAGATGGTCATCGTGGATGAGGCCGACCGCATGTTTGATCTCGGTTTCATCAAGGATTTGCGCTATCTGATGCGGCGGTTGCCCCGCTATGATGAACGGCAGGCAATGCTGTTTTCCGCCACCCTGTCGCACCGGGTGCTGGAACTGGCGTATGAACATATGAATGATCCGGTCAAGATACGCGCCGAAGAGGGCGATATTATCGCCGAGGGCGTGGAAGAGACCCTTTATCACACCGGCATGGATGAGAAACTTTCACTTCTGGTGTACCTGCTCCGGTCACAGCAGGTTGAGCGTGGTCTTATTTTCACCAACGAGAAACGCACCGGGGAACGGGTGGCACGCAATCTGGCGCGTTATGGTTTCAAGGTCGGTATTCTGTCCGGTAATGTGAGGCAGAAAAAACGCATGCGAATCCTGCAGGATTTCTGCGACGGCAAACTGCATCTGCTGGTGGCAACCGATGTGGCCAGTCGTGGCCTGCACATTGAAGGAGTCACGCATGTGTTTAATTACGATCTGCCGGAAGATGCGGAAAACTATGTGCACCGGATTGGCCGCACGGCGCGTGCCGGCGCCAGGGGCGTGGCCATTTCCTTTTCCTGCGAACGTTTCTGCTTCGGCCTGCCCGAGATCGAGGCCTGTATCGGTCATGCCATCCCCGTGCTGGCGATTGTGCCGTCCATGCTGGAGATTGGACCGCCACCACATCCCAGGGCCACGGCCGAGGGCCTCGGACGTGAGGATGTGCAGGCCCCCCGCGGCGGCAAGCAGGGTCGTCCGCAGCAAAGACGCCGCAGGCCGCGACAATAGGCGTGCTGCGCGACGACCCGGAATCCGGAGGATGATGTGACGCATGTAAAAATCGCAACCCGGGGCTCCGCCCTCGCCCTGTGGCAGGCCAGGCATGTCGCCGCCGAACTGGAGCGCCTGCATTCGGGGGTAAGCACGGAACTGGTACGCATCAGGACGACCGGCGACAAGATTCTTGACGTGCCGCTGGCCAAGGTGGGCGGCAAGGGCCTGTTCACCAAGGAAATCGAGGAGGCCCTGCTCGACGGGCGCGCCGATCTTGCCGTGCATTCGATGAAGGACGTTCCGGCCATCGTGCCGGAAGAGCTCTGTATCCGGGCCATTCTGGAGCGCGCCGATCCGCGCGACGCAGCGGCGACCGTGACCGGCGGCGATCTGTCCAGCCTGTCGGAGCAGGCCAGAATCGGCACCTCATCCCTGCGCCGCGTATGCCAGATCAAGGCAAGGCATCCGGGATTTGAATTTGTCGCCATTCGCGGCAACGTGCAGACGCGGCTGAACAAACTGGGCCATGAAGCGGATGCCGTTATTCTCGCCGCGGCGGGCGTGAAGCGTCTCGGTATCGCCGATCAGATGCACCTGTTTTTCGATATCGGACAGATGCTGCCGGCCGTGGCCCAGGGCGCGATCGGTATTGAGACCCGGGCGAACGACCGGCATGTCCATGCCCTGGTGGATGTCCTGCACCACAGGGATACGGCCGACTGCGTGGCGGCCGAGCGCGCCTTTCTGACGCGGCTGGAGGGCGGGTGCCAGGTTCCGATCGCCGGCCATGCCACGCTGGATGGCGACATGCTGCATCTGGAAGGCCTGGTTGGCGAAGTGGATGGCAGCCGGCTCATCCGGCGCAGTCTGTCCGGTCCGCGCAGCGAAGCTGAAGCTATGGGGACGAAGCTGGCTGATGAGGTGCTTGATGCCGGCGGACGGGAGATTCTGGCACGATTATACGCGGAGGAAGGCTGAGTAGACTCATTCGCTCTTTTGTGATCCGTATCACATCGTAGTTACATCCGGTATTGCAGGCTTGGATCCGCAGCAGTAGAAGAAACATCCTCTCCCCTCAAAGTCAGGCGGTGCATCTGCGCCGCCTGGTTTTTTGTGAAAGCACGGAACCGTTTTTCCGTGGCAGCGCTGTTCTCCCGGCTTGATCGGGCTTCCTGTCCACGTCAGCGTTCGCGGCATGAATGACAATCCACTGTTACAGCATATCAATGCGGAATTACCGTTGTTTGAATGCATCATACCCGAACATATTCTTCCGGCCCTGGGTGCCGTGCTGGATGAAAACAGAACTGAAATTTCCGCCCTGCTCGGGCAGGAATGCCTCGACTGGCAACATCTTATGCAGCCGCTGGAAGCGCTGGATGAACGGTTGAGCCGCCTGTGGGGGCCGGTGAATCATCTCAACGCCGTGTGTGATTCGGACGCGCTGCGGCCTGTTTACCGGCAGGGTTTGATGAAACTGACGGCCTACCAGACGGAACTGACCCAGAATGAAGCCCTGTTTGCCGCCATCAAAAGCTTGCATGACAGCCCCGTGTTTCAGGCCCTGAATGACGAGCAAAAACAGGTGATTCGTCATGCCCTGCGCGATTTTCGCCTGGGAGGCGCGGAACTGCCAGCGGAAAAAAAGCTGCGTTTTAAGGAAATTCAGGTGCGTTTGTCCGAGCTGGGGGCGCAATTCGAGCAGCATGTACTGGATGCCACCCGCGCCTTTGAACTGTATCTGGAACATGAGCATGATCTGGACGGCTTGCCGCAATCCGTCCGGGATGCGGCCCGTGAACGCGCCGAAGCGAAAAACGAAAAAGGGTGGTTGTTTACGCTGGACGCGCCGTCCTATATCCCTTTTATGCAATACGCGGAGAATCGTGAGCTTCGCCGGCAAATGTATACGGCTTATGTCACCCGGGCCAGTGTGGGGGATCAGGACAATGCGCCCCTGATTGATGAAATTCTGAAGCTCAGGCGGGAAGCAGCGAAATTGCTGGGCTACGGCAACTATGGTGCGATGTCGCTGGTTGCCAGAATGGCCGGAAAGCCTTCAGAGGTTATTGATTTTCTGCGTGATCTGGCGCGGCGCAGCAAACCCCATGCCCAAAAAGAGCTGGCGGAGCTAAAAGCCTTCGCGGCAACAGAACCGGCCCTTAAAACCCTTGAGGCATGGGACGTCGCCTTTGCCGCGGAACATCTGCGCCGGAAGCTGTTCGATTTCTCACCGGAAGATTTAAAGCCATATTTTCCGGAGCAATACGTGCTTGAGGGATTATTTTCAGTGGCGCACAAGCTTTATGGCATCCGTATTCACGAACACAGGGGCGTGCCCGTGTGGCATCCGGACGTCCGCTTCTACGATATCCTTGATGCGTCGGGCGAACCCCTGGCGGGCTTCTATCTGGATCCCTATGCGCGACCGCACAAGCGCGGCGGCGCCTGGATGGATGAATGCATCATCCGCTGGCGCCGGCCGGATGGCGCCCTGCAACTGCCCGTGGCCTATCTCGTGTGCAACTTCGATGCGCCGGTGGGAGACAAACCGGCGCTATGGACGCATGACGAGGTATTGACCCTGTTTCATGAGTTCGGTCACGGTCTGCACCATATGCTCACCAGGGTGGAGACGCTGGATGTGTCCGGCATACGCGGCGTGCCCTGGGATGCGGTGGAACTGCCCAGCCAGTTCATGGAGAATTTCTGCTGGGAGCGTGAAGCGCTGGACCTGTTCGCCCGCCATTTTCAGACGGGCGAACGGCTCCCTGACGCGCTGTTTGACAGGATGCGCGCGGCCAGAACCTTCCATTCCGGCCTGCAAATGCTGCGCCAGATCGAGTTTGCCCTGTTTGATTTTATGTTGCATACGGAATTCGATCCGGCAGGCGGGCGGAGCGTACAGGACGTGCTGGACGCCGTGCGCGATGAGGTTGCCGTACTCAGGCCGCCGGATTTCAACAGGTTTCAGAACAGTTTTTCACACATATTCGCCGGTGGCTACGCCGCCGGCTACTACAGCTACAAATGGGCCGAAGTGTTGTCCGCGGACGCCTTTGCCGCTTTTGAGGAGGCGGGCATTTTTGACCCTGAAACCGCCGAGTCCCTGAGAAGGGAACTGCTGTCCGTCGGTGGCGGCCGCGACATGATGGATGCATTCGTCGCCTTCCGCGGGCGCAAGCCAACGACTGAGGCGCTGTTGCGTCAGGCCGGGCTTTCATCAGAAGCAGACAGCCGGTGCACATGAGCATGAAAGCCTCACCACAGAGAGCACGGAGGATTCGGAATTCAGGCCTGATCGGGTAATCCAGGGGTCAGGGATCAGATTGCCTGGTTCATTTGTGTCTTCTGTTATCTGTCCCCTGTCTTCCATCTTCTGGAATATGTCCGCCTTCATGCAATATGCGGGTTAAAGGGCAGGGCAACTTACGCGTATCCCCAGGGAGACTCGCGCAGCCAGCGCTCCAGGGCGGGAGCCGGCATGGGCTTTCCCATGTAATAGCCCTGCGCCTCGTGGCAGCCAAGCTCGGCCAGGCGATGCCACGCCGCCTCGTCTTCGACGCCTTCGGCCACCACCCTCAGGTTCAGCCCGTGGGCCAGACGAATGGTATTTTGCACGATCGCGGCGCTTTTCTCATCCGCCAGCATGCGACGGACGAAGGACTGGTCAATCTTCATTTCCTGTACCGGCAGGTCATGCAGGTAGGCCAGCGAGGAATAGCCCGTGCCAAAGTCGTCAAGCGAGATTGGAAAACCGATGTCATGCAGGCGATGCAGGGCTTTATGAGCGCGCTCGGGATCATGCATCAGGCCGTTTTCGGTTACTTCCAGCACCAGCATGGCCGGCCTGATTTCCGCCGCCTTGCCGGCCTTACGAACCATGTCGACAAAAGCGGCATTCTCCAGGTTTGCCGCCGTGACGTTGACTGAAATACGGAAATCATCGGGCAGGCCGCCGACCTGCCAGCGCTTCCGCTGCTCTATCGCCTGCTTCATCACCCATTCCGTCAGTTGATGAATCACCGCGCTTTCCTCCGCCAGAGGGATAAAAAGGTCGGGTGCTATGAAACCGCGTTGGGGATGTATCCAGCGTACCAGCGCCTCGACCCCGGCAATACGGCGGGATTTCATGGCCACCTTGGGCTGGTAATAGAGGGTCAGTTCATCCCTTGCGATGGCGCCGCGCAGTTCGCCGAGCAGGTTGAGATGTTCCAGCCGGTATTGCTCCAGATCGTCGTCGTAAACGACCAGATCGGTATGGGCGCGCTTGGCCGCTTCCATGGCCACCTCGGCCTGCCGCATCAAATCCCCGGCGTTTTTCGCCCCGTGGCGTGGGTATTCGGCGATGCCGGCGCTGGCCTGTATGTTCAGGGTATATTCGCCGAGTTGCAGGCTTGTTTCCAGTGCCCCGATCGTCTCCCCGGCGATACGCCGGGGCTCCTCGCGCCGGCGGACCGGCGCCAGCAGGGCGAAGACATCGCCGCTCATGCGCGCCAGCAGGACATTTTTTCCGCCGACGTTGCGCAATCTCTTCACCACCTTGAGCAGCACCTTGTCGCCGTTGGCGTAACCGATTGTCTCGTTGATGGCCTTAAAGCGATCCAGGCCGACCAGCACCAGGGCGGCGGAGCGGCCATCGGCCATGTACGCATTGATTTTCTTTTGCAGCAGGCGCCGGTTCGGCAACCCGGTCAGATCATCGTGCATGGCCAGGCGCTCCAGTTCCGCCTCGTGCCGTACGAGATCGGAAATATCCCGCGCCGTGGCGATCACCAGGCCGTGACCATTGACGGTTTCGATTAACTGCAACAATAAATCCACCGGCAGCGCTTCCTGCATTCTCCGCACCAGGCGGGCCTTGAGGCGCAGGCAGGGATCGTCCGCCTGCGCAAGCTGACGGATGAGGGTGCGCAGGCGCGTCTTGCCGTAACCCGCGATCAGTTCCGCCGGGTGCATGGCCAGCATCGCCTTCCCGCCGAAGCCGAGCATACGCTCGGCGCCGTGGTTGACGTACATCATGCCAAAATCATCCGGGCGGAAGATGAACACGGCCTCCATGACCGAATCCAGGGCTATCTTCAATTGCCGCAGCCTGCGCGCCTCGGCATGAAAATAGGCGTCCAGGCCCAGGTTTACGTCCAGGAAGGCCACCTTGATCAACGCACGGCAGACGGCGGCCCCGTCCGCCCCCTCAAACAGGCGCAGAGCATTGGAGACCAGGGCGCCGAGATACCTGCTGTAGGCGCCGATGTAGTATTTTGGCCGCAGGCCCAGATGCTGGTGCACTATCCCGACCCGCAGACGGTTGACGGCGTAGTCCCAGCCGTAATCGCCGGCCGTGAACTCGTTGAAATAGGCGGTCTGCTTGCGCTTCAGGCGCTTGAGCGTGGCCCCGTCGGGGATCAGCGCCCGCGTTTCCCTGAACCTCAGCAAATGGACGTAGAAATCCTCGACGAACCCCGTGGCTTCGTGCCCAAGCCTGGCGTGAAGTTCCCGCAGCAGTTTCGCATCCTCGGCCGTAAGTTCCAGATAATCCTTGCGCCGGGCAATCGCGGCCGCGCCAATCCCCATCTCGTGCGCGATCGTCAGGGCCTCTCTGGTCCTGTCTTTCCTGTCCAATGCCATGGTTTCCTCCCGTAAAACAACCACTTGGCCTGAAGAATTCAGGCTTAAATGGTCCAGTATAGCAGGAAAAAACTTACATCGTATAAGGAAATAACTCACCAAACTCTGGGTATTTATCGCATAACCGGTGCTGTCCGACGAAATGGCGGCAGCTTCAGCCTGTTCAGAGGCTCCTTAATCGTCGCGCAAGTTCAGCGGCTTTTTCAGGACCGTCCACCAGGGCCGCGCGCACATAGTGGCGGCCCGGATTCATTCCGTCTTCACCCTCGGTGGAAAGGTAGGCGCCGGGCAGCACGGTCACGGCCTGTTGCTCAAAGGCCGCCGCGGCAAAGGCCTCGCCGTCAGTCACCGGAAGCCAGACGAAGAATGTTCCCGCCGGCGATTCCCCCACGCCCCAGACGTTGTAAAAAGCATCCATGCTCTTACGGTACACGGCCAGGTTCGCCCGCACATGCGCCTCATCGGCCCATGCCGCGGCTGCAACGTGTTGCAGGGGCAACGGCGTAGCCGGCCCGGTATAGGTGCGCAGTTTGATGAAACGGGCGATCAGCCTCGCATCACCGGCAATGAATCCGGAGCGCATACCGGGCAGGGCGGATCGTTTGGACAGTGAATTCATGACCAGGCAGCGGGAAAAGTCTTTCCGTCCAAGGTGCTCTGAGGCCTGCAGAAGGCCCGCCGGTTTTTCTCGCCGGTAAATTTCGGAATAGCATTCGTCGGAAACCACGTAACAGTCAAAACGGTCGGCAAGGTTCAGGAGCTTCTCAAACCAGGCCAGGTCGGCAACCCAGCCGGTCGGGTTGGAGGGAGAACACACATAGATGAACGACGTCCGGCGCCATACCGCCTCGGGCATTGCATCCAGGTCCGGCGCAAAGCCCGTGTTCAGGGTGCACGGCAAAAAATGCGGTTCCGCGCCTGCCGTCACCGCCGCGCCGGGATAAATCTGATACATCGGGTTGGGCATCAGCACGCAAGGTCTGTCGCCGGTTGCGTCCGGGTTCACCAGTGCATGCGCCACGGCAAACAGCGCCTCGCGCGTACCGTTGGCGGAAAGCACCTGTGTGTCGGGATTTACTTCACGCAGTCCGTAGCGCCGCATGAGCCAGCCGGCCACGGCCCGGCGCAGCATGGCTGCGCCGCGCGTGGGGGGATATTTTGAAAAATCGCCCAGATGCGCGGTCAGGATATCCTCGACGAATCCCGGCGGCGGCAATCGCGGTTCACCCGCACCGGCGTCAATTGGAACCATCCCGGGCTTGCTTCGTTTGCCCGCCAGCAGGGTCCGCAGCCGTTCAAATGGATAGGCGCCCAGCCGACCCAGACGTGGCTGTTTGTGCTTCACAGAGGCGCTTTCACTCCCCGGGCGAAAAACGGTTTGCTCCAGGCGCTGAAACGTCCGATGCTGTCGATGGCGCGTACCCTGAAAAAATAGGCCTTTTGTCCCTGCCCGACATTGATCAGTTTGGTCAACATCTTGCCGGTCTGGTTCGGCATCGGCGTTCGCTCGAAGTAGCGGCGCCAGAAGCTCGGGCATTTGCAATACGGATCAAACTCGGAGCGGTCAACCTGGTAGCCGACGCCATGCGCCGTGCCGGACAGCTTGATGTGCAGAATCAGGCTGTTCAAATCAATGGAGTGATCGAGGTGGGTCAGTTGCGGGGGCTTGTCCGCAACAGGCTGTGGCGGCGCCTTGTGGCCGCAGCCGGCCAGCGCCAGGCCGGCAATCATGCATACCAGCAGGGTCTTACGAATCGTGCGCATTCGACGCCTCCAGTTGTTTTTTCCAGCAGGCGCATTGCACACGCACCTGTTCCGGCGCGGTTCCGCCGATATGGTTGCGCGCGGCCACGCTGTCTTCAACGGACAGCGCGCGCACCATGTCCGCCGTCAGGCGGGGATCAATGGCGGCGCAGGCGCTTTCATCCATTTCATGCAGTTCGATGCCCCTCTCGATACAGTACGCCACGGATTTCCCGACAATCTCATGCGCCTTCCGGAAGGGCGTACCGGCGCGCGCCAGCGCATCCGCCAGATCGGTGGCCGTGGAAAATCCGGCTGATGCGGCGCTGCGCATCGCCTCTTTGTTAACCGTCATTCCCGGCAGCATGCCGGTAAAGATGCGCAGGGCGCCCTGCAACTGATCGAAAGCGTCAAAGGCCGCCTCCTTGTCTTCCTGCATGTCCTTGTTGTAGGCCAGCGGCAGGGACTTCATCGTGAACAATACGGCCGTGAGCCCGCCGATGATGCGGCCTGTTTTACCTCGCACCAGTTCAGGCATGTCCGGATTTTTCTTCTGGGGCATGATGGATGAGCCGGTGCAATAGGCATCCGGCAATTCGATGAAACGGAACTGCGCGCTCATCCACAGGATCAGTTCCTCCGAAAATCGGGACAGGTGCAGGGCGCACAGGCTGGCCGCCGCGAGCAGTTCAATGACAAAATCACGGTCGGAAACGGCATCCATGGAATTGCGGCAGGGGCCGTCAAAGCCCAGTTCCCGGGCGGTGAAGTCGCGATCAACAGGAAAACTTGTGCCGGCCAGCGCCGCCGCACCCAGCGGTGACCGGTTCATGCGGGTGCGGGCATCGTGGAAACGGCCGGCATCCCGCTCCAGCATCTCCACGTAGGCGAGCAGGTGATGGCCGAGCGTGACCGGCTGAGCCGTTTGCAGATGGGTGAATCCGGGCATGATCGTATCCGCATGCTCATCGGCCATGCTGACGAGCACGTCCTGAAGCGCGCGAATGAGCGGCGTGATTTCGTCCACCCGCCGGCGCAGGTACAAGCGCGTATCCGTCGCCACCTGATCGTTGCGGCTTCTGGCCGTATGCAGCCGCTGGCCGGCGTCCCCTATCCTGTCCGTCAGCCTTGATTCGATGTTCATATGCACGTCTTCAAGGGCCGAGGTGAATTCAATCTTGCCAGCCTTGACGGCTGCCTCGATAGCGTCCAGGCCATCCAGTATCTTGTTGACATCGGTATCGGAAAGAATGCCCTGCCGGCCCAGCATCCTGGCATGCACGCGGGATGCGGCAATATCCTCGGCATACATGCGCGCATCCACATCAATGGATGCGTTAAACTCTTCAACGAATGTGTCGGTCGGTTTCTTGAACCGGCCGCCCCAGGGTTTTCTGTTCACTTGGACTCTCCATGGTGCGCCACGGGCAACTATAACCGCAGCCGTCCGCCTCGGGAATGCCCAACCTGGGGATATCAGAATGATCCGTGATAGGCTAAATTAGCCCGGACAGACGGAGTTCGTTACGAGCCAAATGAACATGTTGCATTCGATAAAGGAATTTCTTCGGCTGGAATCGGCAGGCGGTATTGTGCTGTTTGTTGCGGCAGTGCTGGCCCTGATCGCTGAAAATACGCCTGCCAAGCCGCTATACGACGCCTTGCTGGCAATCCCCATCGTTGTACAGGTCGGACCTCTCGAAATCGCCAAACCGTTGTTACTGTGGATAAACGACGGTCTGATGGCCGTTTTCTTTTTCCTTGTCGGGCTGGAAATTAAACGTGAAATCATCCAGGGCGAACTTTCCAGGCCTTCACAGCTTGCCCTGCCCGTGATCGCGGCGATTGGGGGCATGGTGGCGCCGGCATTGATCTATGTCGGCTTTAACCGGGGCAATTCAACCGCCCTGGCGGGCTGGGCGATTCCTTCCGCCACCGATATCGCCTTCGCCCTTGGCGTGCTGGCGCTGCTTGGCAGCCGGGTTCCGCATACGCTGAAGATGTTTTTGCTGACGCTTGCGATTGTGGATGACATAGGAGCAGTGATCATCATTGCCGTGTTCTATACATCGGAGCTGTCGCTAATCTCCCTGTGGATTGCGGCGGCGGCCCTGGCTACGCTGTTCATGATCAACCGGGCCGGCATCCTGAAGACGGCACCCTACATACTCATCGGCATAATTCTGTGGCTGGCTGTATTAAAATCAGGCGTACATGCAACCCTGGGTGGCCTGCTGTTGGCATTTTTTATCCCATTGCGTATTTCGGGTCATCCGGGCCCATCACCGCTGGAACGCATAGAAATTCGTCTTCATCCGGTTGTCGCCTATGCTATTTTGCCGTTGTTCGCATTTGCCAACGCCGGTGTTTCATTTCAGAATTTTTCCTTATCCATGCTCACTGATCCCCTCTCGATTGGCATTATCGCCGGCCTGTTTGCCGGCAAGCAGATCGGGGTGTTTGGCATGAGCTGGGCCGCGATACGGCTTGGTCTGTGCCGGATGCCGGAAAAGGCGACCTGGCCGGGCCTTTATGGCGTTGCCGTTCTGTGCGGCATTGGATTCACGATGAGTCTGTTTATTGCCTCGCTGGCCTTCGAGCACGGGGCTTCCGCCTTTGCGGTGGATGAGCGGGCCGCCATTCTGGTCGGTTCATGCCTGTCCGCCATCGTCGGCTATGCGTTGCTGCGACGCACCCTGTGAGGGATGCGTAATCCTGCTCGAAGAGCTTGGCCTGGTCATCGCCCCTTTTTCGGCCAGGCAAGCCGGAGGTCGAAATTCGCTTGATACGCTGAGTATGGTGGCCCACGTTAGAGCGCAGCTTACTGCGCACCCAGCGCGCCTTGGTCCTGACAATCTGCTCAATATGTTCCCCGGTCAGGTTGGACGGCACCACAACAACCACGGCGTTATCCCGCTTCACGCTGATACTCGCCGTCCTGCGCCCTGGCCTGCGAATCACTTCATATTTAAACTCAATCGTCATCAATAAAACCGCTGGATTACGCGCACGTCAGCGCTGCCGCATTTCGGGCAACGGCATGCCTCCCGCTCATCAAGCCGGAATTCAGTTTTGTATTTTCGTAGCGAATAAGTAAAACGGGGTTACAATTTTCAGGCATATTTCCTGGCCTGCCCCTTCGGTACCGGGCAGATCGCGCCGCTTGGCCTCAATGACCGCCAGCTTCTGACCGCGATAGACCAGCACATAATCGGCAATATCCTGCCTGGCGCGTTTCCCCGCGCCCTGCAAGCGCCCCGGCGAAATCACTTCGCGGCGCACCCGGCTGCCATTCACCACACCCCAGCCCGCCGCTTTCAGGGCAGGGTCGATCAGCTCGGCGCGGGTTTCGGCTTCATTGAATCCGGCTTCGTTCATTCGCCAAACTCCCGCCACAAGGCGCTGATCGGAATAGCCGTCATACCCTTCCCAAACGGCAACACTTTATCCCCCATATACAGCACAATGCCGCGATGAAAGCGCTCTTTCGCAACATCAGCCAGGACCTTCAATCCCCTGAATGCCTTTTCATCGACAATGGCCGAGGCCTTGATTTCCACACCGACAATGGTCTGCCCCGGCCCTTCCAGCACCATATCCACTTCATATCGGTCGGAGGTGCGAAAGTGGAAGGCTGCAATCGACATACCCGAGAAATCAATCAGCTTGCGAAGCTCCTGCACCACGAACTGCTCCAGTAAGGCGCCAAGCGAAGGAGATTGCAACAGCGCCTGATGACCTGTTTCTCCGCGCAAGTGGGCGGCAAGGCCGGAATCAATCAGGTGCAGTTTGGGTGATTTGACCAGACGCTTGCCAAGGTTCGCCGACCATGCAGGCAATGGTTGTAGAATAAAGGTGGCTTCCAGCAGCGACAGATAGCGGCGCAGCGTGGTATGCGCCAGCCCCGATGTGCGCGATACCTCAGACATATTCATCATGCCGGCTATGCGAGCGGCGAGCAACGCAAGTAATCTCGGCAGATCGGTCAGTCCTTCGATGTTGGCCAGATCGCGCACGTCACGTTGCAGCAAACTGCTGATATAGCTGCGGAACCAGGCATTCCGTCGTTCCTGCGCCTCTCTCCCGAGCAACTCGGGATAGCCGCCCGCCATGATGCGACGGCAGACATCAGCCCGATCCACAGCAAGGGTTCGGACAGCTAAGGGCGCATCCGAAAAAAGTGAGGCAATGAATCCGCTTTCCACATCTTCGAGTTCGGCCTGTGATAGTGGTTGCAGAGGCAGAATCTCCATGCGCCCGGCCAGGGACTCCGATAATTTCGGCAGCAAAAAGATATTGGCCGAACCGGTCAGCAGAAAGCGGCCCGGTCGCGGGTCTCGATCCACGGCTATTTTGATGATTGGAAACAGCTCAGGCGCGTGCTGCACCTCGTCGATCACGAGAAAATCCCCCGCTCCGTCAATCAATGCCGCCGGATCGGATCGCACCAGCCCGGCAACTGCCGGATCGTCCAGGGTGACATACTGCCCGCCGTGCGCCTCGGCCATTGCCCGGGCGATGGTGCTTTTACCCGTCTGGCGTGCACCATTAAGGAGTACCACACGGGTATCGGCCAGTGCTGCGCTCAGGGAGTGATCGATGAATCGCCGGTACATGGCTAAATATTATCCACTTGGTGGCGAATTTGCAAATTCATACCCTTGGTATGTCAAGTATAAGTCAAGTTTTGTGTCAAGCCGCTATTTGGCGCACTTAAGCCGCGACCCCACCCACTGCTGTCCCAACGGTATGAAGATGGCTCTTCATACCGTTGGGACAGCAGTGAATCAAGGTGTATTTTGACAACAAATATGGAGGCTTTTGGCATCACTCTGACAACCTGAATATTGTCGGGAATCTATGCACGGGCTGTTTGAGACGTCCGACGCAACAGGTGAATGATCCGGTCCGGGAATGAGTGGCCGGCTACGGGGTTTGGCGGTCGGGCTGCTCCACGCCGTCGCTGAAGGATATTTTTTTTGTCGGGCAGATCAGTGAGTCGGTCGGTAACTGTGCCTCCAGCCGGGCCACGGTGCGACGCCTGGCATGGGTCTCGGGATGCCTGGCAATCAGAAACGAGCAGATATCGCAGTATTCCGTGATGGAAATCTCGAAGGTGCCGATCCGGCGGGCCAGGGCGATGATTTCTTCCTTGTCCATGCCGATCAGCGGCGGCAGCAGCGGCAGGTTGCCGGCATCATAGATAGCGCTGATATTGGCCAGGGTCTGGCTCGCTACCTGGCCCAGCGAATCGCCCGTCACCAGCGCCTGCGCATGTACGTCGCGGGCGATATTCTCCGCCTCGCGGATCATCTGACGCTTGTAGATGATCATGCGGTATTCGGCCGGTACGAGCGCGATGGCATGGCGCTGGAACTCCTCCAGATCTATCAGGTACAGGGTGAGGCGCCCCTGATAGCGGGAAAGCCGGCAGGCCAGGTCCGTAATTTTGGCGAAATCGCGGTTGATGGTGCTGTTGTAGCAATGCACCAGCACCACGCCCATGCCGCGCTTCATCATCGTATAGGCCGCCACCGGTGAATCAATGCCGCCGGAAAACAGCACCACGCCCTTGCCGGAGGAACCGACCGGCAGGCCGCCGATGCCGGTGATTTTTTTGGTGTAGATATAGGCCGCGTCCCGGCCCACCTCGACGCGCACGTCGATTTCGGGATGATCGAGGTTGACACTCATGCCCAGCCTGGTTTTGAGGAAGCCGCCGATCTCATAGTTCAGCGCCTGCGAATTCAGCGGAAACCGCTTGTTGCCGCGCCGGGCCGATACGCGAAACGGGGTGCCGGCCGTATGCCCGTCACAGGCTTCGGTCACCGCCTGCATGGCAGTCTGTTGCATGGATTCCAGCGTCAGTTCGGCTTCGCGGACCACCGAGAAATTGCGGATTCCGGGAATCAGCGCCAGATAGCTTAGCAATTCATCCGAAACGCTATCCACATCGGCCAGCATGCGGCCATGCTCGCGGTAGAAACCGCCCGGCTTCAGGACCGGCTTGAGCACCCGCCTGATGTTTTGCGCCATCTTTTGCTCAAAGCTGCGACGATTCCCGCCCTTGAGCGACAGCTCACCGAAATGAAAAAGAATTTTTGGCATGTATTATTCCATTATCCGTCAAATCCAATACAAAATGCATAAGATATTTCACCCTGGAGATGACAGGCGTACCGCGAATGCACGCGAATGAAAAACGAAAACCTTGGTTCAGGCCATGTCTGCCTGTGTCCGGCACGCAGACAGGCCTGCCTCTATAGATTTTCCTCCTCACAGGTTTTACTCAACCCTTCCTTTTTCATTATTTGCGTTCATTCGCGTCTATTCGCGGTTTGGTGCTGACCTGTTGGTTCCGGCTTTACTGGATGGGGGTTAAAGTCCCAGTTCATCCAGGATCGGCTGCACGCGTTTTTCCACCTCGGCGTCCATGCGGATCGGCGTTCCCCATGCCCGGCTGGTCTCTCCGTCGCATTTGTTGGTAGCGTCAATGCCCACCTTGGAGCCCAGGCCGGAAACCGGCGAGGCAAAATCCAGATAATCAATCGGCGTATTTTCGGCCATGGTAAAATCCCGCGCCGGATCGCAGCGGGTGGAGATTGCCCAGATCACCTCGGGCCAGGAGCGGCAGTCAATGTCGTCATCCACGACAATAATGAACTTGGTGTACATAAACTGCCGAAGATAGGACCAGATGCCGAACATCACACGCCTGGCATGTCCGGCATAGCCTTTCTTGATGGAGGCCACCGCCACGCGGTAGGAGCAGCCTTCCATCGGCAGATAGAAATCAACGATTTCGGGGAACTGCTTTTGAATGATGGGCACGAATATTTCGTTGAAGGCCAGCCCCAGCACGGCCGGCTCGTCCGGCGGCTTGCCTGTGTAGGTGGAGTGGTAGATGGCATCCCTGCGCATACTCAGACGTTCCACGGTAAATACCGGAAAGCGTTCCACTTCATTATAGTAGCCCGTGTGATCGCCGAACGGTCCTTCATCGGCATACTCATCCAGCGATACATGGCCTTCCAGCACGATTTCGCTGGAAGCCGGCACCTTCAACGGTACGCTCAGGCAATCGGCAAGCACGGTTTTCTCGCCACGCAGCAGCCCCGCGAACTGGTATTCGGACAGGGTGTCCGGAATCGGTGCGACGGCGGCAAGAATCGTGGCCGGATCGGCGCCGATCACCACCGCGCATGGAAATGATTTCGCCCCGCCCGCTCTGGCTTCGCGGTGATCCTGCGCGCCACCGCGATGCTTCAGCCAGCGCATGATCAGCTTATTTTTTCCGATCACCTGCTGACGGTAAATGCCCAGATTCTGGCGTTTTTTATTCGGTCCCCTGGTCGTCACCAGTCCCCAGGTAATTAAAGGCCCCGCATCATCCGGCCAGCAGGTCTGGATGGGCAGGATGCCCAGATCCACATCATCGCCCTCGCGCGTGATATCCTGCCATGCGGCCTTCCGGGTCGTTTTCGGGGTCATATGCAGCACTTGCTTCAGTGCGGGGAGTTTGCCCCAGGCATCCTTCAGACCGTCGGGTGGGTCCGGCGCCCTCAGATATGCGAGCAATTCCCCCACCTGACGCAACTCGGAGACAGATTGTCGCCCCAGCCCCATGGCGATGCGTTCCGGGGTGCCGAACAGGTTGGCCAGCAGGGGCAGATTGCTGCCCGTGACATGTTCAAACAGCAGGGCCGGTCCGCCTTCGTGCAACACCCGGTCCGCAATGGCGGTTATATCAAGCGCCGGGTTGACCTCGCTGCGGATACGCCTGAGTTTTCCATGTTTCTCAAGATCGGCGATGAATGTGCGCAGATCGGGATGGCTCAAGCGGCGGGCGCTCCATTTTCAATATCAAAAACCGTATCCAGCTTGGCCAGGGAGAAGATATCCCGGACATTGTCGCTCATTCCCGAAAGTACGAATCGCTTGCCGGTGGCACGGCTCCATTGGAGGCCCTCCACCAGGGCGGCGATGCCGGCCGAATCAATAAAACGCACGCCGGCCAGATCCACCCGCACCTCGTCATGGTGGTCATCCAGCAACGGTTTCAGATGCTCGCGCAACTGCGTTGTAGTGTGGATGTTGACCACACCGTTCAGGAACAGACGGGCTTGTTCGGACTCGGCCTCTTCTTTGATGATTTCAAGCTTCAACGGTCTTCCTCCCTCGAACATACTTGGTCAACAGCCAGCGGTTGCCGTCACTTAAAGCCTGATGGCTGACTTCATCCATGGAGGCATGAATCAGGTGCAGGCCAAGGCCGCCCGAATACACGTCATTGATTTCCGTGCTGCGACGACGCAGTGCATCCGCATCCCGGATGGGTTTGGCGTAATCACGGAACTCGAAGCGTAACGCCTGCCCGTCGTATATGGCGCGCATTTCGATGGTCCCCTCCTTACCGTGGTAGCCATGCTGTCCGATATTGGCAAACAGTTCATCCACCGCCAATACCATGCGATTGGTCTGTTTTTCACCCAGGCCATAGCGATGCCCCATGACTTCGACCACGGAACAAAGCACATGGACGCAGTCGCAGGCGCTGTTCAGCGTGCAACTCAACTGACTGGCTCGCACATCGCTCATGGGCCTATTCCACGCCAGCCCATGCCACAATGCAAGACGCTGTTGCCGATTTGCTTCCGGTATGCGAACCGCCATGGCCATCACCGGCATACGTTGCGCATCGTCAACTTGCCTGCATCGGTCCCCTTGGGTAGTGTCCCGCGCACGATCGCCGGACCACATATTACGACCGTTGAATGAGGAACCCCATGCTTGAAAACATGCGCAATCACGCCCAGTCATGGCTTGCCAAAATTATTCTGGGCGGGGTGGCGCTGTCCTTCGTGCTGTGGGGAATCGGGGATTATTTTCTCGGCTCACGCGTTCAGACCGTGGCGACCGTGGATGGCGAGCCCATCACGGATTCAGCCTTTTACCGCGCCTATGAACGCCAGCTCAATACCTACCGGGCGGTGCTTGGCAAGCGATTCTCCAAAAAAGCCATGGAACAGATGGGTGTGAAACGGATGACGCTGCAAACGCTGATCAATCGCCACCTGATGCTTGATGAGGCTGATAATATGGGCCTGGCGGCGCCAAAAAGCGCCCTGCTTGCCCGCGTTCGTTCCAATCCCGCTTTCCAGTCCGCGGGTAACTTTGATCCGCAGCGTTACGAAATTCTCACCCGCAACATGGGATTCCGTACACCCTCGGACTACGAATCCAGTCTGCGCCTGGACCTGATGGTGGATGCCCTGCAGCGTTCCATCATGGATAGCGCACAAGTGTCGGATGCGGAAGTCCTGGCGCGTTACCGGCGCGAATACGAAAAACGCGAACTGACGGCGCTGATCGTCAGTCCCGCCGGCCTGGAGAAAAGCATCAGGGTCGGCGATGCGGATGCCCGCGCCTTTTACGCGGCCCACAAGGATCGTTACCTCTCTCACCTGCGCCTGAAGCTGGCGGCAGTGGTGATTGATCCCGCAAGCCTGGCGCGGGACATCGAAATTGGCGAATCCGACATCAAATCAGCCTATGAAGAGCGCAAGGATCAGCTCGTTGAGCCTGAAACGCGTCTTGCCCGCCATATTCTCGTCCGGCTTGACGGCAATGCGGACGAGAAAACACAAAAGAAGGCCAGAACGAAGATTGAGAAGGCCCTGAAGTTGCTCAAATCGGGTAAAGCCTTTACCGCGGTCGCCGGGGAAATGTCCGAGGACGCCGCCACGGCCAAACATGGCGGAAATCTTGGATATTTCAGGCAGGGCGTGATGGCGCCCGCCTTTGACAAGGCCGTCTTCGGCATGAAAAAAGGGCAGATCAGCAAGATCGTCCGGACACCTCGCGGCTTGCATGTCATCAAGCTGCTCGATATCAGGCCGGCACGGGTCCAGTCGCTGGCGGAGGCGCATAACCGGCTTCGTGATGAATTGCGCCGCGGCAAGGCGGAAGAAGAGGCATACAAGCTGTCGCAGGATCTGGATGACGCCCTCGGACGTGAGGACAACCTTAAGGCCGCGGCCGCAAGTCTGAATATGAAGGTGCAGGAAATCGGGCCACTCAGCCTGGATGAGGCGCTTGCCGACCCGTTGCTCGGAAAGGATGCGGCTTTCCGCTCGCAGGTCTTTGCCATGCAGCCCGGCGCCCCGGTGGACGTCACGGAGCTCGCAGACGGCCGTTTTGCCGCGGTGGAAGTGCTTGAACGCAAGAAGCCGGATGTACTTCCCTTTGCCAGGGTTGTTCAGCGCGTCTACGCCGACGCTCGCGAGGAAGCCGCCGGAAAGGCGGCGCGCAAACAGGCGGAAGCCCTTCTGAAAGACGCCGTGAATGCACCCATCGCCAGCCTTGGACAAAGGCACGGGCTACCCATCTATCTGACCAAGCCGGTGCGTAGCAACGGCATGGGGGATAGCGAGGCAAGCTGGCTTACACCCGGTGTTCTGCAGGCTGCGTTCGCGACGGCCGGGGGAAAAACCGTGGACCGCGTCATTGAGGTGCCGCAGGGCTTTGCCATCGTGCAGGTAAAACGGATCATCAAGGCGGATAAGGCGAAGTTTACCGGACGGGCGGATGCCATTCGTACCGAACTGGAGAGATCCAGAGGGGCGGCGCGTTTCGCCCGCTGGATGGCAGGTGTGCGCTCACGCCATGAAGTCAGGATCAACCCGGACGTGCTGGCGCGGTTCTGAGCGTGAACCCCGGAGATGGTGGAGCCAGGCGGGATCGAACCGCCGACCTCTACAATGCCATTGTAGCGCTCTCCCGGCTGAGCTATGGCCCCGTTATTTACGGCCGCGCATTGAGCCATAGCCGGAAAGCCTTGTCAATATGAGCCGCGTTTTCCGCCTGTTTCGCCGCACATTATCCGCCGATTGCCTCACCCCGCCCGGTGTATTTTCCCGCCTGGTTGATCGGGGCGACTGTTTTCTGCTGGAATCGGTCGAGGGCGGTGAGCGCTGGGGGCGTTACAGCATTCTCGCCATCAGTCCCGCCTGTCGCGCCATCGCGGATAAGGACGGAACACGGCTTTACCATCGCGACGGCAGTACCGGCGTTTTTGCCGGAGATATTCTTTCCTGGTTACGCCGGAATGTGATTGCCCAGCCGTACCTGCCGGCGGATGATCTTCCCTTCACCGGCGGTGCCGTCGGCTATTTCGGATATCAGCTTGTGTCGCATTTTGAGGATATCCCCGATGATCTTCCCGATCCGGTCGGCACTCCCGAATCGGCTTTTCTGTTGGTGGACCGGTTCATCGTGTTCGACAACCTGTGCGGTACCCTGATTTGTTGTGTGCGCCTGCCGGCGGATCAGGAGGAAGAGGCGGAGGCCGTGCTTGATCAGATGGAAGCCAGCCTGTACGAGGGCGAGGCGGCCGCGGCCATGGACCTGGATGCGGACACGGCGTTAAGTAATGAACCCCGCGCCGGCATGGCCCGGAGCACATTTGAAGCGGCCGTGGTCAGGGCGAAGGAATACATCCATGCCGGCGATATTTTTCAGGTGGTGCTGTCACAACGTTTCTCGACTCCGCTGGCCTGCGCCCCGTTCAACATCTACCGGGCCGTACGCCATATCAATCCGTCGCCCTACCTCTTTTACCTGCATATCGGCGACACGACTCTGGTGGGTTCGTCTCCTGAAATCCTCGTCCGCCGCAACGGGGATGAGGCCGTGGTACGTCCGATCGCCGGCACGCGCCCGAGAGGAAAGACGGCCGGGGAAGACGCGGCGCTGGAGGCGGAACTGCTGGCGGATGCCAAGGAGCGAGCCGAGCATGTCATGCTGGTGGATCTCGGCCGCAACGATCTGGGGCGCGTGTGTCGCTTTGGAACGGTCCGGATGACCGAATCCATGACGATTGAGCGCTATTCGCATGTGATGCATATCGTTTCACAGGTTGAGGGTGAACTGCGCAATGATGTGGATACCATTGACCTGCTGGCGGCAACCTTTCCCGCCGGCACGGTGTCCGGCGCTCCCAAGGTACGGGCCATGGAGATCATTCATGAGCTTGAGCCGGTCGCGCGCGGTCCCTATGCCGGAACCGTGGGTTACATCGGCTATGGCGGGCGGCGCATGGATACCGCCATCGCCATCCGTACGGCCGTTATCCATGGCGGCCAGGTGCATATTCAGGCCGGCGCCGGCATCGTGGCGGATTCCGTGCCCGAGCGCGAGCATCAGGAATGCGTGAACAAGGCGATGGCCATGTTCCGCGCCGTGGCGCTTGCCGAGGCGCAGGCCGGTGCACGGGAGAGCGGCGAATGATTCTCGTGATTGATAATTACGATTCCTTCACCTTCAATCTCGTACAATACCTGGGCGAACTGGGTGCCATGCCCGAAGTGCATCGCAATGACAGGATCACACTTGATGAAATCAGCGTCATGCATCCGTCTCATATCCTGATTTCTCCGGGCCCCTGCACGCCGCACGAAGCCGGCATCTCGGTGGATGCCGTTCGCACATTTTCAGGCCGCATTCCGATTCTCGGCGTTTGTCTGGGGCATCAGTCCATTGCGGTGGCCTTTGGCGGCAGCGTGCTGCGGGCGGACCGGCTCATGCACGGCAAGACCAGCCTGATCGAGCATACTGGCGAGCATGAGGGCAGCAGTCTCTTTTATGGTATCCCGTCGCCCTTTACCGCCACGCGCTATCATTCACTGATTGTGGAGGAGCCGCTTCCGGATGAACTGCGAAAAACGGCATGGACGCATGAAGAAGAACTGATGGGATTGCGGCATGTTTCACACCCGACGTTTGGCGTCCAGTTCCACCCGGAATCCATTCTTACAGAGCATGGCCATGCCCTGCTGAAAAATTTCCTGGGCAGTCATGCCTGATGATCACGCTGTTTTTTCCTGCGGCAGGAAAAGGCATAAGGAGATCATGACATGAGTCATATCGTGAAAGCCCTGCATCTGATTCAGGCAGGCGGCGAGCTCGGCATGGACGACACCGAGGCCGTGTTCAGCGATATCATGCAGGGCCGTACAACACCGGCGCAGATCGGCGCTCTGCTGATGGGGCTTTCCATCCGCGGCGAAACCCCCGGAGTTTTGGCCGGCGCCGCACGCGCCATGCGCGGGGCGGCCACCCGTATTCATCCGCAGACTACCGGCCTGCTGGATACCTGCGGTACGGGCGGCGATGGCGCCGCCACCTTCAATATTTCCACCGCCGCCGCGCTGGTCGTGGCCGCCTGTGGCGTGCCGGTTGCCAAGCACGGCAATCGTGCGATCTCATCCAGGGCCGGCAGCGCCGATGTGCTGGAGACACTGGGCGTACGGCTGGATATCAAGCCTGAGCAGGTTGCCGCATGTATCGACAGCGTGGGTATCGGGTTTCTGTTTGCGCCCGGGCACCATCCCGCCATGCGCCATGCCGCCGCTCCCCGGCGCGAGCTGGGCATACGCAGTATCTTTAATCTGCTGGGGCCGCTGACCAATCCGGCCGGGGCGCAATTCCAGGTGCTGGGTGTTTTTGCCGGGGACAAGCTTGAGCTCGTGGCCGGGGCTCTGCGGCAACTGGGCGCAAGCCGTGCGCTGGTAGTACACGGCAGGGATGGTCTGGATGAAATCACCACCACCGGCATCACCGACGCGGTATGGGTTGAACAGGGAGAAACCATGCGAGCCTTTGAGATTGATCCGGCTGCTTTCGGCGTACCCCGTGCCCGGCCCGGAGACCTGACCGGCGGTGATGCCGCACGCAATGCGGCCATCATTCATCAAGTCCTGACCGGAGAAAAAGGGCCTGCACGCGATATCGTGCTGCTCAACGCCGCCGCGGCATTATGGGTGGCAGGCGCCGTCGACGGTATTGCCGGCGGGTTACAACGGGTGGCGGCGGTCATTGACGCCGGAAAAGCCGCGGACAAGCTGGATGCACTGATCGCGTATACGAAGGCATGCGCATGCTAGGAGCCTGTCGGACTTATGATGAGTCTACTGCGCGGCAGCATTTATGAGTAATGCAGGCTAAGACCTTGGCGCGCCCTCGCGTCCGACTACCCGGCGCCCCGCTGAATGTGGCTTTATTTGTGAGGGTCTTGGCAAGGTGGTGCGGGACACGGATGGAGCATGTTCCATGGCTTCCATTCTAGGCGAGATCGCGGCCTGCAAGCGTGAACGGGTCAGGCGGTGCAAGGCGCGATGTTCCGAAGGCCGGTTGCTTGCGCGGGCGGCAAAGTATGAACCGAGAGACTTCGCAGGCGTACTGACGGCGCATGCCGCCGGGCGGGAAACGGCCATCATCGCCGAGGTTAAAAAGGCCTCTCCATCCAGGGGTGTGATCCGCCCGGATTTTGATCCCGTCGCCATTGCCACGGCTTATGAGGCGGGCGGAGCGGCCTGTCTGTCGGTGCTCACCGATGAGAAGTATTTTCAGGGTTCGGATGCGTATCTCACCGCCATTCGGGAATCGACGGGCATCCCCGTGCTGCGCAAGGATTTTATACTTGATCCGTACCAGGTGCTTGAGGCGCGCGCCATCGGCGCTGACGCCATTCTCATCATTCTGGCCATGCTGGATGATGCGCTGGCCCGCGAACTGTGCGCCGCCGCACGCGAGCAGGGATTATCCATCCTGCCCGAGGTGCATGATACGGCGGAGCTTGAGCGGGCCCTGGTGCTTGATACGCGGCTGGTCGGCATCAATAATCGAAACCTGCATTCCTTTGAAACCCGCCTTGAAACCACGCTGGAACTGCTGCCCGCATTGCCGGATGGCAAAACGGTGATCTCCGAATCCGGCATCTTCACGCGCAGGGATATTCTTCACATGAATCAGGCCGGGATATACGGTTTTCTTGTTGGCGAAGCCCTCATGCGCTCATCTGATCCGGCTGCCGCCCTGTCCGCCTTGCTTGGACGGGCGCCCGGGTAAGTTGCACACCACAAAGGCAATGAAGCCGGCATGATGCCATCAATGCTCTGGCCGGTTCGCGTATATTGCCGCCTGTTTTATTCCTTTCCCGTTTGCTTCCACCACGCCTGGTCAGGGTTTTGCGGCGGGCAATCTTGCACCGGCATCGGGGGACGAGACAGCGGATCCGGCTGCCGGCAGGCGTTCCTCAACAGCGGTAAACAATTCGTTCGACACCTTGCGCTTGATCGGTTTGTTTACCCAGTGCCTGTTGGTAAATTCCTGGCCCAGCGTACGGATCTCAAGCCGCGTTTTGGCCTGCCTGGTGCGCAGCACGCGTACGATGAAGCGATAACGCGTATGCGTCGGGCCGGCGCCGAAAACATTCATGACCGAACCGACATAGGCATTGGCGTTACTGGAATCATGCCGAACCCATGTGGTCGTGACTGTGCCGCTGGGCGAATCCACGCTGTCCACCGGCATGTTCAGGGCCGTCATCGCATCGATGACGGCGGAAAACACCTGGGCCGGAGTTCGGTCGTATTCCCGCACATCAAGCGCAACCGCCTTACCCGCCACCATGGCCTTGTTTATCTTGCCGGTCCTCATGCCGGCCTTTGCCGCCTCAGCCGCCACCTTGTCCGGCATCGGCACGCTGACCTCGTTACGTAATTCCGGCGGAACATCCAGCGGGGCGCGTCCTTCCACCCGCGGATTATCCTTGCTGCCGCGCGCATAATCCGGCTTGTCGCTTTCCACCGGATAGAACATGTTGTTAATGTTAGGCAGTCCGACACATCCGGACACCCCCAGGGCAACGATGAGGGATACAGAAGCGGGGAAATATTTCATGAGCGGCATTCCAACCGCTGGGATGCCGCAGGTCAAGCATGGCAGTCGATCCCCGCGCCCGGTCCGGGCGATTCATCAATGTTGCCGCATCCCTTTTTCCCCGCCACAAAACAGGTATAGTTGCCGCATTCGGAGGCAGATATGTTCCACGGTACGATGACTGCGCTGGTCACGCCATTTGCGCATGGCAAGATTGATGAGGATGCGTTTCGCGCGCACCTGGAGCGCCAGATTGCCGGCGGTGTGGATGCCGTTATTCCGGCCGGAACGACCGGTGAGGCGGCAACGCTGTCGCATGAAGAACACAGGCGACTGATTTGCATCACGGTGGAGCATGTGGCGGGGCGTGTTCCCGTGATTGCCGGCACCGGCAGTAATAACACTGCCGAATCCATTGCGCTGACGCAGGCGGCCAGGGACCTAGGCGCCGATGCGGCGCTTCTGATCTCGCCTTACTACAACAAGCCCACGCAGGAAGGTATCTATCAGCATTACAGGGCCGTGGCCGAGGCCGTGCATTTGCCGCAAATCCTGTACAATGTTCCCGGCCGGACGAACTCGAATATCCTGCCCGAGACCGTGGGCAGGCTTTCCCGCATCGCCAATATTATCGGCATCAAGGATGCCACGGCCGACATGGCGCAGCTTGGGCGCACGATGCTGGCCTGTGACGGAAATATAGAATTCTATTCCGGCGATGACGCCACGGTGCTGCCATTTATGGCGCTGGGCGGCGCCGGCGTTATTTCCGTGTTGTCCAATCTTGTGCCGGATGCCATGAAGGCCCTGACGGAAGCCATGCGCTGCGGGGATATGGATACGGCTCGCCGGCAGCATATGACGTGGCTGAAGCTTGCCGATGCCATGTTTCTGCAAAGCAATCCGATTCCGGTGAAGGCGGCCTGCGCTATGCTGGGATGGATGGGGTGGGAACTGCGCCTTCCCCTTACGCCGCTGCCGGAAAATCTGTGCGAGAAGCTGTTTGCCGCATTGCAGGCCGCCGGACTTAAGCCGGAGCGCGTCCACCCCTGAGCTACACATGAAGCACAGAGGGTGGACCCGGCTTTCCAGTCGCCGGTTGCTGCATTCCACGGCTTACTTTCTGGCCGTTTTTCTGATGCTGGCACTTTTCTTTGTCGCACTGGTGCTGGTTGAATCTACATTCTACGCCGTAACCGGACGGGCGGTATCCACCTGGGCGCTGATCCTCGCCGCACTGACGGCGGCGCTGTTGTTTTCACCCCTGGTTCACGCCATGCAGCACGGACTGGATCGGCTGTTTTTCCGTCGTCACCTGGATGCGCTGGAGGCCATCCGTCACCTGGGCGCCGTTGATCTCGCCACGCTACCGGTCGAAGACATGGAACAGGCGTTGCTGGCACGTATCTGCAAGGTATGCCACCGGAAATCGGCGGCGCTGGATGAACGGGAGGCGAGCGATAATACGACCGCCGGGGGCACCGGAAGCAGCATCCATGTTTATCCGGCGGGCATTTCCCCTCCACCTTTGCCTGCATCGTTTCCGCCACTGCGCCTCGAAAGCAGCAGTGAATT
This sequence comes from uncultured Zetaproteobacteria bacterium, assembly GCA_964628185.1. Classification (GTDB taxonomy): domain Bacteria; phylum Pseudomonadota; class Zetaproteobacteria; order Mariprofundales; family Mariprofundaceae; genus CAZVLQ01. The sequence continues at coordinate 32,698 of CAZVLQ010000006.1, read as the reverse complement.
CGAATTGTGCATCGAGCTGCCCCGGCCGTCCGGGCGGGCCTGGCTTTACCTTGGCCCGCACAGGGATGATACATCCACGGATGATGATGAAGTCGAGACGCTGAAAGGCCTGGGGCAGTTTGCCGCCATGAGTCTGGAGCATGCGCGGCTCACCCGCCGGCAGGCGGAAAGCGCCCGCCTGGATTCGTTGTCCCGCGTGGCCGGCCAACTGCATTCGCACGATCTGAAAAACAGGCTGAATGACCTGGTGTTTCTCGCGCATCATATCGGTTCGGGCAGGCTGGCGGAGGAAGATGCAGGCAGGCTGGTAGAGGCGATACGCAAGGTGGCGGGGCGCATGCAGACGCTGATGCAGCGTCTGGCCGATCCCCAGGCGCCACTGCACCCGGAATTGGTGCCTTTGGATATCGGCCGTCTACTCACGGATGCCGTTGCATCGCGTCTGTGGCCGGAAGGCGTGGATCCCGTTGCGGAGATAGCTTCCCTGCCTCCGGTGGCCGGCGATGCAGCCATGTTGCACAGCGTGTTTGAAAACCTGTTTGATAATGCCGTCCAGGCCATGCAGGGCCGGGGCCGGCTTACAGTGAGTGCGGTTTCCGGAACGAACGGAGTGGAAATCCGGGTTATGGACACGGGTTGCGGCATGAGTGCGGAATTCATCAGCACCCGGCTTTTCTCACCGTTCTCCACCGGCAGGAAAGACGGGCTCGGGATCGGGCTTTATCTGAGCAGACGCGTGGTCCAGGCGCACCACGGCAGGATATGGGCGGAAAGCGATGGCAAGGGGAAAGGTTGCACCTTCCATATTTCCCTGCCTCTGTGGCAATCTGGCCTCCGGACGCAGAAGGGGGCGTTATGCAATCAGTAGTCCTGATCGTGGATGATAATGACATCAATCGCCTGAACCTGAAACTGCTGCTTAAGGACAGCTATCAGGTGATCGAGGCGGGTGATGTGGAACAGACCGAGAAGGTGCTGTCCGGTCATCGCGTGGACCTGCTTGTGCTCGATCTCGCATTGCCGCCGGAGCCGGATAATCCCGAAATCGGCATCCGTTATCTGGAAAAGCTGCACCGGGAAAACCCGGATATCCCGGTGGTCGTCATTACCGGACATGAAGAGCGCAAGCTTGCCGCTCGCGCCCGAAAATTCGGCGCCGTGGATTTTTTCGGCAAGCCTTTTGATCCGGACGAGGTGCATGACACGATTGACACGGCCATCAGGGCGCGCTGGCAGCAACTTCGGGAACAGGAACTGACCAGGCAACTGGACGACCGTATAGGCCGTGAATTGCTGGGGAAGTCCGATGCCATGCGCCGGCTCAGGGATTTGATTGATCAGGTGGCAACGGCGCCGTCCACCGTGCTGATTCGGGGAGAAACCGGCAGCGGCAAGAAGCTCGTAGCTCGCCAGTTGCACGCCCGCAGTCCCCGTCATGCGGGGCCTTTTATCGCCATCAATTGCGCCACCATGAATGCGGAACTACTGGAATCCGATCTGTTCGGGCATGAGAAAGGCGCATTCACCGGAGCAAGCCATCGCAAGCTGGGATGGTTTGAGCGCGCCGCCGGGGGCACGTTGTTTCTTGACGAGGTGGCCGGGCTGCCCGCCGGCACTCAGGGAAGGCTGCTGCGCGTGCTGGAAACAGGCAAGTTTTCCCGTCTGGGGGGTGAGTCTGAATTCTCCGCGGACGTAAGGCTCATTTGCTCCACCAGGCAACCACTGGAACAACTTCTGGATGCCGGTCTGTTTCGTGATGATCTGTATTACCGCATCAACGTCGTAAATATCACGGCGCCGCCCCTGCGGGAGCATGCCGAAGATATTCCGCAACTGGCGGAATACTTTCTGGAGCACAAGGCCTTGTTGTGCAACAAGGCGGTCACCTCGTTTTCCGGTGCCGCCCTGGCGCAACTTTGTGCTTACAACTGGCCGGGCAATGTGCGTGAGCTGGAAAATGTCATTGAGCGCGCCGTGGTGTTGGTAAACGGTGCATGCATCGAGCACATCCCTTCACTGGCAGAATCGCGGAGCAGGCGGAAATGGGAAGATTTGATTGATGCCTGGGTAAACCGGCTTCCCGATGACGGCGTCAGCGCCGAGCGTCTGCTTAACGAGATGGAAAAACGGCTGGTACTGGCCGCACTTGAGCGGTGTGGTCAGATCAAGACGCGGGCGGGACGCTGGCTGGGATTTGGTGAGCGTGCCAAGGACAAGATGCGCTATTTGTGCGACAAATATGATATTCATCCGGGTGAGGAAATATAATGAGCCCATGCAAAACCTGCGTTCATGCATTCGCGGACACACTCACGGCGCTGGCCGGCGGCAGCGTAACCCGGCAGCAGCTTGCCGGAGGGTTTCTGGCGTTAATGATCATGTTCGCGCCTGTGTCGGCCGGCGCCCAGGACGGGAATGAATATCTTTACCAGCGGGATGTGCGTGTTCCCGCCTTTCAGACCCTGCGTGAATTTTTCGACATGCCCAACCGGCCGGGGAAATATCAGGTCACACTGGTTTCCGATTCGATCGGTCCGCTCACCTTTCGCATTATCCGCGTGCACGGGGATCGGGAACACACCCTGAAGCAGAGCCGCAGCTATCACGTCAGATCACACGAGTTTCAGTCTGTTTTCAACAATCCCCGGGGCGTGAACGACCTGATTGTGGAAATTTCAAACTCCAACCCGGCCGCGGATGCCAGTGTGACGGTTTATGTTGTTGAACTGCCGGACTAACCCGATCGTTAGGGCGTTGCCGTTGTATTCCCCGAATTGGCAAGACGTCCCCGATCCAGTGAGGCAACATCCATATTCCGTCCTACCAGGCGCAGTGTGAGCAGCTTGCCCGTACTGTCCGGATTGGGGCCAATATAAACGGTGAAGTTGGTATAGCCGGCCTCGGTTGGAATCAACAGGCGCATGGGCGTATTGAAAGCCTTCTTCCACGAGTCAAGATTAACCTCATAAATCGCACAGTGTATCCCCTTGCCCGTGGCCCGCACGCTGCTGTAGCCCACGCGCCTTGCAAGCAGGTCGTATACCCTGCCATCGTTATAATTAATACTGGAAAAGTGTATTTCCTTTGCCGCTTTCAAGGTCTGGAGCCCAAGCAACATCTGCGGCAGTGCACCGATGTCCTGCAATCCGGGGTGACGAATTTTACGCTCAATGTACTCATCCCGGCTTCGCATACGGTAAACATGAGGGATATCGGCATTCAGGCTGTAGCGGATTTCAACCGTACGCTTAAGCGCATGGTTGACGCGCTTAACATACAGAGGGGCGCCGTCGCTGCGGCGAATATAATGATCGGCTTGCATTTCCAGGCTCCCCCAGGAGATATGCCAGGCAGGAATACCATGGTAGGAAACAGCGTGCACCTGATACGTCAGGCTGGCAGGCGGGCCACCATAAGACGCCCCATCATGGCCTTCAGCGTAAATAAAATAGCCACTGACGGCGTCGGCAGGCAATCCGGGACCGGCAGGAGCCGCATGTGACATCCATGGCATGAGCATAACCAGAAAAAACAGCTGCCCTGCGCGGGAAAGACTCATACGTTCCTCACCTCCACATTGACCCGCCCCGGACCCAAGCAGCAGGGTGATTGTAACCATAACGCCATGACTGAATTATATGCAACAATTATCCACAGATGCTGTGTCTGGATGACACACTTTCCATGTGTTTGCCCCTGGCGGCGCCTGCTCCTATGCTTGCCGGCTCTATCGCAGCCAAGGACCGAACAGGAGATTACCCGGTGAAAAACAGTTTCGACGCAAAACACACGCTTGAGGTTGCAGGCAGGCGCTATATTTACTACCGGCTGGATGCGGCCGGTCATGCCGCACGACTTCCTTTTTCACTCAAGATTCTGCTGGAAAACATGCTGAGGCGCGAGGACGGCGATGTCGTCACCGCCGATGATATCCAGGCCCTGCTCAACTGGGATGCACAGGCCGAGCCCTCCCGGGAAATCGCTTATATGCCGGCACGGATACTGATGCAGGATTTTACAGGCGTGCCGGCCCTGGTTGATCTTGCCGCCATGCGCGATGCCATGGTTGAACTCGGCGGCAAGGCCGGAAAAATCAGTCCGCTGGCGCCGGCGGAACTGGTGATTGATCATTCCGTTCAGGTGGATGCATTCGGTTCCGATGCAGCATTTGCAAGAAATGCCATGCTTGAATTCAGGCGCAACCGCGAGCGTTACACCTTCCTTAAATGGGGGCAGCAGGCCTTCGGCAACTTCAGAGTGGTGCCGCCGGATACCGGTATCGTGCATCAGGTGAACCTCGAACACCTGGCCCGCGTCGTCTTCGTGGATAACGATGGCGTTGCCTATCCCGACACACTCATCGGCACCGATTCACATACAACGATGATCAACGGCCTTGGCGTGCTGGGCTGGGGCGTTGGCGGTATCGAGGCCGAGGCCGCCATGCTCGGCCAGCCGATCTCGATGCTGGTCCCGAAGGTTGTCGGTTTCGAGCTGACGGGACGGATGCCGGAAGGCGCTACCGCCACCGATCTTGTGCTCACCATCGTCGAAATGCTGAGAAATCACGGTGTGGTTGGAAAATTTGTTGAGTTTTATGGCCAGGGACTGGACCACCTGCCGCTGGCCGACCGTGCCACGATTGCCAACATGGCTCCGGAATACGGCGCCACCTGCGGTATTTTCCCGATTGATGCCGAAACCCTGAACTACCTGCGCCTGTCCGGTCGCTCCGAAGCGCAGATTGCGCTGGTCGAGGCCTATGCGAAGGCTCAGGGCCTTTATCATGACAGTGGCCGCGATGCATCCACGGCCACCGGGTACAGCGAGAATCTGAGGCTGGACATGTCCACCGTTGTTCCATCACTGGCCGGGCCCAGGCGTCCGCAGGATCGCATTGCCCTGACCGATTCGAAGGCCTGTTTTGCCGGATCAGTGGCAATGATGAAACAGGAAGCCGGTCTGAGTTCGCATCCGGTCGCCACGACGATCCATGGCGAGGATGTGCGTATGGATGACGGTGCCGTCGTTATTGCCGCCATCACGTCCTGCACCAACACGTCCAATCCGTCGGTCATGCTGGGCGCCGGGCTCGTGGCCAGAAAGGCCGTCGCATTGGGGCTGAAGTCAAGGCCCTGGGTGAAAACCTCACTGGCCCCGGGCTCCAGAGCCGTTACCGCTTATCTGGAACAGGCGGATCTTATCGAACCCCTGAATAAACTGGGTTTTTATGTCGTTGGCTACGGGTGTACGACCTGCATCGGCAATTCCGGCCCGTTGCCGGCGGAAGTTTCCGGGGCCATTGCCGACGGCGGGTTGTCCGTCTGCGCGGTGCTGTCCGGTAACCGCAACTTCGAGGGGCGCATCCATGGCGAGGTACGCATGAACTACCTGGCCAGCCCGCCGCTGGTCGTCGCCTATGCCATTGCCGGCACAATGGATATTGACCTCTACAACGATCCGATCGGCAAGGGCGCGGACGGACGGAATGTCTACCTGAGGGATATCTGGCCAACACAGGCCGAGATCGCCGAGGCCATGGTCAGCGTGTCCCGTTCCCAGTTCAGGCGCAGTTACGCCCGGGTATTCGAGGGTGACGAGAACTGGCGCGATCTGACCGCTCCGGCCGGAGATCGCTATGCCTGGGATGATGAGTCGACCTACATCCGGAATCCGCCCTATTTCACCGGCATGAGCGGGCAGGCCGGCGATATCGGCGATATAGAGGGTGCACGTGCGCTGGTCCTTCTCGGTGATTCGGTGACGACTGACCACATCTCGCCGGCCGGCAGTATCACGGCCGATTCACCTGCCGGCCGATATCTGACCGGGCATGGCGTGGAGCCCGGTGACTTCAACTCCTACGGCTCTCGCCGCGGCAATCACGAGGTGATGATGCGCGGTACCTTCGCCAATATCCGCCTGCGCAACCGGCTGGCACCGGGCACCGAGGGCGGTGTCACCATTCACCTTCCCGACGGCGGACAGACAAGTATTTTCGAGGCGGCGATGCGCTACAGGGGGGAGGGCGTGCCGGCGCTTGTCATTGCCGGCAGGGAATACGGCTCCGGCTCATCGCGCGACTGGGCGGCCAAGGGCCCGGCCCTGCTCGGCGTACGTGCGGTGATTGCGGTATCCTACGAAAGAATCCACCGTTCCAATCTGGTCGGCATGGGCATTTTACCGCTACAGTTCCTGGCAGGTGAAAGCGCTGAATCGCTGGGCCTCTCCGGCCACGAGACATTCGGCATCACCGGTGTGGCCGCGGGCGCGCACGAGGTGAGCGTTACGGCCGATGACAGGACCTTCAGGGCGCTGGTGCGTATTGATACGCCGAAGGAGTGGGACTACTACCGCCACGGCGGTATCCTGCAATACGTACTGCGCCAGCTTGCCACATAGACGGCGGCACAAAAGGTTGCGTCAGGCCGGATGCATTTTCAGCACGGCCGCGCCTTTGATTTTGCCGCCATGCAGGTCTTCCAGCGCCTCGTTGGCGCATGTGAGGGGGTATATCCGCACCGCCGTTCGAACGGGAATCCCGGGCGCCAGGGACAGGAAAGCCGTACCGTCGGCGCGTGTCAGGTTGGCGACGGAACGGACCGTGCGTTCCTGCCAGAGAATGCGGTAGGGGAAGCCTGGAATATCGCTCATGTGAATGCCGGCGCAGACCACACACCCGCCCTTGTCCACGGCCCTTAGCGCCGCGGGTACCAACGCGCCGACCGGCGCAAAAATCAAAGCGGCATCCAGCGGCTGTGGCGGCGTTTCATCCGATCCACCGGCCCAGACGGCGCCGAGCTGCCTGGCAAAACGCTGCCCGGCCGTGTCTCCCGGGCGTGTGAAGGCATAAATTTCCTTCCCCTGATGCACCGCCAGCTGGCAGAGCAGGTGCGCCGCTGCACCAAAGCCGTAAAGCCCCAGCCTTTTACCCTCGCCCGCCAGTCGGTAGGCACGATAACCGATGAGACCGGCGCACAACAACGGGGCGGCCTCAACATCATCATAGGCATCGGGTATGTGCAGACAGTAACGCGCATCGGCAAGTGTATATTCGGCATACCCGCCATCGAGATGGTAGCCGGTAAATTGCGCCTGGTCACACAGGTTTTCCCGGCCGCCGCGGCAGAATGAGCAGTGGCCGCAAGTCTGGCCCAGCCAGGGAACACCCACCCGGTTGCCGGGACGGAAGCTGTTCACATTTTGTCCCGCAGTAACCACCTCACCCACGATTTCATGACCGGGGATAAGGGGAAATCGGGGTGGCGGCAGTTCTCCGGCCATGATATGCAGATCGGTACGGCATACGCCGCAGGCATGGACGCGGATGAGCAGTTGCTCCGGTCCGGGCCGGGGAAGCGGCAATGTGCGCGCCACCAGTGGAGAAGCCGGCGCCTCAAATACCATGGCGCGCATGAGGCGGCTCATGCCAGGGCATTCACCTTGGCGGCCATAATGAAGTCATTCTCGTGCAGACCGCCGATTTTGTGTGTATAAAATACAACCGTGCAATAACCCCAGCTATAGGTCAGAACCGGGTGATGCCCTTCCCGGTCCGACAAGTCCCCCACCTTACGGGCGAAAGCCTGAGCCTGGGCAAAATCCGGGAATTTGAATGTACGCGCCAGGCGGTTGCCGTCTTCACTCAATTCCCATGCCGGAACACCGGGCAGCAGGGCGCGCGCGGCTTCAGGCGTTAACGGAGGTACGCCACCCCGGCATGGCGCACAGTTTTTATCCTTCAATTTCATAGCAGACTCCTCCAATAATAGCAGCATTATAGCATGTTCGGAAAACAGACGCTGGCACCGTCATCGGCCGGGATGTAAGCATCCACGGCAGCCCCGGACCAAGTAATGCAGGGAGAAAACAGCTTATGGCGGTCAAGGTTGGTGTATTCCTCTGGGCCGGAAAATGGGGGCCTTTCCATATCAGGGTTCCATGCGGTGAATGCACCCTGACGCTGGATATCATCCGGGACGCCCTGTCGCACGAGTTGTCGGCCGTGCCGACGGAGCTTGACGTACATGACTGGCTTTCCGGTTGGTGGCGTGCGCTCGCCAGAGGCGGATGGCATGCTCCGATTGTGCTGGTGAACGGCAGAATCATATCCCAGGGCTCGGCCCTGAACAGAGGTGTGCTCAGCCAGGCCGTGATTGAAGCCTATGTTCGAACGCATCCCGTGGTGGGGAATGTTCTGTTCGGCAAGCATGGCTGCCCACACTGCGAGCGCGCCCGCGGCTATCTCGCCGGGGCGGGAATTGACTATGATTATCGTGATGTGGTTAAAAGTCCGGTGGCACTTTACGAAATGCTGGCCAGAGTGAAATCACGGCATGGCCCGGCTTCATCGCCGGTTACCGTGCCTCAGATCTGGCTTGAAGGCCGCTATATCGGCAATGCCGATGCCCTGAACGCGTTCCTCGAACGGGAGCCGGGGAAAGACCGAAAACACAGACAGGCCTGATCGGGTAATCCAGGGGTCAGGGATCAGGAGCCAGGGGTCAGATTGCCTGGTTCACTTGTGTCTTCTGTTATCTGTCCCCTGTCTTCCGTCTTCTGGAATATGTCCGCCTTCATGCAATATACGGGTTAACCGGCGGGACTTGCAATTCGTCTTTTCGGGCCCCATACAGGTTGTGAGCAGCATTGGCCCGAAACCGACAGCTGGCTGGAATGAGAAAAGGAGCAGGCATGGACCCGAACCGTATGACACAGAAAGTTCGCGAGGCGCTGGCCGGAGCCCAGACCCTGGCCACGCGACTGAATCATCAGGAAGTGGATGGCGAGCATATCCTGGCTGAACTGCTGGCGGCCGGGGACGGTTTGGCACCGCATCTGATTGAACGCATGGACGTATCACTGCCAGACATGAAGGCCAGGGTGCAGGAAGTGCTTTCCAGGCGGCCGCGGGTCACGGGACAGGCAGCCGGAGGCGTCTATATCACGCAGCGGCTCAACCGCCTGTTTGCGCAGGCCGGGGATGAGGCCAAAAAACTTCGGGACGAATATGTTTCCGTTGAACACCTGTTGCTGGCATTAATCTCTGAAGGCGATCATAGCGAAGCCGGTCGTATTTTTCATACATTTGGCGTGACAAGGGAAAAATTCCTGCATGTGCTGGAGGAGGTGCGCGGTCATCAGCGCGTGACCACCGATGACCCGGAAGGCACGTATGACGCCCTGAAAAAGTACGGAACCGATCTGGTTGAAATGGCGGCAGGGGGCCGGCTTGATCCGGTGATCGGGCGTGATGCCGAAATTCGCAGCGTCATCCGTATTCTGTCGCGCAAAACGAAAAACAATCCCGTCCTGATCGGTGAGCCCGGCGTCGGCAAAACCGCAATTGCCGAGGGCCTGGCGCAGCGCATCCTCAAGGGCGATGTGCCGGAGGGGCTGAAAAACCGGACGATTTTCTCGCTGGACATGACCGCGCTGATGGCCGGCGCCAAATACCGGGGTGAATTCGAAGAGCGACTGAAGGCGGTGCTCAACGAGATCCGGGAGGCCGAAGGACGGATTATTCTCTTTATCGATGAGCTGCATACCATCGTCGGCGCGGGCCGCACGGAAGGCTCCACCGATGCCGGTAACATGCTCAAGCCGATGCTGGCTCGCGGTGAGTTGCATTGTATCGGTGCCACGACGCTGGATGAGTATCGCCAGCACATTGAAAAGGATGCGGCGCTGGAGCGGCGGTTTCAGCCGGTGTTGGTGGATGCGCCCAATGTGGAAGATACGATCTCCATCCTGCGGGGACTGCGCGAGCGCTTCGAGGTGCATCACGGCGTGCGCATCCAGGACGCGGCGCTGGTGGCGGCCGCTACCCTGTCGGACCGGTACATTTCCGACCGTTTTCTGCCTGACAAGGCCATAGATCTCGTGGATGAAGCCTGTGCCTCGATCCGCACGGAGATTGATTCAATGCCGGCCGAGCTGGATGAGATCACGCGCAGGGCCATGCGGCTGGAGATTGAGGAAACGGCGTTGAAAAAGGAAAAGGACGAAGCCAGCCGGGCGCGTCTTACTGAACTGCGCCGGGAACTTGCGGACTTAAAGGAGAAACGCGATGCCATGCGCGCCCGGTGGGAGAAGGAGAAGTCGTCCATCGACAAGGTCCGGCAGTTGCGTGAGCGTATCGAGCAGGTCAAGCGCGATATCGAGGCCGCCGAGCGCGCCTACGACCTGAACAGGGTAGCCGAGTTGCGTCACGGTATCCTGCCCGGCCTGGAAAAAGAGCTGGCCGGTCTGGAATCGGCCGGGGAAGGGCGTGAAACAGCCCTGCTGCAGGAAGAGGTGACCGAGGAGGAGATCGCCGAGGTTGTCGCCCGCTGGACGCATATTCCGGTCACCCGGCTTATGCAGGGCGAACGTGAAAAATTACTGCATCTTGAAGATGAATTGCACAAACGGGTGATCGGGCAGGATGAAGCGGTGACGGCCGTGGCCGATGCCGTGCTGCGCGCAAGAGCGGGCGTGAAAGACCCGAAGCGTCCGATCGGTTCTTTTATCTTCCTTGGACCGACGGGTGTGGGCAAGACCGAGCTGGCACGCTCACTGGCGGCGGCACTGTTTGATTCCGGGGAAGCCATGATTCGCCTGGATATGAGCGAATATATGGAAAAACATACGGTTTCCCGCCTGGTGGGAGCGCCGCCGGGCTATGTGGGTTTCGAGGAAGGCGGGCAATTGACCGAGGCCGTGCGCCGCAGGCCCTATGCAGTATTGCTGCTGGATGAAATCGAAAAGGCACATCCGGATGTGTTCAATATCCTGTTGCAGTTGCTGGATGACGGGCGGCTGACGGACAGCCACGGCAGAACGGTCAATTTCAAGAACACCATTATTATTATGACGAGCAATATTGGCAGCGACGCCCTGTTGTCCGGTATCGATGCATCGGGACATATCGGTGAACAGGCGCGTACCGAGGTGATGGATGGATTGAAGGCGCGGTTCAGGCCCGAGTTTTTAAACCGGCTGGATGATATCGTGCTGTTTTCACCGCTGAGCCGGAAAGAGATCGCACAAATCGTGGATTTGCTGATTGCGGAGGTGAGCGGGCGGCTGGCCGGGCAGGGCGTCGGACTGAAGGTCACCGGCGCGGCGCGGGCCCTGATTGTGAGTGAAGGCTATGACCCGGTGTATGGCGCCCGCCCCCTGAAACGTTTCATTCAGCAGCAGGTTGAAACGCCTGTTGCCCGCGTGCTGCTGGCCGGCCTTGGCACACATCGTATGATTATCGTGGATGCAGCGGACGGCAAACTGGATGTGCACGAACAGGAGGCAGGAGAGGGGAAAGTGCTGAGTGCTTAGGGCTGAACTTAAAAACCGGAACCCAAAATCCAAAACCTTGAATGTAAAATATCCTCCGTCTTCCGCCCCCCTGACACGCATGGGGTGTAATTTTTACTACTGGTGCATGATGGCCTGGCATTTATGCTTGCCCGGTGGGGACTTGCGTCAGCAAGCTGCCTTTAAATTCAACAAGGAGGATATTGATGAAAAAAATGTTGATGATTGCGGCTGCTGCTGCATTCGTGCTCGGTTTTAACGGCTTGACTGCCACGGATTCCCATGCTGCTGCATGGGCCAAGTGCAAGGCCTGCCATAACTTCACGAATAAAAATAAAGTGGGCCCCGGCCTGGCCGGAGTCTTTGGCCGTAAAGCAGGATCTGCGCCTGGCTTCAGGTATAAGTACACCAAGTATGGCAGCGACTGGACCTGGGATGAGGCTCATCTGAAGAAATGGATTTGCAATTCCAAGAAGGCGATCAAGGAATTCACGGGCAACAAGAAGGCCAAAACCAAGATGACGCCGCAGAAGATTTGTGATCCGGCCAAGCAGGATGAGGTGATTGCCAAGCTGAAGTCCGTTTCCTAAATAAAACTTTTTAATCAGGGGCGGCTCTCGGGCCGCCTTTTTTACACTGAAGAGCGCAATCAGCTTGTTTGTTTTCTATTACCCACCCTCTGAATTGCGCGTGAGGTGTAATTTTTACTACTGGCGCTTGACATCCGGGACTCTATGCTTGCGCGATGAGGGGGGCTTGCAGTAGCGGGCTGGCTCTCAATTCAAGAAGGAGGGTGATTCTGATGAAGAAAATATTGATGATTACAGCAGCGGCTGCGTTTGTTCTGGGTTTCAGTGGCATGACCGCCACCAGCGCCAGTGCCAAGGCTTACAGCAAGTGCAAGGCCTGCCATAACTTTACAGCCAAGAAGAAGGTGGGCCCGGGCTGGAAGGGTATCTATGGTCGCAAGGCAGGAAGCATGCCTGGCTTCAAGTATAAATTCATGAAGTATGTCAAGGGTGATGCCTGGAGCTGGGATGACGCCCATCTGCGCAAGTGGATGTGCAACTCCAAGAAAGCGGTGAAGGAATTCACCGGAAATCCGAAGGCCAGAACCAAGATGCCGCCACAGAAGGTGTGTGATCCGGCCAAGCAGGATGAGATTATTGCCTTTATGAAAACTCTTTCCTAGAGCACAATAGTTCATCACACAGAGGCGGCCCGCGGGCCGCCTCTTTTTTGCATTGGCGCACAACCAGGAGATTTGTTCGGCAATCATTCTTTTTACTTTACAAGTGTTCGTTTTTATGAATCATTGGCCGTATGCCCATCCATATTGCCCGGCGTATCCGCAGCCTGCGTGAACAGCGCAATCTGTCGCAGCGGGCGCTGGCCGAGGCCGCCGGCGTCAGCGCCGCTGCCTTGTCGCAGATTGAGGCCGGGCAGACATCGCCATCCGTCGCCACGCTGGAAAAGCTGGCTGACGGTATGGGGGTGGCCGTGGCCGCGTTCTTCCTTGAAGTCGGGGAACGAAGTAATGTGGAAATCTTCTCCCTTGAGGATCGCTCCGGCGTTACATTGCACGGCGGAAGTCATCTGACGCCGCTGGCGGCGCAATGGCGCGTCTCTCGTTTTGAACCCATACTGGTGCGTCTCGAACCGGGCGGCAGCCTTGCCGAACAACCCTTCGGTATCGGCGGTGAAACGGAGTATGTGTGGATGAGGCGTGGCCGCGCCATACTCGAATACGATGGTGAAACATATCTCCTCAACGAGACCCAGTCCGTTTATTATGATCCCCGCAAGAATCACAACTGGCGCAATGCCGGTGCCGGTCAGTGCGAGCTGCTGATGGTGCGCAGCCGATGATACCCCTGTATCTGGGAATGGGTGCCCTTGCAGTTGCACTGCTGGCAGCGGTTTCAGCAGTTGTGTTTACCGGGAAAAATCATGCCGTGCGCTGGGCCGTGTTTACCCTGCTGGCTATCTCGTCGGCGCTGTCCATTGCGGCCGGGATAAATGGTTTACTGGCGCCGCATGCTGCGTCCATGGCCATACCCATCGGCCTGCCCTGGCTGCCCATGCATGTGCGTATGGATGCCCTGGCATCCTTTGGCCTGCTGACGATTGGTGCACTACTGCTTTCGGTATCCTTTTATTCCATCGGTTATGTCAGGGAATATGCCGAGCATCGTGGCCTGACTCCCCTGGGCCTGTTCATGGCCCTGTTCGTGGCGGGAATGCAGGGCGTGGTCCTGGCTGATGACGCCTTTGCCTTCATGCTCTTCTGGGAACTGATGAGCGTGTCTTCGTATTTCTTTGTTACCTTCGAGCATGAAGATGAGGCCAACCGCAGGGCTGGATATGTCTATCTGATCATGGCGCACGTCTCAGGGCTGCTGATTCTTGGCGCCTTCGGCGTACTCTACGCCGGTTCCGGCTCCTTTGAATTTTCCGCCATGCGCGAGGCTGCCCTGTCGCCCTTCTGGGCCTCGGCAGTTTTTTTGCTGGCCGCCTTCGGTTTCGGTATGAAGGCGGGCGTGGTCCCGATGCATGTGTGGCTGCCGGAAGCACATCCGGTAGCCCCTTCCAATGCCTCAGCCTTGATGAGCGGCGTCATGATCAAGGTGGCGATCATCGGCTTTATCCGTGTCATCTGGGATCTGGTCGGCGTCGCTGACTTTCATTGGTGGTGGGGCGCACTCGTATTGCTGGCGGGATCATCATCCGCCGTAACCGGTGTTCTGCTGGCCTTGCAGCAGCATGATCTGAAGCGATTGCTCGCTTACCACTCGGTGGAAAATATCGGCATTATCCTGATCGGGTTGGGCCTGGCCATGATCTTCGCCCACTATGGACATCCACTGTTGGCCGCCCTGGGCCTGATCGCGGCGCTTTATCACATCATCAACCATGCCCTGTTCAAGGGACTGTTGTTCATGGGCGCGGGCGCAGTGCTTTCCGCTACCGGTACGCGCAATATGGAAGCGATGGGTGGACTGATTCACCGCATGCCGGTGACCTCCGTGGTCTTTCTCGTTGCCTGTGTTTCGATCTCCGCCCTGCCGCCGTTCAACGGGTTTGTTTCGGAATGGCTCACGTTCCAGACGGCCCTGCTGGCACCGCAACTGGAAGGTACCCTGCTGGCCATGCTGATTCCATTTTCCGCGTCCATGCTGGCCCTGGCCGGTGCCCTGGCCGGAACCTGTTTCGTCAAGGTATATGGCGTTGTTTTTCTCGGCAAGGCCCGCAGCGAGTCCGCGGCCGCTGCGTATGAGGTGGATGGCTGGATGAAATTCGGCATGGCAATCCCGGCGGTGTTATGCCTGCTTCTCGGCGTACTGCCGACATTGTTCATTCCCCTGATTGACGCTGTACCACGAATGCTGGCACATGCCTCTCTGGCCGCATCCGTGCATGCACATGGCTGGCTGTGGTTGACGCCGGTGGCGGCGGAGCGTGCGTCTTATGCCGCGCCCGTCGTGCTTGTCGGCATGCTGCTCCTGGGCGGCCTGATCTGGTGGCGGCTGCACCCGAAAGGCAGCGCCGTACATCGCGGGCATTTCTGGAGCTGCGGTAATCCACACGTCAACGCACGCATGCAGTATACGGCAACAAGCTTCGCCCAGCCGCTCAGGCGGATTTTCTCCGGCATCTACCAGCCGGTTGAGCATGTGAAGATTGAACGGCCCATGCATACATTGTTGACCCGTAGTATCCGCTATGCCGTTCATGCGCAGGATATATCCTGGCGTTATTTGTATCACCCGGCCCTGCATCTGTCGGAAGCGATGGCGGACTGGATCGCCCGCCAGCATCAGCGCGGCGTGCATGCCTATCTGACCTACATGTTTGTTACCGTACTGATTCTGATGGGCCTGTTGTTGCGATGAATGTGCTGCTGATCAATATCGCCCAGGCCGTCCTGATGCTGCTGGCCGCCCCCCTGGCGGCGGGGCTCATCAAAAAAATCAAGGCAAGGCTGCAAAATCGCCGGGGTGCCAGTGTATTCCAGCCCTACCGTGACCTGATGAAGTTATTCGGTAAGGAAGTACTGCTGGCGGATAATGCCTCCTGGCTGTTCCGCTTCGCGCCCTACATTATTTTTACGTCCACGGCTATGGCAGCCAGCGTCGTACCGATGGTCATGGTGGACAGTCCCTTTACGTTGACGGCCGATGTCATCGCATTGGCGGGGCTGCTGGCCATTGGGCGCTTCTTTACCGCTCTGGCCGGCATGGATATCGGTACGGCCTTCGGCGGCATGGGCGCCAGCCGTGAAATGACCTTCTCCGCCCTGGCCGAACCGGCTATGCTGATGAGTATTTTCGTGCTTTCTGTAGCGGCACAAAGTACCAATCTCTCAACCATGATCCACCATGTGCTGGATACCGGCCTGGTTTTGAAACCATCCATCGCCTTCGCCATGATCGCGATGCTGATGGTGGCGGTGGCGGAGAATGGGCGTATTCCGGTGGATAATCCGGCCACACATCTGGAACTGACCATGATTCACGAGGCCATGATTCTTGAATACTCCGGCCGCCATCTGGCACTGATTGAATGGGCGAGCCAGATCAAGCTATTGTTGTTCGCCACCCTGATTTTTGACCTGTTTATCCCGTGGGGGATCAGTCTTTCCGCAGACCTGGTAGCGCTGACCCTGGCCCTGAGCGCCTGGGCACTGAAGCTGCTGGTCTTCTTTCTGTTGATTGCCGCGATGGAAACGGCGCTGGCCAAGATGCGGCTGTTCGAGGTGCCGCAGTTCTTAAGCATGGCCTTTTTCCTGGCCCTGCTGGGCATGTTCGCGCACTACATCCTCGAGGTCGGCGCGCTGTGAGCGCTGGATTGATGCAACAGGTTATTTCCATGGCGGCCGCCCTGCTGCTGCTGATTTCCTTCGCCCTGCTGGCGCAGAAACGCATGCTGGCCGTGCTGCACTGGTTTGCCATGCAGGGCGTCGTACTGGCCGCAACCACGGCGTTGGTGGGATATACCAGTGGCGACAATGAACTTTATATCTCTGCTGCCATCACGCTGGCACTCAAGGGGATGCTGCTGCCATGGGCGCTGTGGACGATTATCCGCAGGCTACATGTCCACCGGGAAGTGGAAACGCTGGTGAATATCCCGGTCACGATGCTGATCGCGGCGGCACTGGTGGTATTTTCCTTTCAGGTGGCGCTGCCCATCGAAAAGCTGTCGCACCTGCTGACTCGGAATGTCATCGCCATCGCCATGGCCAATGTACTGCTGGGATTTCTGATGATGATTACACGCAAAAAGGCGATCACGCAGGTGGTCGGCTTTCTGGCCATTGAAAACTCGCTGTTCTTCGCAGGCATTGGCGCCACCTACGGCATGCCGCTGGTGGCGGAGCTCGGGGTGGCTTTCGATGTGCTGGTCGCCACCATCGTTTTTGGACTGTTTTTCTATCATATCCGCAGCACCTTTGAATCGCTTGATCTTGAAGCCATGGAGAAACGGCAATGAACCTGTTTGCCATTCTGCTGGCGTCCCCCCTGATCGGTGCGGCATGCCTGGCTTTCATGAAGCATTCCGGGCGCGCGGCATGGGTCAATATCGTGGCCAGTGGCGCAAGCCTGGCCGCCAGCCTGGGGCTGGCGCTGGACGTGCTACAGAACGGACGCATCTTCGCTTTTGGCGACTGGTTCTTTCTTGATGCCTTCAATGTGTTTCTGGTGGCATTAACGGCCTTTGTCTCCACGACTACGGCCGTTTTTTCGGGACCCTACATGCGCCATGAACTGGCACACGGCAGGGTGGATACAGGTCGCATGCGGCTGTATCACGCCATGTATCAACTGTTCGTATTCGGCATGTTTCTGGGCCAAACCTCCAACAATCTCGGTATTGTCTGGCTATCGCTGGAAGTGGCCACACTGGCGACCGTGTTGCTGGTTTCCCTGTACCGCACGCCGGGTTCGGTCGCCGCCGCCTGGAAATATCTGATTATCTGCGGTGTTGGCATTTCACTGGCGCTGTTCGGCACTGCCGTGCTGTTTTTCACCACCTCTGAAGTGCTCGGCCACGGGGAGGCGGCGCTGACCTGGACGCGTCTATACGACGTAGCCGACAGGCTGGACCCGACCGTGATGAGCCTGGCCTTCGTCTTCCTGATGGTCGGCTATGGCACCAAGGTGGGGCTGGCGCCCATGCACACCTGGCTGCCGGACGCCCATGCCGAGGGCCCGACGCCGGTTTCCGCCGTACTCTCCGGCCTGCTGCTGAATCTGGCCCTGTATGCGCTGGTGCGTTGCAAGATGCTGGTGGATGCAGCTACGGGCAACCATTTCGCGGGTTATCTGATGATGGGCTTTGGCCTGCTCTCACTGATGGTCGCCGCCTTTTCCCTGCACCGGCAGCAGGATATCAAGCGCATGTTCTCCTTTTCTTCCATCGAGCACATGGGGCTGATGACCTTCACCTTCGGCATCGGCACCCCCATTGCCAATTTCGCCGCCATGCTTCACATGACCACACACTCCCTGGTCAAATCAGGCATTTTCTTTACGGTCGGGCATGCGGCGCAGTCCATGGGCACACAGTCCATGCGCAATATTCGCGGCCTGATCAAACATCAGCCGGGCATCGGCTGGGGTCTGCTTATCGGTACATGCGCTATTGCCGGGTTCCCGCCGTTTGGCGTCTTTACCAGCGAGTTTCTGATCTTCTCGGCGGCCTTGCAGTCTTATCCATGGACGGTGAGTATATTGCTGCTTGGTTTGCTGATTGCCGTGGCCGGCCTGTTCCGTTTTGTCCCGAACATGAGCTATGGCGATGTTCCCGAACATGCGAAGGTCGTGTCCGCCAATATGGTGCCGGTCTATGTGCATCTGGCGCTGGCGCTGGTCCTGGGCCTTTCGATTCCGGGGTTTCTGGCCGGCTGGTATGAGCAGGCGGCAGCGCTGATTCATGGAGGCGGCGCGTGATTCACGAAGCCAACACATGGTTCGCCGAGCGCCTGTCCGATCATGGCATCGTGACGCGCTACCTTGAGGACCACCATCCGGCGGGAATGTCCTGCCTGCAGGTGCGCAGGCTGGACTGGACGCATGTTGCCGAAGAAGCGCGCCGGCAGGACATGCGCTTTGTCTCCCTGTGGGCGGCAGAGGCGGGCTCGCACGACACGCAGGCCCTTTATGCCTATATGGCCTTCGCCCACCCCGAACACCGACATGTTCTGCTGCGTACGGACCTGAATCCGGATAACCCGGTGCTACCCGATATCAGTCGCCATTATATCGTGGCTGTGCGCATGGAACGCACCCTGCGGGATATGTTCGCTATCCGGGTGGATGGCCTGGAGGATACGCGTCGCTGGCTTAAGCATGAGCACTGGCCGGCGGATGCGTACCCGATGCGCCGTGCTTTTGCGGTCAACACACGTATGCGAAAGACGGAAGGTGAATATGCCTTTCTGAAGGCTGAGGGCGACGGCGTGTACGAGATTCCGGTGGGGCCGGTGCATGCCGGTATCATTGAACCGGGCCATTTCCGCTTTCATGCCGTGGGTGAGCAGATATTGAATATGGAAGCGCGCCTGGGCTATGTGCACAAGGGTATCGAGAAGCGCTTTGAAGGATTGACGGCACGGGAGGGAGCCCGCCTTGCCGGTCGTATTTCAGGCGACTGCACCGTGGCGCACGCATGGGCTTTCGCCCAGGCATGTGAACACGCCGCTTACCTTTCTGTTCCGGAACGTGCGGTTGCCATGCGTGCGGTTTTATGCGAGCGCGAGCGCATGGCCAATCACATCGGTGATATCGGCGGTGTGTGCAACGATGCCGGTTTTGCCTTCATGAATGTGCAGATGCAGCGGTTGCGTGAAGAGATGGCGCGTGTGCACAGGGCTGTATTTGGTCATCGCCTGCTGATGGATATGATTGTACCCGGTGGCATCGCGCATGATGTGGACGCCAAACAGGTGTGCGTACTGGCCGAACAGACGCAGGCGCTGGCCTGCGAGGTAGAGCGGCTGCGCACGATTTATGCCGATCACCCCTCCATTCAGGAGCGCGTGATCGGTTCCGGCCCGGTGTCGATTGATGATGCGAAATCCATCGGTCTGCTGGGCTATGCCGGTCGTGCTTCGGGTCAATACGCCGATGAGCGTGTGGAAGAGGCCTACCCCCCCTATGACCGGTTGCATGTCAGGGTGCCGGAAGGAAGCCTGGGCGACGTGGCCACGCGTGTCTGGGTGCGTTTCGAGGAGATCGCCGAATCGGCGCGGATGATCAGCGCCCTGCTGACCGGGCTTCCCGAAGGTCCGGTTGCCGTTGACTGGCAGCCACCGGAGGCGGGCGTATCCGGTTTCGCTGTTATCGAAGGCTGGCGCGGCGAGATTGCGGCCTGGCTGCGCTTCGGTCGGGAAGGAACCATTGATCGCTATGCCGTGCGTGATCCGTCCGAGATTAACTGGCTGGGCCTTGAACTGGCCGTGCGTGAAGTGCCGGTGCCGGACTTTCCATTAAACAACAAATCCTTTAACTGCACCTATTCGGGCAACGATTTATGATTTATTCAGGGAATAAATCATGTTGAGATTATTTTCTAAAATAATAAAAACAGGCAAGCGTACGGAAGCACTTGGCGAAGCTGCAAATGAAATCGAGGTGCTGGGCCGGGAACTGGAGGCCTCTATTCGCAGGAAATTCAAGGGTTCGCTGGCCATCCGCGAGGTCGATGCGGGTTCCTGCAACGGTTGCGAGTTGGAGATTGTTGCCATGAACAACTGCTATTACGATGCGGAGCGTTTCGGCGTGCATTTTGTACCGTCACCCCGCTTTGCTGATATGTTATTGGTAACGGGTCCGGTAACACGCAATATGGAAACAGCACTGAAAATGACCTACGAAGCCACGCCCGATCCGAAACTGGTCGTCGCCGTCGGCGATTGCGCCGCAGATTGTGGCATCTTCGGCAAGGACAACTATGCCATTGCAGGCGCGGTATCAGACATCATTCCGGTGGACGCAGTAATACATGGCTGCCCACCTTCCCCTACGGATATACTTCGCGGGATTCTGGCTGCAGTAAAGGGATAACGTACTTGAATCTATGGTTGATTTCCGCCGGGTTTCTCCTCCTCGGCAGCATACTGGCAGCTATGACGGGGCGCGCCCGGGCTGAACTGTCCCATCGGCTGGGGCAGGCAGGGGCGGTGGCCGGTTGTGCACTCGGCCTTGTTGCCGCAGTGGGCGAGCTGCTGCATGGCGCCGACGTGGAGATACTGTCGGTGTGGAACATACCGGGAGGCCAGTTACATTTGGGCATGGACGCCCTGTCGGCCTTCTTTTTGTTACCGGTATGCGGCATCGGCCTGTTGAGTGCCGTCTATGGCCGCCCTTATTTGCAAGGCCATGCAGCGAATCGTGATCCAGGCAGCCTGTGGCTGCACTACAATCTACTCATTTTTGGCATGATGCTGGTACTCACCGCCCGTGATGCGCTGTTGTTCATGCTGGCGTGGGAGATCATGGCGCTGGCGCCCTTCTTTCTGGTTGGCTTTGAGGATGAGCAGAAGGAATCGCGGCATGCCGCGTGGATCTATCTGATTGCCTCGCATCTGGGCGCGGTCTTTCTGCTGGTGATGTTTGTGCTGCTGGCATCGTTGGCGGGGACATCGAATTTTTCAGCCTTCGCGCCGGCTCTGGCGGCACACGCCGACCTGATTGCGCCCGTGTTTGTCATGGCCTTGATTGGTTTTGGTTCCAAGGCCGGTTTTGTGCCGACCCATGTCTGGCTACCGGAGGCACATCCGGCCGCACCCAGCCATGTATCCGCCCTGATGAGCGGCGTGATGATCAAAATGGGTATCTACGGCCTGATTCGGGTCATGATGATGATGGGACCGCCGCAGGCGTGGTGGGGATGGACGCTCATCATGATTGGTGCGGTGAGCGGCATCCTGGGCGTAGTGTTCGCATTGGCGCAACATAATCTCAAACGTCTGCTTGCCTATCACAGTGTGGAAAATATCGGCATTATCGTTCTCGGCCTCGGTATCGGCGTGCTGGGTCTGGCGCTTGGCAACATCACGCTTGCCGTTGCGGGTCTGGCCGGCGGGTTACTCCATATTATCAATCACAGCATCTTCAAGAGCCTGCTTTTTCTGGGCGCTGGAGCCGTGCAGTATGCGATTCACAGCCTCGATATTGAGCACATGGGGGGTTTGCTCAAGCGTATGCCGGTCAGTGGCATGGCCTTCATTATCGGTGCGGCGGCAATTACCGGTGTGCCGCCACTCAACGGTTTTATCAGTGAGTTTTTGATCTTTTTGGGCAGCTTCGGCGCCGTGGCCGGGGATAACACGCAACTGGCGGCGGGGGGCGCAATCACCTTGACTTCGCTGGCGCTGATCAGCGGTCTGGCGGCAGCCTGTTTTGCCAAGGTGGTGGGCATTGCCTGGTTGGGAGAGCCGCGTAGCGAGCAGGCGCAGAAGGCGAAGGAAGTACCGGCCGCCATGGTGAATTCAATGCTGGTGCTGGCGGGATTGTGCATCCTGATCGGCTTCGCAGGCGCCGCTATTGTGAACCGGATGACGCCGCTGATCGCACAGGTTGCGGATCTGGATGCACAGGTGATACATCCGGCCCTGGCCGGCATGGTCCATACGCTTGCCATGGCCGTACTTATGGCGGGAGGGGTCGTGGTGTTCGTAGCTGCAATCCTGTGGTTCGTGCGCTCACGGCAGTTGGCGCACGCAGGCGTGCAACATGGCCCCACCTGGGGATGTGGCTATGCCGATCCAACGCCGCGTATGCAATACACGGCTTCATCCTTCGCCGATTCACTGAATAGCCAGTTTGCTGTGTTGATGCATGTGTCTCACCATACACAACGGCCGCAGGGCTTGTTTCCAACCAGGGCGCATGTGTCAACGATAGCGGAAGATCCCTTCCACTATATGCTGTTTGCGCCGAGTTTTCGCTGGGTCAATCGCCTGCTGGAACGCGCTGAAATCATCCAGCGCGGCCATACGCACATCTACATTCTCTATGTGGCCATCACGCTTCTGGTAGTATTGATCGCCACCATCCTCACCCTGTGAGTATGGCCTCATTCACACTGCCGCTGCTGGCATGGGCCGGTGCGCCCTTATTGCCGGGCATTATCAATCGCACCAAGGCGATGATGGCGGGACGCACGGGCGCGCCGTTGTTCCAGCCCTATTTCGATCTATATAAATTATTCGCACGCGGCGCCGTGTATAGCCAAAGCAGTACATGGATGTTGCGTCTGGCGCCGGTGCTCAACCTGGCTGGAATCTTTGTCGCTATGCTGTTGATGCCGCTGGGCGGCGTGGCGGCGCCAATTTCATTTGCAGGCGATATCATGGTTGTGGCCGGATTGCTGGGGTTGGGCGTCTTTATCACCATGCTGGCGGCTCTGGACGCCGGATCGAGTTTTGAAGGCATGGGGGCCAGCCGTGAGGCGCATTTCGGCGCCATGAGTGAACCGGCATTGTTTCTGACGCTGGCAGCGCTGGCGCATGTGGGCGGCGCCACCTCATTGTCCGCCATCTATGCCGCGATTGACGCCGGCGTATGGGTGCATGCCGTGCCGGCGCTGGGTCTAACGGCCGCGGCATTGCTGGTGTTGGCGCTGGTGGAGAATGCACGCATGCCGGTGGACGATCCGGCGACGCATCTGGAATTGACGATGGTGCATGAAGTGATGGTTCTGGATCATACAGGGCCTGATCTTGGCATGATCCAATATGGCGCGGCGCTCAAATTATGGCTGTTTGGCGCCTTGCTGGTGGGCGTCGTGATCCCCGTGCGCAGTGATTCCACCCTGCTGGATCTGGGAGTCGGATTGATCGGACTGCTGGTATTTGCGGTATTGATCGGGCTGATTGAGTCGGTGGTGGCGCGTATGCGGCTGGTCCAGACGCCGCAACTGATTGTCGGCGCCGGCGCGGTATCCGCCGTGGCGCTGGTGATGGCCCTGCACTGATGGCTGAGTAAAGCGATGGAATCCCTGCCCGGAATCGTCCAGATGATTGGTATTCTGACTAATTTCGCACTGCTTGGCACCACGCGCGTGACCACTTGCATGCGCTGGCTGGCGGTGCAAGGCGTGTTGATCGGTTCGCTTCCCGTTTTCCTTATCGGACTGCATTTACCCATAGATATCTGGCTGTTGGTGGTGGGCAACGTCACCCTGAAAGGGATTGTATTTCCCTTGATGTTGATTCGCCTGCATGGCCGAACCGGATACAAAAGCGAGGTGGAACCCTTCATCGGTTTTGTCGGTTCCGTCATCTTCGGCGTGGCGGCGCTGGCCCTGGCCAGCTGGCTGGCCGGGCGCATCAATACTGCCATGGCGGGGCATGCTTTTTCCGTGCTGGATGCCGCCATCTTCCTGATTCTAAACGGCCTGTTTCTAATGATTTCCCGGCGTAAGGCGGTGATGCAGGTATTGGGCTATCTGGTGCTGGAAAACGGTATTTTTGTGTTCGGACTTAGCGCCGTCACCCATACGCCGTTGCTGGTTGAGCTCGGCGTGCTGCTGGATGCCTTTGTCGCCGTCTTTGTCATGGGCATTGCCGTCTTCCGTATCAATCGTGAATTTTCCGATATTGCGGTGGATCAAATGGATGCGCTGAAGGGATGACGATGGCAGGAGTCAGAAGACAGAGATCAGAAGTCAGGGATCAGAAAAGCCTTCAATCATGGGCAATGGGTTTATGCATTTAATCACGGATTCCATGTTGCTGTGGGGGGCGTTGCTGTTGCCGGCTTTAGGGGCGGTTATCTGCCTGGTGTTTCCTCGCCCGGCGCTGGTGCGCAGGATCATTGTCGGGGTGAGTATTGCGCAAACGGGACTTGCATTGCTGACGGCGCGGCGCGTACTGATAGAGGGAGCGCTGATCGCCGGGCATGAATGGCTGCGCGTGGACGCCTTCTCCGCCTTTCATTTGCTGGTGCTGGCGCTGGTTTATCTGGCCAGTTCGATCTTTGCCGCCACCTATTTCCGCCATACGCATGGCGCACATCGTTTCAGGCCGCGTATTGCCCGCCGCTTCGGTTTCCTTTGGTTGGGGGCGCTGGCGGCGATGTCGCTTCTGCTCATTTCCAACAACCTGGGCATGATGTGGGTGGGCATGGAGAGCACCACCCTGCTGACCGCCTTCCTGATCTCGCTGTACACCGACAAATTATCGCTGGAAGCGATGTGGAAATATCTGATTATCTGTTCGGTCGGCATCGCCTTCGCCTTTATGGGGACGCTGCTGGCCGCCGCCTCGGTGCGCCATATGCCGCAACTGGCGGGCGGCAGCATGAGCTGGACCTCGCTGATGAATCCGACCACGGTGATTGATCCCACCCTGATGATCATTGCCTTTGTGTTCATCATGGTCGGCTTCGGCGTTAAGGCGGGGCTGGCGCCGGTGCATTCATGGCTGCCCGACGCCCATAGTCAGGCGCCGGCGCCGGTTTCGGCCATGTTTTCCGGTTTTATGCTCAATGCCGCGTTGTATTGCATCATGCGCTATGCGCCGCTGGTCGAACGCACGCTGCATCACAATTTCGCCAGCATCCTGCTGCTTGGCTTCGGTGCCTTGTCCATGCTCGTTTCGGCGGCCTTTATCGTCTTCCAGACGGATGCCAAACGGCTGCTGGCCTATCACAGCGTCGAGCATCTCGGCATCATCGCCCTGGGCTATGGTCTGGGTCCGATCGGCGTGTTTGCGGCATTGTTTCATACCCTGAATCACTCCTTATGCAAAACGCTGGCTTTTTGCGGCGTCGGGCGTCTCGGACAATATTACGGCACCCATGATATGCACGCGATTCGTGGTGCCTTGCGCGTGGATCGGCTGTGGGGGCTGGCGCTGCTGGGTAGTATGCTGGCCCTGATCGGCGTCGCGCCCTTCGCCATCTTTATGAGCGAATACCAGATCGTGCGCGCCGCCATCGCCGAACATGCATGGGTGATGCTGGCGGTATTTGCGCTGGGCGGTTCCATCATCTTCGTTTCCGCCCTGCGCCATGTGATGGATATGGTCTATGGCGAGCCGAGCATTGATACGCCGGCCAGAGCGGCGATTACGATGCATGATGGCATCGGCGCCGTAGCCATGGTTGGCGGCACGCTGGGATTGCTGGTCATCCTTGGCCTGTGGCTGCCGGGGCCGCTGTTAGCCTTGATGCAACAGGCGGTACGGGTAGTCAGCGGATGAGCGTTTCTCCCATGATGATTCGCAACGGTGAGGTGATTGCATGGCGTGAGGTGCCTTTGTTGGCGATCGACGCGTTGCGTCAAACCGTGATCGACACCGTGGCCGCAGGTGGTCGGTTGGTGGCATGGTGCGGCATGGATCGCCATGATGGTACGGTGACCCTGCTGGCCGTTCTGGCCGATGACGCGAGCGGCAGCCTGAGGGTGGCTGCCAGCAAGATCCGCGATTCCTGCCCCTCGCTTACGCCCGCATGCCCACAGGCGCACTATTTTGAACGCGAGCTGTTTGAGCAGTGGGGCATAGAACCTCAGGGACATCCGTGGCTCAAGCCGGTGCGCTTTCCCCCGGGATCCGGCGCGCCCGCCATCGGCTGCCCCGACTGGTTCCACATCGAGGGTGAGGAATCGCATGAAGTGGCGGTGGGGCCGATCCATGCCGGTATCATCGAGCCGGGGCACTTTCGCTTCTCCTGTCACGGCGAACAGGTATTACATCTGGAGATTTCACTGGGCTACCAGCACCGCGGCGTGGAACGTGCCTTAATCGGCGGCCCGAGCAAACGCACAATCGCCTACATGGAGACGGTGGCAGGCGACAGCAGCGTCACCCACGCCCTGGCCTATTGTCAAATAGTGGAATCCCTGGCGGGCATGACCTGTTCGGAGGATGCCTTAAGGCTACGCGGCATCGCACTGGAGCTGGAACGGATCACCAATCATATCGGGGACTTGGGAGCGATGGCCGGTGATGTCGGCTATCTGCCTGTCGCCTCTTATTGCGGTGGGCTGCGTGGCGATGTGCTCAACCTGACCGGCATGCTTTGCGGCAGCCGCCTGGGGCGCGGACTGATTCGGCCGGGCGGCGTAAGCTTTCTTCCGGATGCGACCCTGCTGACCAGGTTGCGGGAGCGATTATCGAGCGGCATGCAAGCGGCGGAACGTGCCGTCAATCTGTTGTGGCATTCCGCTTCAGTGCATGCCCGTTTTGAGCATACAGGCATTCTGGATACGGACACGGCGCGCAAGCTGGGCATGGTAGGCCCGGCGGCGCGTGCCAGCGGCGTGGCTCTGGATGTGCGCCGGAATTATCCGACGGGTATCTATCGGCGGCAGCAGATGGAAGTGGGCACGGGCAAGAGCGGCGATGTTCTGGATCGCGCCAGGCAGCGCTGGGTCGAGGCCGAACAATCGGCGCGGATGATTGATGGCTGGCTGAAGGATATGGGAGCCCCGGAAGAGACAACGGGAGATGATCCGAGTGAGCCGGCCTGTACGGAGGCATTGACGCCTGAAGCGCTGGTGGTTTCGCTGGTGGAGGGCTGGCGTGGAGAATGCTGTCATATTGCGGTCACGGATGCGCAGGGGCGATTCCGCGGTTACAAGATCATTGATCCATCCTTTCATAACTGGTACGGACTGGCGATGGTGATGCGGGATCAGGCCATTCTGGATTTCCCCATATGCAACAAGAGCTTTAATCTGTCGTACTGCGGCCATGATCTGTAGGCAGGGGAACTGGGAAGTGGAAAGTGGGCGGGGGTACTGTCCTCTGACAAGGTGTGTAAGCCATGTTTGATGAAATTGTAAAAAGATTGCCCGCGCCCATAGGTGGGCGCTCTGATGAATACCAGGGAATGCATCATGCTTGATGTGCTGATGGCGCGTATTCGACAGGGGCGGCGCACGGTGGCGTTCCCGGTGAAGAATCCGCCGTTGCCGGGGCTGTTTCGGGGCCTGCCGCGCATGAATCACGCCGCCTGCGGCGAGGATTGCAGCCGTTGCGCTGATGCCTGCCCTACGGATGCGATTCATGTGACGCCGGATTCCATGGCCATTGATCTCGGGCGCTGCCTGTTTTGCCCGGAGTGCGTACGGGTATGCCCAACGGATGCGCTTACCTTCACGCGAGAATATCGCCTGGCCGCCGGCACGCGGGAGGGTCTTCGCATTGATGGCGATCACCTGTCTCCCGCCATTGAACAGATGAGCGCACAGTTGCGCCGGATGCTGGGGCGTTCACTCAAGTTGCGCGAAGTCAGTGCCGGCGGTTGCAACGGTTGTGAAGCGGAGGCCAATGCCTTGGGGAATATCATTTACGATAGCTCCCGTTTTGGCATTGAATTTACCGCCTCGCCCCGCCATGCGGACGGTCTGTTTATCACCGGCCCCGTCACCGCCAATATGCGCGACGCCCTGCTGACCGCCTATGATGCCGTGGCCGATCCTAAAATCGTCATCGCGGCGGGCGCGTGCGCCATTTCGGGCGGGCCCTACATCGGCCATGCCGAGGCGGGCGATGGCATTGGTGACTTGATTCCGGTGGATTTGTATATTCCGGGATGTCCACCCCATCCCTACACCCTGCTGGATGGTATCTATCGCTTCCTGAAAGGATGATTCAGGCGGATTTTAACGAATTCGCCCTTTGAGATTCCGGGTATCGAAGGGCCCTTGCTCCGTGATAAGGGCGCGGGCGGCGTCCATATGCCCCCATGTATTCCATAGCAGAATGCCGCGGATACGTCCTTCATCGAGGTAATATACCACCCCCTGGCGATACTCTTCCCGCCAGTCCTCGACCGTTTCCATGCCCGCGTCCAGCACGCCCACAGCCTCATATCCCAGATCAAACATATCGGAATAGAAAAACGGCAGATGGTGATAAGGCACAGCCTCGCCGGCCATATTCCGGCCGGCGGTCTCCCCCATGACATTGGCATTGTCTTCGTGTTCCACCCGCATCCGCCTGCCAAGCGCCGGGTTATAAAAGTTCGCGGCATCGCCTGCCGCATAGACGGCGGCATCGTCGGTGCGCAGGAATTCATCGACAAGAATGCCGTTGTCCGTTTCCAGTCCCGCCGATTGCGCCAGTTCGACATTGCACCGGATGCCGACACCGGCGATCACGCCATCCACCTCCAGCACGTTGCCTGATCGTGACTTAATTTCATAGGCGTCCCCATGCCTGGCGATGGAATCGACCGTCTCACCGACCAGCACCTTCACGCCCCGGGACCGGTAATAATCGTTCAGAAAACGGGAAAGGCCCTCGGGAAAGATGCGCGCGCCGATGCCATCCTCGGGGAAAATCATGCTTACTTTTTTATCGTTCATGGCCAGGGCGGCGGCGATTTCGGAACCGATAAAGCCGCTGCCGATCACGGTAAAGCGCTGCCCGTGTTCCGTCAGCGCCCTGAGCTTCAGATAATCATCCAGATCGCGGAAATAGATCAGGCCCTCGACCGGCCAGGGTAAGCGGCGGGTTTCACCGCCCGTGGCCAGCAGCAGTTGATCGTAGGCATACGTCCCGCCCCGGTCATCCATCACGATCTTTTTATTCCGGTCAATGCGGGTGACTGATGTGGACAGATGCATTTCAACATGCTTCGTATCGAACCTGATCCACACCTTGTCGTACGGCACGTCTTTCCACAACGCCTTGGACAGAAAGGGTCGCTTGTAGGGCGGGTGCGGTTCACGGCTGATGATGCCGATCTTGCCTTTCGTATCCACCTTGCGGATGCCCCGTACGGCAGCCGCGGCCGTGATGCCGCCGCCGATTATCAGGTATGGATAATGAATCATCGCCTCGTGTTCATTTTGTAAAATGGTAATTGCGTTCCAGCTCTACCAGGCGGGCCATGAGTTCGGAATGCGCCTGTACGTGGAGAACATAGCGGGGCACATTTCGCTCCGACGACTGCGCCATAAAGGGTTCGCCCCAGAAGCTGAGCAGGCATTCCGGCCTGCCGCTTGTGCCGCCATCCGAGATGATCAGTGAAATGGATTCGTGGATGGTAGTCCAGTGCACTTTGACCTTGGCGCCGCCGTTGCACGCCTTGACCTTGGGTACGACCTCGGCGTCCCAGAGTTTCTTTTCGCTTTCATCCAGTACAAACTGAATGGAGGCTACCCGCGGGTTTTCAATGGCCGGGCGAAGCAGCGTGTCAAACAGAGGCTGCGGTCTGAACATGGAAAGGCAGACATGAAACCAGGTCATGTCGCCCCGCGCCCGGGCGGAAAATTGTTTGCTGGATTCGCGGAGCTGGGCCGGGCCAATTAAAATAATATCCGGAGGAACAAGGCTGGCCTGAATACGTTGCAGGGCATTCCGGCTAATCTCAATGCTTTCATGCATCTTTTCATGGGTCTGGTCACGTCGCAGATCACGGATAAATAAAATGGCAATCAGGATAACCGTCAGCGAGATCATGACATCATCGTCCACCATATGCAGGCGGTGCAGCAGCAGCGCCGCGGCGGCGGCAATAATGCCGACAACCAGATCCAGTTCAATGGTGAAAAGCTTTTTCAGTGACAGCGACACTTCAGAGCCCCCTAATGCACGACTTTGAAATAAAAGGGGACATAGCGCAAGGCCCAGAGAAAGAAAATTAATACCCAGATCATGCCTGAGGCATAGATGCCAATTGCGAACTCCGGCCATGCCTCGCTCAGCATGCCGCAACCCACGCGTAACAGGGGCACGATCTGAAAGGTGAGGAAAATACGGCTGGCCCATATATCCGTGGACACGGGTGCTCCGGCGTGACCCAGCGTTATCCGTGTGGCCATGCCCAGTATCAGGGTGCCGAAGCCTCCGACCACAAGGGCGTGCAGCGCCGCCTGCTCCATACGCAGCCATATCTCGCCACTTAAACCTTCAGCCAGATTGACACCGGCGGAAAGCAGGAAGGCGAGCGGAAACCAGAACAGCGCCCAGTGCAGAACGGACTGGATGGCGTAGGGCTTGCGCCGCCAGATGCGCCATTGCCAGCATTGCCGGCCGACCACAAGGAACAGTCCGAGATCTGCCGGCCAGTACCAGGAATGGAGATCCATGATCATCAGCAGCATGCGTGCGAGGGAAAAGGCCAGCATGAAATGCAGGCCGAAGCGGTCGCGAACAACATCGCGCCCGCTTGTGACCGTGAAGATCGGCACCATGCGGTAGGCGACCGCATAGATGGTGGGGAATAAAAACCCGTAAATACCGATTGCCTCGGCTGCCATTCCCCAGGATTCATCGCCGCTCCAGACATACGTTGCGAGCGCCGCTGATCCCGGGAAGGCGAAGGCCACGCCGATCCACATGAATGCGGGCATCTGCTTATGCAGATAGCGGGAGCGCCGCAGCATGCACAACAGCTCGAAAGCAATCCAGACATTGCTGATGACGGCAAGCCCCGCCCCGGCCTGCGTCCATGCCTCGCCGGCATGAAGACCAAAGGAGAAAAGCACGGCGGCGGTCAGCAGGCAGAAAAACATCGGCATATAGCGCCGGGGCGAAAGCGGCGGCACACTCAGCAGGCGCGGGAAAACGGTCAGCAGAAAGCCGAAAAAGAAGAACGGAAAGAAAAAATAGATCATTTGCGCCATGTGCATGCGCGCCTGCGCAAACGGGGCGACATAAGGCATGATGTCCAGCAGATGTAGCAGCCACAGGCTGATGGACAACACGGCAAAGACCGTGCCGCCCAGAAAAAACGGCCGGTGCACATCCGAGAAAAAAGGTCTGATATTCATATCGGCAGTATTCCTTGTCATGGCCACCCCTGCTTTAATATACATCAATACCGTAAATCACCCGGCATTTTCAGGCTACGAAAAGTAGACTGGTATGGATCAACCTCCTGCCGGTACGGGGACAACCGGGGGCGAAAAGGATATGCAAAGTCGTTAGTATGGCCGGCATGGCCATCATCAATCGCCGCGCACGCCATGATTATCATATTCTGGAAACCTTTGAGGCCGGCATCATCCTGACCGGGCCGGAGGTGAAGTCCGTTCGCGCCGGGCAGGCCAGCCTGGCCGAGGCGCACTGTATCGTGCGTGGTGGCAGGGCGCTGCTTATCGGCTGCCACATCAATCCGTACAGGCCCGCGGCCATGAACAATCCCGCTGATCCGCGCCGCACGCGCCAGTTGCTCCTGCACAAGGCGGAAATCGGAAAACTGATCGGCAAGCTGCATGAAAAGGGTCTGACCCTGGTGCCGCTGAAGCTGTTTTTCAACGAACGCGGCTATGCCAAGCTGGAGCTGGGGCTTGCCCGCGGCAAGAAACTGTACGACAAGCGCCAGGCCATGAAGGAACGCGACGTCAGGCGCGATCTGGCCCGTAACTACAAGACGCGATAGGCACGCTATGCGCCGGGGGCTGATCAGGACCATCATCATTCTGCCGGGTACGGCGCTTGTTTATGTTCCGCTGCTGATCGTGTGGTTCTCCCGGCATTCGGCTTATGCGGCCGCCTGGCCGGATACCCGCCTGTTCTCTTTCTGGCTTGGACTGGCGATGTTGTGCCTGGGTCTGGCGCTGGCTGCGTGGACGGTACGCCTGTTTCTGCATTTTGGCGAGGGCACGCCGGCGCCGTGGAACCCGCCGAAAAAGCTGGTGGTACGCGGGCCTTACCGGCATGTGCGCAACCCGATGATTACGAGCGTGCTGATCATGCTGATGGCCGAGGCGCTGATATTCCGTTCCTGGCCGCTGGCCGGATGGCTGCTGTTTGCCTTCCTGGCCAATGCCGTCTATTTCCCGCTGGTGGAGGAAAGGGGGCTGAAAAAGCGTTTCGGTGACGCCTATCTGCAATACAAGCGCCATGTGCCACGCTGGCTTCCCAGGTTGAGGCCCTGGACGCCTCCGTCCGGAAATGATTGACACGGCCACCTTCGCGGCCGGCTGCTTTTGGGGCGTGGAATCCACCTTCCGCAAGGCCCCGGGCGTGGTGGACACCCGCGTGGGCTATTGCGGCGGCCATGTGCCGGAGCCATCGTATGAACAGGTATGCACGGGGACGACCGGTCATGCCGAGTCGGTCGAAGTTCGTTTCGATCCGGCCCTGGTAAGCTACGACGCCTTGCTCAATGTCTTCTGGAACTGCCACGATCCCACGCAATTAAATCGGCAGGGACCGGATATCGGCAGCCAGTACCGGTCCGTCATATTTTATCACAACAAGATGCAGCAAGAGGCCGCCATTGCCTCGCGTGATGCGCACCAGCAGTACTTGTCCGCGCCCGTTGTGACCGAAATTGTTGCCGCTTCCCCCTTCTATCCCGCTGAAGAATACCACCAGCGTTATCTGGAAAAACAGGGGCGAATTTAGACTGAACGAATACTACCGGATGTTTTTGTGCATATCATGAGCCAACCTACCAGATGTGCTGTATGTAAATGACGCAAGTCGGCC